>CAZRVK010000004.1:0-208433 GCA_964603585.1 uncultured Planctomycetales bacterium
ATGGCTAAGGAGATTTTAATTAACGTGGAAACCCGCGAAAAGCGGGTAGCAATAGTTTCGGATGGACGCCTGGATGAATTCTATATGGAGCGGCCGCAGGATAAGACGATCGTCGGCAATATTTATAAAGGCAGGATCGAGGCGGTGATGCCGTCGGTGGGAGCGGCCTTTGTGGATATTGGCCTGGCTAAGAAAGGGTTTCTTTATCTTTCGGAGATTGAATATGCTTTCGAGTCGGATACCGCCACAACTGCCCCGAAAAAAGAGGTTAAAAAAGGAGAAGAGGTACTGGTTCAGGTGGTCAAAGAATCTTTTGGCAATAAGGGCCCAAGGTTATCCTGTCATATCGGGATTGCGGGTCGTTATCTTGTGCTGATGCCCCAGGACAAACAGGTAGGGATCTCTCGGCGCATCGATGACGATGATGAGCGAAAGCGTTTGCGGGAGATCTTTAAAGAGGCAAAACTTCCGGATAACCTGGGCTTTATCGTGCGTACCGCAGCCCTGGGCAAATCCAAACAGGAGTTGATCCGTGATGCGAATTTCCTGATGAAATTATGGTCAAGGGTTGAACGGATAGTGCAAAATAGCAAAGCCCCGTCATTAGTATATGAAGAGTATGATCTTACTTTACGGGCGATCCGGGACTCTTTTACCGAGGATGTTACGAAACTGATCGTGGATTCTAAGCCGGAGTTTTACCGGATCTTAAGGTTTATGAAGACATTCTTGAATTATCTTACCAAAAAAGTGGAACTTTACAAAGGGGACGACCTTTTTGAAGAAAAAGATGTGGAAAAGCAGATCAATAAGATATTTGAGAGCAGGATTTATTTTAAATCCAAGGCTTATATTATTATCGAGCCGACAGAGGGGTTAGTGGTGATCGATGTTAACTCTGGAGGATTTACCAAAAGGTATAATCAGGAGGAGACCGCTTTTAAGGTCAATTGTGAGGCGGCTTTAGAAGTGGCCCGGCAGCTGCGTTTAAGGGATTTGGGCGGGATAGTAGTAGTGGATTTTATCGATATGGAAAAAGAAAAACACCGGCGCGAGCTTCTTAATATTTTAAAGAAGGCCTTGAGCGCTGACCGGGCAAAATATGATATTCAGGGGATATCTAAGTTCGGGTTGGTTGAGATAACCAGGGAGAGGATCCACAACACCGTCCAGGCCCTTTCGTACCAGCCTTGCCCGTATTGCAAGGGCCGAGGCAGGGTAAAGTCAGGACTGACCACTTCGATCTATGCCTTTAAAGAGTTAAAGAAATTCCTTAAAGGTAAAAATGTCCATCAGGTTAATCTGACCTTGAATCCTGCCTTGATCGATGAGATATTGCGGGATAAGGAAAGCCTGAACTTTATCGAGCGTAAATTCAAGACCAAGATCAACCTTATCTCAAATCCGGCTTCGCATATAGAGGACGTGGTGATATCTTAATAGGCTGACATAATTAGATTATGAAGAATGCTGAACGGGGATTTACGCTTGCCGAGCTCCTTTTGGGAATAGCTATACTGGTAATCCCGGTAACCGCGATACTAAGCCTTTTTATTTCCTGCCTGACAATTTCCGAGAATAACCGTAATCTTGTTACTGCGGTATCCCATGCGCAATTTGCTATTGAGGAGTTAAAAAACACCAGTTATGCGAATATAGTTTCGGCGGCTTGGAATTCCAGTGATATCTCCAGCCGCGGGCTCAATGCTTTAAATGGCGAGACAATTGTGATTGCGGCGGGTGGTAATCCCCGTAACATACAGGTCACAGTGAACTGGCAAGATCGGGGCATGAGACCACGTAATGTAACACTAAGTACAAAGATCGCAGAGCCTTAATATGAGGAGAAAAACCACTGGATTTACTCTTGTAGAGCTTTTGGTAGCGGGTTGTCTGCTTATCATTATTATCACTTTAGTCCTGCAAACCTTGATAATTGCCAACACGATTTTCAATACTGATCAGGCTTTATCGGATCTATTAGAAGGGTCGGTTTTTTCTATGGATGGTATGCTTAGAGAATTACGGCAAGGCTCTCCTGATACCATGACTATTTCTAATAGTGGTACCCGAATAGATTTTTTTATACCCGCCAGTACCAAGCCGATAAGTTATTATGTTTTGAATGATCAGCTTATTCGTGAGCATCCGGTAAATACTTTTAAAGTTATAAGTAATAGTACCTCTGCGGTATTATTTTGCTGTATGGGAGGTTTAGGATGCTCGGATTGCGCAGGCGGTAATACATTGCAGATAAGCTTGGGATTAAAGAAAAATTTGCGCGGCAAGGAACTTTTCCGGACAGTAGTTGAAAAAGTGAGGCTGCGGAATGAATAAAAGCGGTGTGGTTTTGGTTGTGGTTTTACTTGTAGTATTGGTCATGTCCGTTTTAGGAGGGGCGATGTTCATGCGTAATCAGACACAGGTACGCATGGCATTACGTCATGTGGATAATATTCAATCCTTCTGGCTGGCAGAAGCCGGGGTAAATCAGGCTTTAATCAACCTGCGCGGAGGGAACTTCGCAAATATCCCCGACACTTCTTTCGGCCCTGGGGGATATTCGGTCGTGATCGGGACAGATATTTCCGGGTATCGCACGATCACCTCAACCGGTTTTGTACCGTTTTCAGGAGTGAGGAGGTCAACCCGGATAATCGAGGCAGTGATATATAAGTATAATATGACTCCGGCTAATTTCTATGATAACGCTTTGTATACCGCAGGCAATGTGTCTATTAACGGCACTTCCTATTCTATCGACGGTAAAGTAAGTTTTGGCGGTTCGATTACCGATACCAGCAATATTTCCGGAGGAGCGACTAATGATGCCGTGACTCCCTTGCCGCGGCTTAGTTTTGACCAGTTGAGGCAGATAAGTATCCTCCAAGGCAATTATCATGATTCGACCCAGCTTAACGGACCTTTCCCGGTGAGTTTCTGGCATAGTCCGGGTGTGCCTAACGTTATATTCCTGGAGGGTAATCTTACCATGAAAGGCAATATTTCTGCAGGCGGCTTTTTTGTGGTAGGAGGGGAAGTGGTTTATGATGCCACCATTAGCGGCAATGTTGGAATAGATGGGGCTATTTACACCCGTGGGAGATTTACGATAAACGGAGGCGGAAATGCCTTGAATGTCGATGGCGGAGTATGGTCATCCAACACTACGTTAAACGGCGCCGTTGAGATCGAATATAATCAGGAGTATATGAATGCCATTCGTAATCTTAACATCGATACTGATTTTCAAATCTCTTCCTGGAAAGATACGCAAAGTCTGCATCCTGTAATTCCTTAAATTGATGTCTTTTATGTTATTGTATGCCTTGATTATGGTAGTGTTACGTGGTATCCTTTAGTTAGAGAAAGGGATACGATATTTTAGGGGAAAACGTTCATATATGTTAAAGTCAAAGAAAGGTTTTACTCTTATTGAGGTGATGGTTACCGCTTTACTTACCACTACCGCTGTGGCGGCACTCTTAATGGTTTATATCAATGCCTTGAATTTGATCATCCAAGCCAAGGAAATGGGGATTGCTTATGATGATGCCAAAGATGTCCTCGAGAAAATGAAAAGCACCGCATTTAACGATATTCCTCGGGTTGGGAATTTTCCGGATAATACCCTGGTTCCAGCAGGCTTAGTTGGAGGATTCAGCCTGCCTAATGAACAGATCATGGTAGCTTTAAAACGGGCGGATGGAACTGATCTGAATGTGATAACATCCAATATCCCGGACCCGCTTTTAATCGAAGTTACAGTCTCCTGGAGAGGCAAAGACGGGCGTAATTACAGCCGTATCTTCCAGACTATACGAACGGGGGGGATATGAAACATAGAGGGTTTACTGTTTTAGAGATAATCTTTGCCCTTACCATTGCTGTAATCATTGTGGGGATCTTGGTTGCATTCATTATGCAATCGCGTGCGATATACCAGGCTGCGGATATTTCGGCTAGCCTTCAGGCAAACAGCCGCCAGGCGATAGAACGGATTGCCCTGGATCTAAAAAGAACAAACCGGACTAAGATCATCATTACGCAAAACAGTCCGGTTGCAGGAACGGACATGATCCAGTATCAATTGCCTCAATATGATACTAATTCCCTGCCGGTTTCGGTGGGCTCGGCGATAAGCTGGGATGCCGCTTGCAGTATTGTTGTGAATAATATTACACAACAATTATTACAAACTCAAAACGGTAATACAAGGATCTTAGCTTCTAACGTTAATAGTGTGCAGTTCTTTGACCATGCCCGTGATGCGTCCTTGAATTTAGACGAATTAAGGGTTGATTTGAATATGCGTGGTGTCGCTACTGACGGCAGGGTTTTTAGCCTTGGTTCGACATCGAGGATAAAGATGAGGAACTAAAATGTTATTTTCGAAATTGAAAAACCATAAAGGATTTACACTGGTAATCGCTTATTCATTGATCGCGACGCTGATCATTTTAACCAGTGCGGTGATCTTTCGTGCTGTCAATGAATCTAATTTTGTCCAGCGTGATATCGCCTATACCCAGGCTTTTTATTTGGCAGAGGGCGCTCTTTCCCAGGTGGCTTATCAGCTCGGGTTCAATGTTGCAAATCATCTTTCGATCAACCCTCTTGTCGTGCCAATATATACGCCGGCTAATTTTACGATCACATATTCCTTGACCCCTATAGGTGCACCTGACCAGCCTTTTACGGAAAACGGCCTGTTCAAACATATAACCTATTATCAGCTTACGGCTACTGCTATACACCAAAGGTTTAATACCCCGGTAACATTGAATCAGCGTATCTGTCTTAAAAAGGCATATACCTTTCAGCATGCGGTGTTCTATCAGGACGATCTCGAGCTTTTTCCCGGCAAGCCCATGACTTTTGCCGGGCCTGTTCATTGCAATAATGATATTTATGTCGGCTCAAACAATACTACCCTTACGATAGATACAGATTATTTCCGCAGTGCCGCCAGTATATTCCATAGCCGTAAAGATACGGATGGTGGAGGGATGACTAATTCGATCGTAAGTATTCTAAAAAATGGCACCAGTGATTTCTTTGCCATGAAGATCGGAGCCGAACAAGCTTTGGATTGTGACCGCGCAGATTGGACGGATGCTTCGCAAACCCGCTGGGCAGGCACGGTCAAAAGCAGTGTACATGGGGTCAGTACTTTAGCGGTTCCGGTCGTTGGTTCAGTTTCTCCTACAGGATATTATGCGCAAAATGCTGATTTAAAGATCGTGGACGGCCGTGCCTATAATAAGAGCGGAACAGATATTACTTCTTCTTTGCCCGCTGGCACGATTGATGACCCGGCAGGACCGGCTAATACATTTATGAATAACCGCGAGGGAAAGATTGTTACAGTAACCACGATCGACATGGCTAAATTGAACAGTTCCGGGTATTTTCCGGTAAACGGGCTTTTGTATGTTACCCGCAGTGACGCGACTTCTGCCCAGCCGAATGGGGTCAGGCTTAATAATGGCAGCCAGCTTGCCAGTAATTTAACCGTGGTTTCCAATACCCCCGTATATATTCAGGGGGATTATAATAAGAGTGGAGCCAATAAACGGTCAACTGCGGTAATTTGTGATGCGATTACCCTTTTATCCAGTAATTGGGGGACAGGGACCGCTCCCAATAATACCGAGGTAAATACGGCCTTTATTGCCGGGATAAAGCCTACTCCGGAGACAGGGCTTTTGACTTATAGCGGAGGGTTAGAGAATTATACCCGGCTGTTGGAAAACTGGACCGGTAAAAGCCTGACCATAAAGGGGTCATTCGTTGAGTTATGGTTCAGCCAGATTGCTTCCGGGAATTGGAAAGGTTCCTATTATTCGGCACCTAACCGGGTTTGGAGTTATGATACCGATTTTAACGATCCGGCTAAGCTTCCGCCTTTTACTCCTTTCGCCGTAGAACTGCAAAAGATCGCCTGGTGGAAAAGTTGATTTTACCTTGACGTCTTACCTATAATGTGTTAAAATTCTTGTTCTAAATTGTGGATTGACTTTACGGCAGGCTGGGTGTTTTTTGTTCCCGCAGGTTTGTTTTTTTTACTAAAGGAGAGTGCCAAATGTATGCGATCGTTGAAGTTGGAGCAAAACAGTATAATGTCAAAGTTGGTGATAGCTTAAATGTGGAAAAGCAGGTGGGGGAGAAAGGCAAAATTATTTCCCTGGAGAAGGTGCTTTTGGTTGCAAAAGGTGATGCGGTTGAGATTGGCCGGCCATATTTGAAGTCGGCTTTGGTTAAAGCCAAGGTAGTAGGCGATTTAAAGGGTAAAAAAATTATTTCCTATAAATACCGCCGCCGTAAATCTTCCGACTGGAAAAAAGGGCACCGTCAGCAGTTAACCCGGATTGAGATCAAGGAAATCGCTCTTTAATGTTCATTGACAGTGTCAAGATACATGTGCGCTCCGGTAACGGGGGCCGTGGGTGTTCCAGTTTATATAAAGATAAATATACCCGCTTAGGCATTCCTGACGGCGGCGATGGCGGTAATGGCGGAGATATTGTTGTTCAGGCTGACCGCAATATCCTTACTCTATATGATTTTCAGTTCAAACGGCATTTTTACGCCAAACACGGTGAACATGGTTCCGGTAAAAACCGTAAAGGAAAGGATGCTGAAGCGGTTGTAATACATGTTCCTATCGGTACGATAGTGATCGATGCCCAAAATAAATGTATTTTGCGTGACCTGACAACCGATCAGGAAAAGGTGATAGTGGCAAAAGGCGGCCGGGGCGGGTTAGGCAATAAGCCGTATATGGAAGCAACAAGCGGCGAAGAGACGGTTGAGAAAGAGATCCTGCTCGATCTTAAGATCATTGCTGATGCCGGTGTGATCGGATTCCCCAGCGTAGGAAAATCCACCTTGATTTCGATGATCTCTAATGCCCATCCGGAGATCGCGGCGTATCACTTTACCACTAAATCTCCGGTTTTAGGAGTAGTGCGGGCAAAATCCAGGAATTTCATAATGGCGGATATCCCCGGCTTGATCGAAGGTTCTTCTGAAGGCAAAGGTTTGGGGGATAAATTTTTGCGCCATGTTGAGCGCACACGGGTCCTGGTGCATATAATTGATATGTCAGGCGCAGAAGGCAGGGATCCGGTCAGCGATTACCGTGCGGTGAATAAAGAGATAAAAAACTATAGCAAAGAAGTTTTTAGAAAACCACAGGTGATTGTGGCGAATAAAATGGATTTAGATGGTGCCAAAGACAATTTAATCCGGTTTAGAAAGACCGTCAGGAAAAAAATCTATCCGATATCGGCATTAAAGAAGGAAGGTTTGGAGGTTTTAGTTGAAGCTATCGCAAAAGAATTATAAACGCGTTGTAATAAAAATAGGCTCGAGCCTTTTTTATTCGGCAAAACTGGATAGGCCGGTTTTTAATTCTATTGCCCAGCAGGTAGGCGCATTGATCCGTTCAGGGGTTGAGGTGGTGGTAGTTTCATCCGGCGCGATCGCTTTAGGAATGGGAGCTTTAGGTTTAAAAAAGCGGCCTAAGCAATTGTCTGATTTACAGGCCGCTGCAGCAGTCGGCCAGCCGCTTTTAATGAATCTTTTTCATGAGTATTTTAGATTAGGTTTGAACAGGCGTGTTTTGCCTTGCGCGCAGGTTTTGCTTACCTGGGATGATTTTAATGACCGTAAAAGGAGTTTGAATGTAAAAAACACCTTGCTTTCGCTCTTAAAATACGGGGTTGTGCCGGTGATCAATGAGAATGATACGGTTGCTATCGATGAGATAAAATTTGGCGATAATGACCGGCTTTCAGCTTTAGTTTCAAGCTTGATTAGCGCGGATCTTTTAGTCATTCTTTCCGATGTTGATGGACTGATGGGCGAGGACAAAAAGACGGTAATCCCTCTGGTAGAGTGTATCACTCCTCAAATAAAAGGTTTTGCATCTCCTACAGCAAAAAATACCTGTGTTGGAGGAATGATCACTAAGATCGAAGCCGCGCGGATTGCGGTAGATTCAGGGATACCATGCGTTATCGCTAATGGCCGGAAAAAAGATATTTTGAATTTGCTGATAAGGGATGCCGAAACATGCGGGACTTTATTTGTGCCCAAAGAGAATCTGGCTCCCAGAAAACGCTGGATCGCTTTTGCTGCCAAATGCAAGGGGCGTATCAGCGTTGATGACGGCGCAAAAACGGCTCTTTTAAACAAAAAAAGCCTGCTTTCTGTAGGGGTTGTGGGCCTGTCCGGGGATTTTAAGAACGGGGATATTGTAAGGATCGAGGATAAATGCGGGTTGGAGTTTGCTAAAGGAAAGGTAACCTTGAACAGCCAGGATTTAGATAAGGCAAAAGGCAAAAGGTATTTCCGGGAAGTAGTCCACCGGGATAACATCGTGATTTTGTGAGATGAGCTTAAAAACCGAACTGATAAATACCGCTAAAAGAGCACAAATTTCCAGCCGTCAATTATCGCTTTTGCCTGCGGCAGTTAAGAATAAGATCCTGCGCCAAATGGCTGTTTGCCTTTTGCGGGAAAAGCGGATCATTTTAGCTGCAAACAAGAAGGACATGTCTTTGGCCTTAAAGGTAAAAATGGCTCCGGCATTTATCGATCGATTAAGCCTTAATGAAAAAAGGATCCAGGAAATGGCGGATGCTTTCCTGGAGCTGGCTAAATTGCCTGATCCCGTGGGTGAAGTGATGAGAAGTATCCGCCGGCCAAACGGACTCAAGATCAATAAAGTGCGTACTCCGATCGGGGTGATCATGATTATTTATGAATCCCGGCCTAATGTTACCGCTGAATGCATAGGGTTATGCTTTAAGTCCGGTAACAGCGTGATTTTAAGGGGTGGCAGTGAGTCATTAAATACCAACCAGGCGATTTATAAAGTATTGCAGAAAACACTTAAGGCAAATGGCATTTCAGAAGGCGCGGTGAATTTAGTTACGACTGCTGACCGTTCGGCGATCGATATTCTACTGAAATTTACGGATTATATTGACCTGGTAATCCCGCGTGGCGGAGAGGGGTTGATACGAAGAGTTGCCCGAGTTTCCCGGATTCCGGTAGTCAAGCATTACAAAGGGATATGCCATGTATATGTGGATAAATCCGCGGACCTGGATATGGCCGAAAATATTTGCTTTAATGCCAAAGTCCAACGTCCCGGGGTTTGTAATGCAATGGAGTCTATGCTGGTACACAAGGATATCGCCAAAAGATTCCTTCCGAGGATGTTTGCCCGTTTTGTTTCAGCTGGGGTAGAAATGCGCGGATGCGATACGACAAGAAATATTATCAAGGGAAAGGTTAAAAAAGCTACGGAGCGTGATTACTACAGTGAATACCTGGGACTTATACTTTCGGTTAAGGTGGTTTCTGATTTAGACAGTGCGATCAGGCATATAAATCATTACGGGTCACATCATTCGGACAGTATTGTTACCAGGGATAAGTCATCCGCCGCAAAGTTCTTAAAAGGCGTGGATTCTGCCTGTGTCTATGTGAATGCATCGACCCGCTTTACCGACGGTTTTCAGTTCGGCCTGGGTGCGGAGATTGGTATTTCCACAGATAAAATCCATGCCCGGGGGCCGATGGCGCTTGAGGAACTTACAACCTATAAATATGAAGTTTATGGCTCGGGCCAGGTGCGCCGATGAAAATCGGTATTTTGGGAGGAACTTTTAATCCGGTTCATATCGGGCATTTGATCTTAGCGGAAGAGGCCAGGGAGAAATTAGCCCTGGATAAAGTGGTTTTTGTCCCGGCTTATTTTCCGCCACACAAGGATAATCTTGATATTGCACCGGCCAGTGACCGGTTTAATATGATCTCTTTAGCCATAAGAGGCAATAAGTATTTTTCTGTATCGGATATCGAGATAAAAAGGGACGGCCGGTCATATACCATAGATACGGTTAAGATGTTTAAGAATAAATTCCCTAAAGATGAATTGTTCTTTATTACAGGATCGGACCTTTTAAAATACCTTGATGAATGGAAGGATTTTTCCGAGATCATAAAAATGGTCAAATTCGTCGTTGCTACGCGGCCGGGATATCTTCTGGAGAATATCCCCAGCTATATTCAGACGGTAGCAATCAGGGCAGTGGATGTTTCAGCTTTTGAGATTAGGCAGTGTATCAAGAATAATATGTCTTTTCGTTATCTTGTGCCGGAGACAGTATGCCTGTATATACAGCGAAAAAAACTTTACCGAACATGATTAAGATCGCTCCATCCATACTCTCTGCGGATTTTAGCTGTTTAGACCGGCAGATCAAGAATGTTGAACGTGCAGGTGCGGATATCCTGCATGTAGATGTAATGGATGGGCATTTCGTCCCGAATATTACCATTGGGCCTTTGGTTGTTAAAAGCATCCGAAAGGTCACAAAATTGCCTTTAGATGTGCATTTGATGATCTCGCGGCCGGAATCCTTTATCGGCCGGTTTGTTGAGGCAGGATCTGACATGATCACCGTGCACATTGAAGCAACGTCTTTGGCCCGGATTCGCGTTATGAGCCGTGAGCTAAGAAGTAAAGGGATAAAATTCGGTGTTTCTTTAAACCCGCATACCGCGCTTTTGAGGATCAAGCCGATCCTCGGTGCGGTTGATTTTGTGCTGGTTATGTCCGTTAACCCCGGGTTTGGAGGGCAGACATTCATGCCTGTGGTATTGCCGAAGATAAAGGCCTTGCGGAGTATTTTTCCAGGGGATATTTCCGTTGATGGAGGGATAAATGACCGGACATCTAAATTGGTGATTGACGCCGGGGCTAACATTTTAGCCGCGGGAGCGTATATATTTACAGCCGTAGATGCTAAACTTGCTATGGAAAGGATGAGGCATGTCGCAAAATAATGAGATAAAGTTCGGAACGGATGGATGGCGCGCGGTGATCGGGGATACTTATACCTTTAGTAACCTTAAGATCCTGGCACAGGCAGTAAGTGATTATTTGGGGTCGGGCAAAACAGTGGCGGTAGGTTTCGATACCCGTTTTATGTCCGGAGATTTTGCAAAAATATCCGCACAGGTTCTTGCGGCCAACGGAATAAAGGTGGTTTTATCCGACCGGCCGGTTCCCACGCCTGCGTTGAGTTTTGCCGTCAAATCACGGGGTATGGATCTGGGGATCATGATTACCGCTTCGCACAACCCTGCTGAATACAACGGTTTTAAAATAAAAACCGCCTCCGGCGGCGCGGCCGGGCCAGAGGTGACTAAGGCAGTCGAGGAACTTTTAGGGAATACACCGGTCAAACAATTTACAAGTGATTCCCAGCCGATCATTACTGATGACCTGACCCGTGATTATGTGAAGTTTATCCGCAAATATATTGATCTAAAACGGATTAAAACCAAGAAGTTCAAGGTCTTAGTCGATGCCATGTATGGTTCTGGCGATACCTTGATCGCCGATATCCTTAAAGGCACCGGGATAAAACTGGAGTTCATGCGTAATACCATTAATCCATCGTTTTTAGGCAAGCGCCCGGAACCGGTAGAGGAGAATCTTCAGGAATTAAAGGCGCGGGTAAAAAATGAGTCGTTCGATCTTGGGATCGCTTTGGATGGAGATGCCGACCGTATAGCCGCGGTCGCACCAAAAGGCGTTTTTATTCATCCACAAAAGATCCTCGGACTTTTAGCGATCCATTTGAACCAGGACCGTAAATGGTCAGGAGGTATTGTAAAGACCATCTGCGGGAGCATGATGATCGATAATATCGCCAGAGCCCTGGGCGTTAAATTGTATGAGACCCCGGTAGGGTTTAAATATATTTCAAACCTGATGGAGACCGAGGATATTATCGCCGGAGGCGAAGAAGCCGGAGGCATGGGGGTCAAGAATTATATCCCGGAGCGCGACGGCAGTGTAGCCGGGATGCTGCTTTTAGAAATGATGGTCTATCGGAAAAAGAATATTTTGAAGATATTGGAGGAAACCGAGGATGAATTCGGCAAATATTATTATGTGCGCGCGGATTTCCATCTGGCGAAGCGCCTGGAGCCGAAAAAAGAGGATTTGCCTGCGGAGTTATTAGGGAAAAAGGTGGTGGAGATCAAGGATTACGACGGTATTAAATTGATTTGCGAGGATATGAGCTGGTTAATGTTCCGCGGCTCTGGGACTGAACCGATTATGCGCACCTATGCGGAAGCAAAAAGCTTGTCCCGGGCAAAGGCATTGCTTAAGGCAGGCGAGCGCATTATTATGAGCATGCAATGATTTATTGGGTTTCTCGTTTTATTTGTTTTTTAATTCTCAAAGCCTTTTTTCGCCTTAAGGTTTACGGCCGGGAAAATATCCCTAAATCGGGAGGGTTTCTTATTGCTTCTAATCATGTGAGTTATCTTGATCCTCCGGCTGTAGGGGTTAGCTGCCCGCGCTCTTTGAATTACATGGCGAAAAAAGAAATGTTCGGTAATTTCTTTGCTTCATGGTATTTATCTAAACTGCATGTTTTTCCGGTTAAAAGAGGCAGTGCGGATTTTGGGTCGTTAAAGAACGCTATACGCGTATTAAATAACGGTTCAGGGTTATTGATCTTCCCGGAAGGGACACGCCAGACCCAAGGGGTATCAAATGATCCAGAACCGGGTATTGGATTTATTGCGGCCAAGATTGATGCAGCGGTGATCCCGGCTTATGTAAGCGGCACGGATGTTGTTTTACCAAAAGGGGCGAAAGGGTTTAAGTTTGCCCGGGTTTGTGTGTATTTTGGAAAGCCGGTTTTTATCCAAAAGGGTATGCCTTATCGTGATATTGCAAACAGGATAATGGAAGATATAAGGCAGCTCTCAAAAATTGAGGCAAAGGAGGTGGCAGTTTTGTAACAGGTTGATAGAATTATCAGTTTTACAAGATAGATCGGTAGTTTTCTAAAACTTCAAAAAAATGAGATCCTTAGGAGGGATTTATAAATGGCAGAAGAAAATTTAACCATGGAGCAGTTGTATAATGAAAGTATCAAAATAATCAAGGAAGGCCAGATTATCACCGGTAAGATCGTGTCGATAAAGGCAAAAGAAGTCCTGGTGGATATCGGCTTTAAATCAGAAGGGATTGTCGCGATAACTGAATTCGCCAAAGATGAGCTTGAGCTCGGCAAAGAGATTGATTTTCTGATCGAGTCTATCGAGAATGATGCCGGGGCGATGGTGCTTTCCCGTGAAAAGGCGATGCGCATCAAAGGCTGGGATAAGATCCTTAAGCAGGCCCAAGAGGGGGATTTGGTCGATGGCCGTCCGGTAAAGAAGGTCAAAGGCGGGTTCTTAGTCGATGTTATGGGAATAGAAGGGTTTTTACCGGCATCGCTTTCGGCTTTTAAGAATGTTGCCGATAAAGATATCCTGTATAAGGTATTTAAGTTCAAGATCGTCAAGATCAATAACTTAAGGAGAAGCTTGATCTTGTCACGCCGGGAAGCGATGCAAAAGGCCAAAGAAGAGGCAAAAGAGAAGATCTGGCAGGACTTAAAACCCGGGATCATTCATCCAGGTACGGTCAAGGCGATCACTGATTTTGGCGCCTTTGTTGATTTGGGCGGCGTAGACGGTTTGCTGCATATTACCGATATGTCCTGGTCAAAGATCAGCCATCCTTCGGAACTGGTAGCGATAGGGGACAAGATCGAAGTGATGATCTTAAACCTTGATAAAGAATCCGGAAAGGTGTCTTTAGGCTTGAAGCAAAGGCTGCCTGACCCTTGGTCGGATATCCAGACCAAATATGCCCCGGGAGCCAAGGTTAAGGGCAAGGTTGTGAACATCCTTCCGTATGGTGTGTTTGTGGAACTGGAAAAGGGTATTGAAGGGCTGGTGCATGTTTCAGAACTTTCCTGGACTAAACGTATTAATAATCCCGGAGAGATGTTTGCCATTGGGGATATAGTTGAGGCGCAGGTGATCAGCGTGGAAAAAGAGTCGCGCCGGATATCATTGAGCCTTAAGCAACTGGAGCAAAATCCTTGGGTTGATGCTGATTCCAAATTCAGCGTAGGAGCAAAGGTTTCCGGCAAAGTCCGTGGGTTTACGGATTACGGGGCTTTTGTAGAACTTGACGGCAATCTGGAAGGGATGATCCATATTTCGGATATGTCCTGGACTAAAAGAGTGTCACATCCGCAGGATGTGCTGAAAAAATCCCAAAAGATCGAGGTGATGATACTGTCTGTCGATGCACAAAACCGCCGGATTGCCTTGGGGATGAAGCAGCTGCAGTCTAATCCCTGGACCGAGATTGCGCGCCAATATCCGATCGATACGGTCTTAGATGCCGAGGTGGTAAGTATTACTGATTTCGGGGTTTTTGTTAAAATAACCGAAGAGCTCGAAGGTTTGGTTTACGCCAGCGAGATCGATAAGGATAAAAGTACGCAATTAAAACCGGGTGAAAAAATCAGCGTTAAAGTCATTAAGGTTGATGTTGAGCAGGGTAAGATCGGGCTGTCAGCAAGGTTGTAATTACGTACGTTAACAGTGTCATTGCGAGGACCGAAGGCCTGACGCAATCTTTAAGTGAAAGATTGTCTGCCAGCCGGCAGGCAGGTTTCGTCGTTTCGCTTTTCGCAATGACACACTTACTCCATCGGGGGTGCCTGGATATGTTGGGAGTTGATCAACAGCTTGAGATAATTAAACGCGGGGCAGTTGATATAATCCTTGAGCCGCAGCTGCGCACAAAACTTGAACAAAGCCAAAAAAGCGGCAAACCCTTGAATATCAAAGCGGGTTTTGATCCGACGGCTCCGGATATCCATTTGGGACATACCGTGCTTTTGCGTAAACTGCGCCAGTTCCAGGACCTGGGGCATAAGGTTTTCTTTTTGATCGGTGATTTTACCGCCCGGATCGGGGATCCGACCGGAAGGTCTGTTTTAAGAAAACAGCTTAGCCGGCAGGAAGTGCTGGCATTTGCCGAGACTTATAAAAAGCAGGTTTCCAAGGTCCTGGATATAGATAAGTTAACCGTTGTCTTTAACAGCCAGTGGTTTGAGGCTATGCCGGTCATGGAACTGCTGAATCTTACTACCCATGCCACAGTTTCTCAAATGCTGGCCCGGGCAGATTTTAAAAAACGCATTTCAAAAAATGAAGATATTTCTCTCTTGGAATTCATGTATCCTTTGCTTCAGGGATATGATTCCGTAAAGATAGAAGCCGATATTGAATTGGGCGGGACAGATCAGATCTTTAATCTTTTGGTAGGCCGTGATATCCAGGCAGATTTTGGCCAGCCGCAGCAGGTCGTGATCACGATGCCGCTTTTGGAAGGGACCGACGGTATCCAGAAGATGAGTAAATCATACGGCAATTATATCGGGATAAATGAAGGAGCCCCCGAAATGTTCGGAAAGGTTATGTCGGTTTCCGATGAATTAATGCTAAAGTATTATACCTTGCTTACCGACGAAAATCTCGATGCGCTGAAGGGTATGCATCCTAAGGAGGCAAAATTAAAATTAGCCAAGATCATTGTCAGCCAGTATTGTTCACCTGATGCAGCCGCTGCGGCAGAAGAGGCCTTTAACCGGGTCTTTAGCCGTAAATTGGCTCCTGTGGATATGCCGGAATATAAGATTGATGGGGCAAGAAGTGTTGTTGCAGTTTTAGTTTCCAGCGGTATAGTAAAAAGCGGAAATGAAGCGCGCAGATTGATAAAACAAGGAGCAGTGTTTTTTGATAACGAGAATATTACAGGAGAGGATTTTCTGATCGACAGGCAAGGGGTACTTAAGGCCGGGTCACGAAGATATCTCAAGATAATTCTCTAAACCATGCCTTTATTATTGAAAAGACTGCTCAATTCTGATGGTTTCAATAAAAATGTCATTATCGTATTTATTGGAACGTCTTTGATCAATGTGCTTAATCTGGTATATCAGTTTATCATTCTGCGCTTTCTTTCTGCCTCGGATTTTGCCGGATTTAACGCATTGCTTTCCATTTTTACCCCGGTATCCATTGCTTTAGGTGCGTTACAGCTGGCAGTCGCTAAATATATTGCACAGTTTAAGGCGTGCAAAGAGCCTTCCCGTATCAAGTCTTTACTTCAATCAGTTCTTAAAAGTTCGTTTATCCTTGCATTAGGTATATTCCTTATTTTCTTTTTCCTTTGTCCGTATCTTATGCAGAGGATGAAGATATCCTCTTTATCGGCTGGGTATATCCTGGCGGTTTTGTTTGCGTTATCTGCGGTTGTCCCGGTTTTCCTGGGCGCCTTGCAGGGATTAGAGCGTTTTAACTGGCTGATGTCGGTTTCGATCGTAAGCAGTATTCTAAAGCTGGTTTTGGGCGTATTTTTTATCCGGCTGGGATTCGGGATAAGCGGAGCCGTGGGGGCGTTATTGTTATCTGCGGCAATCGCGCTTATTTTAAGCGCTTTTCCGTTAAGAAAATGGATTTCTTTCTTGCACCGGGATAAATACCAGGGGGACACCAAAGAGGTGATGAAGTATGTTCTTCCGGTAGGGATCGCGACATTTTGTTATATGCAGTTAGTCAATATGGATATGGTCCTGGTAAGGAATTTGTTCTCGGAAGAAAGTTCCGGAGTATATTCCTTAGCACAGGTTTTTGGAAAGATCTTCCTTTTTCTTCCAGGGGCGATAAGTATAGTAATGTTTCCCAGGATCAGCGGGCTGAATGCGAGGAATATGGATACGACCGCTATTTTTAAAAGATCGATAACCTTGGTTTTGACACTGGGGCTTTTCGCCAACCTGGTTTATAACCTTTTCCCGGGAATGATATTTTCTTTTTTTAACCTTGTTACCGGCAAGGATTTTTCCGGGGCTTTTGACCTTGGCCGTTTGTTCGGGGTCTCAATGACCATTTTTGCCGTTCTGCAGATATTAGTTTCATATTTTCTTCCTCTTAAAGATTTCCGTTTCATAAAATACTTATGCTTCGGCGTGTTGATACAGGCGCTGGCGATTTGGGGGTATCATCCTGATTTGATCTGTGTGCAGGCGATTGTCTGTATAAACGGCTTTATCATCTGTGCGGTATTGTTATTACTGGTAAGGTCTAATCCCGATAAGGCAGTTATGAAATGAAAAGTATTAAAGAGAAAATATCTGTGGTTATGCCGGCCTATAATGAGGCATACCGGATCGCTTCAAGCATCCAGGAAACCGTTGCCACGATGAACGATTTTGGCTGTTCCTGGGAGTTGATCGTTATGGATGACGGTTCTACCGATGATACCTATCAAATCGCCAGGCAATTCCAGGATAAATTCCCGGGAAAAGTCCTGGCGAAGAAAAACGCTTCTAATTGGGGGAAAGGCAGGGTTATTAAGAAAGCGATCCATTATGCCAGCGGAGACTATGTTGTTTTTCTGGATGCGGACCTGGATTTGAATCCGGTGCAGATCCAGACGCTTTTCGATATCATGCGCATGGATAAGGCGGATGTGGTGATCGGTTCTAAAATGCATCCCAATTCGGTGGTTAATTATCCCTGGCACCGTAAAATCATCAGCATGGTTTATTACTGCTTGGTGAAATCATTATTTGGCCTGCCGTGCCGTGATACACAGACCGGTTTAAAGCTGTTCAAGGCACAGGTATTGCGAGATGTGCTTCCATGTCTATTGGTAAAGAAATTTGCGTTTGATGTAGAGATCCTGATAAATGCCCATCGCCTGGGCTATAAAATAACCGATGCCCCTATAGTTATTGATCCTAAAACGCATTTTGGCTGGATCAAACCAAAGACCATACTTGTTACTTTATGGGATACCTTGGCTATATTTTACCGGTTGTTCATCCTAAAATACTATGACCGTATCGATTATCATCGCCGTAAAAACCTGGCAAAAGAATTTAGAAGAATGCGTAAGTAATTGCCAGAAACTCGATTTCAATGATTTCGAGATCCTGGTCCTGCCTGATCTGCCTATTCTGGCAGGGCCGGTTTTTTCTGGCGACATACCGGTAAAGTTTATTCCCACAGGGGCAGTTAACCCGGCGAAGAAACGTGATATCGGCTTGGAATACGCGCGAGGTGAGATCATTGCTTTTCTTGATGATGATGCTTATCCTGAACCCTGCTGGCTTAAGAATGCCCTGGTTAATTTTGATGACCCGGAAGTTGCCGCAGTAGGCGGGCCGGCAGTAACTCCGGATAATGACAGCTTGGCGCAAAAGGCAAGCGGTGCTATTTATTCTACAGTTTTAGTCAGCGGCCAATATGTTTATCGGTATATCCCCAGGGAAAAATTGTTCGTCGAAGATTTCCCCAGCTGTAATTTCCTGGTACGTAAAGCGGTAATGCTGGAATTAGGCGGGTTTAAAACCGATTTTTGGCCGGGAGAGGACACTAAACTGTGTCTGGATATAACCAAGAGGTTAAGTAAAAAAATAATTTATGACCCTAAGGTAAAAGTATATCATCACCGCCGAGCGGTTTTTTCCGGACATTTAAAGCAAATTGCCAGTTATGCATATCACCGGGGATATTTTGTCAAGCGTTACCCAGAGACTTCACTAAAACCTGCTTATTTTGTTCCCAGTTTGTTCCTGTTTTTATTGGCTCTTGGCGGGATTCTTGCGGCGGTTTTCCCGGTATTCCAACTGTTGTATTTTTCTTGTTTATCCTTATATCTTTTTATAATCCTGGTTTTTAGTCTTTTAAGCGGGAAAAAGGTATCTTTCGGCCTTAAAGGTATTGGGCTGGCTGTCTTGATTATTGATATCTTTATTGGTATAATATTAACTCATCTTTTTTACGGGCTCTATTTTATAAAAGGCATTTTAGCGCATAGACTTAGAGAAGAAAGCCTTATATGAAAGTACTGATCAGTTATCCACCTTTAAGCAAAGAAAAAGGGTGCCCTACCTTAGGACAAAACCGGCAATTCCAATATTTTAAGGAACCGACTTTTATTTATCCGGTTGTGCCGGCTCAAGCCGCAACGCTTCTTAAACAGGACGGGCATGATGTGGTTTGGAATGATTGCCTGGCCCAAGGCATGGACCAGGAAGCTTTCTTTGCGCTTATTGATAAAGAGCGGCCTAATTTAATCGCTTTCGAGACCAAGACCCCGGTGATCAAGGAACATTGGAAACTCATCGATCTTTTAAAGTCAAGGATCATCGGAGTAAAATGCGTTTTATTCGGCGACCATGTAACGGCATTGCCGGAAGAATCATTAAAAAACAGTAACGTTGATTTTGTCCTGACCGGCGGGGATTATGATTTCCTGCTCTTGAATCTTTGTAATCATCTGCGTTCTCTGCATAAGGTTAGAGTTACGGATTTGGCTCCTTTAGAGGCAGGGATTTATTATCGGGATAATGGGGCAATTTGTAATACCGGAAAGTTCCGCCTTGACCATAAACTAGATGAATTGCCGTATATTGACCGGGAATTGACCAACTGGCGGCTATACGCGTATAATAACGGTAATTACAAACGTACTCCCGGGACATATATCATGTCCGGCAGGGACTGCTGGTTCCATCAGTGCACTTTTTGTTCCTGGCCTACGCTTTATCCGGAATTCAGGGTGCGTTCAGTAACTAATGTCCTGGATGAAATCGATGATCTGGTAGAACGTTATAATGTCAGAGAGATCATGGATGACACCGGTTGTTTTCCTGTCGGAGACTGGTTGAGGGATTTTTGCCAAAAGGCGGATAGGCGCAGTTTCCTGCGGCGTAAGGTGTATCTGGATGCAAATATGCGTTTTGGCGCGTTATCCACAGATGATTTCAAGTCAATGAAAAAGGTTAATTTCCGCCTGCTTTTATTTGGATTGGAGTCGGCAAATCAGTCCACTCTTGACCGCCTTAAAAAAGGGGTGAAGGTGGAAAGGATCATTGAGGATTGCAAGTCGGCTTCCCGCGCAGGGTTATTTCCGCATATTACGATAATGTTCGGTTATCCCTGGGAAAGCTATGAGGATGCGTTAAGGACATTTAATTTAGGGGCTTGGCTCTTGAAAAAAGGTTATGCCTATACAATGCAGGCAACATTGGTTGTTCCCTATCCTGGGACAGGACTGTTTAGTGAATGCAGGGAGGCTGGATTACTGAAGAGCCTAGAGTGGAATGATTATGATATGAAAAAGCCTCTTATGAAAAGCCGGGTTTCCGATGATCTGCTTTTAGGGCTGGTGCAGAAAATGTACCGGGTCCCGTTTGATCCGGAATTCATTATAAGAAAAATGCTAATGATTCGTGATTATGACGATCTAAAGTATTTTTTTCGCGCCGGCCGTAAGGTTGTAGGGCATATTCTTGATTTTAAGCATAAAAGCAAAGTTTAGGAGTTAATGATGTTTTGGGATATTATAGGGATTCTCGCGGCAGGCTTGACCACATTTTCTCTGGTGCCGCAGATTTCAAAAGTTTTAAAGACCAAGTCTGCTTATGATGTAAGCCCGGTAATGCTTTTACAATTTTCCTTGGGGGTCAGCTTGTGGGCAGTTTACGGGATACATTTGAAAAATACAATCATAATCACTGCGAATTTGATCACGCTGATAACTATTTCGATACTTTTTGTGCTCTATTTAAAATATGGGCGTAAACCTAAAAGCCCATAGCCGAGGAGGTTCAAGATGTCTGTAGTGCTGGTTACTGGTTCCTGCGGGTTGATCGGTTCTGAAACCGTAAGTTTTTTTTCTGAACTTGGTTTCGAGGTGGCAGGTATTGATAATAATATGCGCCAGGAATTCTTTGGCAGAGACGGCAGTATCCTCTGGAACAAGAAACGCCTTTTGAAAAAGCATAAAAAGTACCGCCATTTTTCGATCGATATCCGCCAGGCAGATAAGCTGGAAAGTGTTTTCCGGCAATATGGAAAAAATATCGTTTTAACCGTACATACCGCTGCCCAGCCTTCACATGACTGGGCTGTGAGATCGCCGCAGATCGATTTTAGCGTTAATGCAGGAGGGACTTTGAATGTTTTAGAGTCTGCCCGCAAACATTGCCCGAAGGCGGTGTTTATTTTTACTTCAACGAATAAGGTCTATGGGGACAGGCCTAATACTTTGCCGCTTAAGGAGCAATCCAGCCGGTTTGAACTGCCAAGATCACATAGATTTTATAAGGGGATCGATGAAACGATGAGCATCGATAACTGCCTGCACTCGCTTTTTGGCGCTTCAAAAGTAAGCGCGGATATTTTAGTCCAGGAGTATGGCCGGTATTTTGGGATGAAGACTGTGGTATTTAGAGGCGGGTGCCTGACCGGCCCGGCGCACTCCGGGGCGCAATTGCATGGTTTTTTGTCTTATTTGGTGAAGTGTTGTGTTACGAGGAAAAAGTATACGGTTTTCGGATATAAGGCAAAGCAGGTCAGGGATAATATCCATTCTTATGACCTGGTCAATGCATTTTATCATGTTTTTAAAGCGCCCAGGTGCGCCGAGGTATATAATATCGGAGGGGGCAGGTTTGCCAATGTTTCGATTATGGAAGCGATACGGATGTGCGAATATCTATCCGGCCAGAAGATGAATTATGAGTATGTTGATACAAACCGGATTGGCGACCATATCTGGTGGATAAGCGATGTCTCTAAGTTTCAGTCGCATTATCCAAAGTGGAGGTATAAATACAATATTGCAGATACAATAAACCAGATTTATCAAGCACAAAAGGATATGTTATGAAATATAAAAACATACTTATAACCGGTGGAGCAGGTTTTATCGGCAGTAACCTGGCGGTGTACTTTAAACAGAAGTATCCCGGGGTACGGGTAATTGCGCTGGATAATTTTAAGCGCCGAGGAAGTGAATTGAACCTTCCGCGTTTAAAAATTAACCAGGTAGAATTTGTGCATGCCGATATTCGTAATCCGGAAGACCTGGTTTTTGATGCCAAGATCGATCTTTTGATCGAGTGCTCGGCAGAACCGGCAGTTTTGGCCGGATTTGGACAAAACCCCCTATATATAATTAACACTAATCTATGCGGCACGGTAAATTGCCTGGAGTTGGCCCGAAAAAATAAAGCGGATGTGGTTTTTCTTTCCACCAGCCGGGTTTATGCGTATGAATCGATCAATCGACTTAAGACTGTAGAATTGGATACCCGTTTTGACTGGGATGCCCGTCAAAAGGTGGTTGGTTTGAGCGAAAAAGGGATTAGTGAAGGGTTTACGAAAGACGGGCCAAAGACCTTGTATGGAGCGACAAAATTGGCCTCGGAATTGATCCTGCAGGAATATATGGATATATATGGCATTAAAGGCGTGATCAACCGTTGTGGAGTGATCGCCGGTCCCTGGCAGTTCGGTAAGGTTGACCAGGGGATTTTTACTTTCTGGATGCTGGCGCATTATTTTAAAAGGCCTCTTCGATATATTGGGTTCGGAGGTAAAGGCAAACAGGTGCGGGATATCCTGCATGTCGAGGACTTGTTTGATCTCATAGATCTTGAGGTATCTTCACTGGATAAAATAAGCGGTAAGGTCTATAATGTGGGTGGCGGCAGGGATTGCAGTTTATCTCTCTTGGAGCTTTCAGAGCTATCTGCGGATATCACCGGGAATCGCCTGCGTGTCATGAAAGATAAAAATACTCGTTTGGGGGATATAAAGGTTTATTTAACTGACAATAGTTTGGTTTATCGTGATTTGAGGTGGAAGCCTAAAAACAGCCCGGAAGATATCCTGGAAGACATTTATGCCTGGATTCGTAAGAATGAATCTGTGCTTTCGGGGTTATAGTAAACAGCGATAAGGAGTTTAGATGAAAGGGATACTTTTGGCAGGTGGTAAAGCAACACGGCTCTACCCGGTAACTAAGGGGGTTTGTAAACAGTTGCTTCCGGTTTATGATAAACCGATGATCTATTATCCTTTGTCTGTGCTTATGCTTGCTGGGATAAAAGATATCCTGATAATTTCTACGCCTAAGGACCTTCCCCGGTTTGAAGACCTTTTGGGTGATGGTGCGTCCCTGGGGATCAATATTTGTTACCGTATTCAGCCTGAACCCAAGGGGATTGCCCAGGCATTCTTGATCGCAGAGGACTTTATCGACCGCGATAATGTCTGTCTGATCCTGGGAGATAATATCTTTTACGGCCATAATCTGGGAGATCTTTTAAGAGAAAGCACTTCTTTTAAAGAAGGCGGTGTAGTCTTCGGTTATTATGTAAAAGACCCGGAAAGGTACGGTGTAATTGAAATGGATAAGAAAAACCGCGTGCTTTCGATCGAGGAAAAACCGAAGGACCCAAAATCGAACTTTGCGGTTACCGGGTTGTATTTTTATGATAAAAATGCGGCCCGCCTTGTTAAGGAGATCAAGCCTTCCAAAAGAGGGGAACTTGAGATAACAGCATTGAATAATGCATACTTAAAAAAGAATAAACTTAAGGTCAAGCTGCTTGACCGCGGGTATGCCTGGCTGGATACTGGCACCCATGATTCTTTGGTTGATGCGGCGATGTTTATTAAAACTATTGAAGAGCGCCAGGGCTTAAAGATCGGCTGTATCGAAGAAATAGCCTACCGCATGGGCTATATTAACAGGAATCAGCTGCTTAAATTGGCCAGTGAGTTCAATACTGCCTATGGCGAATATTTACGGAGGTTAGTCAGACCATGATACCCAGGATATTAGTTACCGGAGGGGCAGGGTTTATCGGCAGTGAATTTGTTCGCCAGGCGGTGCAGCGGGAATGCCATATGAGTATGGTTGATAAGTTGACTTATGCTGCGGATATGTCGCGGCTCATGGATTTGAAGAATAAATATAGTTTTTATAAAACCGATATCTGCAGCCGTTTTGGCATGGAAAGGGCATTTTCAAAGGGCAAGCCGGAAATCGTAATAAATTTTGCCGCAGAGACCCATGTGGACCGCAGTATTGTCGATAGCGGGCCGTTCCTGGAAACCAATATCAAAGGGGTGAAAAACCTTTTGGATCTATCCAGGAAATACGGGGTAAAGAAAATAATCCATGTTTCAACCGATGAGGTGTATGGGGATATTATCGATGGAAGTTTTTATGAGGATTCGCCGATCAAGCCTAACAGCCCCTATGCCGCTTCTAAAGCCAGTGCGGACCTTCTGATAAAGTCATATATCCGGACCTATGGAGTTCCAGCGATCATCTTGAGGCCTTCCAATAATTACGGGCCGTGGCAGTATCCGGAAAAATTGATCCCATTGGCGATCTTAAGGGCATTAGAAGATAAACCGATTCCGGTTTATGCCAGCGGTAAGAATATCCGGGAGTGGCTTTATGTCTCGGATTGTATCGAGGCGGTATTTTCTGTCATCGAGCACGGCCAGCCCGGACAGGTGTATAATATTGGGAGTGCGCAGGAAAAAATGAATATCGATGTAGTAAAAGGCATATTAAAGATCCTGGGAAAGAGCGAATCATTGATCGAGTTCGTCAAAGACCGCCCCGGCCATGACCTGCGGTACAGCCTGGATTCCAGTAAGATAAAAGATGATTTGGGCTGGTCGGCTAAAACCAGGTTTGAGGATGGCTTAAGGCGGACCGTGGATTGGTTTGCTTCTAACCGGAAATGGCTGGATAAACATTCCCGAAAGAATTTGTCCATTAAGTTCAAATAATCCATATGAGCTATAAGAATAAACAGGTGTTGATAACCGGAGGGCTGGGTTTTGTCGGGAGTTCTCTGGCGCTGGCCTTGGTAGACCAGGGGGCGCGGGTAACTATCGTCGATAATCTGCTTCCCCGCCAAGGCGGTAACCTTTTCAATATCGCTCCTATTGAAAAGCTGGTAAAGATCAACTATTCGGATATTCGCGTGCAAAAGGCGATGAATGAGGCGGTTTGTGGCCATGAGTATATTTTTCATCTGGCCGGACAGGTCAGCCACGTAGACAGCATTAAGCATCCGCTGAAAGACTTAAGTATTAATGCCGAAGGGACGTTGGTGGTACTTGAGGCCTGCCGTAAGTTTAATCCGGAAGCCAGGCTTATTTTCTCCGGGACCCGCGGGCAGTATGGCGCAAGCGTAAGCCTGCCGGTGAGTGAAGACCATCCGATGAACCCTAAAGGGGTTTATGCGATCACTAATTTGTGCGCCGAAAAATTAGTGATGGTTTATGATGAGATCCATAAACTGCGTTCGATCGCCTTGCGTATCACTAACACTTACGGGCCCCGTCATCAGATGATGCATGATGAGTATGGGGTGTTGAACTGGTTTATCCGTAAAGCTATCGATAATGAGAATATCCCGATTTTCGGCAATGGAATGATCTTGAGAGATTTTCTTTATATCGATGATCTGGTCGAGGCGCTTTTAGCTTTAGGGATGTGTGAGTCTGCTTATGGACAGATATTTAATGTTGGCTGCGGAAAGCCTACAAATTTCGTGGAGCTTGCACAGGCAATCATTAAGATCGCGCAAACCGGAAGTTTTGAATTTACGGATTTTAGCCGCGAGCGCAAAGAGATCGAGCCTGGGGATTATTATGCCGATATTTCGAAGATAAGGAAAATAGTCGGCTGGGAGCCTAAAGTGGATTTAGACCAGGGAATAAGAAAAACCATAAATTATTACCGGACCTATAAAAAATATTACTGGCAAAATGATTAAGCGCATACTGGTTGGCGGTGCAGGGGGAGCCCCTGCTTTGAACTTTATCCGTTCACTGCAGAAAGCCAAAGAGAAATTTTATCTTATTGGCATAACCTGCAATAAGTATGATCTGGTAAAGGCTAAAAATCTCACCCAAAAACAGTTCCTGGTCCCGCGGGCAATGGATAAAGAATATATCCCGGTTTTAAAACAGGTGATAAAAGAAACCAGGCCTGATTTTATGCATGCGCAGAATGATGATGAGGTATTCAAGGTTTCCCTGTACCGCGGTGAACTGGGAGTAAAGACCTTTCTGCCGCGCCATAACGTGGTAGAGATCTGCCAGGACAAGTTTAAATCCGCGGCGGTTTGGAAAAAATCCGGCTTGCCGGTTCCGGAAACATATCTAATCAATAATGAAGAGGATTTAAAGGATGCATTTCGCCGGATTAAAGGGGATGCCTGGGTAAGAGCGATAAGCGGTGCCTTCGGCAAATGGTCTTTACCTACGCGGGATATTGATTTTGCCCGCTATTGGATAAATTATTACCAGGGGTGGGGGAATTTTAGTGTGGCAGAGTATTTAAGCCCGGAAAGTATCACCTGGCTTTCTATCTGGAAAGATGGAAAGTTGGTTGTGGCTCAAGGCCGGAAAAGGCTTTATTGGGAATTTGCAAACCGCAGTGTATCCGGTGTTACCGGGATTACCGGGACCGGGGTTACCTTAAGCGACAAGAAGCTCGATGACCTAGCGGTAAAAGCGATCAAGGCGATCGATGACTGCCCCCATGGTATCTACGGGGTAGATATGACTTATGACAAACGCGGTATCCCTAATCCTACAGAAATAAATATCGGAAGGTTTTTTACCACCCACCAGTTTTTTACTGAAGCTGGCCTGAATATGCCGTATATTTACCTTAAAACCGCTTTTAATGAAAGATTGCCGAGGATAAAAAAGCGGATTAATCCCTTAAAAAACGGTTTAGCCTGGGTGCGGGGCATGGATACAGAGCCGGTATTGACCTCCATGAAAGAGATCGAGTCTTTTGAAACCAAGCTTAATGCGCGTATCCGGAAAATACAGGTATGAGCCTCCTAAAGAATAAAGTAGCGGTTATCACTGGTGCAAGCCGGGGGATTGGTTTGGCTGTGGCCAGGCGTTTTCATCAGGAAGGCGCCAAACTTGTGCTGACTGCGAGGAAAAACCTGGAGACAATAGAGTCTTTTCAGGAAGCAAAATGTGTTAAATTGGATTTGTCTAATTCAGCGGATATTAAAGGTGTGGTGGATGCCGCTATCAGCTCTTTTGGCAGAATAGATATTTTAGTCAATAACGCGGGTATTTTACAGCAAACTGATTTTGAAATGATTTCGCCTGCGGAGTTGGATCGGGTTATTGGTATTGATTTCAAGGGGCCGTTTTTACTGGGCCAGCTCGTCTTCAAACAGATGAAGCATCAAAGAAGCGGCAAGATCATTAATATTGTTTCTGGCGCGGGCAGGCTTGGTTCAACCAAAGCTGTTCATTATGCCGCTATGAAGGCCGCTTTAATCAATCTGACTAAGTCTTTAGCTAAATTAGGAGGCCGGTCTAATATCAATGTCAATGCGATTGCCCCGGGGTTTATCGAAACCGATATGATAAACGGCATGCTTTCCCAAAAGCGCCAGGAGATCGAATCTTTTATTCCCTTGGCGAGGATCGGCAGTGCCGAGGATGTAGCTTCAGCGGCTTTCTTTTTGGCAACTGATGAGTCCAATTATATAACCGGCCAGACCATCTGCATTGATGGCGGCCATTGTATGGTGTAAATATGGAATTATCCGGATCACAGATAATTATTAAAGAATTGATCAAGCAAAAGGTGAACCTGGTTTTTGAGTTCCCGGGAGGCTCGATCTGTCCGATCCTGGATGAACTTTATCGGCAAAAAACCATAAAAACCATTGTCTTCCGCCATGAACAGGGGGCGATCCATGCCGCAGATGCCTATGCCAGAGTTACCCATAAACCGGCGGTGTGTATGGCTACTTCCGGCCCTGGGGCTTCTAACCTGGTTACCGGTATCGCCAATGCTTTTATGGATTCTGTTCCGGTCGTGGTGATCACAGGACAAGTGGCGGTATGGGATATTAAGAAAAATCCCATGGTCCGCCAGAGGGGTTTTCAGGAGCTGGATATTGTTTCTGTGGTAAAGTCTATTACCAAGGCTGCTTTTTTGGTGACTGATATATCCGAACTGGCCCTGATTATGGAAAAGGCATTCTTTATCGCAAATGACGGCCGGCCAGGGCCGGTTTTAGTGGATATCCCGATAAACATCCAATATAGCCTATATAAATACAAGGGTACCAGGTTGAAGGCCCAGAAAGAACCGGTTCGTTTTTCTTTTGCTGATAACGATGAGGTTATAAAAAGATTTTTATCGGCAAAGCGTCCTTTGGTCATCGCCGGTGGAGGTGTTGTTTTATCCTCTGCTCAAAACGAATTGATTTCGTTACTTAAAAAATTCGAGTTGCCAGTTGTAGAAACTTTAATGGGCCTTACTGCTGTGCCTGGCGATTACAGGCTGAATTTTGGGTTAATTGGATATGCCGGAAGCCGCAGCGCCAATACTTTGGTTCGGCAGGCCGACTTTATCCTGGGGGTTGGTTTAAGGTTTGATAACCGTGCATTTCCGGAGGCTAATAAGGAATTTGCAGATGGCGCATATCTTATCCATGTAGATTGCGATAAACATGAACTTAATCATCGCGTGGCGGTAAATAGAGCGGTTTTGTCCGATGCCAAAACATTCCTTAGGGATTTCTTATCGGCTTTGAAGAATAAAGATTATGAAGTTAATTACGAGTGGATGCGCCAGGCATGCATTTGGCGCAATGATTTTGAGCCTCAAAACCAGAGTATCTCTGCGCGCCTTAATCCCAGGTTTATTTTAAGCCGCCTCTCAATGTTACTTAAGAACAGCGATGCGGTCATTACTACTGATGTGGGGCAGCATCAGCTTTGGACTGCGCAATATTTCAAGTTCGCGGCTTCCCATTCATTAGTTACTTCAGGGGGATTAGGCACCATGGGGTTTGGTTTACCGGCGGCGATTGGTGCAAAATTAGCCCGGCCTTCGGCGAACGTCATAAATATTACCAGCGATGGGAGTTTTCAAATGAGTTTGCATGAACTGGCGACGCTTAAAGATAATAAATTACCGGTAAAGATAATTTTATTGAATAACCGTTGTTTAGGCCTGGTACGCCAGATCCAGGAATTTGTTTTTTCCCAAAGGTATATGTCAACAAGGATGAATGCCCAGATGGATTTTGTCAGGATCTCTCGGGCTTTTGGTGTTGATGCGATTTCAGTTACGGATGAGCTTGGCGTGGAACCGGCATTGAAAAAGGTTGTTTCAAGCCGCAAGAGCATCTTGGTTAATTTCAGGATCAAGCAATCCGAGAATGTTTTTCCGGTGCGCATAAAGGGAAAAACCATTTATAAAAATGCCGCCGTTTAAATTTTCCATATCCCTTCCCGTATTTAATTCCGCAAAGTACCTGGGGCCCTGCCTGGAGTCGATTTTCCGGCAGGATTATCCGCAAGACTTGGTTGAGGTCCTGGTTGTCGATGGCGGTTCCAGCGATAATACCTTAGAGATCGCACGTAAATATAATACGCGGATTTTGCATAATTCCAAACGTCTTGGTGAATATGGGATGCAGATTGCGGTAGAAAATTCAACCGGAGAACTCCTGGTTTTATTTGCCGCAGATAACGGTTTGGCCGGGAGGGATTGGCTGAAGAATGTTTCGGCAATGTTTGAAAAACACAAGGATATGTCCTGTGCCTGGGGTAAAATGGTGGCGGCAGAGAATGATCCGGCGGTCATGCATTATTATGAATTGATCCAAAGCGAGCCATTAGCCCAGTTCCTCAATCGTAATCTCGATGATTACCTTAAAACGGCGAAAATCGAGGAAAATAGAGGTTTGCAGTACCTAACCTTTGAGGTTAATCCCCGAAAACCCCTTTGCTGGGGAGCTAACGGAATAGTTTACCGGATGAAAGATGCCCGTCATCTATTCTTAGGCCCAAAGTATATCGGTGATAACGAGATATTTCAATATATGGTTGAAAGCGGGAAAAACAAGGTCGCTTATGCAAAAGGATTGCATATTTATCATCATACTGTGGATTCGGTTTGGCATTGGGTTAAGAAGTGGAAGAGAAACTTCGTTCAAATTTTCCTGGTGACCCGGCATGAACGCCGGATCGATTGGTTCTATTACGGGAATTTCAAGCTTAAGATGGTCCTATGGTTGATTTACAGCCTGGTCCCGGTTTTTTCCATCGCACATGCATTATATCTGGCGATACGCGACAAGAATATTTACTGGTTTTATCATCCTTTAATGTGTTTTCTACAGAGCCTGACGTATATCTTCTGGACCCTGGCTTTGCCGCAGGGACGTAAGGCTTTATGGGAACATATATTTCGCCGTAAACTCGCATGAATAATATACAGGTAAGAAACAGTAAAAGATATTGTTTGCTTTTCATATTGCTCGGTGGTTTACTCCTTAGGCTTTTTAGCCTTAATTCCGGTCTGCCTTATCTTTTTGGCCCGGATGAAACAAGGCAGATTTTGGATTCCCTTTCCATGGCTTCTCGTAAAAGCCTGGTGCCAATAGAATATACTTATCCGGCATTGCATAAATACCTGCTTTTAATCACCTTTGGTGTATATTTTATCGCAGGAGTTATCGTTAGGTTATTCTCCAGCGTTGATGATTTTACTTTAAAATTTTTCAAAGACCCGGGGAATATATTCCTACTGGGCAGGATATTAAGTGTCATTTTCGGCCTTTTGATAATGATCCCGTCGTATCTCGCCGGAAGGCGGCTGCATTCTCCGGGCGCCGGGGTCATTGCGGCCTTATTCTCGGTTTTTATGTTCAGCCTGACTGCGCATTCACAGTGGGCTACTGCTGACATTATGCTGGCTTTTCTATCCGCCATGGCGTTTTATTACATCCTTGGTTATGTGAAAGACGAAAGGCCCCGGGACCTCTTATTAGCGGGGATGTTCATCGGGCTGGCATCAGCAACTAAATATCAAGGGATGTATTTATTGGCGCCTTTATGCGCTGCGGTAATGTTAAATTTATTCCGGGTCGGCAATAAACGACTGGTTTTTAAATCAACTGTTCTGGCGCTGGTTATTATCTCTATATTTGTAATCATTGGTAATCTAAGCTTTATTTTTAAATTTAAAGAAAGCCTGCAACGGCTCATTGAGATAAAAGATGAGACGATGGGGATCTCATCGTTGGCGCCTTTTCAGAACAGTTACTTGAGTGTGTCCGCTTGGTTTATTAAGGAACTGATCCGTCAGGAAACCTTGCTTGGGATCACTCTGGTGTTAGGGATATTTTATTCTCTTTACAGGCATTGCCGCCAGGACCTGGTTTTTCTGGCTTACCTGGGGTTTTGCCTGTTTTCGATTGTGGGGTTTGGTTTTCGTTCTTTACATATCCTGGTATATACATTCCCGGTTATTTGTGTTTTCGCCGCCCGGTTCTTAAGCGAAATGTCCGAGTTTTTATTAAAGGGTAAATACAGGTTTTCCTATCCCTTTCTTGCGGCAGTGGCCATTGTCATTCCCTCCGTGAATCAAGCAGTGATCTGGGATATAAAAAGGTCAAATCCAGATACCCGGATATTGGCCAGGGATTGGGTTTATCAAAATATCCCTTTGGGGACAAAGATCGCCGAAGATTGGTATGATTTCTCGGTTCCTTTGAACAGTGATGTTCCTTTATTATTCCGCGATGAAAAGCTTAAGAATGCCTATATGCAGGGATTCAGCGAAGGTTTTCGCAACCGGTATCTGGAATATTCCGATATTAAAGGACGGTATGATCTATTGCAGGTCCGTTATGAGGCGGCCCAGCCTTTCTGGCCGGAAGATATGCCGGCAGATGCCAGGTTTCAGGCAGAATCGATTCCCCTGGTAAAGCGCTTATATCGCTGGTTTAATTTCCGTAGCCTTAATGAGCTTAAGGAAGCGGGAGTAAAATATATAATCATCTCCAGCTATGCCTATAACCACTTTTTACTCGATGATGACCCGCGGAAAAGTTCAGGGTTGTTTAACCCGTATATGCTTGAGGATACATTAAGTAGTAACCGCCAGGCCGTAGAATATCATCCAGGATCGCGGCACGGGTTGCTTTTTTATCTGGCCAAAAGGGCAAGGGATTTCTATTTACCTCTATTGGATATGCAAGATGAAAATTTGCAATTGGTCAAGACAATAGTCCCGGGGAATATGAATTGCGGCCCCGAGATCAGGATATTTATTTTAAAATAGGATAAAAAAACGTGGAAGAAATACCAAAAGTCAGTATAATTATAACTAACTTTAACGGTAAGAAATATTTGTCTAAATGCTTCGATTCCCTGAAAGAAGGTTCGTTTAAGGATTTCGAGCTGATTGTTGTGGATAATGGCTCATCGGATGGCAGCCAGGATTTTATAAGGAAGTATTATCCGGATGTTTTACTGATCGAACTGGGGGCAAATTTGGGCCTGGCCGTTGCCAGTAACCGGGGCAGGCAGGCAGCCCGAGGCGAGTACCTGTTCTTTTACAATAACGATACTGTTGCTGACCGCCGTATGCTCCAGGAGCTGGTAAAAACCATGGAGTCAAATCATCGCGTCGGGATCACAGGATGCAAAACCCTTACCTATGACGCTAAAAGAGAGATAAACTCCGGGGTCGAACTGGATATTTTTGGCTATCCCTATGGCCGGGGCAGGCCGTTTTATGTTGATGCGGCGATCTTTATCCGGGCCAGGGTGTTTGATGAGATCGGTGGCTTTGATCCCAGGCTTTTTCTATATTGCGAGGACCGGGATTTATGCTGGCGACTCCAGCTTTATGGCTATGATTTGGTAGTTTCCGAAGATGCAAAATTCCTCCACGATAGTTTTTGCGCCATCGATGAACATGGACGGTTAACTACTAATATAAAGAAGCGTTTTATGGGAGAGGCCTTTACTTTACGGATGCTTTTAAAGAATTACAGTCTTTTAACCTTGCTTTGGATCTTGCCGGCGTATCTTTTTATCAATATAGCAGAAATTGTCTTTTTTCTTTTGACCTTTAAGTGGAAGGTTATTTTTTGTGTATATCTGAAGGCATATCTGTGGAATTTTGCTCATTTAGCGGACACCTTAGGCCTGCGTGCACGTATCCAGAGGCAAAGGAAGATAAGCGATAGTATCATTCAGAGCCGAATGTATAAAGGTTCGGGAAAGTTTCAATTGTTTAAAAAAGTAGGTGTCCCGAAGTTTGCGGGATAAACTAAACTAAAAAAATATGGAAAATGAAATTTCAGTGGTAATGCCGGCGTTTAATGAAGAGGCAAATATCGAGAAAACCGTGCATGATTGTTTTTTTGCGCTGAAAAAACTTGGCATCAAGGGAGAGGTAGTGGTTACCGATGATGGTTCAACCGATAATACCAGGAATGTCATTAAACGTCTGCAGACAGAGTATCCGGCGCTTAAATTGGTGGTACATGAAAAAAATGCCGGTTATGGCGAATCATTGAAGGATGCGATCCTTGCGGCAACGGGCAAATATATCGTCAGTATCGATTCAGACGGTCAGTTCGATATCGCAGAAGTCCCACTTCTGATAGCACAGAAGAATAAAGGCTATGATGTGATCGCCGGTTACCGAAAGAAAAAACAGGATTCCGCTTTTAAGGTTTTTGCCGACCGGGGTTTAAATCTGATTATGCGTATTCTTTTTGGCGTCTCTTACCGTGATACCAATTGTGCCTTTAAATTATACAGCCCAGGGATATTGGATCGGATCACTATTGAAGCCAGAGGTTATCAGGCTCCTACCGAGATCCTGATGAAACTGCATACTCTGGGAATAAAGATCTCGGAGGTCGGAGTAACCCATTTTGCCAGAGAAAAAGGCAAATCTGCACTTAGCCCGTTTCGCACCATCCGGGCAATGATCCTATTCTTAGTCTATTTACGGCTAAAGATTTCGCTTTACCGCAAACGGATAATTAAAAATCTGTAAAAATCGGAGAAAAAATGAAGCAGATGGATAAAAAACCTTATGGAGTGATTTTAGCGGCTGGCAAGGGCCAGAGGATTACTCCGCTTAGCTTTAAGGTGCCTAAGCCTTTGCTTTGTATCTGCAATAAACCGATCATTCAGTATCAGATCGAGAGTATGTCTAATCTCGGGATCAAAGAGTTCATTATCGTTGTCGGGCACCTGAAAGAGAGTATCCAGGAATATTTTGGCGATGGTTCATCTTTGGGGGTAAAGATAAAATACGTTGAGCAAAAAGAGAAGCTAGGGATCGCCCATGCCATCGGCCAATTAGAAGACCATCTGGACAAGCCGTTTTTACTTTTTCTGGGAGATATTTTCTTTGTTCCGAAGAACCTGGGGTTAATGCTTGAAATATTTTATAAAAGGCATGCGGGTGCGGTATTGGCGGTTAAAAAAGAATCCGACCCGAATTCCATCCGCAAGAATTTTACCGTTATCCTTGGCGACAAAGCGCAAAGGGTGACCCGGGTGATCGAAAAACCGAGGTATCTTTCGACAAACCTTAAGGGTTGCGGGATCTACCTGTTTGATCTGGCGATCTTCGATGCCATCCGCAATACCCCGCGCACGGCTATGCGCGATGAATATGAGATTACTACCGCTATTCAGATTTTGATCGAAGAACAATCACTTGTCTATGCTGCCGATGTGATTGAATGGGATATGAATGTTACTGTGCCCTGCGATCTGGTGAAGTGCAATCAAAAATGGCTAAAAAAAATCGGGCAGAGATCTGTTGTCGATCCCACTGCGCGCCTTCATCAGGGGGTGCGGGTGATCAATTCTGTAGTTGGGCGGAATGTTGTGATTAATAACCCGGTTACTGTAAAGAATTCCGTTATCCTGGACGGGGTCAGGATAAATAAGCCTGCGGATATCACTAACAGCCTTGTGGCCGGAGATTTTTCTGTTATTTGCGATGATTTAGAGGTGGGATCATGAGATATAAAAGGGCTTTGGTAACCGGCGGGGCGGGGTTTATCGGTTCTCATATTGTTGAACGTTTGGTTTCGATGGGGATCCATACTACTGTCATAGACGATCTTTCGATGGGGAAAAAAGAGAATCTTCCGCAAAAAGCCAAATTAGTAGCCGCCGATATTTTGGATTATAAAGCGTTGAAAAAGGCGATGAAAGGGGTTGAGATAGTTTTTCACGAAGCGGCCCGGGTGAGTATCCGTAACTCTTTTAATGATTTCTATCGCGATGCCGAAGTAAACCTGATGGGTACGGTAAATGTGCTAAAGACGATGATAGAGAATAAAGTAAAGAAAATAATCTATGCTTCATCAATGGCTGTTTACGGAAAGAATCTCCTGCCGATAAAGGAGAATGGTTTGCTCGCTCCGATTTCTCCGTATGGAGTAGGAAAGCTTGCCTCGGAGAAATATTGCCTTTTGATGGGGAAGGCGTATGGTTTTGATACGGTGGCCTTAAGGTATTTTAATACCTATGGCCCGCGCCAAACCCTTACTCCTTATGTGGGTGTAATTACTATCTTTATTGACCGTCTGCTGAAAAACCAGCCTTTGGTCATTTTTGGCAATGGCCGGCAGACACGTGATTTTATCCATGTAAGCGATATCGCAAACGCCAATATATTGGCTATGGAATCTTCTCTTAGATCCGAGGTGGTTAACGTCGGTACTGGCGCCGGCACAACGGTTAACCAGATAGCCAGTATGTTAAAGAATAAGATCGACCCTGGGGCAAAAATAAAATATCTTTCGCCTCGCATCGGGGAACCGGCAGATTCAGTGGCGGCGGTTTCAAAGGCGCAAAGGTTGATCGGGTTTAAGGCACGTTTTTCTCTGAACGATAAGATCGATGAGGTTATCGAGGATTTAAGGAAAAGATGAAAATACTCCTCGTGGCTCCTTATAAAGCCTCATATCTGGGATTGGCCAAATTCCCTCCGATTGGCCTGGGGTATTTAGCCGGCGCTTTAAGAAAGAAAGGGTATGAACCGGTAATTTTGGATTGCCTTAAGGAAAATATCGATAGTTCCGGGTACCGCCAGTATTTAGAACAGCATAAGCCGGATATTGTCGGGATAAATTCCTGGTCTTTGTCAGTTAAAGAGGTTAAAGAGATACTGGAAATAACAAAAAGTGTGGATGGCAATATAATTACGATCGTTGGCGGGCCGCATCCTTCAGCCGTGCCTCTTGAGGCAATGAGTTTTTTTTCCAGTGCGGATTTTGGATTTAGAGGGGAAGCCGAGGTTGGGCTGTCTTTATTTGTCGATATTCTTTCCGGTAAATTAAAAAGCAGTTATTCGGATGTCCCCGGGCTTATTTATAAGGAAGGTAGCACCTGGGTTGTCAATCCGCAGTCCTTGCCGTATGACCTGGACCAGTTCGATCTGGCATGGGACCTGGTTAAGCCCGAGGAGTATTGCACCCCCGGGGCGATCACGTCAGGACATACGGCCGCGATAATAACTACCCGCGGATGCCCGTTTATGTGCACTTTTTGTTCACCGCATATAATTGCCGGTCGGAAGGTAAGGAAAAGGTCAACGGAGAATGTAATCGCCGAAATACGCCTGCTAAAAGAAAAATACGGGATGAGAACCATCGCGATTATGGATGAAAACTTCACTTTTTACCGTGATCATGCTTATTCCTTATGCCAGAGGTTAGTTAAGGAGAAGATAAAGATCCGGCTGTTTTTACCTAACGGGATAAGGCTGGATACCCTGGATGAAGAGCTTTTAAAGACCATGCGCAGGGCTGGTTTTTCTTCCAGTGTTGCCGTGGGGATCGAATCCGGTTCCGAGCGTATTTTAAAAATGATCCGCAAGAACCTGAAGAAGGAAGTGGTTAAAGAAAAGATAAAGTTGATGATAAAATGCGGATACCGGCCGATAGGGTATTTTATCCTGGGGTTTCCCGGCGAAACCGTAAATGAAATGTATGAGACTTTACGCTTTGCCAAGGAATTGCGATTATTCCGGGCAGGTTTTTCTCCTTTATTGGTTTTACCGGGGACGGATATTTATAATGAGCTTAAAGCTAAAGGCGAATTACCAGCGGATTATGATTTTTCCCGGCTTGCGACCGATAATCTGACTTCTCCTCCGGAGGGGATTTCCCGGGAAGAATTCTATCGGATCAAAAAGGATATTATCTGGAAGTTTAACCTTCAGCCGCGGGTAATCCTGGATTATTTGCATGATTTTAATTCCTTTGTTTTTGCTTCGATTAAATTTAAAGAGATATTCTTGAAAAAACATAAAAATACGGGCAATTAAATTTCAATATTAAGGAGTAGTGATGAAACAATCGGAGAGTATATCGGTTATTGGCCTGGGTAAATTGGGATTATGCACGGCGGCTTGTTTTGCCAGTAAAGGGTTTAAGGTTGTAGGGGTAGATGTAGATATAGATAAGATCGCGAAAATAAATAAAGGGATATCGCCGATAGCCGAGACTGGTTTAACGGATTTACTCAAAGCTGCAAAGCATAATTTGCGTGCGACCGCCGATTATACAGATGCGATCTTAAATACCGGGGTATCATTTATTGTGGTAGCGACTCCCAGCCTTGCCGATGGGGCATTTTCGAACGAATACCTGGAAAAGGCCCTGCATAAAATAGGGGAGGTGTTAAAGAAAAAGGATGATTATCATTTGATCGTAGTAACCTCGACAGTTATGCCTGGAACCTGCGAGACTGTTGCAAAATTCATTTTAGAGAAAACTTCCGGTAAGGTATGCGGCAAGGGTTTTGGCCTGGCATATAACCCGGAATTTATCGCTTTAGGCAGTGTTATCCATGATTTTCTTAACCCTGACCTTATTTTAATCGGAGAAATGAACACAAAAGAAGGCAATACGCTTGAGAATATATACCGGCGTACATGCGATAACCGTCCGTATTTCGCCCGGATGAGCTTGGTAAATGCCGAGATTACCAAGATCTCATTGAATTGCTATGTTACGACGAAAATTACTTTTGCCAATGCACTTGCAGGAATTTGTGAGAAAGTAAAAGGTGCGGATGCCAGCGTGGTTACGAAGGCGTTGGGTATGGATTCGCGTATTGGCAGTAAATACCTTCGTCCTGGTTTGGGTTTTGGCGGGCCATGTTTTCCCAGGGATAATGTGGCTTTCTCGGCTTTTGCCCGCAGGGCAGGGGTGCGTTCAAAACTGACCGAAATAGTTGATGAGGTCAATCGCGATCAAGCCGGCAGGGTGGTTGAAATGGTCGACAGGATGCTTTTGCCATTGACGAAAGATGTTTTGCCAAGCATAGCGGTGTTAGGCCTGGCGTATAAGCCTAATACTCCGATCATTGAAGATTCACAGGCCTTGTCGATTACGCAATTATTGGTAAGCCGCGGATATAAGGTCAGGGTGTATGATCCGCAGGCATTAGAAACCGCAAAATCTGTTTTGGGGGATACCGTAGAATATGCCGCAACTGCCAGTGAATGCATTAAAGGTGTGAGCCTTGCCGTTATCGCTCTGCCGTGTAAAGAGTTTAAAGAGGTGAATTTTGCGAAAATAAATAAAAATCTCCTTATTCTGGATTGCTGGGAGTTTTTGACCGGCAGTTCCGGGGTGAATATAAGATTTTTAGGAAAGTATTGATTTCGTTTAAATGTCCAGGATCCCTATAGTGCTATCTGACAGTAATGTTTTATTATGCGGGCTCGCCTTTACCAGCCGGACGGAAACCGTTGAGGATTACCTAAAAGATAAGGTTAAATCCCTTACGGTTATTGCGCTTTCCAGTTGTTTTTTGAAAGAAAAGCTTAGTTTTTGCCGGGTTTATGAATTAGGCAGGCTTGTAAATAAGTTTCCGTTGCCGGCTTTTTTACTGAAGGATTATAAATGGTACCGCCAGCCGTTGGTATTGGTAGTATTTTTAGTCTATTTTGCCGCAATCTGCCAGGCGCTGGTTAAGGTTACGAAAAAGCATGATCTGTATATCGGGATCTCGCACTCCTTTGGCTTATGGGGGGCGATCTTTAAAAAACTCGGCCTGATCAGGCATTTGATCTATTATTGCATAGATTATTATGAACCTCTGAAGAAGTTTGAGTTTAACACGATTTTCGTTAAGATGATAAATGTCATTGACCGGTTTACCGTAAAGAATGCGGATATTGTTTGGGATCTCTCCGATAAGATCCCTTTAAAAAGAGAAGAACTTGGAAAGATCAAGATCGGTACTTATAAAGAAACAGTTGTCCCTTTAGGGTATTCCCGGCATATGCGCCAGTTTAAAGATTTTGGCCAGATCAACCGCTGGCAGATCGGATTTGTCGGTTCTGTAAGCGAGAACCAGGGATTACAGCTTTTGGTTGAGGCGATGCCAAAGATCTTAGAGCGCCTGCCCAAAATAAATGTGGCGATCATCGGCCAGGGGCCGTATCTGGCTGAATTGAAGAGTATGGTAGCAGCTAAAGGCTTGAATGACAAATTCAAGTTTTATGGTTTTGTCCAGGAAGAAGAAAAGATGCTGAATATCCTTTCCGGGTGCGCGATCGGTGTAGCTTTATATATGGCCCCAAAAGAAGATTCTAATATCGCTTGCGCGGATACCGGAAAACCAAAATTGTATGCTTTCCTTGGCCTGCCGATAATTACTACCAGGGCATATATACGTCATGATGAGATCTCTTCTAATAAGGCGGGGCTCGCAATTGATTACGAGAGTACAGCTTTAGTTGATGCGGTTTGGCATCTTTTAAGTGATGATTCAAGATTGAAGAGTTTTAAGGACAATTCTTACCGTTTCGGAGAAGGATTTGTTTCGGATAAGATCTTTGATGCCGCGGTTCAGAAAATGGAAATGGGTGAAAATGGTCTACGACACAATTAATCCGGAGATCGTTAATTTTGTCTTAAAAGGCGCTCCCCGAGGGGCGCGGATACTCGATGTTGGCTGCGGCACCGGAAAATTGGCGGCAGCACTGAAACAAAAACTTCCCTGTCATATTTGCGGTATCGAGATCGATAAAGAAGCCGCAGATAAGGCTCGATCCAGTTGTGATGAGGTTATGGTTATAGACCTGGAGAATGTAATCGGTAAAAGCTCCGGCTTGGGATCTGCAAAAAAGTATGATCTGGTCATATTAGGGGATGTGTTGGAACACTTGACCCGCCCGGAGATTTTATTGCAGTCTTTGCATGATTTACTCGAGGATAATGGCTTTATGGTTGTTTCCTTGCCTAATGTGGCTAATTGGATGATAAGGTTCGGGCTTCTTTTCGGTAATTTCGATTATTCCGGCGGGGTGCTTGACTGCGGACATTTGAAATTCTTTACCTATAAAAGCGCACGCAGGCTTTTGCAGGATAACGGATACCGGATCGTTGCAGTAATTAATAATAACCATACTTTGCCGGTAAGGTTATTAGGCCGGATATGGATGAAAATGTTCGCTTTTCAGTTCGTGTTTAAATGCGTTAAAAGTATTTGATCCGGGTCCATTTTAACACTTATTTGTATCAATGAAAGGATAGCAAAGTGCCAACTGATAAGAAAATCATACAGGAATATTGGAGCAAAAATGTCCCCGGGCTTGATATTGCCTCGAAAAAATCTGAAGTGGATAAGAAGGAATTTTATTTGAAGGCTGATGAGTTCAGGTTTTTGAACGAGCCTTATGTACCGCCGCTAATTGATTCTTTTGTCGGTAAAGGAAAACGCATCCTGGAAATCGGCTGTGGACTGGGTTCTGACAGCCGGTATATGGCTAAATGCGGCGCGAATGTTACAAGCCTGGATTTGGCTTTTACCAATGTCTTATTTGCTACACGGGGAATGCGGCTTTTGGGTTTTAGCGGTAACGGGGTTTGCTCGGATTCAGAGAATCTGCCGTTTCCGGACGATACCTTCGATGCCGTATATTCTTTTGGCGTTTTGCATCATACCCCCGGTACGCAAAAAGCGGTAAATGAGGTTTTTCGTGTATTAAAACCCGGAGGGAATGCGATCGTAATGCTTTATCATAAAGGCTACGCATATTTATATATAAACCTTCGTTATGGGATCAAGCGGTTTTTTGTTTCGGAAGAAAAACTGCTTAGTGACCATTATGATTTTACCCCGCTTTCCAAGATGTATTCAAAGAAAGATGCAAAGAAGCTTTTTGCTCAATTTACTGATTTAAGTTTCGCAGTTACTACTTTTGCTTTTGGCGGGATCCAAATTGACCGAAAGCTAAGACTTATCCATTATCTTCTTAAAAACCGGTTTTTAATGGATAAATTAGGGCAGTTCCTGATCATTAAAGCGCAAAAACCAGTGAAAGATCAACTTTAGTATTGTTATTTTATCGAGAGATAATCGAAAGGAGCAGTAATTTTGGCTAACCATCCTAAAAAGGTAAAATTTAAGGAGTGGCTTTATATTGTCTTCAGTAAGTTCGGTGTAACCGTTTTTCAAAAGCTTTTTGCGGATTATTTCGGAAAGCTTCCGCTTAAGCCTACTGACCGGTATATTGAATACCCTTTTGTTACGCGTAATTTACCTAAGCCTCCGGCGAAGGTTTTGGATGTTGGCTGTGCCGGGAGTTTCTTTCCGCTTATTTTAGCCGGATTCGGGTATAATGTTTGCGGAATAGATATCAGGGAGTTTGCGGTCACTAACCGGATCAAGTTCGATAATTTCCGTTTTATTCAGGAGGATATACGCCAGGCAAGCCTTTCGGATAATTATTTTGATGCGGTGACCGCTGTTTCTACGATCGAACATATCGGGATTGGCGGAAGGTACGGGATGAATGATGATCTCCAAGGCGATAAGAAAACGCTTGAAGAGATCAGGCGGGTCCTTAAGCCTGGTGGAGTAGCACTTCTTACCATTCCTTTTGGCCGGGCAAAGATCGTTAAACCATATTTGCGGGTTTATGATGCCGCCAGGCTGGATTATCTGGCAGAAGGCTTTGTGATCGAATCAAAGGAGTTTTATATGGAAGATAATACTACCGATGATTGGGTTAAATGCCTTGAGTCAGATACGTTGCTATTGGATACCAAGCCAGATCGCTATGCCTTATGCCTGGTAAAACTTAGAAAGCAATCTTAGGAGGAGGAAAGTGTGAACAAGATTCCTATAAAAGATAGAGTGGCCAATAAGATCGCATGTATGCTCAAAACCGTCAAAAGCGGAAGATTTGCCTACCAAAGGTTCCTATTTACGTATTTTGTTTATCATTTCCTTTTCATCCTGAAATTTGATTACCCAAAGTTAGTGGAGTGGAAGTTCATCCTAAGGCATTTCCCGCGGCGCAAAGGCTTACGCATACTGGATGTCGGCTCTACTTCTAATTTATTCATCCACGAGCTTGCCCGAAGGGGAAAGATCATTGCCATGGACAGCCGTCCTTATTTCGAGAGGCTCCCGAAAAAGATAAAATTCGTGCAATGCGATATTCTTCGTGCGCCGTTTGCCCCAAAGAGTTTTGATGTCGTTACGATTATTTCGGTAATTGAGCACATTGGTTTGGGTTTTTATGACGACCCGCTTTATAATGACGGTGATCTTGAGGCGATGCGCAAGCTGAAAGAATTGCTGGCTGACGGGGGAGTAATTTTCCTGACAACCTTAGTAGGTGATAAATATGCGGTTAGCAGTGACGCCAATGAACGGATCTATGACAAGGCGCGTTTTCGCCGGCTAATCCAGGATTTTAAAGTGATTAATGAGAATTACTATATTTTCCGGAATAGATGGGTTTCGGTTAGCAGTAGTGAAGCTTTTAAGGAGCCGGCTTCGCGCTTTGCCCTGGCTTGCGTTGAGTTAAAAGCCTGAATACAACAATAATATTTGTTTGCGATGAACGTAAGAATTAAATACAGGATATGGCCGGATATTTTGGTGGCTGCGTTTTTTTGCGGGCTTATTTTTTTGGCCACATTTCCTTTGTTCCTGAAGGCGGCAAGATATCTGCCTGGTTTTTTTTCCACAGACGAATCATATGCTATTTGCTGGAACGCCTGGTTTAACCGGCTTGCTTTTTTAAATAATTATTCCTTGAAGTTTACGGATTATATCGCTTATCCTTTTGGTGTGGAGTTTTATAAAAACAGCCCGGTTGTTTATGCCTGGATCCTGGTTAATTATGTATTCGCCGTTTTAACCACCCCTGTCCTTACCTATAATTTCCAGATCTTCATTAATTTTCTGCTTAATGCGTTTTTAACTTACCTGCTTGTTGTTAGATTAACGAAAAATATTCTTGCGGGCGTATTCTCCGGGGTGATTTTCGGGTTTTGCCCATATATCTTTATGCGTTCGTGGCAGCACCTGGGAGAAACATACCTTTGGATGATGCCGATGTTGCTTTTTAGCATTTTTGCCCTGCAAAAAGAAGGGTTTTTAAGGCTAAAAGTGATCTTTATCCTTAGCCTGGTGTTTACCACCTTAAATGGAAATGCGTTCCTTTATATGCCATTGTTACTGCTTACATTTTTCATTTTTTCCTCTGTCCGCATTTTAGCCGATAAGTTCATCCGCAAATCAGATCCGGCGCATGTAGGGCCGCAAATCAAACTGCTCGTCCAGCTTTTACTGCTTGTTGCGGCAGCCGTTATTTTGTTGCTTCCGCAGATATATCCGATCATCCGTAATTCTGTTTTGCACAAAGCGACTACTCCGGATGTCTGGAATGTCTATAATCGTCCCTTTGAGGATTTATTTACGCAATCTGCCCGGCCGCTTAGTTATTTCCTGCCTTCATCGGTTCATCCGGTTTTTGGCAAATTTACCCAGTATTTGGTAGGAAATAAGCTTTATGGGATCAGTTTTACCGAACATACATTGTATTTGGGCTGGATACCGCTTCTCCTGTCGTTTGTGGCATTGCGCCGGTGGATCAAAAACCGGAAATCAAGAACTTACCCGGATGGAGACTTAAATCTCCGGGATAATGAGAATTATTATCTTGGTTTTTTTATTTTATTGGCGGTGTTAGCGTGGTTTTGTTCACAACCGCCGTGGTGGAATATATTTGGTTTCAGAATATATATGCCCTCATTCTTTATCTATAAGGTCATACCAGTTTTCCGGGCTTACTGCAGGTTTGGGATCGTAGTTATGCTTGCGGTAGCAGTTTTAGCTGGATTCGGCTTGAAGTTTCTCCTGGAAAGATTCAAAAGACGCATATCCAGGATAGCAGTGGCTGTTTTGTTTTGTGTTTTAGTCTTATTCGAGTTCTGGAGTTGGCCGCCTTTTAAGGTGATCGATGTGTCGAATTTCCCGGCAGTTTATTCTTGGCTTAAGGAGCAGCCCAGGGATATCATTATCGCAGAGTATCCTTTGGATTCCGGTTCACCTAATGAGATGTATAAGTTATATCAAATCAAACATGAGAAGCGAATGATCAATGGAACGATCCCCGGAAGTAAAGCTCATAAATTCGCACAGCAAATAACGAAATTATCATCCGCCTACACCGCGGGAGTCCTGAAATGGATGGGGGTTAAATATGTTTTGGTGCATAAGGATGGATATTTGCGCACTGATTTGGTCGAGGATATCAGAGAGTTAAGCCTGATCCCGGCGAATAAAGGCTTGAAGTTAGTAGGCAGTTTTGCTGCCCAAGAATGCCCAAGAAGAGATATTATGTGCATACAGGCTACCGATGAAATCGATATCTATGAAGTGGTTGCATTGCCGGTAAAGCCCGAAATGGGAGGTAATTAAGATTACTGGAGGTAATGAAATGAAACGTTCTTTTAATTTAGCGATGGCGGGTTTTTCTGCCGCAATATTAATGATTTCCAACTGTTTATTTTTATCTTATGGTTTTTCTCAAGAACAAGAGGATGAATATGAGGCGGCCTCTGAAATGCAGACTGCAAGCGTAAGAGGCGTAGTGGTTTCAGTTGATCATAATCTGGGGCTTTTGGTTATCCGTCAGATTGAAGAAGGCGCAGGCGTATTCAATATCTATGTGGTCAAAAGAACCACTTTTGAAGTTGTGGATTCCCTGAAAAACATTTCTGCAGGCGATAAGCTAAGCATCGATTATTTTGTTTATAAAGGGCAGATGATCGCAGACAATATCATCCGTCAGGAAAAGTTCATTGCGCCGTAACCGCAATCCATAAAACCCGCATTTTCTTTCTGCAAAACAAGTCTTTCAAAAAGCAGAATCTATGATAAAATATAGGTTAAATTGCTGATTATTACTCCGGTAAATATCCCCTAAAGGATTGTTAATGAAGATTTTAGGAATTTCCTGTTTTTATCATGATAGCGCTGCTTGCCTCTTGCAGGATGGCCAGATCATTGCCGCTGCCCAGGAAGAACGCTTTACCCGAAAAAAGCATGATTTTAATTTCCCAAGCAATGCCATTAACTGGTGTCTGTCAAGTAGAGGTATCAGTGTAAAAGACCTGGATTTTATCTCCTTTTATGATAAACCTTTTATTAAGTTCGAAAGGATACTTGAGACATCCCTTGCTTATGCGCCTTCCGGGATAACCCAGTTTATCCAGGCAATCCCCCTATGGCTTAAGCAAAAACTATGGATCCCGGAGATTATACGTAAAGAACTGCATTATGAGGGGAAGATCCTGTTTTGCGCCCACCATGAATCGCATGCAGCAAGTGCGTTTTATCCATCCCCATTCAAGGAAGCGGCATTTCTGACCTTGGATGGAGTGGGTGAGTGGGAAACTGCGAGTTTTGGCATAGGCAAAGGTAATAATTTAGATCTGCAATATGATCTTCGATTTCCCCATTCTTTGGGTTTATTATACTCAACCTTTACTTATTATTGTGGTTTTAGGGTTAATTCCGGGGAGTATAAGCTGATGGGGCTGGCCCCTTACGGAGACCCTAAATATGCGGATTTGATCCTTAAAGAGTTGATCGATCTAAAAGAAGACGGATCGTTTAAGATGAATATGCGGTATTTCGGGTATTGTAATGGTTTACGTATGACCAATGGTAACTTTGAGAAGCTTTTTGCCGGCCCTCCCCGAAAACCAGAATCTGGGATCACTCAAAAAGAGATGGATATTGCCGCATCTATCCAGGAGGTAACGGAAAAGATCATGCTGAAAATCAGCCGGCATGTGCATAAAATAACCGGGATGGATAAGCTTTGTCTGGCAGGCGGGGTAGCCTTAAATTGCGTGGCTAATTACAAGATCTTAAAAGATGGTTTGTTTAAAGATATCTGGATCCAGCCGGCGAGCGGTGATGCCGGAGGCGCTTTGGGCGCGGCTTTACTTGTTTGGTATAAATATCTTGGCAATAAACGGATCGTTGATGAAGAAAATGACCTGCAAAAGGCGTCTTTATTAGGCCCGGAGTATTCAGATGCCTTTATCAAGGATTTCTTAAAAAATAATTCGGTGCCTTACCGTAAATTGTCTTCTGCTGAAATACCTGCGGTTACGGCGGACCTGATCATCAGTGGCAAGGTGATCGGCTGGTTTCAAGGCCGCATGGAATTTGGCCCCCGGGCATTGGGCGCGCGCAGTATTATCGGCGATGCGCGGAACAGCCAAATGCAGTCAAAAATGAATTTAAAGATAAAATACCGGGAATCTTTCAGGCCTTTTGCGCCAACTGTTTTGAAAGAGCATGTGTCGGAATGGTTCGACCTGGATAAAGAAAGCCCGTATATGCTTTTAGTCGCGCCCGTCAGCCGGGATAAAAGAGTGAAGGTGGATGATTCTTTGCATTTTAGCGGTTTTGATCGGTTAAAAATCGAGCGCTCTTTGATCCCGGCAGTGACCCATGTAGATTATTCTGCACGGGTGCAGACAATAAAACGCCAGGATAATCCTCTTTATTATGACCTGATCGATGCTGTATATGCCAAAACCGGCTGTCCGGTCATAATCAATACTTCCTTTAATGTCCGGGGGGAGCCATTAGTGTGTACCCCGGAAGATGCATTTCGCTGTTTTATGCGTACCGAAATGGATTATTTGGTGATGGGATCATTTTTACTTGATAAAAAGGCGCAAGAACCCATTGAAAAAAGTAACGCCTGGGAAAAAGAGTTCGTGCTTGATTAAATGGAAAAGACTAAAGCAGATAAGAATAAATTACGGGAATTTGCGCTGGTAATGGCGGCGGGTTTTTTGGCTGTCAGCGCGATCGTTTTATTCCGGCAAAGGACAAATCCATTCACCTGCGTTCTATTGGCTGCCGGATTTGCTTTTTTGGGAATATTTCTGCCGTTGGCGCTTAAGCCGTTTTATATGGCATGGATGAAGCTGGCTTTTATCTTGAGCTGGATAAATACCCGCCTCATCCTGGTAATTATATTTTATCTTCTTTTTACGCCCCTGGGCATACTTATGCGGCTGTTTGGAAAGGATCTTTTGGAGAAAAGAATCGATCGGAATAAAGACAGCTATTGGCGAAAGAGGGAAGTAAAGGCTTTTCAGCAAACCGATTACGAACATCAATTTTAAGGAGGCAAGATGGGGAAAATTTCAATGATCAAAGAGTTCTGGGGGTTTTTGCGGGTAAGGAAAAAATGGTGGCTGGCTCCGATCATTATCGTGCTTTTTCTCCTGGGGGCGCTGATATTCTTTACGCAATCGTCTGCGGTTGCGCCATTTATTTATACCTTGTTCTAAACGGAGGTGGAGATGAAGAAAATTATCCTGATCCTTGTAATCGGTTTAGCGGTTTTTATCGTTTTTACTTACCGCAGTAACAGCGATCCTAAAGCGATTATTTCGAAACTTACGGCTGGCGGCCCCATTAAAGACGGGGATTTGCATTACAGGCTTTTTCTGTTTGGCCTGATCCCGGTTGGGGATGCGGTTATCGAGCGGTGGAGATTAGAAGATTTTCAAGCCACTAAGGTATATCATCTTAGGGCCAGCGCTAAAACTACCCAACTGATCTCTATTTTCTTGAATGCAGAAGCGGTGCTTGATTCTTACGTTAATATTATGGACAACAACCCGCTTTTTTTTACACAAAAGATCCTTATTGCCGGAAAGCCAGATTCGGTCAAGGCCGTCAGTTATGACCAAAAGAACAAAACCATGTCGAAAGCCGGGCAGGACCGCGCAATATTTCCGGACACCCAGGATTTTTTATCGGCGGTATTCAATATCCGGCGCATGAATTTTGATAAGCTGAAGGATATTGAGCTTAGCATTAACACTAATCAGAAAAATTATGTATTGAGGGGAAGTGTCAGTGCTGACGATATTGCGATTCGCGGGAAAACATATAAGACTGCGCGCCTTAAAGGGCAGATCCGCCGCCGGGATAAGGATAATCCGTATCACCGTTCCGAGCTTACGGTAGTGCTCTTAAAAGATAACGCTAATATTCCGGTTTTGATCAAGGTGTTTGCAAGCGGCGGTTTGATCAATATACGGCTTACAGGATCGTCTGCAAACTAAATTAATTATGAGCCAAGAGATGTTTTCCCTGGTTATTCCTACTTATAACGAAAGCAAGAATATTGCGGTTTTATGCGAAAAACTCGTCGGCCTTTTTAAACAGGCAGGCTTGTCTTTTGAGTTGATCATTGTCGATGACGACAGCCCTGATAGGACCTGGCAGATGGCGGAGTCGATCGCGGTTAGGGAAAAATGCGTCAAGGTTATCCGCCGGATGAAGGAAAAGGATTTAAGTACGGCAGTGGTCACCGGTTGGGAGAAGGCTTGCGGCGATATCCTGGGGGTGATTGATGCCGATCTGCAGCATCCTCCGGAAGCCTTGATCAAGATGCTAAAGATCATGCATAGTGATAGGGATGTGGATCTGGTCATTGGCAGCCGCTATATCCCCGGAGGAGGTGTTTCCGACTGGAGTGCTTTGCGGATATTTATTTCGCGTGCTGGGACTTTCTTTAGCGGGCTTTTACTTGGCGATATCCTGAATAAGGTCAGGGACCCTATGTCCGGATTTTTTATTTTTCGCAAAGAAGTGATCCTTGGCTGCAGGCTTGAACCGCAAGGGTATAAAATCCTCTTGGAAATCTTAGCCAAAGGCAATTATAAAAAGGTATCCGAAGTTCCCTATGTTTTTCAAGAAAGAGTTCAAGGGGGGAGTAAACTTTGTTTAAAACAGTATGTTAAGTTCTTTGGGCATATTCTTCAATTAAGCATGTTTAGCGGTCAGTTGCTGCGGCTATTAAAATATTTTGTCGCTGGCTGCTTTAGCCTGTGTGTTTCGGCTTTGGCTTATTTTCTCCTTAACCGGGCGAATGTAAATCCCGGTCTGGGTTTTCTTATTTCTCTGGAGGTATCGGTTTTTGCCTGGTTTATGCTGACCGAATTGATGGTATTTTCCGGAAAGACTGTTTTCAAACATGGGTCATTATTCTCTCGCTTGATAAGGTTCAATTATGACTGTTTTTTCGGTTTCACCATTGCCATGGCTGTTTTTATCACGGTTAGTTTGTTCTTAAAAGGAACCGGGTTAACGGTTTTTTTTATTGCCTCGATCCTTGGGTTTAGCTGGAACTTTTTAATTGGCGCTAATATCAGGCAGGTCAAAAGTATTTATGAGAGGCCAAGCCGGGGGACTGCAGTCGAGGAAGGATATTACCACGAGGTATTGAATAAGAATAAAGTGCAGAGGTATTGGCATTACAAAAAATTCGAGGTTGTTTCGCGTAAACTCGGGGGTTCTCCTGTTTTGGATATAGGCAGCGGCCCGGGTGTTTTCTTGCACCTGAACCGGATGCATCCCGGCCTTAAGGTCAACCTGGATTATTCCATGGAGCAGCTTCGTTACGGCAGGCGCCTTAATCACGAAGCATCCTTTGTCCAGGCCCGTGCGGACAAACTTCCTTTTGCCAGCCAATCCTTTCAAACCGTTTGCCTGATCGAGTCAATAGAGCATTTGCGGCCCGAAGAGATCCGCATTTGTCTTCCGGAGATCATGCGGGTACTAAAAAAAGGCGGTAAGGCAATAATCTCGACCCCGAATTATAAAAGTATCTGGCCGGTGTTAGAGCTGGCAATCAGCCTGTTAGGTCCGGTTGATTACCGCCTCCAGCATGTTTCCCGTTTTGATATGAATAAACTGGCTAATTATATAACAGCCGGCGGGCTGGTGGTCAAGAACAAGGAAACAGTTTTTATCGTTTCCCCGTTCTTTGCGGTCATGGGAGAGCAGATCTCTAATCTTATTTTTTCTCTTGAGCGGAAATTCTTTCCGTTTGCCGGTTCCATCTTAGTGGTTGAGGCAGTAAAGGAATAAATCCCTATGCGTTTAATAAAAATTTTTGATAAACTCCTGATAATAGCATTTTATTTTTATCTTACTCTTTTTGTTACGGATTATTCGTTCCTGGGGTTTAGTATTTCGAATATCGGAGGACCTACTGCCGGGATGCTGTTTTTTTTGTTCTTACGCTATATTGCCGATAAAAAGTCGTTTTTTGAATCAGAGTTAGTAACTAAATTGGCTAAAATCAGCCGGATTCCGGGTATTCCTCTGGTTTTTTTCAGTGTTGTTATATTGGCGTTAGTTTTAAGCTTGCTTTCGGCTGTCCGTCATTTAAGTTTGAATACCGCAGGTTTCGATCTTGGGGTTTTTGACCAGGCCGTATGGAATACGTTAAACGGCAAGATGCTTTTTTCTTCGCTTAGGGGGGATATGAACCTCTTGGGCGATCATTTTGAGCCGATCTTACTGGTATTTGTGCCATTCTATAAGCTTTGGCCTACCCCTTTGGTTTTAGTGATCCTGCAGGCCGTTTTTTTATCCTCCGGGATAATCCCTTTATACCTGATTGCCCGGCAGAAGCTGAAACATCCTGCTTTAATATGCGCATTTATTTTGTCGTATTGCTTGTCTCGGCCGCTTAGAGGAGTAGGGTTATCGGATTTTCATCTGGAGGGTATCATCCTGGTGTTATTGTTTTGGTCTTATTATTTCCTTATCCGTAAGAAGAATATCCACTTCCTTGTATCGATATTTCTCCTTTTGCTTTGTAAAGAGGATACCGTTTTCTTAGTGGCCGCATTGGGTATTTATGCTTTTATTTTTGAGCGCAAGTCAGCTTTAGGGTTATTTTTGGCAGCATTTGCCGTGTGGGCATGGTTTGTTGAAACAAAAATACTTATACCGCATTTCAACCCTTACGGTAAATATGAGCATCTCAATAAACTGCCTTTTGGAGCGGCTTATTGGGATAATTTAACGGTTCTATTTACTGATCCGCTAATGGTTATCAGGTTCTTTTTCCATCCTGATAAGCTTAAATATTGTTTCGGCCTTTTTGGCCCAACAGGTTTTTTGGCATTTTTGAGCCCGGCGCATTATATACTTTTTGGCGTACCTTTATTAAAGAATATGCTGGCTACGGAGAATTTTTCCGGGTATTACAAAATATCGTCTCACTATACCGCAGCGATCATCCCATTCGTATATATCGCGGCGATTTCTGGTGCCGCAAAACTTATCTCTAAGTTCAAACGGCTTCAAAGCGGAGTGGTTATTTCCGGGATAATTGTCATTTTTTCCTTGTTTTTTTACGGCAAGACTGATGCGAATAAGTTCTCCAGGTTTTTACGGACCATGCATGAAGATAAGACCTTAAGTAAGATTTCCTACTTAAACATCGTTCCGCAAAACGCATCGGTTGCGGCTAATGCAAACCTTATTCCGCATTTATCGCATCGAGAACAGATATATGAAATTAACCTGGCCTTGGAAACCAGTTATAACTGCGATTTTATTGTTTTAGATATGAACGTTTTTCATGAGCATACAAAGCATTCCGGGATTACATATACGGAATATTTGAATGCTCTTTATACGAGAGGGTACCGTAGGTTTTTTGAAAGCCCGGATAAAGGGTTATTCATCCTTAAAAAGCCGGATTCCTCCTGAATCAGTGTTGTTTTTAAAGCCAAAGGCAGGCAATGATCATATTCTTGGTAATGAATTCCATGGTTTTCTTTACGGCGGTTCGTTTAGCGCTGGGATTATTTAAAGTTAGTAATCCTGTCGATTCTTTGATCGCGGTTTTTATCCTGTATTTTTCACAGATCATTTCCACAGAGCTTTTACTGGGGATTTATGGGGTTTTGTCATTGCATAACCTGCTTTTGGTGAATACCGGGGTGTGTTTATTGGCTTTTTGGCTGACAAAAGGCCGGGTTAAATGGCCGGATTTTGTAGGTGCGCAGGCTAATTTTAGGAGTTTATCCGGCAACCGGGTTGGTGTGTTTCTGATATCGGTCATTGGTGTCTTTGCGGTTTTTAAGCTGGCCATAAATCTAGTCAATCCGCCGTTTGGCTGGGACAGCCTGAATTACCATTTTCCCTTTGCTGTTGAATGGTTAAAACATGGGAATTTACAAATGCCAATCACTGTTTCGGATGATCCCAGCCCGCCATATTATCCGATTAACGGCAGTTTATTCTATTTATGGCTGATTTTTCCGTTTAGGAATGTTTTCCTGGCGGATCTCGGCCAGGCGCCGTTTTTTATGCTTTCGATACTCGCTGTTTTTAGCCTTGCCCGTAAGTTAGGGATACAAAGGGATTATTCTTTTTATGCCGCAGCATTGTTCTTATTGATCCCTAATTTCTTTAAACAGCTTTCGATCGCCTATGTTGATGTAATGATCGCGGCTTTGTTTTTAGCGGCACTGCACTTCATTTTTTTATTGGCCCGTGATTTTTCTTTAGCCAATGTTTTGCTCTATAGCATGAGTTTCGGCTTATTTTTAGGCACTAAAACTACTGCCTTGCCGTACGGGGTGTTACTTTTTGTGCCGTTTTTATGGATTATTTCAAAGAACATGAAGAAGGCTTATTTTTTGCCGTTTGCCTTCTTGGTTATTGCCGCCTTAGGCGGGTTTACGTATATCAGGAACTTCCTGGAAACCAGTAACCCTCTTTATCCGTTGGATCTCAAGCTGTTTGGCCAAACGATTTTTAAAGGGGTAATGTCACGCCAGATCTATGCCGCGCATTTTAAGCCCCAGGATTACCAGTTGTCAAAACTATTATTCCATGAAGGATTGGGCGCGCAGACTTTATTGTTCGTTTTGCCTTTTGTTTTTTTAGGCCTGCCGATCGCGGTCTGGAGGAAACCGAAGTCAGTCAATTTCATTTTAGCTTATTTTCTGCTTTTACCCGGGTTGTTATATTTAGTTTACCGCTATGTTATTCCTTTGGCTAATACGCGTTATTTGTATCCGCTTTTAGGGGTTGGGATGATCTCGGGCTTCTTTTCCCTTACGTCGCTGGATATCCGCAGGTGGCTGGTAAATTTACTGGTTACTCTTTGCGCCCTGGCTTCGGTCTCGGAATTAGCAAAGAGGGGGGAACTGATCCTATCCGTAGTTTTTACATTTGCGGTGTTCCTATTATGGGCATTCTTTGGCAATGTCTTCCTAAGAAAGGTATTTTTCAAAAAAACCATACTTGTTTCTTCAGTTTTTGCTATAATAATTATTTCCTCTTTCCTGGCAAAGGATTACCAGAGAAATGAGTTCAGCCGGTATAAACTTACGGCTAAATCTTCGGGTTTTTGGATGGAAGCGATCGAGGCCTGGCAGTGGCTTGACCGTAATACAGGCGGCGATAATATTGCCTATATCGGCAGGCCGGTACCATTTCCTTTATATGGCACGAATTTTAAGAATAATGTTTCTTACATTTCGGTAAACAAGGTTGAGCCTGCACGGCTGCACTATTTCCCGGATAGCCGGTATCAATGGGGGTATGATTTCTTGAGCCTGCACCGGAATCTTCAGGAGCCGCAAAATTACCGAGGGAACCCCGATTATTCTGCCTGGTTGGCAAACCTAAAGAGCCAGGGGATCGCTTACTTGTTCGTTTATGCATTGCACCAGACAAAAACCGTGGAATTTCCCTTAGAGGATACCTGGGCGAGCTCTAACCCAGATAGGTTTACTCCGGTATTTTCTAACAGTATAGTGCATATTTATAAGCTCAACTTTCAGCAGCCTGAAGGGGTAAGAAAAAGATGAAGCTTTCGATTATTGTCCCGGCTCACAATGAAGAAGATAATATCGCCGAGGTGATCCGCCAAATCGAGGACCGCCTTGATTTAGACTATGAACTGCTGGTTGTTAATGACCATTCGGTGGATGATACTGCCAAATGTGTCAACACACTTATTAAACAATATCCTAATTTACGGATTGTAGATAACCGGCATGGTAAAGGATTTGCCAATGCTATACGGTTTGGCTTTGAGCAGTCGCGCGGGGATATGGTTGTTCCGGTAATGGCGGACCTTTGCGATGATCTTTCTACGATTCCGTTAATGATGGATAAGATCTCTAATGGGTATGATCTGGTTTGTGCCTCACGGTATATCCCGGGCGGCAGGCGCCTGGGCGGGTCAAGGTTCAAAGGGTTCTTGTCATGTTTTGCCGGCCGGTCATTATATTATGTTTTGGGTATCCCTACGCATGATATTGCGAATGCCTTTAAAATGTACCGCAAGGAAGTAATACAAAATATTAAAATAGAGGCCAAAGGCTTTGAAATTTCCATGGAGATCCCCTTAAAGGCCTATTATGCCGGATTCAGGATTTCCGAGGTCCCGACGCAATGGAAAGAGCGGACCCGTGGGAAATCAAGTTTTAAGGTCCTTAAATTGCTGCCGGATTATCTTAAATTATATATTTGGGCGGTTTTTAAACGGTTTTTTTATGCAAAAGGATAAATTATGCCTTTATTATCAGTGATCATTCCGGTTTATAATGAAGCCAATACTATCCGTCAAATCCTCGAAAAGATAAATTCCCTGCCTATTGATAAGGAGATCATTGTTGTGGATGATGGCTCGACCGATAATACCTCGGCGATACTTAGACAGATCAGTTATCCTAATTTCAAAGCTATCCATCACGCAACTAACCGGGGCAAGGGATCTGGGGTCGTAACCGGCCTTGGGCATGCAACCGGTGAATTCCTGATTATTCAGGATGCCGATCTTGAGTATGATCCGCAGGATTATGAGCGCCTGTTGGAGAAGATCAATCAAAGTAATGCGGATATTGTATTGGGATCCCGCTTTAGCAAGGGATACAAAGGGCTTTTTATCCATCGCCTGGGTAACCGCATGCTGACCGGGCTTCTGAATTTGTTATTCGGGGTTAAACTCAATGATTGTTTTACCTGTTATAAATTGCTGCGGCAGCAGACAGTGAAAATGCTTGACCTTAAGGCAAAAGGTTTTGATATTGAGATCGAGATCTTGGCTAAGGCAATCCGGAATAAAATGCGGATCGTAGAAACCAGTATCTCTTATCATCCCCGCAGTTATAATGAAGGGAAAAAGATCCGTTGCCGGGATGGTTTGCATGCGGCGGCCAGCATCTTTAAATATCGGTTCAGTAAATAGGAGAAAGATATATGTTTAAACAAAAGGCGATTACCGCACTTGATTGCATTGCTTATTGGTCAATTGTCTTGATCCCTTTTTTCATGGGGATTGCTCCGGCCCCGATGAATATTTTTATGGGTTTTTTGATATTCGTTTTTCTGGCAAAGAAAATACTGAAAAATGATCCCTGGTTTGCGAAAACCGCGATAAACACCCCGCTTTTATTGTTTTTTATCGTCAGCTGTTTATCGGTGTTCAATTCGGTTAATTTAACGGATAGTTTTAAGGGAGGGATATTAAGGCTTTTTATGTATATTTTTGTTTTTTTTGCGCTCGTTGACAGCATAAAAGATCAAAAGCATCTTAAACGGATATTTGCCGCAATGATCTTTGGTGTTGTTTTAGTATCGATTGATGAGATCTGGCAGGTTTTTACCGGCAGCAGTTTTATCCGTCCGGGTTATGCGCCGGTAGTAAATATCGGTTTAGTGCGGGCAACTTCTTCATTCAAGGATTCAAATACCCTGGGGATTTATTTAAGTGCGATTGCTCCGGTATTATTTTGTCTGGGATTCTATTCCCGAACCCCTAAGAATAAGCTTGTTTTGGGCGCGGCGAGTCTGTTGGTTTTATCCGGTGTCGTATTGACATATTCAAGGCCGACGTTACTGGCGGTATATATCGCATTATGGTTCTTATGTATTGTTGCAAAAAAGAAATACATGATTATTATCCTGATCGCGCTTACTTGTATCGCGCCGTTTATCCTTCCAAAGACGGTGAAAGATTGGGCAAGGGCTGTTGAGTATAATCCCGTAAGGTTCATGTGTAATGATGACCGGATCGCGGTTTACAGGAATTCCCTGCAGATGATCAAGGCGCATCCATTCTTAGGTGTTGGAGCAGGCGCCTATATGAAAAGCTACAAGCAGTATAAGGAATCACCGGAATACCGCGGGGTAGTTACTTTGGATGAGATGAAGGCGCACAATATTTATCTGCATATGGCTGCGGAGATCGGTTTGGTTGGTTTTGGCGTTTTTTGCTGGCTGCTTTACCGGTTGTTTGCCCAGATGCGCAGGATTTACTGGTCTACGCATGAATTCCTGAAGATCGCACAAATTGCCTTGTTTTCAGGATTGCTGGCTTTTTTAGTCAATGGCTTGACCGAGAGCAGTCTGTATTATTCCCGCGTTGCGATGATATTCTGGTTTCTTGCGGGCGTGTCTTTAGCGCTTAAGAAGTTTATTCCAGGTAAATGCCAGTGAAGAATATTTTAGCGGTACGCACAGATCGTTTCGGTGAGTTTCTGCTGAATATACCGAGTTTCTATGCTTTAAAATCCGCTTATCCCGGGGCGCGTCTTACCCTGGTAGTTGACCCTTATGTCCGGGATTTGGCCGGTTGTATCGCCTGTGTTGATGAGGTAATGACCTGGGAAAAGAAAAAACATGGTTTAGGCGAGATCCTTAAGTTAAGTCTTGAACTGCGAAAGCATAAATTTTACCTTTGCCTGATCTTTAACCCCTCGCGGGAATGGAATCTGATCAGCTTTTTATCCGGTATCCCCAGGCGTATAGGTTATAACCATAAGTGGCCGTTCTTGCTTACGGAAAAACTGGCAGATGAGAAATATTTGGGGCTAAAGCATGAAATTGAATATAACCTGGAATTAGCTGGAATAGCCGGGGCAAATGCCGCGGATGCAGTATTGTCCATAAATATCCCGCATGAAACAATGTTTAAGCCATTAAATGGCCTGGATCCGGAAATGCTTGTCGCGATTCACCCCTGGACAAGCGATAAGATCAAGCAATGGATGCCAGAACGATTCGTCGGTTTGGCCAAAAAGATCATTAGCGACATGGGGATGGATGTGGTTTTAATAGGAAGTACCGAAGACCAGGATAAGTCCCGTGAACTGTTCGCTGGCTTAGGCAGTCATTTACACGACTTGACCGGCAAGACCACTTTACTTCAGCTTGGCGCGGTTCTAAAAGGATGTAAATTGCTTATTTCCGGTGATAGCGGGCCGGTGCATTTAGCCAGCTGTCTTAATTTGCCGGTTGTTGCAATTTTTAGGAATGATATCCCGGGTAAAACTCCGCACCGGTGGGGGCCAAGGTCACCGGGTAGTGCGGTTATCCAAAAAAGCAGCCTGAATGATATTACTGTCGAGGAAGTGTTTATGAAAGCAAAAGAGGTGTTAAAAAGATGAATTATGCCATTATTTTAGCCGGCGGGATCGGCAGCCGGTTCTGGCCGTTCAGCCGTGAGCTTGAACCTAAGCAGTTCATGCAGGTTATCGGAAATGTCAGCTTACTTCAGGCTACGATCATGCGATTAAAAGGAGTGATCGAGCCTAAGAATATTTACATTATTACCAACCAGATATATCTTTATGAATTAGAAAAACAGATCAAGCAATTCAATATCCCGAATGATAATATTATTCTTGAGCCAGAGGGCAAGAATACCGCTCCGGCTGTAGGATTGTGTGCTCGACTGATAAGTAAGAAGGACAAAAACGCGGTACTTGCTGTTTTTCCCGCAGATCATTATATCTCCAATAATAATAAATTTCAGGTTAATATTAAAGAAGGTATTTTATGCGCCCAGGATGATTATCTGGTAACAATTGGCATAAAACCTAAGGGGCCATCTACCGGATATGGGTATATTAAGGTCAGAAACAGGAAAAAAGCCACCTCGCCCCGGTATTATATTGTTGAAAGATTCCTGGAAAAACCTGATTTTAAAAGGGCCAGGCAGTATTTTTCCGATAAAAGCTTCTTTTGGAATAGCGGCATATTCATCTGGAAGGCGAAGGTTTATCTGGATGAATTAAAGGCATATTTGCCGGCGCTTTATGCCCAGATAAATGCGATAAAAGGAAAGAATGATATTGTGCGGATCTGGCCACAAATCAGGCCTGTTTCGGTTGATTATGGGATCATGGAGTATTCAAAACGCATTGCGCTGATTAAAGCGGAATTTGATTGGACTGACCTGGGCAGTTGGGATGCCTTAAACGAAATTATGCCTGCAGATAAACATGGCAATGTCATTAGCGCCGATTCCCTTGATTTTGCAAGCCGCGGGATCTCTGTGTTCAGTCGGAGCCAGCGTTTAATTTCAACTATCGGCGTCAGGGATCTGATCATCGCCGACACCCCTGATGCCCTTTTGGTGTGCCATAAGGATAAGGCGCAAGATGTAAAGAAAATCGTTGAGTCTTTGAAATCTTCGAAACGCAAAGAGCATATTGTGCATGTTACAGAGAAACGGCCGTGGGGGGCTTATACGGTTTTAGAGAAAGCCTCCGGTTTTAAGATCAAGCTTATCGAAATTGAGCCGCAAAAGAGGCTTAGCTTACAGCGGCATAAAAACCGGGCAGAGCATTGGGTGGTGGTAAGCGGTACGGCCAGGGTTACCAGTAACGGAAATGTCCGGCTGGTTAAAAGTAATGAAAGTATTTATATCCCTAAAGGCACCAAGCACCGTCTGGAAAATCCGACAAGGCAATTGCTTAAGATAGTCGAGGTGCAGACCGGGATATACCTGGAAGAGGATGATATTGAGCGTTTTGACGACGATTATAAACGACGCTGAACGCCTTCCGCCGAAGGCACTTCATCCTGCGGCCGGGACACTTGAAACTTTAAACCATGACGCCGGGAATTCTTAACTTAAAGAATATTTTGATCATTAACCCTTTTGGTATCGGGGATGTTTTATTTACTTTTCCTGCAGTCAAGGCGCTAAGGAATGCCTATCCGGATGCCCGGATCTATTATTGGGGGAATGAGCGGACAGCTGATATCTGTGCGAATAATCCGGATATTTATAAGGTTTTCAGCCTTTCCCGCGGTGATTTGAAGAAGATTTATCATCGATCATGGCTTGGCGGAATTAAGCGAAGTTTAAGCTTGTTTGCCGAGATAAAACGCGGTAATTTTGACCTGGCGGTTGATTTTTCCCTTGATCATCGGTATGGCTTTATTTCAATGATCGCTGGCATTAAAGAACGGATCGGGTTCAATTATAAAAACCGGGGCAGGTTCCTTACTCGAAAAATAGGTATTTCTGGCTTTGCCAAAAAGCATATGGCAGAGCATTATCTGGAACTGTTAGGTTTGGTTGGTATTAAGCCGGGAGTTTTCAATGCGCAGTTGTTTGTTCCGCCTAAAACCCTTAAATGGGCGGAGGAGGTCCTTTTAAAAGCCGGTATCTGCCGGGAAGATTTAGTGGTAGGTATTGCTCCAGGCGCAGGATTAAGCTGGGGGCAGAATGCCCTGCTCAAGCATTGGCCGCCGGCAAAATATGCCCAGCTTATCGATAAAATATTTTCAGAACTGGACGCGAAAGTGATTTTGCTGGGAAATGAGCTGGAAAGGCATATCGCAGAGAATATTATTTCTGCGGCCAGGAGTAAAGTGGTGGATCTTGTCGGACAAACTGATTTGATTCAGTTGTGTGCGCTGATACGGCAGCTGACTGTTTTAATAACCAATGACGGGGGCCCGCTGCATATCGCTGCGGCATCCGGGATCAAAACAGTTTCTATTTTTGGCCCGGTGGATGAGAATGTGTATGGCCCGTATCCGCTCTCCGGACATCACATTATAGTTAAATCTGATCTGGATTGCCGGCCATGTTACCGAGATTTTCGCCTGGCAATTTGCCAGCGGCACCGGGAGTGTATAAATTCGATCACCGTAGATGAAGTTTTTAATTCTTTAAGGAGATTGCTATGAAAATACAGTTTTCTGATTTAGCCGCTCAACATGAAGAGATCAAGAATGAAATAAATAATGCCCTGAAGCGCACGATTAGACGCGGAGATTTCATTCTTGGCCAGGACGTTAGCTTGTTTGAAAAGGAGTTTTCCAGTTTCTGCGGGGCAAAATATGCCGTGGGGGTAAGTTCCGGGACAGCTGCTTTATTCCTGGCTTTATCTGCGATAGGGGTTTCTTTCGGTGATGAGGTTATTGTTCCCAGCTATACTTATATTGCTACTGCTTTAGCCGTCAGCTATACCGGGGCTAAGCCGGTTTTTGTGGATATCGATGAGACGACTTACAATATCGATCTGGATAAGCTTAAACAGGCAATTACCAGGAAAACCAAAGCAATTATTCCGGTTCATCTTTATGGGCAGATGGCGGATATGTTCGGGGTGATGAAGATCGCAAAAGAGTATAACCTGCGCGTCATCGAAGATGCGGCACAAGCGCATGGCGCAACCTTAAAAATGCCGGATGGAAATACGCGCCTTGCCGGTACAATCGGGGATATCGGTTGTTTTAGTTTTTATCCTTCGAAGAACCTGGGAGGTTTAGGGGATGGCGGGATGGTTATTACGAATAATAGCCAGCTTAGCCAGAAACTGGTTATGCTAAGGAATTACGGCCGGGTTTCTAAATATGAGCATGCGATCATCGGTTATAATTCCCGCCTGGATACCATGCAGGCAGCGGTTTTACGGGTTAAATTAAAAAGGCTTGATCGTTGGAATGCCATGCGCCGTCAGGCTGCGCGTATTTATGATGAATTATTCAGCACTCTTCCGGGGGTGATCACTCCTTACGTGCGGGCTGAGGCGACTCCAGTATATCATTGCTATGCCATTCGGACTCCGATGCGGGATTTAGTTTTCCAGGAATTGACTAAAAAAGGGGTGGGTGTGATTGTGCATTATCCGATACCATTGCATCTGCAAAAGGCTTATAAGGATCTGGCCCATAAACGCGGGGATTTTCCGGTTGCAGAGCGGGTAAGTAAAGAAATAATCTCTTTACCGATGTACCCGCACCTGAAACGGACAGCGATCAAGTTTGTCGTGGATAATATTAGAAAAGTTATATCTTAGATACCGTTTCAAAAAAGGATAAAATATGCAAAAAAAAGCTTTGCTTTCGGTAGTCGTATTGACTAAAAATGAGGAATCCCGCATCGGCCAATGCTTAGATTCGGCGATTTGGGCAGATGAGATCATTGTTGTCGATGATTTGAGCACGGATAAAACTCTTGATATCGTCCGCCGTTATACGGATAAGGTTTTTGTGCGAAAAATGCTTGTTGAAGGGGAGCATCGTAACTGGGCATACGCACAAGCCAGGAATCTTTGGGTATTCAGCCTTGATGCGGATGAGGTCATAACTCCCGAACTAAAAGAAGAGATCCTCCGGGTTTTATCGGATACACCGGTGGAAAACGGGTTTACTGTTCCCAGGCGGAATTATATTGGCAGCCGGTGGGTAAAGCACGGAGGATGGTACCCGAGCCCGCAGTTGAAATTATTCCGCAAAGACAAATTCCGGTATGAGGAAGTAGCGGTGCATCCCAGGGCGTTCATGGACGATCCCTGCGGGCATTTAAAAGCGGATCTTATTCATTATTCATACCGGAACCTCGAGGATTTCCTGGCCAAACTGAATAATCAGACAACGCGTGAGGCAGAGAAATGGTATAAGCAGAAAAAACCTATGCGGGCCGGGAGGTTTATTTATCGTACCCTTGACCGGTTTTTACGTGCGTATATTGGGCGCAAGGGGTTTAAGGATGGTTCTCTTGGGCTTGCGATAGCATTTTTTGCCGGATTATACCAGTTTGTCAGCTACTTGAAATATTGCGAGATCATCCGTAACCAGGCAGGTAATAAATGAAAGTGGTGTTTTTGGATCGAGACGGGGTAATTAACCGGTATCCCGGTGATTTTCTATATGTAAAGTCCCCAGATGAGTTCTATCTTCTTCCCGGGGTGAGCCAGGCAATAAAGCAATTGAATGAGCATGGTTTTCTGGTGTTTGTGATCTCAAATCAGGCAGGTGTCTCCAAAGGGATATATTCCCAGCAAACCCTGGATTTGATCACGGCTAAGATGCTTGAGGTGGTTAAATCAGGCGGCGGTCTGATTCACGGCGTTTATTATTGTACGCACCGGGATGAAGAAGGATGTGCTTGCCGTAAGCCCAAGCCAGGATTGGTGCATTTGGCGATCTCGCAAATGGAAAATAAGGATATAGAGCTGACAAAGAGCTATTTTATCGGTGATACGATCCGTGATATTCAAACTGGTAAATCAGTTGGCTTGAATACAATACTTGTTTTTTCTGGCAAGGAAAAGCCCGAGAATCACAGTTCCTGGCAAACCAAACCTGACTTTACGGCTTTGGATCTATTAAGCGCCGTTAATATGATCATTCGAAGATGAAAATCTTGATCGCTTATGCTTCTGCCGGAGCCGGGCATTTAAAGGCAGCCGAAGCGCTTTATGCGTATATTGAGGAGAATTTTCCTGACGTATCCGCGAGGATGGTTGATGTGGTGGATGAATCATCCAGGTTTTTAGGTTTTTTGTATAGATCCGGGTATAGTGTATTGGTAAAATACGCGCCTTGGTTATGGGCAATAGGGTTTTGGGTTACCCAGAACAGGTTGTTGCGCGGTATCATTCGGCCGCTTTCCGATCTTATAAGCCGGATGAATACAAAACAATTCGCCAGGGGTTTGCTCAAGGAAAACCCGGATATCATAATCTCGACCCATTTTCTTACCTCCGAAATTGCCGCACAATTGAAGCGGTCAGGCAGGATAAACTCTAAGCTGGTGACGGTTATTACGGATTTCGGAGTACATCCTTTTTGGCTTTCTAAAGGCACAGATATTTATATCGCGGCGTCTGTTTTTACCAAAGAACTTTTAGTCAAAGAAGGGGTTGTATCTGATCGAATCCTGGATTTTGGTATTCCGGTCAAGAAAAAATTCATTATGCCTTTTGATAGAATATCCTTAGCCGAAAAGCTCGAAATTCATCCGGATAGATTCACGCTTTTAGTTATGACCGGGTCTTTCGGTATTGGTCCGATAGAAGAAGTTGTCCAAATGCTTTCTGGGAAAGTTCAAATCCTGGTTGTTTGTGCCAATAATCAAGGGTTATTCAAGCGTTTAAGCCTTCGGCATGATGAAGGTTTAAAGATTTTTGGTTTTATCGATAATGTCCATGAGCTTATGGCGGTATCTGATCTTATTGTTACCAAACCAGGAGGTTTGAGTATAGTGGAGTTGTTGGCGATGGAACTTGCACCGGTATTTGTATCTGCAATTCCCGGGCAGGAGTGTTGTAATGCGCTTTTTCTGGAAGATGCCGGTATTGGCCGAATTGCCCGGTCTGCTCATGAAATCGCCGGAATAGTCCTGGATTATAAAATGCATCCGGAAAAGTTATCCGCAATTAAAGCCAAAATCCAAGAGATAAGAAAACCTTACGCCGCAAAGGAACTGATCGATGCTTTATGCTCAAGTCGTCTTTAAATTCAGCGTAGAAGGACCTTTTGATTATCGGGTCCCGGAAGGTTTAGCGGCGAAAATCCGTCCCGGGAGCAGGGTGTGGGTTTTTTTTTGTAATCGCAAGTCGGTAGGTTATGTAGTCCGTCTTTTGCCGCAAACCTCGATCAAGAATCCCAAAAATATAATCGAAGTTATTGATGATATCCCGGTGTTGGATGAAGGAATGCTCTTATTAACCAAGAATATTGCGGATTATTATTGTTGTTCCTGGGGGGAGGCGATCGATACCTCGTTGCCAGAGAGCATTCGCTGCGGCCGGAAATTATTGTCTATCAACTATCCTACGGTTGTAAAGGCTCCTTCGAGGTTTGAGGTAGAATTCCTGCATGATCTGGAGGGAGGAAATCGCTGGGGATTTTATTTGGACGAGATCCGCAAAACTTTATCCAATAAACAGCAGGTAATTGCGGTCTTTGCGGATATTACGGATCTTTTAAAAGCCAGAGAATTCTTTACTGCCCAGCTTAATGTTCCAATTTCAGTTTTATACCGCAAACAGCCTAAGGGGTTGGAAGAGTGGTCCAGGATCAAAGCGGGTGAAATTGATCTTGTTTTGGGAACACGTTCGGCGGTATTCGCGCCTTTGGCAAACCCAGGCCTTATTGTTATTGATAATGAGGACAGCTATGCTTATAAGCAAGACCAGGTCCCGCATTATCATGCGCGGACAGTAGCGTTTTTACGGTCAAAGATCATCCAATGCCGGCTGATCTTAGGATCGGCATCTTTATCCGCAGAAAGTTTTCATTTGGCGCAGGCTGGAGTCCTAAAATATACCTGCCTGGGACAAACAGTTCAAGTACCCGATGTGTTGACTGTAGATACACGCGGGCAGTATCTTTTTGCTCCCAAACGGGGAGAAATATTCTTGCAGTATATTTGCGATAATATCCGCTCAACCCTGGAGAATAAGGGTAAGTCCCTGATATTCCTGAACCGCAAAGGATTTGCTACTTATGCCGCTTGTCAGCATTGCGGAGAAAGCCTGAAATGCCCGCGTTGCAGTATAAATCTGGTGTATCATTTCGGGTCTAATATGCTTCGTTGCCATTATTGTAACTTTAAGATGACGCCCCCAAAGATCTGCGCAAAGTGTAACTCGGGATATATCAAGTATTCCGGTGCCGGTACAGAGAAGGTCGAAAGTGAGCTTCATCGCCTGTTCCCGCAGGCTAAAATAAAAATGATCGCCGGAGATGAAAATAGCAGCATCGATCAGGCCGATATTTTTGTTTCGACGGAATCCGTCACCAGGTCCATAGACCTGAAATTTGATTTGACCGTTGTGATGCAGGTAGATAATTTACTGAATCATGTGGATTTTCGTTCCGCAGAGAAGACATTCCGGATATTGACAAATCTTTTGCATCTGACCGCAAAACGCATGATCATCCCTACGGCATTACCGCACCATCATTGTTTTCTGGCGCTTGCAAGATCGAAACCGGATTTGTTTTATCTAAAGGAATTAGAGCAAAGAAAAAGCCTGGGATTCCCTCCTTATCGGCATTTATGCATCATTAAGCTCCGGGGTAAAAAAGCGGAAAAAGTCGAAAGTTTGTCAGAAGAGTTGTTTATTTGCCTCAATAAGTGGAACAAAAACAAGAATATCGAGATAATCTCTAATTCTCCTGGCCAGCCGGAGAAACTGCGCGATAATTTCTATTGGAGGATATTGATTAAGTGCCTGCGCCCGGAGGAATTGACGGAGTTCCTAAAAATAAGCTTAAAAAAGATCAAGCATTCAGGTATAATAATCACTGTAGATATGGATCCGGTTTAATTTTTAGAGGTTAATTATCTTATGGATGATCAAATCAGATATCATGCGGGGTACAGCCTTTTCGGAAGATAAACAGCGGCCGGATTAATCTTAAAAACAAGGTTGCTTCGTCCCGCCGTTGGCGGGGCTGGTAATGACAGGGAATAAAAAATGAAAATAATATTCCTGGGTAGTGGTGAGTTTGCAGTACCTTCTTTAGAGGCATTGGCTAGGTCTGGGGGACATATTCCTTTAGTCGTGACCCAGCCGGATAAGCCTAAAGGCAGAGGGATGCATGCCCAGCCAACTCCGGTTAAGCAGGTTGCACAGCGATTAGGCATAGAGGTTTACCAGCCCGAGAAGATAAATGATCCCGAAACGGTTGCTCGATTGAAGACAATTGGTCCGGATCTATTTATCGTTATTGCTTATGGACAAATGTTTTCTTCGGAGGTTTTGGTTATCCCGAGGATATTCCCCATTAATATACACGCTTCACTTTTGCCAAAATACCGCGGAGCAGCTCCGGTTAACTGGGCAATTATAAACGGTGAGGAAATAACAGGTGTTACGGCAATTAAAATGTCGAAGAAAATGGATGCCGGAGAGATTATTTCTGCGAAAAGTTTAGAGGTGATGGCAGATGAAAATGCCCGGCAGCTTGAAGAAAGGCTGGCAATCTTAGGTTCCGAACTGCTCATGGAAAGCCTGGAATCCATAAAGAATAAAACCTTCCGGGTGGTGATGCAGGATGAAACAAAATCAAGCTTTGCGCCTAAGATGCAGAAGAATACAGGGTTGATAAATTGGGGGGATAGCGCTGTCGAGATCAATAACCTGATCCGCGGTTGTTATGACTGGCCTGGGGCGTTTACTTACTGGCGGGGGAAGCTGCTTAAGATCTTTAAAGCACAGGTTGATTTCGATAACGTCGAAGGAGGTTTGCGGCATAAAAACGGTGAAGTAATAAAAGTTCTAAAGAGCGGCATTGTAGTTGCCTGTGGCCAGGGTAATTTGATCATCGAAGAATTACAGATTGAGGGGAAAAGGCGGATGCATGCCGAAGAATTTATTTTAGGGTATAGGATTGCACCTTCAGATATACTGGGTATGCATTAGATGCTCGTCTTTTTTTTGTAACGGCCATCGCCAAATTTCAAAAAATGTTTGAATTTGGGATAAATCGTGTTACAATTATGAATCACTAACCTGATTTTTGAGCCGGGAAAATTATGCCAGAATTACGAAAAGACCCGATAATTGGCAGGTGGGTAATAATTGCTACTGAACGCGCCAGGCGTCCGGACCAGTTTGTTGTTTCCGAACCCGAAGGTCATGTAGATAAACCCTGTCCGTTCTGTGAAGGAAATGAATCACAGACTCCTCCGGAAATATTCGCCTTAAGGCCTAAACATACTCCATCTAATACCCCAGGCTGGGAGTTGCGCGTCGTGCCCAGTATTTCACCCTTTTTAAGGGTTGAGGGCGATCTTGACCGCAGGGGAAAGGGTTTATATGATATGATGAATGCGGTAGGGGCGCATGAAATGATCATTGAAAGTAAACAGCATATTGCGAACATGGCGGATCTGCCCGAGGATCAGATCACACGGGTTTTAAGCTGTTATATTGACCGGATCGTTGATCTGGAACGGGATAAGCGTTTTAAATATGCCATGGTTTTCAAGAACCATGGCTGGATAGCGGGTGGAAGCGGGATCAATCATTCTAAATCACAGTTAATTGCTACTCCGGTTAATCCTAAACGGGTAAAAGAAGAACTGGTCGGGTGCAAACAGTATTATGAATATCATGAAAGATGTATTTATTGCGACCTGATAAAGCAGGAATTGGAAGCAAACGAGAGAGTAATCCTGGACCTTGACGGATTTGTAGCAGTTACTCCCTTTGCCGCCCGTTTTCCGTTTGAAACCTGGATTTTGCCTAAAAAGCACTCCTGTGATTTTGTAAGCCTCGATATGCCGGAGCGGGCGAATTTAGCCAAGATACTGAAAAGAGTATTGCAGAAATTAAAAAAAGGGCTTAAAGACCCTCCTTATAATTATGTGATCCATACTGCGCCATTTCGTCGCCCAAAGATCGGTTACTGGAAAAGCATCGATTATGATTATCATTGGCACATTGAGATCATCCCCCGCCTGACAAGGGTTGCGGGTTTTGAATGGGGTACGGGTTTTTATATTTGTCCTCTGCCCCCGGAAGATGCGGCTAAATTCCTAAGAGAGGTCCAGGTATAAATATGGCTGAATTACGTCGGGATCCGATAGTGGCGCGCTGGGTGATCGTGGATAATGATCAGCCGTTCAAGCCGGAAGATTATCAGCATGAGCAATATCTTCCTAAAGGCGGAGTTTGCCCGTTTTGTTACGGCAATGAAGCGTTGACACCTCCGGAGATCGATTCGGTCCGCCAACTGCATACTTCCGCAAACACTCCGGGCTGGCAGGTGCGGGTAGTGCCGAATAAATTTCCGGCGCTGCATGTTGAGGGGGAGCTTGACCGTAAAGGGATGGGGATCTACGACCTTTCGAACGGGATTGGCGCGCATGAAGTATTGATCGAAACCCCGTATCACCATAAGGATATTCCTGATCTGTTGCCGGAAGAAATAGAGAATTTCGTCATGATGTATTGCCGCAGGATGGCGGATCTGGAGCGTGATAAGCGGTTTAAGTATATTATGCTTTTCCGGAATTATGGTTTTGCCGCCGGGGCTTCTTTAGAACATCCGCATACCCAGTTGATCGCGCTTCCTATGGTGCCTAAGAATGTCATGGAAGAGCTGAAAGGTGCCCAAAGTTACTTTGAATACCGGGAGCGGTGCCTGTTTTGTGATATGATCCGTCAGGAGGCGCAGGAAAAGGAAAGGGTTATTATCGAAAATAAGTATTTCATCGTATTTTGCCCTTTCGTATCGCGGTTTCCGTTTGAGATATGGATACTGCCTAAGAAGCACCATGGCCAGTTCTGCCAGATGTCGCATGAAGAATCAGTATCTTTTTCACTGGTTTTAAAGGAAACCATAACTAAGATCAAGAAGATATTTGTAAATTTGTCATATAACTTTATTTTGCATTCCGGGCCGATAAACGGCGATAGCGCCTCGGAAAGCTATCATTGGCATCTTGAATTTATGCCGAAGTTGACACGCGTTGCAGGTTTTGAATGGGGCACGGGTTTTTACCTCGTTCCTACTCCGCCGGAGCTGGCTGCGTCATATTTAAAGGCCGTATAATTGATTTATAAACACATATATAAAAGGAGGAACAAAAATGGGAGTCAAAGTTGGTATCAATGGGTTTGGCAGGATCGGTCGTCTGGTCGCGCGTTCAATCTTAGAACGCAAGGATACCGGTTTGGAACTGGTGGCGGTAAATGATCTTACGGATGCTAAGGCTAACGCCTATCTGTTTAAATATGATTCCGTGCACGGAAGGTTCCCGGGTGAGGTAAAGGTTGCAGGTGAAGATTCGATTTCAGTCGATGGCAAGCTAATTAAGGTATTGGCTAAACGTGACCCGGCGGAACTTCCCTGGAAAGATCTGGGGGTCCAGATTGTGGTGGAGTCCACCGGACTTTTTACAGTTAAAAAAGACGGCGTCAATAAAAAAGGCAAGGAAGTTAAAGGCGCGGAAAACCATATCACCAAAGGTGGAGCTAAAAAGGTGATCATTTCCGCTCCTGCAGAAGGCGAAGATATTACGGTGGTTATGGGTGTAAATGAAGATAAATACGATCCCAAGAACCATCATGTGCTTTCGAATGCATCGTGCACTACGAATTGCCTGGCTCCGATTTCGAAGATAATGAATGATAAGTGGGGTATCTTAAAAGGATTGATGACGACTATCCATTCTTATACGAATGACCAAAGGGTCCAGGATATGGCGCATTCTGATCTGCGCCGGTCTCGAGCAGCAGCAGTTTCCATGATCCCGACATCGACTGGCGCGGCGAAAGCGATTTCGCTGGTTATCCCTGAATTAAAGGGGAAGATGGATGGTTTTGCCATACGTGTCCCGACACCTAATGTGTCGGTTGTTGATTTAACCTGTACGTTCGCAAAGAAGGCCACGGTTGAAGAAATAAATGCCGCCTTTAAAGAGTTTGCCGACGGCAAAATGAAGGGGATTTTAGGATATACGGAAGATCCGGTAGTTTCGGTTGATTTTAACCACTGTGTTTTGAGCTCGATTGTGGATGCTAAGAGTACTAAAGCGATCGGTGACGATTTCTTTAAAGTGCTTGCCTGGTACGATAATGAGTGGGGATATTCAAACCGCGTCGTGGATTTAGCGGAATACCTGGTGAAAAAAGGTTTATAAAAAATAATCCGTAAATGAAAATAAGGGAGGCACTTCTTTAAGATTTGCGATAATCTTTAGAAGTGCTTCCCTTTTAATTTTTTATGGCTTGACGAATGATTTAAAAGCGGTGTTGCTTATTTTTTGTCATTACGGGCACAGCGGTTAAAAAGTGTTGTTTTTTAGTCCGTGTTATTACACGGGTCGCCAACAACGGGATGAAGTAATCCTGATAGAAGAGGTTGTTTAGTTAAATGAAATACTCGATCGATAAAGATAACCGCTTGATTATTAGGCAAAACGGGAAAAATATCCCGGTTAATGGGTTTTTTGAGGTTGACGAGGCGAATCGCCTGATTTATTGGCTGAATGAGCCAGTGGTTTGGCGTAAGCAATACCGTTTTCCCGCAAAGATCGTTTTTACCGGTAATTGGGTGCTTAATAATAATTATGACCTCGAAATGCATTTAACCGAAGACAAGACGAATGACAATCAGGAGATTTTGACCATTAAAGGTAAAATAATCTCTGTCGCCGCAGATAAATTGGTTTTTGAGGTAAAAACTTTTGATACCGGTGGACTTTTTAAACTTAGGCTATTGCAATTAAGCGGTACTTGGCAGGTGGATGAGTATAATCAACTGACTTTTAAGGTTAGCAAAAAAGATATGCCGGATATCTTAACGTTTCAAGGCGCCTGGACGCTGAATCAGAATCAGCAAATTGTTTATTCTTTCGAAAAAACCGAATTAAAAAGAAGGAGCAAGGTTATTTCGGAGGTTGAATTTTCCGGTTTCTGGGAGGTTAACCAGGCTAATCGTCTGACCTATATACTTTCGACTGCCACGAATTCCCGCTTTGATTTTCGTGCGCAACTGGAATCCCCAAACCTTTTTCCTAAAGAAGGGGTGATCAAATATCGTTTGGGTGCAGGTTTATGCAAGCCTAACCAATCCAATGTGCAAATAATCGAGCTTTACGGGGTCTGGAAATTCAGCCGTAAACTCGTTTTAAGCTTTGAAATGGAGTATGCTTCTGGCGAATTCCACTCTTTATACTTTGGTGCCGAGGTGAGATTCGGTCAAAACAATCAGATCGAGTTTAATCTTTTGGATCGAGTAGGTGAAAAAATGGGGGGTAGCCTGATTTTTACCCATAAATTCCTGAAGGAACTTAATGCGGATGCTTTTTTGAGGCTGAAAAAACTGAATACTGATTTCGGAGTGGATGTGGGCGTGCGAATACCATTTTAATCTGGAGGTATAAATGTATTCTTTAGGATGCCGGAAGGATCCAAAAGACTTACGGGATATCCCGATGAGCATGGTGTTGCCGAAAATCCCAATTCCCGGCAGTTTCGATTATACTGCTAAAATGACTCCGGTAAGGGACCAGGGCAATGAGGGGACGTGTGTAGCTTTTGCGACGGTTGTCGGAGTTAAAGAGTATCAGGATAGCAAAGAATACCGTAAATTAGTAGGCCTTTCTCCCCGATTTGTATATAACTTATGCAAAAAATACGATGGGGTGCCGTTTGAAGAGGGGACGTATCCTCGGATTGCGATGAAAATGCTGGTAAAATTTGGCGTCTGCCTGGAGAGGTTTTGGCCGTATCGTCCCTTTCAGAAAGATAAAGCAAAGCCCAATGCCGATAAAAACGCTACGGTTTACCGGATTAAGGCTTATGCCAGGATCAATGGTGTAGTCGAGATGAAAAGAAGCCTCTTGATAAATGGGCCGTTTTTAGCCGGGGTGATGGTTTTTAACTCCTGGTTTGGCAAAAGGCCGCAAAAAACCGGGTGTATTCCTATGCCGAAGGGTGGCGAGGAAGCAGTTGGCGGCCACGCGATTTGCATTGTCGGCTATAATGATGCGGCCAAACTTTTTAAATTCAAGAATTCCTGGGGTAAAAAATGGGCAGATCATGGCTACGGATACCTGCCATATGCCTATCTGCAGAAGTATTGTTCGGATGCCTGGAGCGCTACGGATTTGATTAAGAATCCCGCAGATCTGGCGAAGATACGAGAGGCCATTCTACGTAAATTTGCCTGAAAAACACCGGCTTAAAAATCCGGGAGTATCTTTTTGTAACTTATCCAAGATCAGCAATTTACATCTTTTCTTAAATAGGCAAATTACTGGAAAAAGGCTTGACATGGATAGTGTTTATGTTAGACTATTTGTTCAATGATTGAACAGCCCCCAAAAGAAGAGATCCTGTATTTGATCAAAGAAATAGATGTTCATCCTGCCTCAACACAGCGAACGATTTCGGCTAATTTAGGATTTTCCTTAGGCAAAACCAATTATATCCTTAAAGCCCTTATAAAACGTGGTTTAATTACGGTAAAAAATTTCTCTGCCAATCCGAATAAACTTCAGAAAATTCAATATTCACTTACTAAAAAAGGTATTCAGGAGAGGATCAATTTGACCAGCCACTTCCTGGAAAGAAAAGAGATCGAATATAACCGGATGAAACAAGAGTGGGAGCAATTGGTGGGCGGTAAAAATCCAAGTATTTCTTACGATAATGTTACTAAAGAATGAAAGGTGATATGATGAAACATTCAGAAACAATTCCAAATCTCCTGGGGGTAAGTTTTTACGATTATCTGAAGGTTTTTCTAAGGAGGAAGAACACATTTATTACGGTATTCCTGCTGATTATTGTCATTGGAGGGATACGTACTTACCTGTTTGTCCCTTCGCAATTATACCGTGCAACGATTATGATCCAGCCGCCTGTTATTGGTGAGTCATTAACCGGCGCAAATGATCTAATTTCTGCCGAAAATCTGCGGAGTTTGATTAAAAATAATGTTTTTAGCTATCAGTTAAGGGATAAAAACTGGCCGGATTTGAATCCTGATGCTTTGGATTTCTCTGTAGAAATTCCTGAAAAAACCAATATTTTAAGAGTTAGCCTTGATCTGGATAGCACATCAAAAGATCGGGGTGCTGTAATATTAAAAAAACTATGTGAAGTTATTTCCCGGCATTTTGCTAAACGTATCGAAGCTAAGCTCACTGATCTTGATAATCAGATAAAGCAAAATGAACGTAATATCATAAATACCCGTGAACGCCAAAAGAATCTAAGGGTCCAAATTGATGAAATTACTAATAGAGAAGATAAACTTAGGGAAGAACTAAAGGCAATAAGCAAGAATACGGAGCAAATCTTAAATAAACGGGAAGAATTGTTTGTCGGAAATTCTTCTACCGAAAGCGCTTCGACGTTGCTTCTCGCAAATTATTTGCAGAATAATTCAAGCTATCTTAATCAAGTAAATAATCAATTCAGTGCCTTATCGCTGCGCCGGGGCGATCTGGATTTAGAGATTAAAACCATCGATTCCCAGATAAGCGATTTTCAGATGGCGATAGAAAAACTTAATCTGAATAAAAGCTTTATTTCGAATCTAAAGATTATCGGAGAGCCAAAGATATATTTAACGTCTCCCTTGATAAGTAATAATAAAAAAATGGCGTTATACATGATGATCGGTTTATTGTTTGCGATATTGGCAGTAATCTCGCACGAGTTCTGGATAAGAAAACTTGATAGGCATGAATAAAAAGGCTTTAATAACCGGTATTACCGGGCAAGATGGTTCATATCTAACGGAGTTCCTGCTTTCTAAAGGATACGAGGTACATGGTTTAATACGCAGGGCCAGTACTTTTAATACGGGTAGGATAAATCATATTTATGTCGATCCGCATAAGCCGGATGCGCGTCTTTTTCTGCATTTTGGCGATTTGTCGGATGCGGAGCAGATAAACAATTTGATCTATAATATCCGGCCGCAAGAGATTTACAACCTTGGGGCACAAAGCCATGTCAGGGTAAGCTTTGATATCCCAGAATATACTGGCAATATAACTGCTCTTGGAGCAGCGCGTCTGTTGGATGCGGTGCGCCGGAGCGGATTTGCAACTAAATTTTATCAGGCATCAAGCAGTGAAATGTTTGGTGCGGCAACTCCTCCTCAATCTGAAAATACCCCTTTTCATCCCCAAAGCCCTTATGCCTGCGCTAAGGCTTATGCCTATTGGATGGTGCAAAACTATCGTGAAGGTTATGGATTATTCGCTTGTAATGGTATTCTTTTTAATCATGAAAGCCCGAGAAGAGGAGAAACCTTTATTACGAGGAAAGTAACACGCGCCCTGGCTGATATTTGTGCTGGAAAACAAAATAAACTTTATTTGGGTAACCTTGAGGCTAAACGAGATTGGGGTTTTGCTCCGGAGTACGTAGAAATGATGTGGTTTATGCTTCAACAAAATAAGGCAGACGATTATGTTATCGGTACAGGCCAAAGCCATTCGGTACGGGAGTTTGTCGAGTGTGCGTTTGATTACGCCGGTATAGGAATTGCTTGGGAAGGAAAAGGGCTTCAAACCAAAGGGATCATAAATGAATTGAGGGGGGGGGTATCAAAATCTAATCACCTTAAAAAAGGAGCGGTATTAATTGAGATTGATAAACGTTATTTCCGGCCTAATGAGGTTGATTTCCTATTGGCGGATGTTTCAAAATCTAAGAAGGTTCTTAAATGGAAGCCTAAAATCATCTTCCAGGATTTAATCAAGATAATGGTTGATTATGATCTCACGGATGCGGGGATCATGCCTCCCGGGGCTGGGATTAAAATTTGTAAGGCAAAGGGCTTTACGTATACTGATCATGATTATTGCGTGAAATTATGATTGACTTTAGGAAAAAGCATGTTTTAGTCACTGGGGGAAATGGTTTTTTGGGTAGGTTTGTGGTGAGAAAGCTCAAAAATGCAGGATGCCGCAATATCTTTGTGCCTTCCAGTAAAGAATATGATCTGGTACAAATTGCGGCTGTGCGTAAGGTTTATCGTGATGCAAAACCGGATATTGTTATACATCTGGCGGCAAAGGTAGGTGGAATAGGCGCAAATCAGGATAATCCGGGAAAATTCTTTTATGATAATCTTATGATGGGTGTGCAATTAATGGAGGTTGCCCGAGAAAAAAAAACCGAGAAATTCATTGCTGTCGGGACAATTTGCAGTTACCCCAAGTTCACTCCAGTTCCATTTAAAGAGGATAATCTTTGGGATGGATATCCTGAAGAAACCAATGCCCCATATGGCCTGGCGAAAAAAATGCTTTTAGTCCAATCTCAAGCATACCGGGCGCAATATGGGTTTAACAGCATATTCCTATTGCCGGTCAATTTATATGGGCCGGGGGATAATTTTGATCCTGATAGTTCTCATGTGATTCCGGCAATAATAAAGAAATGTGTAGAAGCTGTGCGACATAAACGAAGGGATAAAAATTATAATTCGATCAGTATCTGGGGCAGTGGAAAACCAACGCGCGAGTTTTTGTATGTTGAAGATGCTGCCGAGGGCATAGTTTTGGCTGCTCAAAGATACAATAAACCGGACCCGGTTAATTTGGGATCAGGATTTGAGATATCAATTAAAGACCTTTGCAGAATGATCGCCAAGCTCACTGGCTTTACAGGAAAGTTTGTTTGGGATCAAAGTAAACCTGATGGCCAACCCAGGAGATGTTTGGATACAACTAAGGCTTTTGCGGAATTCGGTTTTAAATCGAGGACATCGTTTAGGGACGGTCTAATTAAAACAATTCAATGGTATATGCGTCAGGATATTCATTAAGCCAAGGAGTTTGAGATGTCTATTTTTATCATTGCCGAGATTGGAATTAATCATAATGGTGATATTGGCATTGCAAAACAGTTGATTGATGTCGCCAAAGATGCAGGCGCTGATGCTGTTAAATTTCAAAAAAGGACAATCGATCTGGTTTATACCAAGGAAATGCTTGATTCTTTCAGGGAAAGCCCCTGGGGAAATACGCAGAGGGCGCAAAAAGAAGGCCTTGAGTTCGGTTTAGATGAGTATAAACAGATCGATGCCTATTGCCGGCTTAAGGGTATAGAATGGTTTGCTTCCGCCTGGGATATTGAAAGCCAGAAATTCCTGCGGCAGTTTGATTGCAACTATAATAAGATAGCTTCGGCAATGATCGTTTACGAAGATTTACTTAAACAGGTTGCTTCCGAGAAAAAGCATACTTTTATTTCTACCGGCATGACTACATCTATGCATATCGACCGGGCAGTCGAAATATTCCGGCAGCAAAACTGTCCTTTTGAATTGATGCATTGCGTTTCGGTTTATCCGATGGAGGATGAGGAGGCTAATTTAAATTGCATTAAGACCTTGCGTGAACGTTATAAGTGTAATGTCGGTTATAGCGGGCATGAAGTTGGTTTAGCTGTATCCTATGCCGCATCGGCATTAGGAATTACTTCTTTAGAGCGGCATATTACATTGGACCGGGCGATGTATGGTTCTGATCAAGCGGCTTCGGTAGAACCCATGGGTTTTAAAGCGCTTGTAGGTGCAATTCGTAAGATTGAGAAGGCAATGGGCAACGGCGAAATAAATATTAACCATAGGGAATTAACCATCGCAAAGAAATTGCGGGCGCATATCCCATTCGAATCTCATCGCTAAGGGCAGGATAATGTTGAATATTGTAGCGGTCATTTTAGCGCGAGGCGGGTCTAAAGGGATCCCGGGCAAGAATATAGTTGATTTTTGCGGGAAGCCTTTGATTGTCTGGACAATTGAGCAATTGCAGCGTGTAAAGAAAATACGTTCTATTTGGGTCAGCTCGGATAGTAAGGATATACTTGAGATCGGCAAACGTTATGGTGTCGAGCCTATATTACGGCCAGAACAGATTTCAGGTGATTCTGCTACTTCGGAATCAGGGTGGCTGCATGCCTTGGAATATATTAACAGTAAAGGCATAAGTACAGATATTATTTTTGCTCCACAGGTTACATCCCCATTACGGACCACAGATGATATTGAACGGGGATTGTATGATTTCAAGCAAAAGAACTGCGATTCTCTTTTTTCGGCCAGTATTGCCGCAGATTTATTTTTCTGGGAGGAACTGCCCGGCAATGCATTGCGGAGTATAAATTACGATTATACTAACCGGAAACGCCGGCAGGAGATACCTGTGCAGTATATAGAAAACGGATCTTTCTATGTCTTTACTCCGGAAATAATAAGGCGCTGTAATAACCGTCTTGGCGGGAAAATTGGCATTACCCTGATGGAATATTGGAAGATGTTTGAAATAAATTCTATTGAGGACTATAAAATTTGCGAGGCCTTGATGAAAGCTTTTATATTAAAGACAACATGAAGGTTTTTAAAACCGTAAAAACAGAGGATTTCTTATGGCTAAAGAAAATGAACGGTTAGTATGGTTTAACGGTGAGTTGATACCGGAATCCCAGGCAAGAATATCGATTTATGATTCTGCTCTTATGTTTGGCGATATGGTTTTTGAAATGACAAGATCATTCAATAAAGTGCAATTTAAACTTCGCCAGCATCTGGAACGTTTGTATGCATCAATCAGATATCTCCGGATCCCCTTGGAAATGAGTATTGACAGGATGCAAGAGTGTGTGTATGAGACAATTGAGGCAAACGATCCCTTATTTAATGATGATGATGAGCACAGATTAATGATTGACGTCTCGCGGGGGATCCTTTCAATCTATCAGGGTGTTGTTGGTGTTCATAAGGGGCCGAACGTTATAATTGCGGATTTCCCTTTAAGGTGGACAGTTGCTGGGATGGGGAAGCTGTTTGACACGGGGATTAATGCAGTTATCCCTTCTCAAAGGGCAATCCCTGCCCAGTTACTTGAACCAAAAGTTAAGAATCGCAGCAGGATACATTATCTTATGGCGAATATAGAGGTTTCCCGTTATGCAGGAGAAAATAATTGGGCGTTGCTTGTTGATCCGGATGGTTTTATTGCGGAAGGTACGGGAGATAATTTCTTTATTGTCAAAGACAAAGTGATCATTACTCCAGAGCCACGGAATATTTTAAGAGGGATCAGCCGCGCGTATATATTTGATTTAGCAAGAAAAATCGGTATTGCCTGTATCGAAAAGAATATTGAACCTTATGATGTTGTTAACGCGGATGAAGCATTTATGACCGGTACCCCTTTTTGTGCCCTGCCGGTAACATCATTGAACGGTATTTCGATTGGCAGTGCTTCAATGGGGATGATTACTTCTCAATTATTGGATTGCTGGAGTAAAGAAGTCGGGGTGGATATAATCGCTCAAATAAAGAACTGGGATTCCAGCCGGCTCATGCCGATATCGAAAGGCCCTTCGCCGTATTCTTTTTGAGCATGGGAAGCGGGTGTTTAATGAAATATTTTAACGGGTTATATTGTATACATCTTGAATTGACCAGTCGCTGCAATAAGAATTGCTGGATGTGTGGAAGAAGGAAAATAGACCGGGATTATCCAGAATTAGCTCTTGAATATGGCGATATGGATTTTGATTTAGTAAAGAAGATCGCTTTTCAGCTGCCAGAAAACATTGTAGTGCAATTCCATAATAATGGTGAACCTTTATGTTATCCGCGGTTTGGCGAGGCGGTAAGGTTATTTAAAAAGCAGATAAAATGTGTTGATACAAATGCCAAATTGATCGTTCAAAAAGCGGATGAAATAATCTCTAACTTAGATACGATAACCATATCGGTTATAGAGAATGATCCAGAGATGGATGAACAGTATCGATTAGTTAAGCAATTTTTAAAACTGAAAAAAGATAAAAAGCCGAATGTAATTTATCGTTGTTTAGGGCAGATTGATGTAAAACCATGGAAAGAGTTAGGCGGAATAATTGCGACCAGGACATTGCATAATCCGTTAGGCAGTTTTCAGTATAGAAGATCTCCTACTGTGCCAGAGATAGGGATATGTCTGGAGATATTAAATCATCTGGCAATCAATAGGTTGGGAAAGGTTTCTCTTTGTGTTCGTTTTGACCCTAAAGGTTTGGGGATTATCGGAGATGCTAATCTGATGCCATTGGTGGATATCTGGAATAGCGAGAAAAGGAAGGAATGGGTTAAACATCATATTCAGGGGAATAGGGTTAAAATACCTTTTTGCAGTCATTGTGATTATTGGGGGGTAGCAACTTCTTCATGAACATTATGATATCGTGAAAAATTGCTGTCGTAAATGAAAAAGGATGGTTATGAGTGAAGAAGATATTATTGATTTATCCTAATCAGCAGGAAGTTGGCTGTAAACCCCCGGCTGTTTCTACTTTAGCCGCGGTAGTTAAAAATGCCGGATATGGTTTTAAGCTGTTAGATTTAACCCCCTATGAAATTATCTCCGGGATAACTTCCAAGGAAATAGGAGAAGAACGGTTTGAATACAAGAAGGTATCTAATCCGGAACGTTTTCCTGCGCGGATTAAAATGTCTTTCGATGATTTCAAAGAAATACTGCGCAAGGAGATAGAGTCGTACCATCCTGATCTGATAGGCTTTACCACTATTATTCATTTCTTTTCTTTAGCGAAGAAGCTGGGTGAATTTATCAAGACTTTTTCATCTGTGCCTATCATTGTTGGTGGAGTGCATCCTACAGCTTGTCCGGAAGATGTTATCCGGGAATCCTTCGTTGATATTATCTGTATTGGTGAGGGAGAAGGGGCGTTGCTGGATTTAATGAATCGCATTGATGAGGGTAAAGACATAACTCGGATAAAAAACCTTTGGGTAAAGCAAAATAACAAAATATATAAGAATCCCTTGCGTCCGATCATTGAGGATATAGATACTCTGCCGGTTCCAGATTGGGATGTATTCCCCCAAATACAGTTTTATAAGCCTTATATGGGGCACGTATATAAGTATGGGGATATTGAAAGAAGCCGGGGATGTCCTTTCAGCTGCGGTTATTGTATTAATCCTTATACGCATGCGTTATACGGCAAGAAAAGCTTTTACCGGGTAAAATCAACCGCTCGGATGATGGAAGAGCTAACGGTTCTTAAGGATAAATATAAATTAGAGTTCATCAGGTTTTGGGATGAGTTATTTGTCGCTAACCCTGATAAATTTGCCGAATTCAGCCGGGCATATGCCAAGCAAATTAAACTGCCTTTTACGATAGAGACAACAGGTGAAAGCATTAATGACGAAACAGCTCGTCTGCTTAAGGATATGAATTGCCAAAGTGCCAGTATTGGATTTGAGACCGGCAGTGAAGATTTACGTAAACGGATCTTAAATAAAAACACAAAAAATGCTGTTTATTTGAATGCTTTTAAGACTTTAAAGAAATTCGGCATTCGCACGGTTGCCTTTATCATGCTGGCTATCCCGGAAGATAGCGAAGCGAATTATTGGCAAACAATACGTTTCCTTCAAGAGGCAGAAGCTGATACTATTTGCGTAAGTTTTTTATATCCCTTCCGGAATACCGCTATTCGCAATAATTATGCGCAGATATATCAAAAACTTTATCCTCACATTGATGAAGATATCGCAAATACTAAGTTGGATATTTATCCGGTGTGTACAGATGTTCCTAAGGAAAGGTGGTTAGAATTTGGCAATTTAATGCCGATTTATAAGGAAATGCCTGAATGGCTTTGGCCCTTGATCAATAAGTGCGCTAAATCAAAAGATCCCAAAGATGCGGAATATTTGAGATTTCTGAAACAAATAATTTATAAGAAGAAATACGGTGAATGGCCTGATAATGATGATAACAGATCGTGAGCTGCTTAGTACTTTATCATGAAAATACTTTTGGTTGTATATGACAATGATTCTTGTGTTTCTGTATTTCCGTTAGGGACTGCTTATATCGCAGCGGCTTGCCGTAATGCCGGACATGATGTCGAGATATATAATCAGGATGTTTATCATTGGCCAGAATCACATTTGGTTGAATTCTTAAACCGAGAACATTTTGATGCTGTTGGATTGGGCATAATCGGCGGGTATTATCAATACCGAAAATTATTATATATCTCTGAGGCAATAAACAAAGTAAAGAAAAAGCCTTTTTATATCCTGGGAGGTCATGGTCCCTCTCCGGAACCGGAGTTTTTCCTAAGAAAAACGAAAGCAGATGCGGTAGTTATTGGTGAAGGGGAATCAACGATAGTTGATCTGCTTGAGGCGATTGAGAATAATAATGATTTATCTTCTGTGGAAGGTATAGTTTATCGTGATGGCGACAAATGCAGTACAACGGCTATTAGAAAGCCAATCGCGGATATCGATAAAGTTATTTATCCTGCCTGGGATTTATTCCCGATTGATCACTACGTGCTTCTAAGAGACCCGGGAATGGTCAATAGCGATAGGTATATGGCAGTCATAACCGGAAGAGGGTGTCCTTTTAGCTGCAATTTTTGCTATCGGATGATGCCAGGATTTAGGCCAAGATCGATCGATAGTATCATAGAAGAAATTCGTATATTGCAGTTGGACTACGGCATCACGTATATCGAGTTTGTGGATGAGCTTTTGATGAGTTCTCTGCAGAGGACTATAGAACTTTGCGAGAGTTTTATAAAAGCAAATATTAAGTTGAAATGGAATTGCAATGGGCGTCTTAATTATGCGAAGCCTGATGTTTTAGCTCTGATGAAAAGAGCAGGCTGTGTTTTCATAAATTATGGTATCGAATCTTTGGATGAGACAGCTTTGAAGGCGATGAATAAAGCACTTACAGTTGATCAAATCGTTAATGGTATAGATAATACCTTAAAGTCAGGAATAAGCCCGGGGTTCAACATAATTTTCGGCAATATTGGAGAGAACCGGGAGTCCTTGGCTAAAGGGGTAGATTTCTTGCTCAAATATGATAATCATGCTCAAATGCGGACAATAAGGCCGGTTACTCCTTATCCGGGTTCTGCGCTTTACTATTATGCAATAAAAAAAGGTTTATTGAGGGATTGCCAGGATTTCTATGAGAACAAACATATTAATTCCGATCTGCTTTCGGTTAATTTTACAAGTTTAAGTGACGATGATTTTCATGGCCTGCTTTATGAGGCAAACGAAAAACTAATCAGGAATTACTATTCCGCGAAACTTGATTCGACTTTAGACGCTGCAAGAAAACTATATTTGGAGCGTGATGTGTCTTTTCGCGGCTTCAGGCAGACTTAAATGAAATGTATGAGAAATTTAAGGGGGGATGATGCCTAAGTTGAAATCATGTTACCTTTGTAAAAGTACCAAGCTTAAGGAAAAAAATGGCCGGGTTCGGGATAATCCTAATTTAAAAATCATGGAGTGCAGTGAGTGCGGATTAGTTTTCTTATCCTGCTTCGATCATATCGGTAACAATTTCTACGAACAGTCATTGATCCATGAAAAACCTGTAAATATCCAATCTTTGCTTAAAGATACATCTTGTGATGATGAGAGAAGATTTACTTGCCACAGGAGGCTGATTGAGAATAAATCTTTGCTTGATTTTGGCTGTGGTGCTGGGGGGTTTCTCTGCCGTGCCCGATCAACGGCTGCTTCGGTTGTTGGCGTTGAGGTCGAGATGCGTTTTAAGCCCCATTTTCAGAAAGAAAACATAGATGTATTCACCAGTATTAACGATGTAAGTGGCCGGTTTGATGTAATAACTATTTTTCACGTGTTAGAGCATATGAAGGATCCGGTAGATACTCTACGCAGATTGTCGGGAAAGTTAAGCGAAAACGGCTGTATAATCGTAGAGGTCCCATCCTCTGATGATGCGCTTTTAAAACTCTATGAGAATCCGGCTTTTTCGCAATTTGCTTATTGGAGCTGTCATTTATTCCTTTTTAATCCCGGTTCTCTTTCGCGTATTGCCAGGAAAGCGGGATTAAAGGCAAATTATCTTAAGCAAATCCAGAGATACCCGCTATCAAACCATTTATATTGGCTGGCAAAGGGAAAATCAGGCGGACATAAGATATGGGGCTTCTTGGATTCGCATGAGCTTGATACGGCATACGAAAAACAACTGGCTGCACTTGGGCTTTGTGATACGATTGTGGGAAGTTTTTCAAAAATCAAATAATTATCTATTAAACGAGGTTGAATTTGGAATCTTACCGGACATTCATTAAAAATAATCGTAGCCTTTTGATCGGTCATCTTTTGATTTATGCACAAGGGATCATTCTTATGCCCATAGTGATAAAGTCGGCTGGGGTGGTGGTTTATGGCGGATATATTTTACTTTCTGGTTTGGTCGGTTTTATCTTTGGGATCTCTTCTTTTGGAGTTGGGTTTAACTGCGGGCGTTTTCTCCCCGGGATCGAAGCCAGAGAAGAGAAGAGGGATATTTTTTATCCCCAATTCTGGTTTCAATTCTTAATGCTTGTTATTTTGGCTTTGATCTTCGATCTTTTTTATCCAGGTTTGAACCGGTTTTTAATAAAGGGTGAATTTGTTTTTTCAAAATGGCTTGTATCTATCCTTCTGGTTTCGAATTTATTTTACAGTCAGGCAAGCAGCTACTTTTTATCTACTCATAGGATACATCATTTTAACTTCGCAACTGTGGCGCTGCCGTACATCAATCTTTTCTTGATTTTGGCGATTTATTGGATCAAGAAAGACCTATCCTTGAATATGCTGTTTTTAACTCAGATAATTACCTATCTTCTGATTGGGATCCCGTTATCCGTATTACTTTTTCGCGAAATTGGGGTAAAGCTGATTTTGCCGGATCTTAAGCAGCTCAAGAATGATATGCGGCTTGGCATTCCTTTACGGCTTAATTTTATAATGGATGTTGTTTTATCCTTTAGTGACCGCTATGTAATAACCTATTTTTTAAGCGTAGCGGCAGTCGGTTATTATAACCCGGGTTATGCTATCGGCTCTTTGACCCTTTTTCTGCCACGGGTTTTGGGGGTTGTATTACTTCCGCTTTTATCTAAAGCCATTGACTCTCATAGGGAAAATGAGGCTTATAATATGTTAAGTTATGCGATTAAGGCTTTTCTCTTAGTATCTATCCCTTTTGTTTTTGGGTCTATTGTTTTGAGCGCTCCGCTATTGAATCTGTTTGCTAACGCCGAGGTTTCACAACGAGCCTATATGGTAACACCAATAATCGCATTAGCTACTCTTTTCTTTGGTTTGAATATTATTCTTTCCAATGTCCTGTGGGTTAGATTGAAAACAGCCATTATATTCAAGATGAATATGTTGGCGGCGCTCATTAATCTTATGCTTAATCTTATTTTACTCAATCTGTTTCGTGATGTTAGAGTAGCCGCTCTTACTACCCTAATCAGTTATTTTATTGCATTTATTTTCATTTATAATGCCGTGATAAGAGTTTGGCCGATTCGCCTGCAATGGCAGGTTGTCGTAAAAATTGTCATTGCTGCGGTATTTATGTCGGGTTTTTTGTATGGGGTATCATTTTGCCCGGTTAAGAAAATATACAACCCCTGGTTTCTTCTGATAGAAATAATGGCCGCAATAATTGCATATCTTTTTGCGCTCGTTTTTCTTAAGGCTTTTTCCAGTAAGGAATTAAAGTATTTAAAGAACTCATTAGCCTTCGATCTTAGCTGATGGATACGAACAATAATTTTACGAGGGACATGATATATGAACATTAAGAAGAAAGTTCTGGTTACGGGTGCCGGAGGATTTATTGGAAGCCATCTGGTGGAAAAATTGTCTGCAAGGGGATATCATATCAAAGCCTTTGTGCATTACAATTCGCGGAATTCATGGGGCTGGCTGGAAACTCTAAATTGTAAAACCCCTTTGGAGGTAATTACGGGAGACATTCGGGATATTGATATTGTAAGAGGCGCGATGCGCGATGTTAAAATGGTTTTTCATCTTGCCGCTTTAATAGGAATCCCATACTCATTCTGTTCTCCGCAAGCATATTTTCAGACTAACATTAAAGGATCTTTGAATATTTTACAATCTGCAATGGATTTGGATGTTAAAAAAATTATCATTACTTCTACAAGTGAAATCTATGGGACCGCCCAGTTTGTCCCGATCAGGGAAGATCATCCGATTAACCCGCAATCTCCGTATGCGGCGACAAAATCCTCTGCTGATCTTATTGCCGTGTCATTCTACCGTTCTTTTAATTTGCCGGTTGCGATTGTTAGACCGTTCAATACTTACGGTCCAAGACAATCGGCGCGGGCAGTAATTCCGACGATCATTACTCAAATGCTTAATTCTAACAATAAAATCAAACTCGGGGCTTTAAATCCAACTCGGGATTTTACATATGTTGAAGATACTGTCGAAGGATTCATCCTTGCCGGTGAATCTTCAAAGACTGCAGGAGAGATTATTAATCTTGGAAGTGGTTCGGAGATATCAATTAGTGACTTGGCACGGTTAATCTCGAAATACCTCAATTGCAGTCTAAAAATAGAGTCTGAAGATGATCGGAAACGCCCGGTCAATAGTGAAGTCACCAGGTTAATTGCGGATAACAGCAAGGCTAAGCGGCTATTGAAATGGATGCCTAAATACAACTTAGAAGCCGGTCTTAAAAAAACAATTGCCTGGTTTAAGAATAATCAAAGCCTTTATAAGCCCTGGATTTACAATGTATAAGACAGATACATTATAGACAAAATCAAAAGGGGATGCTTGCGTTTATGGAACGACTAAAAAGAACTATTATTCCTTCCGGCCAAACAATAAAAAATGTTTTAAAACATATGGATGCTGTAGGCGAGAAGACAGTTTTCATCGTTGGAAGTAAAAACAGGCTTTTGGGGAGTGTTACGGACGGGGATATACGCAGATGGATATTGCGGGGCAAGAGCTTGATGCAAGATGTTGTTGAAGTCATGAATCCTAATCCGATATGCTTGACCTCGGGGTTTGAGCCTGAAATGGCTAAAACACTCATGATCGAGAATTCAGTAGAGTGTTTGCCGGTAATAAATGATTCGAAGGAGGTTGTTTCTGCTATTCGCTGGATAGATCTTTTTGAGGATAAGTTAAAGAAAATTAAACCTCTGAAATCTGATGTTGTGATTATGGCTGGAGGGGAAGGTGTACGGTTACATCCTTTCACAAAAATACTTCCTAAACCTTTGATGCCGATAGGCGACAAGCCGATCATTGAGATAATCATAAACCGTTTCTTTGATTTTGGCTGTACTGATTTTTACCTCTCTTTGAATTATAAGTCCAGCATAATAAAGGCGTATTTCAGTGATTTTGAGCATGATTACAAGATCAATTATATCATAGAAAGCAAGCCGTTAGGTACTGCTGGTAGCCTGAATTTGCTTAAGCATAAAATTAAAAAAACATTTTTTGTCAGCAATTGCGATATTTTAATTGAGGCTGATTACGCGGATATATTAAAATTCCACCGCCAAAGAAAAAATAAGATTACTATGGTCAGCTCAATGAAGAATTTTACGATTCCTTACGGGATCTGCGAGATCTATGATGGGGGTGTATTGAAAAGCATACAAGAAAAACCCGAGTATGACTTTTTAGTGAATACAGGGATGTACGTTTTAGAGCCCGAGGTGATCGATGATATACCAAAAAACAAATTTTACAATATTACTGATCTGATAAACGCATATTTAAGCGAATCAAAAAAGGTGGGTGTTTATCCAGTATCTGAAAAGTCATGGATTGATATTGGGCAAATGGAAGAGATGCAGAATACGTTGCGTAACATAAAGATCAATGAATAATGAACGTGTAGTGGTGTTTGCCAAGGAAAAATCTGGTTTACATCAGGCATTAAATTTCTTACGCAGGAATTTTTGTCGGGTCGATCTATTCAAAGGGGATCGTTTGGATGCCTTTCCAAGCAAGGCATATGACCGTAAGTATGATATTTGTGTATCGTATATGTCTCCCTGGGTCATCCCAGGTGATTTCTTATCCGGAATTAGTGGGTTTTCCATTAATTTTCATCCCGGCACGCCCAAATACCGGGGTATTGGATGTACGAATTTTGCGATCTATAACAATGAGCGAAAATACGGAGTAACAGCTCATTTAATGGTGCCGAATATAGATTCCGGAAAAATAATCGATGTGAAATATTTCAGGATCTTGCCCGGAGATTCTTTGCTTGATGTAACTAAGAAATGTTACCAGTATATCCTTATGCAGTTTTATGATATTTTTAAATATTATTTTAAGCATGCAAGATTGCCTTTAAGTCATGAAAAATGGAGCCGACACTTGTACACGCGGGCAGAACTTGACCGCCTATGCCGGATCACGCCTAAAATGCCTTTATCTGAAGTTAAACGCCGGATTAAAGCCACAGATTTCCCCAATATGCCAAAGGCCTATGTTAAGATGTTCGGCTATCGTTTTGAATATAAGGAGTAGGGATGCAGAAGGTATTTATTATTGCGGAAGCAGGAGTTAATCATAACGGTTCAGTGAATCTGGCTAAGAAAATGGTTGCTGCAGCAGCTTCTGCAGGAGCAGATGCGGTAAAATTCCAGTCTTTCTGTGCTGAAGAGATGGTTTCTATAAATGCGCCTAAGGCCGGGTATCAAAAAATAACTACCGGTGACGGCCAGAGCCACTTTGAAATGATAAAAAATCTGGAACTTGATACAAACGCCCACAGGCAATTGTATGCATATTGCCAAAAGAGAAAGGTGGTTTTTCTTTCTTCTCCCTTTGATTTAAAAAGTGTGGCGTTGTTAAATCGTTTAGGGTTAAAGATCTTTAAAATTCCTTCGGGAGAAATAACTAACCTTCCGCTTTTATGCAAAATAGGATCCTTACGAAAAAAAGTAATTTTATCGACGGGCATGGCAAGCTTAAATGAGATTAAAGAGGCGATTGGGATTTTACGCAAAAGTGGCACGAAGAGTAAAGATATAACGATATTGCATTCGAATACGGAGTATCCTACGCCATTTGAAGATGCGAATTTGTTGGCAATGCTTAAGATAAAAGACCAGTTTAATCTTCGAGTTGGTTATTCTGACCATACCCCGGGGATCGAGGCAGCGATTGCGGCTGTAGCGTTAGGCGCGGTGGTAATTGAAAAACATTTTACCCTTGATAAGGATATGCTTGGTCCCGATCATAAGGCAAGTCTGGATTCTGCAGAGTTAAAGGCTTTGGTAAAAGCAGTACGTAATGTCGAAAAGGCCCTTGGGTTACCCCTTAAGAAAGCAACCCCTTCTGAACTGCCTAATCTTATGATTGTACGTAAGAGCATCGTTGCGGCAAGAGATATAAGCAAAGGCGAAACTTTTGATGAAAAGAATTTAGCTGTTAAACGCCCAGGAATGGGAATAAGCCCAATGAATTGGGAAAGAATATTGGGACGGAAGGCAAAAAGAGATTTTCTAAAGGATGAAATGATAGGGGTATGATAAGAAAACTTTGTGTAGTAACCGGAAGTAGGGCAGAGTATGGCTTGTTTTATCCATTACTCATGGAAATAAGAAACAAAGATTTCTGTAAATTGCAAATTGTGGTTACAGGAATGCATTTGTCGAAAGCTTATGGTTTTACCTGCAAGGAAATATTAGATGACGGTTTTAGGATAAATGATAGAGTTAGGATCCCTTTGCATGATAATACTCCGGGCGGGGTCACGAAGGCAGTTGGCTCTGGGATAATTGGTTTTGCCGATGTCTTTAAACGGATAAGGCCGGATTTTATAATCCTGATCGGAGATAGATTTGAAACCTATGCGGCAGCAGTCGCAGCTTTTTTCGCGCAAATCCCAATAATACATATCCATGGAGGTGAGTTAACCGAAGGGGCTATTGATGATGCCTTGCGTCATTCGATCACGAAAATGAGCATTTTACATTTTACGTCCACTGAAGGTTATCGGCGCAGAGTTATTCAGCTTGGGGAAAATCCCGACAAGGTATTTAATGTAGGGGCACTTGGAGTGGATAACATTAAGCATTTGAAGCTGCTGGCCCGTGATGAGTTAGAAGATGCGCTAAAGTTTAGCATGGACGGAAAGTTGATCTTAGTAACCTTTCATCCGGTAACTTTAGAACCTAATACTTCTCGAAACCAGTTTGAAGAGATTTTGTCTGCTTTAAGATCTGTGAAGGGTTTGAAGGTAGTTTTTACTAAGCCAAATTCTGATATGAACGGAAAGATTATAAGCGATTGTATTGATCGATTCGTCAAAAATAATCCCGGCAGGGCTGTTGCTTTTGATTCCTTAGGCCGGATAAAATATTTGTCTCTGCTTAAATATACGGATGTTATGCTGGGAAATTCTTCAAGCGGAATCATTGAAATGCCTTATTTCGGTAAGCCGACAATTAATATCGGTGATCGCCAAAAGGGCAGAATCATAGCCGATAGCGTTATTCAATCCGGCCCAACTAAAGCGGCAGTACTTAAAAGCTTGAAAAAAGCGTTTTCTTCAGAGTTCAGGCAAAAATGCCGAAAGGTTTCCAGTCCTTATGGTAGCGGAGTGGCTGCGCGGAGGATCGTTGTGATACTTAAAAAAGAGATGCCTAAGGTCAAAACCCTGAAAAAAAGCTTTTACGATTTTCGGGCTTAATAAACAGGAGAGTCTGCGGTCATGTATGCGAATAGGAGAATTTTGGCTTTGATCCCGGCCCGTGGCGGTTCAAAGGGAGTAGTACATAAAAATACCCGTTTAGTTGCCGGTAAGCCTCTTATATACTGGACAATTGAAGAATCAAGAAAGTCGAGGTTTATTGACCGGATAATTCTATCATCCGAAGACCCTCGGATCATAGCGATTGGCCGTAAGCTTGGAGTTAGTGTACCTTTTATCAGACCGTCTGAATTGGCAAGGGATGATGCATCAATGGGCGGAACGGTTTTACATGCAATATCGGCTTTAAAAGAAAAGTTCGACTATTTGGTTCTTTTGCAGCCGACTTCTCCATTAAGGATTACCGAGGATATTGATGGTTGCATCGCGAAATGTATTGATAAATCTGCTCCCGCATGTGTTACGGTCACAATCCCGGATAAGAACCCATTCTGGATGTATTCTCTGGATGCCAAAGAGAGGTTAGTTCCGGTTATTAAAAATACAGGCCCGGTGTTATTAAGGCAGCAGATCAAGGGTATCTATGAACTTAACGGTGCAGTTTATGTAGTAAAGGTGCCATGGTTCATAAAAAAAAAGGTATTTATCGCAAAAGATACCGTGGCATACCCTATGCCTGGGTTCAGATCGATTGATATTGACACAGAACTTGATTTAAAGATTTCGGATATGCTCTTAAAAAGCCGTGAACTAATGAAGTAACTAAATGGGATCATTATAAAATGGGTAAGAACATCAGGATCATAGCACGCCTGGATATAAAAGGGCCTAATCTTGTTAAGGGGATACATCTGGAAGGTTTGCGTGTCCTGGGGAAACCAGAACAATTCGCCAAGTATTATTATCAGGCCGGTGCGGATGAGCTTATGTATGTAGATGTTGTAGCCAGCTTGTATGGCCGCAATAATCTGCGCGAAATCGTTACAAAAACCGCCAAAGAGATATTTATCCCTCTTACTGTTGCTGGAGGGATTCGGAGTATCGAAGATATTAGAGAGATGTTGCGCGCGGGAGCGGATAAGGTATCTTTAAACACTGCAGCCATCAAAAACCCGGATTTGATAAAGCAGGCTGCGAGGAAATTTGGTTCTTCAACGATTGTTGTCACAATTGAAGCGATTAAACATGAAGACGGTTCTTATTTTGCATATACGGATAATGGACGGGAATATACGGCGGTAGAGGTTTTAGACTGGGCTAGACAGGTTGAGACTCTTGGCGCCGGTGAGATTGTAATTACCTCTGTTGATAGAGAGGGGACAGGAGAGGGCTTTGATCTTGCATTAACAAAAATGGTTTCCCAGGCTGTGTCAATCCCGGTTATTGCGCATGGAGGCGCTGGTAAGGTAGAAGATGTGAAGGATGTTATTCAAGATGGGAAGTCGGATGCTGTTGCCTTAGCATCAATTCTGCATTATGAATTCATAGCCAAGAATCGAATATTAGATGATCTTGGAAAAGAAGGCAATGTAGAGTTTTTAAAGAGCGGGCGCACTTTTTCAAAGATCAAAATTGCGACCTTTCCGGAAATAAAGACATATCTTCATCGAAATAACATATCGTGCCGCCATAATTGAATGTTATTCTAAACAGGAAATATTGTATGTCAAAAGTTGCGATTGTAGACTACGGAGCAGGGAATTTATTTAGCGTTGAACAGGCTTGTAGAAGTGTTGGGCTGTCGGCAGTGGTTACCTCGGATCCGCAAGTGATACTTTCCGCGGATGCCTTGATTTTGCCCGGTGTGGGTGCGTTTGCGGATGCTATGCACAATCTTGAAAAACTTAATTTGGTCAAGTCTCTTAAGGATTTTAGTCGTACAGGCAAGCCTTTTATGGGTATATGTCTCGGGATGCAGCTTTTATTTTCCAAAAGCAGCGAATTCGGTGATCATGCAGGTCTTAATCTTATTGATGGCGAAGTCGTAAAGTTTGCTTGCCGCAATGCAAACGGGGAAAAGATCAAAGCCCCGCAGATTGGATGGAATCAGATCTTTTCTCCTTCAGATTCAAAGGATATCTGGGATTCTACCCCTTTAACCGCGGTTAAAAATGGCGCCTTCATGTATTTTGTACATTCGTTCTATGTCTTGCCGCAAACGCCCGAGAATGTTCTTTCAATAACCGATTATCAGGGGATCGAATATTGTTCGGCAGTTATAAAGAAAAATATCTTTGCAGTCCAGTTCCATCCTGAAAAAAGTGGTGAGGAAGGATTAAAAATTTATCATTCCTGGATGAAGAAAATCAAAACCCATAAAAAGGGAATATAATGACTGAAAAATTAGAAGCCAAATACGGCCTTCCGGAAAAGGTGATCTTTTGTAAACGTTGTGTCATGTCCAACCAGCGGCCTGCTTCAACAGTTGAGTTTAAGCACACCATAAAAAGCCAAAAAACCACCATGAAAATAGATGTGGATGGAGTATGCGATGCCTGCCGGCAGGCAGATACGAAAGAGCAGATTGATTGGAAGAAAAGGGAAGATGAACTCTTTGTATTACTGGATAAGTATAGACGTAAAGATGGGTTTTATGATTGCATTGTTCCCGGCAGCGGGGGTAAAGATAGTGCGTTCCAGTCGCATATTTTAAAGTATAAATATGGAATGCATCCGTTAACTGTAACCTGGCCGCCGGTTTTATATACGGATTACGGGTATCGCAATTTTAGGAAATGGATAGAGATCGGAGGCTTCGATAATATAAGTTTTAATCAAAACGGGAAGGTTATCAAATTACTTACGCGTTTATCTATAGAAAATCTTCTTCATCCATTCCAAACCTTCATGCTGGGGCAAAAGGTGCTTGCTCCTAAAATCGCCTTGCGATATAAAATACCACTCATTTTTTACGGTGAAAATGAAGCGGAATATGGTAACCCCATAGCGGATAATGCATCTTCTTTGCGGGATAAAGCATATTTCAGTATGAAGAACATCGACGAGATATATCTTGGGGGAGTCTCAATAGGGGAAATAAGAAAACGATATGATGTTGATTTAAACGATTTAATGGCGTATTTGCCTCCGCCGGCTGAAGAATTGGCAAAATCCGATATCCAGGTCCATTATTTGGGGTATTATTTAAAATGGGTCCCTCAAGAAGTCTATTATTATGCTGTGGAAAATACTGGATTTAAAGCCAGACCGTTCAGGACTCAAGGAACATACAGTAAATATAATAGTATTGACGATAAAATCGACGATCTGCATTATTATACAACTTTCATAAAATTCGGCATTGGCCGAGCCACCTATGATGCCTCGCAGGAAATCAGGAATAAACATCTTACCCGTGAAGAAGGTATGGCTTTGGTAAAACGTTTTGATGGCGAATTTCCAGGCCGATATTTCAGCGAGGTAATGGATTATATCGGGATCGATCCGGAAAGGTTTATGCAGTTATGCGATGACTTCCGTTCTCCGCATCTATGGGCGAAGATAGACGGACAATGGAAGCTAAGGCATACGGTTAATCTTGATGGGGTTAATGATTAAACCCAAGATATATTTTACACAGGAGTTTAATGTTATTTAATTCGTTAAGTTTTGTATTTTTCTTTCCTCTGGTAACCGCTTTGTATTTTATAACCGCGCATAAATACCGTTGGCAGCTATTGTTATTGGCGAGCTGTTATTTTTACATGTGTTTTATTCCTCAGTATATTCTTGTGTTAGCAATTACGATCATTATTGATTACTTCGCTGGGATAATGATTGAAAAAGCAGAGAAAAAAAACAAGAAGAAGTATTTGATCATAAGTATTATTTCCACATGTTTAGTCCTTTTTATCTTTAAGTATTTTGACTTCTTTAATTCTAATTTTGCAAAAATCGCTGAAATGCTTGGTTTGCATTATCCGGTGAAGATGATAAATATTATTCTGCCGATTGGACTTTCCTTCCATACCTTCCAAAGCCTCTCTTATGTCATAGAAGTTTATAGGGGGAAGCAGAAAGCGGAGCATAATTTCGGGATATACTCATTATATGTGATGTTTTACCCGCAACTTGTTGCGGGGCCGATCGAAAGGCCTCAAAACTTATTGCATCAATTCCGGGAAAGGCATTTTTTTGATTATGTAAGGGTGACTGATGGATTAAAGTTGATGGTTTGGGGTATGTTCAAGAAAGTAGTTATTGCAGATAGACTGGCAATCTTGGTAAATCAGGTATATGCTGATCCGTCTGGTCAGCCAGGGATCATTTTGATGCTGGCTACTTTTTTCTTTGCTATCCAGATCTACTGTGATTTTTCCGGGTATTCGGATATCGCGATCGGAGCAGCTGAAGTTATGGGCTTTAAACTGATGAAAAACTTCAATCTACCTTATCTGGCAACATCAATCAGCGATTTCTGGAAAAGATGGCATATTTCCCTTTCAAGCTGGTTTCGTGATTATCTTTATATCCCGCTTGGCGGAAGTCGCTGCCAATTTTGGCGCTGGCAATTTAATCTAATCCTTACATTTCTGATAAGTGGGCTTTGGCATGGGGCTAATTGGACTTATGTTATCTGGGGAGGATTAAATGGGTTTTATCTTATTTTTTCGCTATGGACCCGGGGCTTAAGGCAGAATTTAATCCTAAAGATGGGATTAAATGACAAGGGGATGTTTCTAAGATTTTCTCGTAGGATTACGACATTTTCCCTTATCTGTTTTTCCTGGATATTCTTCCGGGCAAAAGACCTCGACCAGGCTTTTTTTATCGTGCGCCATCTGTTTGATGGGATTCCGGAAACCATTAAAAAAATTATTACTTCGCATTCATTGACCGGATTGGGATATTTTTCTGCTCTGCCTAATGATCGGAGCTATTACCTGATTTCGTTTTCCTTGGTTTTTGTATTAGCCGCCGTGAATTTATTTCAGCGCAATATGGATCTACGTGTTGTATTGAGCCGAAAGCCACTTTTGGTCAGATGGTTGGTTTATTACACTCTTGTAGGCGGGGTATTGCTTCTCGGAGTGTTTAATAACACAGAGTTTATTTATTTTCAATTTTAAACGTATAATGATATCAAGATTTTTTGTTAAATTAACTATTTTACTGGTGCCATTTTTGATCATTGGGGGCATTTTGTTCTTATTCTTAACAAGGTCGGGAGAGTTATACTACAGCTACGATCAATTGGTATCGGCGATAAAGTCAAAGGATACGGTTCTTATGGGGTTAGCTCATACAAATCCCATAATCCCTGTTAAAATCCTTATTCTAAGGCAAAATAAATTTGAGGTGATTGCCCTAGGGACATCGCGGGTTATGGGTTTTAGAAGCGCATTCTTTAAGGAAGGAGTTTTTTATAATTGTGGTGGATGTATCGCACGTATCAAAAATCTAAGGAATTTTCTTTCCCGGATACCAAAAGAAAATTACCCTAAATTGATTATCTTGGGTTTAGATCAAAATTTTTTTAATGTAAAATGGGATTATATCTACGATTCTGATTCTGCCTATCTTCATGACTTGGACCGTTTGTATTCATTTGCAGATGTAGTTCAAGCCGGAATTTTGGGCTTATTGATGGACATAAGGGAATATAAGGTCAATTTAAAGAACTACAATATAGTTTTTGGTTGCGCCGGTTATCAGAAGATTGGCTTGACCGCTTTTTATAAAAGCGATGGCTATTTGAACGATGGAAGCTATTATTATGGAAGCGTTGTGGAGCATCCTTTTGACCGGCAATCTTCGGATTATGAGTTTAGAGATACTTTTGCTCGGATTGCAAATGGTAACAGGCTTTTCGAATACGGTCAGGAAATAAACCCCGCGGCGATTGAGGAATTGGATAACTTTTTGGAGGAGTGCAGGAAGAATCATATTCATGTTGTAGGATTCCTTCCTCCTTATGCACAGGCAGTTCATGATAAAATGAAACTAATGGGGGATAAATATTCTTATATCCCCAAAATCATTCCGGCTCTTTCAGATCTATTTCACCGGTATGGATTTGTCGTAATGGATTTTACGGATATGACGGCATTTGGTGCATCGTCTTTAGAGGTAATTGATGGAATTCATGCTTCAGAAAAGGCCTATTTGAGGATTTTACTTGAATTATCCGATAATGATCAATTCTTGCGAGGTTTTATAAAGGATGAAAAATATTTAAGATCACGGCTGTTAAATTCCAGAACCCCATTTATGGTGTTCTCAAAGGATGAGAGGTGATCTCTTGATCCGTGCCGGTATTTTTTAAAAAACGGTAAAAATCTAAGCTGGAGGAGGCGATGGTAAAAGAGAGGTGGAAGATTTGGGATAATGATAAAGCCTATGGGAAAGTTTTTTATAAACGCGCAATCGGCAAATTATCAGAAATGGAAAGCAGCCGTGCAGCCGCTAAAATTGTTGCCAGAATCATTAAGGCGAATGATAAGATCCTAGATGTAGGCTGTGGCTCGGGGCATTATTTGGTATCTTTGGATAATAATGTGAATGTGCCGTTTAGTTATCATGGAATAGATCCAACCGCATATTATATCAAGATGGCGAAAAAGGCCTTTTTGGAGAAATTTAATCATAATCCTCTAAGAAAAGAATGTAAATTTCAGGTGGGAGATGTTTTTAACTTGGATTTGGCAAATAATTATGCGGATTTAGTGATGTGTAATAATGTATTGCTGCATTTACCATCGATTAAGAAGCCGATCCGGGAATTATGGCGAGTAACTCGGAAATACCTTCTTATCCGTACACTTATAGGAAAAAATTCTTTTCGGATAAAACAAGTAAATCAGCCTGAAGAATATGGAGCGGATGGGGAACCGCATAATTTCCATTTTTTTAATATTTATTCCACCGATTATATGGTGCGCCTGATCAATGAATTGAAAGGGGTTAAACGATGGCGGTTGATAGATGATAAGGATTATGACCCAAAGAATATCGGTGCGGCAAACTATAAAAATGCTAAAAAGCCCCATGATCTGACAATTGTCGTTAGCGGGATGCAAATCAATAACTACATAGTTCAACCATGGAAGTTCTTAATAATCGAGAAATAAATGAGTAAATTGGCTAATATTACTGTTTTGCGGTATCTTCATGATAAACTGGTTTATCCTTTCTACCTGCTCCGCAATAAGAAGATATTCTCGAATTTGCGAAAGTCGGTTAAAATTGATAATAAAATTGTGCTTTTTCTTACGGTCAGGACGTTTGTTGCAAATCCACAGACATATTTAGAGGCTACTTTGGCCCATGCCTTGGAGGCTTCGGGGCTAAGAGTTTTGATGCTGTATTGCGACAGCGTGCTTTGCTCTTGTGATGCGGATACGCATATTGATTTAAAGAAACGCCGAATTTTATGCAATCGTTGTAAAAATAACCGGAAACAATTGATTGAATCTTTATGTCTTGAATATTGTTCATACCGTCAATTCTTAACCAAAGATATTTTAAAGAAAATTGATGATCTTTTAAATTCCACTTCCCATGGTATTGAAGATTTAAGAAATCTTACGCTTTATGGAGTTAATGTCGGTGAACATGCTGTAACATCGGTTGTTCGGTATTTTCTTACGCATTCATTTAATGACAATGACCCCAGGCATCTCAAGGTTTTTAAGGAGAAACTTTATACGGCTTGTGCGTCAGTTGAATTGGCTAATCAGCTTTATGCGGCATATGGGAGTAAAATCGGGCATGTGATTATGGTTCATGGTGTATATTCGACCTGGGGGCCTTTCTATGACTATTTCAAATCAAGGGGTATCGATTCAGTGATCTATTCCCTGGGGATAATTCATCCTGGTTCCATGGCATTCCACCGGAATGGAAGGGAATGGGAACGCTTTTATCCGGATACCTGGAAGAAATTAAAGCTTCGCGATTTAACCTCGGAAGAGTTGAAGGATGTGGATGACTATATAAATAACCGTTTTTTCAATAACCTCGGGATCGATCTGATGCTATATAATCAAGTTGCAACGGGTGAGAAAAAGAAGGTTTTAGATAATCTAAACCGAAAAACCTATAGTAATCGGTATGTGTTTTATACGCATATGATCTGGGATTCTGTCCTTGAGAATCAATCCCGGGCGTTTAACGGTTTTATCGATATGTTCAATAAAACTGTTGAGTATTTTCTCAGAAATCCACAAAAACAATTGGTTATTAAAGTGCATCCCGCGGAACTGGTTTGGGAAAAAGGATCTTATAGTATGTTAGATTATATACGGGATAATTTCCCGGAATTGACAGATAATATATATGTTTTGCCTCCTTCTACCCCTGTAAGTTCATACGAAATATTGAATAAGGAAACTGTTGGACTGACTTATGTGGGGTCTATCGGTTATGAATTATCAGCTATTGGTGTGCCGGTTTTAGTCGGAGGATCTATCCATTATCAAAACGAAGGCGGGGTAGGAGTGGGGATTGAGTCACTGGCGCATTACTATGCTTTACTGGATGATCCGAAAGAGGCTTTTGAAATTAGCAGGAAGAATATAGGGTTGGCGAAGAAATGGTGCTATTATTTCTACTACATGCTTCATTTTGATTTCCCGGTTTCTGCCAGTGATTGTTATGCCAAAATTGACTGGAAACAGATGGGTAAGTTGCGCACAATGCTTGCCGATAAGGAGTCATCTTTAAATAAAATTTGCCGAAAGATAAAAGAAAAAACCGATATTGTAAATGATTAAATTACCGAGGATCCCTAATGAAATTCTACTGTATAGCAGGTGAGCCTAGCTCTTTTATGACAATGGCCAATATGGCTCATTTGCTCAAGAAACTTAGCCCCGAATATACTGTTGAGGCAATTATCCCACGGCATGATTTTTTGATGAAAATGTCCGTCGAGGAGTTTTTAAATGAATTTGACCGGGTATGGTATCTCCCCTTGTGTGATTTTCAGCGTAATGTATTCAAGGGATTACGTCGCGGCCGGGCATTTAAACGCGGATTAAAGAACATCGTGTTCGACAAGAACTCAATTGTTTTTGCGTTTATCAGTATGGAAATGAGCTTGAACCTGGCGATCAAGTTCGTAAGCGACAATCATAAGACGATTAAGATAGTGTTTTTAAGTTATACCGACAATCAAATTGAAATTACGAGTTTTGGAGGAAGATTAAGCATACTAATGACTGCGCTTAATTTATTTTATGCGTTGATCCTTAGATGTGCTCCCATGAAAAGTTATGTCGCATCAAACGGCCAGTTAATGTATCGGGAATATTTTAAGCAACCTGCGTTTACCCGCATGGTATTATTACCGAACCAGGAAAACCCTGCCAGAGAGCCGAAAATGTATCAAGAGGGTGATGTCGTTTTGCCGTATCCGGCTGTGATAAGGGACAGTGCACTTAATAACATCAAGATGGATAAATTTGTAGTTTTCTTTGGGGATGCCAATATGACAGATTTTTATACGCAGTTAGACCGGGATTTTCTTTTTTCTCGTACTTTTGAATACATACGTGCTATCCATGATTATTATCGCCGCAAGGATATAACCGTTTATTATAAACCTCATCCGTTTGATGGGGATAAAATTATGCCTGGATGTGAATCGGTGAAACTCCCGATCTTTTCGGAAAAGATTAATGCGGAAATGCTTTTCTCAAAATATCACTCCAGTATTGTTGCCGTATATACAGTTTCTTCACATTCGGTACTTTTTGGAGCTAAAAACGGAATCCCGGGATACTGGGCTCATGAGATTTGTTTTAGCGACGAGAGATTGAAATGCTCTTTTCGCAAATTCAACTTGGATAATACAGCCAATTTATTTAAAAGTCTTACTTGTTTTGGGGAAATCGGTACGATTGATGGTAATAAAATTAATGTGGATATGGCTAAGTTGATGGAAAATTGGAAAAAGGGGATAAGTGTTTTACTCAAAAATACTTGAAGGGATTTTTTAAAAATGGAACGGAAAGAAATCCTGCTTGTTAACGCAGTTAATCCCGGTGGACGGATCCAGGTCCCGGTAGGGTTAGTTTACCTTGCCAGCAATCTAAAGCGGCATGGCTATGACTGTGAGGTTTTTCATGTTATTGATTCATGTACGTTAGGTATCTGCCGGAATAAAATACTTTCTAATCGTTACCTTTTTGTTGGTTTTTCTTTTTGGATGGGGCCATCGGCTTTAGATCTTTTGACCCTTGCGGAAGCCGCTAAATCCCGGGGAATCCCAACGGTAGTGGGTGGTAAGTTTATCAGTAGTTTAAAAGCGGATGCAATGAAGGAAAATTCTATCGATATCGCAGGGATCGGGTATTGTGAAGATACGATTGTGCAGATCGCGGCGGCCTTATCGAACAAGGAAAAGCTTTCGAATATCCCGGGGATCATTTATCGTGATGATTCCAAAGGGATAATTACTGCGGCACAAAGAATTTGCACGGACAAGGATCTTGACCGGTTTGATTACGATCTTAGTTTTATAAAGGATTGGAGCCTGTATCTGCAAAGGGATCATAGCGGTCTGGTCCTTTTGGACCCTCTTGAAACACAGCGGGGGTGTTTATTTAATTGCAGTTTTTGTTTCCATAGCAAGGATGCGATTTACCGTGACGAAAACGGTAAAAAAAGTGTTTTGACGCATTCTGTGGATTATGTGATCGATAAGGCAAAGTATTTAAAGAGAATAACTGGTGTTAATAAGATCACTTTTTGTGATGATGAGTTCTGGATCGATGGCAAGCGTTCGCTTATGATCATGGAAAAGTTGAAACAAATAGGGATCGAGCTTCTATATATGCGTATCAGATTTTCGAGTATCGATAAGGATATGCTGAAAGAATTGAAGAGATTGAATGTCAATTCGGTTGCCTGCGGGCTGGAATCCGGATCAAAACGCATCTTCAAATTAATGAATAAAGGGCAATCCTTCGAGACTATAGAAAAGAAACTAAAGACTTTAAACGATGAGAAAATGAAGGTAAATACTTCGATTATTCTGGGTAATCCGACCGAAACAAAGATGGAAGTGATTGAGAGTGTGAGGTATGCGCTTAGTTTACGTAAAATTAATCCGAGTTTAAATATCGTTGCCTTTGTTTATGCTGCCTTGCCGGCAACGGTTTTTGGAGAATTAGCGGAACAGGAAGGATTCAGGAAACCAGACAGCATTAAGGGGTGGGTCATTGCCAGTGCCGAAAATCATGAAATCCTTCAGCAATGGTTGCCTTGGTATAATGAGAAAGAAAAGAAATTCATGAAAAGGCGGGATGATTATTTCAGTATCAATTCTTCCCTGGTAGAGATCTTGTATGGTTACCGGAAGCGGCCAGCCTATATGCGCCTGCTTACGCCTGTGTTTTATTTGTTCGAACGAATAACATTTTATAGGCTATATTATTGGAATTTTTCCTTTCCTTTCGATGCGAAATTGTTTTTGCTGGCATCTTTGATTTTCCGCCGTTTACGCCTGCATTGGATGAGAGGAAAGTCTTCAATTCACAAACCGAGATGAATAGACGATTAAAAGAGCATTTAAAGCTGCTCTTTAGGAAAATATTTGAGGCAGGGCAGAATATTAATATGAATATTCTGCCCTGCCATTGGTATTCCGAGGTCCCTTATATTAAAGATCTTCGTTCTAACGATTATTGGAAAAGTCCATATAGCATGTTTGGGATTCATGGTATTGATATAGCCGATCAGCTTGCTTTCCTGGGAAAATGTTGTAAAGATGAATTGATAGACAGGCAGAAAAAACAGGATATTTATGCTAAGGCATGCCGGTTTAACGGAGAAACAGGTTTTGGGCCTATCGAGGGGGATTTTTTATATTGTTTCATACGTACAGTAATGCCGTTAAAGATCGTGCAGGTAGGTTGTGGAGTTTCTACCGCAGTCATGCTGCTGGCGGCAGAAGAGGCAGGGTATTCTCCGGAGATAATTTGCATTGATCCTTATCCTACACGTTTTTTAATCCAAATGCATAATTCCGGGAAAATTAAGCTTGTGCAGGAAAAGGCGCAATTAGTGCCAATCGAGTTATTACTGGATATGGGCACTAATGGGTTCTTGTTTATTGATTCTACCCATACTGTCAAGCCCGGGAGCGAGGTAAATCGTTTAATTTTAGAGGTTTTACCAAGATTAGCAAAAGGTATCTGGGTGCATTTTCATGATATCTATTTCCCTTATGATTATTCTAGGAATATTTTGACCAAAGACTTATTTTTTACGAATGAAAGCGTTTTGCTGCATAGCTTCCTCATAAATAACCGTCAGTTCTCGCTGATGTTGAGCTTGAGTATGCTGCATTATTCGGTCCCAGAAAAGGTGAAGGAATTTCTTCCTAATTACGATCCAGAGAAGAATGAATGCGGCCTTGCTCTTTCTAAAGGGCATTTTCCTTCTTCGCTATATTTAAAATCGATGTGAACGTCCGAAAATGAATAAATTCTCAAATAAAAATATACGAAATTTTGTGTCGGATCTGGAGTTATCCGGATCTGTTATTTTAAAACAGGATGTTGTTTGGCCGCGAATTTCTATTGTTACCCCTTCTATGAACCAGGCTAAGTTCTTAGAACGGACGATTTTAAGTGTCCTGAACCAAAATTACCCCAACTTGGAATATATCATAATAGATGGGGGTTCAACTGATGGCAGTCTGGAAATAATACGAAAATATGAGAGATATCTGTCTTATTGGGTAAGTGAGCCGGATAATGGCCAAGCTCATGCAATCAATAAAGGATTTAAGAATAGTACTGGAGACATTCAGGCCTGGCTTTGTTCGGATGACCTGTATTTGCCGGGATCCTTGCTTAAAGTCGGCCGCATATATGCGCATAAAACGGCGGATCTTATCTATGGTAATTTTTATTTAATTGACCAGTGGGATAAAATCATTGATGAGTACCGGCATGTTCAATATTCGCGGTTATTCTCGAAATCCGCAATTATCCATGGCTTGTTCAGTATTGCCCAACCAGCAATGTTTTGGAGCAAAAAACTGTTTTTAAAGGTTGGCGGAATCGATGAGAAATTTTGTAATGTCCTTGATAATGATTTGATAATAAAATTTTTACTATCGAATCCAATTGTAATCCATTCTCGCCAGTTTTTTGCGTGTGAACGCATACATCCGGGACGTAAGACTGAAAGGCTAAAGCATATTGCGGTTTCGGAAATTGAATCGGTTAGAAAGGTATATGCCGTGGGGGTAAAAACAGGATTCTCTCTTAGATCATCGGTTTATTTGCTAAAGCTGTTTTTGTTTCTCAAACAAGGTGATCTTTTTTGGTTGCTAAGCCGTATCCTCCGGCGTGTTTGTTCCAAGAAAACTTAACTTAATGCGTGTGATCACGCGATTATATAATTATGCCAAATCGCATATCTCTGAATAAAAGATGGCTTGAACTATTCCCCGTTTCTCTGATAGTTGCTGCTTTTGGACCTTATATATTCCCGGGATATGGTATCCGATTTGAACATATCTGGATTTATTCTTTGCTATTGTTTATTTTCCCTTTATTCATTTTAGACCAACGGTCGATGTTATGGCCTTCGGCTTTATTGAAAATCCTTATACTGTTGTTTGGGATCACGTTTTGGACTTTAGGTGCTTCTTTTTTCGGCGGATACCCAAGAGAGTCTTTCTTGAAGTATGTTTCCTCAATAGAAAATTATATCCAGCCAGCGGCAATCATCATTTTGATGGCCGCATTGGCAAAATATCAGGGATACGAATATTTTTTTCATTGTTTGCGCCGGTTGTGCATAGTCCTTATATCGCTGCTTTGTCTGAATTCTATTATTGCGGTACTTTCCATCTTTTTAAGTGTAGAGAATGTCATGCGCCCGTTTGTCGAAAGCTGTTTTGGCGGAAAATCGGTTTGGGAGCTTGCTTTTTCGATGGGGAGGTATTCGGGGATTTTTAATCAGCCTGTTGAAAGCGGATTGATGTATTCTTTAGGCCTTCTTGCCTGGGGTTATCTTAACCGTATTTCAAAACAAACCGGCTTTTGGGAATATATTATACTGTTTTTTTTGCTCATTGGCGGAGCCTTATCTGTTTCTAAAGTGTTAATCTTTGGAGGGATCCCTTTACTGATCATTTATTGGAACCCGTTCTTAGATTTTCGTAAGAACTTTAATGTTCAGTTTATTCTGGCTGCAATTGTCGCCTGGGCAGGGATACTCTATATTACCCATTTCTGGGATGGTTTGAGTTTCTTGACCATGTTTTTTACGGTAAAGGGAAATACTAATTTGCTGGAACTCTATACTGCGGGTAGATTTGGGGCCGAATACAGTACCATGATATCGCATTTTAATGAGGTGTGGCAGAAATCCCCATTATATGGTTTTGGTTTCGGGGCTATTTCTTGTTTTGATAACGCTTATTTGGAGTTCTTTTTACAAGGAGGTTTAGTTGCTTTGACCGGATATTTGACTTTACTTGTGGTATATTTTCGTTATAGTTTAAGTGCGTTTAGAAAAGGGTATGAGGAAGGCAGATTATTATTAGGAATGTTTGTTTTGGTAATGGGGGGAAGTTTAGGTGCTCCGGTTTTGACGATAAACCGTTTTTCAACGGTTTTTTGGGTGTTTAGTGCGGTTCTTATGTTTATGTCGCAAGCACATTTAAGGATGAGCACAATAGACCGGCCTTCATCTGAAGGATATTGAACATGCAGTATCCCAGGCTTAAGATTCTTGTATTTGTTGGATATTATATTCCAGGATATAAAGGGGGAGGGCCATTACGTGCCTTAGTTAATATGGTTGCTAAAATTGGGGGTGAATTTGATTTTAAAATTTTTACCTCTGATAGGGATTTACAGGAAAAACACCCTTATCCTGGGGTTTGCATTGATAATTGGAATAAAGTTGGTCAATCACGGGTTTTTTATAGCTCGTTGAAATCACGTTCATTTCGTGGGATCAGAAAGATCCTATTTTTTGCTCATCCGGATATACTTTATTTAAACAGTTTTTTCTCACCCGATTTTACCATCAAGCCTTTATTGCTTAGAAGATTGCGCCTGATTCCCAGGATGCCGGTAATTATGGCAGTCAGAGGGGAGTTTTCTCCAGCTGCGCTTTCCATAAAATGGCTTAAGAAAATGGTATATATTCTAATCTCAAAGGTCCTTGGCTTATACGATGGGGTTATCTGGCAGGCATCGAGTGGGTATGAAGAAAAATATATCCGTCGCTGGTTTGGAAAGAAAGTCGCGGTCGAGATAGTTGCAGATTTACCTCCGTCTCTGTCATTTTTATCCATTGATCCAGCGTTAAAACATAAAAAGGCCGAAAATTCCCTAAAAATGGTTTTTTTGTCCCGAATTTCTCGAATGAAGAATTTAGATGGTGCCTTAAAGATCTTGCACGGAGTAAAAGGCCAGATCTATTTTAATATATACGGGCCGGTTGAAGATAATAGATATTGGATGGAATGCCTTAAGATTATCCGCACGTTGCCAAGAAATATTGAAGTTAATTATTGTGGGAATCTTCCGCATGAGCAGGTTTTAGATTTACTTGGAACCCATGATTTGTTCTTTTTACCCACGTTAGGAGAGAACTTTGGTCATGTTATTATCGAATCATTGTGTGCCGGATGTCCTGTTTTGATCAGTGATAAGACTCCTTGGCGAGGTTTAGCGAAAAAAGGTGTGGGATGGGATTTGCCGCTTGATCAAATAGGCTTATTCCGGGATATTATTCATCAGTGTATTAATATGGATCATCTGCAGCAAATGGAATTGTCCGAAAGGGCTAGAGCATACGGTTTAGGAGTTGTTACTGATGAAACCCTGGTTAAAAGAAATCGTTCGCTTTTTTATAACACAATGCATATAATAAGAATGTAATGGTAAAACTTTCGTGCCTATTAGGCGGTTATTCTATACTTATTCATGAAGGTATGTTTCCACATGTTTCCATATGATTTTTTACTAAGAAACAAGTCGCGTTATTTTCTAGGATTCCTTTTAGCCGTTTTTTTTCTAATTTCTTTTCTAACCAAATATGCGGATTGGAAAATATATCGCTTAGAAGTTACTAATTCCGCCACAAATGATGGATTGAAGTATAAAAATATAGCCCAGCAGTTCTTAAGTGGAGAGGAACCTGCTGTTTATCTGAATAATTTCAGTTTAAGGCCGGCATTCATAATTTATTTAGCCGGTTTAATCGGGGTTTTTGGGTATAATTCTGATTTTATAATTTCCTTTATCAATATTGTTATAATTTCGTTTTTTTTGACTTTACTGGCATATGTTATTTTCAAAAAATACGGATTAAAAGGCTATTTATTGCCTTTTTCTGCAGCGGTTATACTTATCCTGGGTAATCCTTTGATATTGTTCTGGGCGCCTTTTATTTTGACTGAAATTCCGGCATTGAGCCTATTGATTTTGGGTTTTTGGATTTATTTCCGGGTGGATAATAAATTGAAATATTTGTTTTTGGGGATTGTCTATGCTTTGGCTTTTCAGGTAAGGGAAGTATCGGTTATCAATTTTTTGGCATTGCTTATAACCATGCTGATCACAAAAGAATCAAAATGGAATATTGCAATAACCATTTTTTTCTATTTTGCTGTGATTATTCCCTGGATAGTATATCTTTATGTGCATAACGTGGAATTGCCATTTTTAAGCCATTTAGGTCGTGCGATATCTGCCAGGGAAATCATTAATCATACTGGGGCAATGCCAGTTTTACCTCGATTCCTGACTAATATAGCAAAGCATTACTACTTATATATCAGTGATAGCACTTCAATTGATACCCATGGATATTATTCGATTGCGTATACTTTCTTCATGTATCTTATGGGATGTATAGGATTAAGGCAACTTTCTTCCGGAACGGACAAAAAAGAATTCTATTTAATAGTTTTATCCTTGTTTTTAACTGCTATTTTCTATGGTTTTGTAGGGGAAAGCCCGTATATGAGAGGGCGGGTTTTAGTGGAATATTTGCTAATCTATTCAGGGACAGTTGGTTTGATTTCTCTCTTGGAAGGTTTAAGGCAAAAACGCGGGCAAAAGCTATGTTAAAAGCTTTACTCATTAATCCTGTAAGATTCAATATGATAAAACCACCGGTCCCGGAAAGTGTAAATGACCCTAAAGAAGCGGGGTATTATCCTCCGATAGGCCTGCTTTATATCGCGTCGATGGCAGAAAATGTTTCTGGATGCTCGGTTAAGGTTTTAGATGCCGATGCAGAACAATTCAATTATCTCCAAATCGAAGAATTTATCAGCAAGGAATCCCCTGATATCGTCGGTATCCAAACAATGACCTATACTTTGATTGATTCTTTAGAAACTGCCAGGATAGCAAAAAAGGTCGATAAAAATATCCACGTTTGCCTGGGAGGTCCGCATATCAGCATTTATCCCGAAGAAACATTGAGATTTCCGCAGGTTGATTCGGTGATTCAGGGTGAAGGAGAATATGTGTTCGCTGATCTGCTGGATGCGATCATCAAAAACAAGGATTTATCTTTAGTCCCGGGGATTATATTTAAGAAAAACGGCCGTATAACCTCAACTGGTTATCGGGGTTTAATCGAAGATATTGATTCTTTACCATTCCCTGCGCGCCACTTGGTTTCGATGAATAAGTATTGGTCGATTTTATCAGGTTCATCTGGCGTTACTACTATTATTACCAGCCGCGGCTGTCCTTTTAATTGTATTTTTTGTGAACGGCCTCATTTGGGTAAGAAATTTCGTTTTCGTTCAGCAGGCAATGTGGTTGACGAGTTGCAGCAGTCTTATGAAAATGAGGTCAGGTCATTTATTTTTTATGACGACACTTTTACTCTTAATAAAAACCGGGTATATGATATTTGTGATGAGATACTAAAACGCAGGCTTAAAATTGATTGGAGCATTCGTGCACGAGTAGATTCGATAGACAAGGCAATGCTGGCTAAATTGAAATCTGCCGGGTGCCGGACTATTAATTTTGGAGTAGAATCCGGTAATCCGCAGATCCTTAAGGCCTTACGTAAAGATATCAACATTGAACAGATAAGAAATGCTTTTTCCTGGTCGAGAGAACTTGGGATAAAAACATTGGCGTATTTTATGATCGGTAATCCTACAGAAAGCAAAGAACAAATAATGGAAACAATTGCCTTTGCCAAGGATTTATCTCCGGATTATATCAATGTAAGCCTTACTACTCCTTTTCCTGGAACTGATCTATATAAGCTGGGTATGGAAACTGGTTTATTCAAGTCAGATTATTGGGCAGAGTTTGCGCGTAACCCTGTGAAAGGGTTTTCGCCCAGGCTTTGGGAAGAAAAGCTTAGTTCGGAAGAACTTCATGATTTGCTCGCGTATGCTTATAAAAGCTTCTATTCCCAGCCGCGCCTGCTTTTACGGCAACTTTTGTCAGTCAGAGATCCAAGAGATTTAGTTAGGAAGATAAAAATGGGAATGAGGCTAATATTAAAGTGAGGAGACAATGGAAAAGTATCCAAGCCCGGTTTCGGTTATTATTCCAGCATATAATGAAGAGAAAGGGTTAGCAGAAATTCTACCGCAATTAGTCCAAAAACAGCATCAGTTTGGCTGGGAGATAATCGTTGTTAATGATGGTTCGAATGATTCAACTGCTGAAGTGGTGAGAAAACTCGCACCTGAAGCGATTTTGATTAATCATAAGGCTAATTTAGGATATGGAGCTTCAATCAAATCTGGTATTCGTTTGGCGCGTTCATCCTGGATTGCTACTTTTGATGCTGACGCCCAGCATCAAATAAGTGATTTGGATAAATTACTGGATAATCGCAATGGCTATGACGCGGTAATCGGGATGCGGGCAAATATCCTTCATTTGAGTTTTTGGAGGATCCCGGGTAAATTGATCCTCAAATTCGCGTTTCGCATTATTACGGGACAAGATGTAAAAGATATAAATTGTGGTTTAAGGGTTTTGAAACGCAAAGTTCTATTCAAGATTTTTGGCCTTACCTGCGATCGATTCTCATTTTCTACCAGTTCAACCATTGCTTTATTGAATCTTGGTTATGCGGTTAATTTTGTTGAAATCAATGCCAGGAAACGGATCGGTAAAAGTTCTGTACAGCAGTTTCGGGATGGGGGAGAAACGATCCTGCTAATGCTTAGGTTAATAACCTTATTTAATCCTTTGCGCGTATTTTTGCCTCTTGCAGGATTTTTGCTGCTTTTAGGCTTAGTTTATCAAATAACGGCGATATTTATCTACGGCTTTACCGTCCATAAATCGGCATTGCTTTTTATAATATGCGGATTGATGCTTTTTTTATTTGCCTTACAGCAAGATCAGATCTCTTCGATTAGACGGGAGATTGCAAGTTTTGAATTGGATCCTTTGAAAGAAGATCCTTCAGCGGAAAATGAATGATACCATAGGAAAAAAATTGTCAAAAATCAGGCTGGATTATGTATATCCGTATATTAAAGGCAGATTGTTAGACATAGGATGTGGAAATAATGCCTTAGTAGGCAGGTATAAGAACGGTATTGGGATTGACACTTATGATTGGGGTGGCGCGGATATCCTGGTCAAGGATTCTTCATGTCTAGAATTCAATAATCGTGAATTTGACACAATCACTATTATTGCAGCTTTAAACCATATCCCGAACCGCAAAGAAGTATTGCTTGAATGTAACCGCCTATTAGCCGATGACGGCAGGCTCATTATAACGATGATTTCTCCTATGATAGGATTTATTTGGCATAAATTGCGTTATCCGTGGGACGCAGACCAGCGTATAAGGAAAATGAAAACAGATGAGGCTTATGGTTTATCAAAACGGTATATTTTGGCACTTGCGGACTCGCAGGGTTTTGTTTTGGAAACAAACAAACGGTTTATGCTGGGTTTAAATACAATGTATATATTCAGGAAAAAACTTTATCTTAAAGGACCAAAAATAGTTAAGATTGTAAAATCAAGCCGGAGGATGGGATGAATATTCTGGTTACAGGCGGCGGAGGTTTTATTGGCACAAATTTATGCAATGAACTTCGTTTACGTAAGCACAAGGTAATAGCAGTGGATCTTTATAATACTGACCGCCAGGATTATTTAAGGTGTGACGTAAGGAATTATCGGCAGTTAGAAGGTGTTTTTACAGAATATGGGCCTTTTGATTTTGTCTATCACCTTGCAGCCGAGTATGGCAGATGGAACGGCGAGGCATATTATGAAAATCTCTGGCAGACAAATATGATTGGATCCAAGCATTTATTGAGATTACAGGAAAAGTATAAATTCCGCATGATTTTCTTTTCTTCCGCGGAGGTCTATGGCGACTACTCTGGGCAAATGACAGAGGCAGTGATGGCAGAGAACAAGATAGAAGATACTTATCAAATGAACGATTACGCGATATCAAAATGGGCGGGAGAATTGATGTGCATGAATTCTGCGCGGATGTTTGGCACGCAAACGGTACGTGTGCGTCCAGTTAATTGTTACGGGCCGTATGAGGAATATACTCCTTACAGGGGGTTTATCCCAAAATTCATTTATCATGCGTTGCACAAGAAACCTTATGTAGTTTATAAAGGGCATAGGAGAATAATTGATTTTGTCGGGGATACCTGCAGGACGTTTGCTAATATCGTTGAAAATTTCATTCCCGGAGAGGTGTATAATATAGGAGGCAAGGTAGAGTGGGAAATGGATATTAAGGAGTATTCAGATTTGATCCTTGAGTCCGTAGGAGCGCCTGAATCACTGGTGACCTATAAGCAGGCGGAACCCTTTACCACTAAAATAAAAACCATGGATTTTTCTAAGGCGATAAATGATTTACGGCATAACCCAACTATCGCTCCGCGAGAAGGAATCAGAAAGACGGTTGATTGGATGAAATGGTTTTATCGTATATAATTTCGAAGGTTCTACAATGAAGAATAAAAAGAAAAAGCTCCTATTTATCTTTGGTACCCGCCCGGAGGCTATAAAAATGATCCCGGTTGTGATGGAATTTAAGAAAAACTCACAAAGGTTCGCAGTTTGTATCTGTGTGACCGCTCAACATAGACAAATGCTGGATCAGGTTTTGGGATTGTTTCTGATAAGGCCTCAATATGATCTTGACCTGATGACTAAAAAACAATCGTTATCCCGGATCAATGCTTCGGTTTTAGTAAGTGTTACAGGGATAATGCTAAAAGAAAAACCTGATTTGGTTTTTGTACAGGGTGATACGACTACGACACTGGCAGCAGCTCAAGCGGCGTTTTATTTAAAAATACCGGTTGCCCATATTGAGGCTGGATTACGTACGCATAACAAGTTCAGTCCATTTCCCGAAGAGATAAATCGCCGCCTTACCAGTGTGTTATCGGATTTGCATTTTGCTCCGACTTTAAGTGCCAAAGAAAATCTGATACGGGAGGGAATTGACAGGAGTTCGATTCATGTTACGGGCAATACTGTTATCGATGCACTTCGGTTAATTCAAAACAGGCATTTGGGGTCCGAGGCAAGTAAAAAATGGGTGGAATGGTTTTTAGTTAACTATAATGTGATATTAGCGAAAAATGCCAGAGTGATATTGGTAACTGGCCATAGACGAGAGAGTTTTGGAAGTGGTTTTCGCAATATTTGCAAGGCAATATCTATTTTAGCAAAGAATAATCCGGATGTGCGATTTGTGTATCCCGTGCACCTTAACCCTAATGTGCAAAGACCGGTATATTCTATCTTAGGAAAACTAAAAAATGTACAGCTGCTTCCTCCTCTTGAGTATGAACCGTTTGTTTTTTTGATGAAGATGTCAACGCTCATCCTTACTGATTCTGGAGGTATCCAGGAAGAGGCCCCGGCGTTAGGTGTACCAGTCCTGGTCATGCGTCAAACCTCGGAAAGGATTGAAGGGATAAGGTCAGGATCTGCAGTTTTAGTTGGAACAAACATAAATGAGATCGTAAAAAGGACCCAGATACTCCTGGACAATAAGGATGACTATGAAAAGATATCAAAAGTAAGGAATACCTATGGAGATGCCAAGGCAAGCAAACGGATCGTAAAAACCGTAATTGAATATTTCAGGAGGCAAATATGAATGTTCTCGGACAGGATAGGGTAGAGTGGGTAGATGAGTATTTGGCGAAGCTGGGTTTAAGAGGTAAAATCCTCGATTATTACCAGGGGAAAAATGTCCTGGTAACCGGTGGGGCTGGGGCAATCGGCAGTAATTTGGCTATTGCATTATCAAGATTAGTAGGTGCTGAAGGGAAAGTGGTAATTTTAGATAATTTGTCATCGATAAAAGAAAAAAAACCATGGAATATTCCTGCATTGAACAATATTATGTTCGTAGAGGGGGATATTAGAAATGATATTGATCTGAAAAGGGTTTTTAAGGAAGATATTTTCATTGTTTTTCATCTGGCCGCTTTTTTTGCTAATCAGAATTCGGTTGATTATCCAGAAATCTCTGCGGAAGTTGATATATTAGGATTAGTAAAATTGCTGGAATATGCGCGGCTTACGAAGGTAGAAAGGTTTATTTATGCTTCAAGCGGGTGTGCGATCTACGGCTCATATCCCAAGCTTCCTTTAGAAGAAAATTTCATTTCCATGCATCTTACTACTCCATATCAAATAAATAAAATGGCAGGAGAGATGTATTGTAATTTCTATGCGCATCATTATGGCATGAAAACCGTTAATTGCCGTTTTTTTAATTCTTACGGCCCGGGAGAAGTTCCCGGGCAGTATCGGAACGTGATCCCTAATTTTATTTATTGGGCAATAAAAAAACAGCCTTTGCCGATCACTGGTACAGGAGAGGAAACCAGGGATTTTTCCTATGTTCTTGATTTGGTGCAAGGCCTTTTAAAGAGCGCTTTTTATCCGGAAGCCGTATGTGAGAATTTTAATTTAGCTGCTGGAAGGGAAATAAGCATTATGGAAATGGCCAGGCTGGTCAACGAAACAACTGGCAATACCTCGGGTTTGTTATCCTTACCGAGGAGAAAATGGGATACTAAACCCAGGTTATTAGCCTCGATTAAGAAGGCACAGGAATTAATAGAATATACTCCGTTGGTTGATTTCAAGGAAGGTTTTATGAAAAATATTGAGTGGTTTAAAAATAACTGGGAGATAATCTTAAATTTAGCAGATTTTCCTCCGGGAATGAGTAGTGCCTTGCGAAGTAAAGGTTCTGGATGATGCGTATTTTACTATTAACTCAATGGTTTAATCCCGAACTTTGTTTTAAAGGCGTGCCATTTGCACAAGAATTGGTCAAATTGGGACATGAGGTGCAAGTCTTAACCGGATTTCCTAATTATCCGGGAGGAAGGGTTTATCCGGGATATAAAATAAAATTGTTTCAACATGAAATCCTGGATGGGATACCGGTTTTTCGAGTCCCTTTATACCCCAGCCATGATAGTAAAGTGCTAAAGCGCATTGCCAATTACGCAAGTTTTGCATTATCTGCGGTTTTTTTAGGCGCCTGGAGGGTAAAAAGGCCGGATATAATTTATGTTTATCATCCGCCAGCAACCATTGGTTTACCCGCTATATTCCTGCATTTGTTACATCGAGCACCTTTTGTCTATGATATCCAGGATTTATGGCCGGATACCTTACCGGCAACCGGAATGATGAAAAACCGCATCCTTATCTGGTTAATTGAGAAATGGTGTCAGTTTATATATTGGAAAGCAGCCAAGATAGTTGTTTTATCACCGGGATTCAAGGATGTATTGGTTAAAAGAGGGGTTTTGGAACGTAAAATAGAAGTAATCTATAACTGGTGTGAGGAAGCCCACTTAAAAACGATAAAAAAAGATGAGGCCTTAGCGAGAAAACTGGGAATTGCCGGTAAGTTTAATTTGGTATTTGCCGGGACTATGGGAAGTGCTCAAGCCCTCGGTTCAGTTTTGGATGCGGCAGGCTTAGTACAAGATAAATTCCCCGATATACAGTTTGTCTTTGTAGGAGGAGGAATAGATGTTGAAAGGCTTAAGGATAAGAAAACCGAGAAGAATCTAAATAATGTTTGTTTTCTCCCTTGGCGTCCGATGAGCGAAATCGGAAGTATCCTTGGATTAGCAGATGTGCTTTTTGTGCATTTAAAAGATGATCCTCTTTTTCAGATCACAATACCGGGAAAAACGCAGGCTTATATGGCAGCCGGTCGTCCTATCTTAATGGCGGTTAAAGGAAATGCCGCTGCGTTGATTGAAAAATCTGGGGCTGGTTTGACTTGCATCCCGCAAGATCCAGACGATATCGCGCGAAAGATAGAAGAGTTGTATAAAATGCCCCGAAACCGTCTTGAGCTTATGGGGGAAAATGGCAAGATCTTTTATGAGCGGTACTTATCTCTTTCTGTTGGGGCAAGACGCTTTGAAAAAGTATTTCAATCAGTAGTAAATCCGGGAAGGAGAAAATAAATAATTGAATCAATTACTGGATTCCAAAAGAAATTATGAATGGCTGAAGAGGGTTTTTGACCTGGTTTTTGCGTCTTTTTTGATCATTGTTCTTTCCCCTTTTTTCTTGCTAATTTGTTTTTTGGTATGGGTAGAAGTTGGTACCCCTGTATTTTTTAGGCAGCTTCGTCCCGGTAAAGATGAGAGACCGTTTACAATTATCAAATTCCGGACTATGACCAATGCACGCAATAAAGATGGATTTTTGCTTGCGGAAACAGAAAGGCTTCGGCCTTTAGGGCGTTTTTTGCGGAAATTTAGCCTTGACGAACTCCCTGAATTGCTAAATGTTCTTATGGGACAGATGAGTTTTGTCGGCCCTCGCCCATTACTTATGCAATATTTGGGGTATTATACTCCTTTACAGGCCAGGCGGCATGCTGTTAAACCCGGTATTACAGGATGGGCACAAATTCATGGGCGTAATAATACTCCGTTCAGTAAAAGGTTTGAGATGGATGTTTGGTATGTGGATAATCGTTCGTTTCCCCTGGATCTGAAAATACTCATTCTTACTATTATTAAGGTCTTTAAACGTGAAGGGGTTAGGGATGATCTTGGGTATTGTTATAAACAGGTTAATGATTGCGGCTTGCCAAATGATATTATAGAATAAGATCCTGCTCTTCCTTCCTTTCTATTAGTTGACAAACCTTTGATAACTTGCTAAACTGAAAAAAACTAGTCTATTGGAGGAAACGATGATCAGAGGGAAAAAGATTGTTCTGCGGCCTCTTGAAGAAGATGATTTGGATTTCTGCCAAAGCCTTTATAACGATCCACATATCCGGAACATGGTGGTAGGCTGGGATTTCCCGGTTTCAAAGAAAAAGCAAAAGATATGGTTTGATTCTTTACTTAACGATAAGTTTAATGTTCGGTTTATTGTTGAGTCAAAGGATGCCGGTTTGATCGGTTTGACCGGGTTTTGGGATATTGATTGGCATAATAGAAACGCTTTGATGGCGGTAAAACTTTTGACTGCAAGGAAAACAAAAGGGAAGGGTTATGGCAGGGATGTAATTATGACTATGTCCGCTTTTGCATTTTTTAATATGGGACTGCATAAATTATGGTGTGAAATACTGGATTATAATGTTCCTTCACTTAAGTGCTATGTAGAAAAAAGCGGCTGGAAGATAGAAGGAAAGTTACGGAAGCACATTTTTCGAAACGGGTTGTTTCACGACCTTTATTATCTCGGTTGTTTAAAAGAAGATTTCCTGGCTATTGCTGATTCCAGTGAGTATGTACCTCCGGGTGTACCCGCAGGTATGAAGAGAGTCAACCGAGAAATCCGGCTGTAATTGTCTTATCCTGGATAACTTGTTTTATCCAATAACGAAATAGCGTCTTCATAAAATTTAATCTGCGCAAGGCTATTGTGGCTAACGAAACAAAATCAACTGAAATCGGCAGTGAATTTGATTGGCCAGGATTACTGGAAGGGCCTTTTTTGCCATGGAGCAGTCCTTTCTTATTTATGGCCTTAGGGCGTGATGCTATTCCACTTTTATTTAAGAAAACAAGAAAATATTCCCGGACTGTATTTATTCCAGATTATTTCTGCCATGAAGTAAGTTTGTATTGGAAAAAGAATGGCATAAAAATACGCTATTATCAGGATGATCCGCGCTGGGTACAGCCTGATTGGGGATCATTATCTCCGAAACGCGGGGATTTTGTCTTGGCGGTAAATTATTTTGGCGTTAAAAATGGAATGGCTTGGCAAAGGTGGAAAAAGAATAATCCCGGGATCGTTTTGGTAGAGGATCATTCGCATGACCCTTTATCTACCTGGGCCCGCAATTCAAACGCCGATTATGCCTTTGCTTCATTGAGAAAAACTTTTCCAGCTCCTGATGGAGCCATTTTGTGGTCGCCGCGGAAATTTCCTTTGCCTGCCGAGCCGGAAAACCGCAATTGTGCTGGAAGCGCTTTAAAACTTGCGGCCATGATTTGGAAGACCCAATATTTGAATTCTCAAAAGAACCTTCCATATCTTAAAGAAATCTATCGCAAATTACAGGTCGAAGGTGAAAGATATTTCTTAAAGAATACGGATTTACGTATATCTGATTGGAGCCGTTTTTTGCTTTTAAAAGGATTCCCTGCTTTTTGGAGAAAAAGCAGGGAAAAAAATGTGCGTTTATTGCTTCGATTGCTGGAATCAAAAGGGGATTTCGAGCCATTGTTCCAGGAGTGGCCAAAGGGGCATTGTCCGTTTAATTTAATATTGGTATTTAAAACGCATGCTTTGCGCGAAACTTTCCGGAGTGGCCTTATTCATCGAGGAATCTTTACCCCGGTTCATTGGCAGGGATCTGCCGGAGATCATCAGCACGTTATGGATTTAGCCTGCCGAATTTTAACCATTCCTGTAGATCATAGGTACGGCAAGAAGGAAATGGGATTGATAGCTAAAACGATTTCCAAAATCACCAGATCAAAATGACAATCAGTAAAAAACCCGATATCCATGGGAATTTCTTCCGTCCAGCCCGGTTTTATCGAAATGCGCGTTCGGGATTTAAGGAATTTATGAGGGAATTCTTGAATGGCAGATCCGGGAAGGTATTGCTTCCTGCATACATTGGATGGTCATCTAACGAAGGTTCTGGAGTATTTGACCCGGTAGCCGAACTTAAATTGGAATATGTTTTTTATAAGGTTACAGATGAACTGTATATAGATATGGAAGATGTATCCAGGTGTTTAAATAGAAATGATATTGCTTTAGCGGTAATCATTCATTATTTCGGGTATGTAGACCCTGCGTATGAAATTTTTATATCCGAGGCACGCAAGGCGGGGGTTGCAGTTGTTGAAGATGAAGCACATGCGATGCTTAGTGATTTGGTTGGCGGGGTTTGCGGCCGGTTGGCAGATGTATGCATATTTTCATTGCATAAATTACTGCCTTTTAGAAACGGAGGAATGCTGGTTTTTAATAATCCTGCGCGGGAGCTTCTAACAGGGATGCAACGTCAATCGCATGACATCCTATCTTATTTTGAGTATGATTTATTTGAGATTGCCAGAAGGCGAAGAGAAAACACGAATATATTTTTGGAACAGCTTAAGGATTTTTCTGATGAAATCGATGTTTTACGTCCGGTTTTAAGAGAGGGAATAGTTCCACAAACACTTCCAGTAATCATGAAAAATGTGCCCAGGGACAGGCTCTACAATTTAATGAATTCCAAAGGTTACGGGGTGGTAAGTTTGTATCATACTTTGATCAAAGAGATAAAGACCGAAGAATTCCCTGTTTCGCATCTGCTGTCACGGAAGATCATTAACTTGCCGGTTCATCAGGATATCAACAAAGAACAGATTTGTGGTTTGTTAGATTGTCTTAAATCTTCTATTTATGATTTAAGGTGATAAAAACCGATAATGTTTTAATGCAAACGAAAATAGTGCAAAATCCTGGTTTTGAGATCTTAGGATCAGCAAATGAGCTGGAAAAGAAGAAATGGCTGGATATCTGGTTGTCTTGGCCGGAAAAAGATATCTTTGCACATCCTGAATATTTAGGCATATTCGAAACAAGGGATGAGCGGGCTTTCGCCGCGGTTTATTCTGCAGATAGAGCGACTATCCTGTATCCTTTTTTAAAACGGAGTTTTAATTCTTTATCCTGGATTTCTGATGGTTTTCGGGAGTGCTTCGATATAGCTTCTCCGTATGGTTATGGCGGAGCTTATTATTGGGGTGATCCCGCGCTTAAGACCGCAGTTTCGGGTTTTTTCTGGACGGCCTATAATGAATGGCTAAGAATCAATCAATGTATCAGTGAATTTACAAGGTTTCATCTTTTTGAACAGGATTTAGCAGTTTATCCAGGAGAAAAAGTGTTGCGGGGTAAGAATGTTGTGCGGTCTCTTTATTTATCTAAAGATGAGATATGGATGGATTTTGAACATAAAGTCCGTAAGAATATAAAAAAGTCGGAAAGATCCGGTTTAAAATGTTTACTTGATGAGCATGGCAAGTATCTGGAAGAGTTTATAAAAATATATGAAAGTACGATGCACCGGCGTAAGGCGAGAGGATTTTATTTCTTTGACCGGAGTTTTTTCGAATCTATATCCCGGCGTTTACCCCGGAACAGTATTTTCTTTCATGTCTTGGACGGTAATAAGATTGTTTCTACGGAGTTAGTACTTTTTTCCAAGAATACAGCTTATTCGTTTTTAGGCGGGACTTTGGAAGACGCTTTTGACAAGCGGCCCAATGAGCTGCTTAAATATACAGTGATCTCCTGGGCAAAAGATCAAGGGATATCTAATTATGTGTTGGGAGGAGGATATAATCCTGAAGATGGGGTTTACCGCTATAAGCTGTCTTTTGCTCCAGGGGGAGAGTATCCTTTTTATACCGGTCAGAGGATTATTGATGAAGATAAATTCAATGATGTGATCAGCATAAGAAGACATAGTTCGAAAAAAAAATGGGAACCGGAAAAGGGGTATTTTCCGCCATACCGCTCATGATATTTGGCTTTACGGTTTATAACCGAAAATTTATTATTTTAAAATGTTAAAACGGATCTTACTTTCTCCTCCCCATATGGGCACAGAGGAAATGAAATTCATCCGGGAGGCGTTTAAAAGCAACTATATTGTTCCTCTTGGTCCGCAAGTAGATGCTTTTGAAAAAGAAGTGGCCGAATATATTGGGATACCATATACCTTGGCGCTTTCTAGCGGGACCGCTGCTATTCATTTGGCAATGCGTCTTCTGGGCGTAGGAATAAACGATGAAGTGATTGCTTCCACTTTGACTTTTATCGGTAGCGTTACGCCGGCGGTTTTTCAAGGAGCTAAACTTACCTTTGTGGATTGTGATCGTGTTTCCTGGAACATTTCCGCTGACCTTCTTGAAACCGCACTTAAAGATTCCAGAAATTGCGGAAGGACTGTTAAGGCGGTCATCCCAACCGATTTATATGGACAGTGTGCGGATTACAGAAAGATACTGGCAGTTTCTAAAAAGTACGGTGTTCCGGTGGTGATAGATGCGGCCGAAGCGATGGGGGCACGATATCATAATGTTCATGCTGGTGTCGGGGGAGATGCCGCGGTATTTTCGTTCAACGGGAACAAGATCATTACTACCTCTGGGGGAGGGATACTCGCTTCAAAGGATAAAGATTTCATTGAACATGCACGTAAACTTTCTCAACAAGCACGCGAAGCATTCCCTTACTATGAACATTCAGAAATAGGATATAACTATCGATTAAGTAATATTTTAGCCGCGATTGGTCGCGGACAACTAAGGGTACTAAATAGACGGTTAAAGAGAAAAAAAGAAATTTTCGATTATTATAAAAAGTCGCTGTCGGGCTTGCCTGGGATCGAGTTCATTCCCGAATCACCTTATGGTGAATCTAATCATTGGTTAACAGTTATCCTGATTACCAAAGAAAGTTTTGGGGTTGATCGGGAAACACTGCGACTGGCCTTGGAAAAGGCAAATGTGGAATCACGCCCGGTTTGGAAACCGATGCATCTGCAACCAGTGTTTCAGGGAAAAAGCCGGGTGTTTGGCGGCGAAGTGGCAGAAGACCTGTTTTGCAGGGGTTTATGCCTGCCTTCGGGAACCGCATTGACGAATGCCGATCTAAACCGCATAATCGACATAATCGTGCAATGTCACCGGCATCATCGAGAATGCAGTTATTAGAGTAAGCGCTATGAAAACAGTCTACAAAATGCTTGTTTTAAAATATCGCCGTGTTTTGATTATTTTAACTAATTTATGTTTGGTTTCATTTTCCTATTATGTCAGTTTTTTGCTGCGCTTCGATTCTAATCTTCCGAACGATTATTTTAAGATCTTTCTTAAAACCCTGCCTTTATTGATTATCGTTAAAATCGTAGTTTTTTATTATTTTGGTTTATTCCGCGGTCTTTGGAGATATGTAAGTATATATGATCTGTGGCAGATAATAAAGGCCAATTTACTCGCCACAAGTGTTTTTATTCTTATCAATGTTTTTTCTTACGGGACACATATCGTCCCACGGTTTATAATCCTGAATGATTTCATTATCTGCACATCTTTCATAGGCGGAATACGTTTCTTAACCCGACTGATACGAGAGCGATATAACCGTCCTCTTATTCAAAACGAACAGATTAATGTCCTTATTGTGGGTGCCGGTGAAGCCGGAATATTACTTTTAAAAGAATACCGTAATAATCCTGCTTTGGGGGAAGTAGTGGGTTTTATCGATGATGATAAAGTAAAATATAATGAATCCATTAATGGTGTAAAGATCTTAGGGGATAGGAAATCGATTTCAAAGGTTGCCAGGGATTATAATGTCAAGGAAATCATCTTAGCAATTCCTTCGGCAAACGGGATCATCATCAGGGATTTGATTACATATTGCCAGGTCCCTAATGTCAAGTTAAAGATAATCCCGGGAATGTCTAAGATCTTGAGCGGAGAACTCGAAATAGGCTTGAGAGAAGTAAGACCAGAGGATCTTTTAGGCAGGGAAACGGTTAATATTAACGAAAGTGAAATAGGCGGGTATTTGAAGGAAAAGGTGATTTTAGTTACTGGCGCCGCTGGTTCTATTGGTTCCGAATTATGCCGTCAGATCGCAATATTTTCTCCAAAAGCGATCATTTTGATCGATCATAATGAAAATAACCTCTATTTTTTGAATATAGAACTTAGAGCCAGATTTAAGAGATTGCAGATAAGATTGGTCATTGGTGATATTAATGATATAGGTTTATTAAAAGAGGTTTTTTCCACCTATAGACCACAGGTAGTTTTCCATGCGGCGGCATATAAACATGTTCCTCTTATGGAGGAAAACCCGATTGCCGCCTTCAAAAATAACGTTTTAGGAAGTAGATCCTTGATTTATGCCTCGCATCACTATAATGTAGAGAAGTTTGTTTTAATTTCGACTGATAAAGCAGTTAACCCGATCAATATCATGGGAATAAGTAAAAGATTTGCTGAAATGTTTCTACAGGCAAAGTCAAAGCGAAGCAGAACCAAATTTATGGCTGTTCGTTTCGGCAATGTTTTAGGGTCTGATGGCAGTGTTGTCCCATTATTTAAAAAACAGATCGATGCCGGCGGGCCGATAACTATAACTCATCCGGAGACAACCCGCTATTTTATGAGTATAAAAGAAGCTGTTTTGTTGGTCCTTCAAGCCGGTGCGATCGGAAACGGGGGAGAAATATTCATTTTGGATATGGGGGAGCAAATAAAAATAGTGGATTTAGCCAGGAATTTAGTAACATTATCCGGGTTGGAGTTAGGCAAGGATATTATGGTAGAATATATAGGCTTACGCCCTGGAGAGAAAATCCGAGAGGAGTTATTGCTGGATAAAGATAGAGATAAAATCACGAAACATGATAAGATTTATATCAGCAAAGCGGATGATTTTGATCTGCAAATGCTAAGGCAGCAAATTAAAGAACTTAAGAAAATAGCTTCCCTAAAAGATGCCCCGGCCATTGTCCAAAAAATGAAGGAGATTATTGCCCCAAAATGATATCCGGGATAACTAAAGCTCTTAATTTCCTGCTATTGCTTGATTTTTCTTTTTTCCTTGTGATTGCCCCGTATTCCAAGATAGCCGTTAAAATTGTTTTATATGTCGCATTGTTCCTTGGAACGCTGCTAATTATAATGAATTCTTACGGGGTTTTTTACAAAAAGGATACGATTTGCAGGGAATTCTTTAGAGGCTTTATCCCCAGGAACCCTGTAAGCAAGGCTACCTTGTTCTTTTTGTCCATTGCCTTGGTTGCGGCAGGGACAAGCATTAATTTTCTGCACAGTCAGCGTATTTTTTTCGAACGTTATCTCCCATATTTGCTGTTTTTTGCCTTTGGGGTTTATTCGGCTAAATCCCGGAATGTCCCTTTTATACTGACGGTTATCTTCTTTATTAATATCATTGTTTTCAGCCTGGGGATATCGATCGATCATTTGAAATCGCCAGATATTCGGATTTCTACTTCCTTTGGCCGTTCATTGAATTTATCAAATTACTTGATCCTGGCGGCTCCTTTCAGCTCAATAGTTTTTGTTTTTACAAAGAGCCGTATTTTGCGGATCTGTGGGTTTTTTACTGCTTTTTTATCTTCGATCTCTTTAATCTGGATTGAATCCAGAGCTGGGTGGTTAGCTGTACCGATCGCAACTTTGCTTGTTTGTTTCCGCCGTAATATCAAAGCCGGTTTCCTTCTTACGGTGATCCTGGTTGTTGCCGCTAATTTCCTCGGACCGGTATATAAAATCCGTGCATTAACAACCTTTGATGTTTCCAGTTGGAGCCGAATTGAGTTATATGAGACAGCGTTGCGAATATTTAAAAGTTACCCTGTATTAGGTTCTGGTCCAGGGATGTATGAGAAACTTGTAAATAGTGTAGAATTTCGGCCGATTAATGGATATTTGGGGCAGGTGGTTCATCCCCATGCCCATAATACTTATTTAGAAATTCTTTCGGAAATGGGGATTGTGGGCTTAATTGGTTTTTCGAGTATTTTTATTGCTTTCTTTAGTTTTTTGTTCAAATCTAAGAAAATTTGGGATGAAACAGTGGGTGAACAAAGCGTTTTACTGATTGGGATATCCGGATCAATTTTGGCAACGTTGATCTTTGCTTTGGCGTCGACGATTATCACAGTGGGAATGCAGGATGCCCCAGTTTTTTGGTTCCTGTTTGGGATTGCCAGCGGGTTATTGCCACCGTTTTTTATTGATAAGCGTTCCGTTTAGGTATTCGGTTCATTTCTTTGGGGATATTAAATGATAAGGGAAATAATGCAATCGAATAAAAGGCGGCTTGAGCCGCCTTTTTTGCTCGTTGCCGGGATTACCGGCTTTGCTGGTGTCGTGGCCCAGGTTTTGCTTTTACGTGAGATGTTAGTCAGTTTCTTAGGCAATGAATTTATCTGGAGCTTGATCTTGGCAAATTGGGTGATCTTAGAAGCCGCAGGGGTTTTTATCTTTGGAAAGATCATCGATGACAGGCGAAATTACGCCAATTTGTTCATTACCTTGCAAATGATGTTTTCACTATTCTTGCTGTTTTCCATTTTCCTTACCCGATCATTTAAGAGTGTTTTGGGATTCGGTTTTGGTGAAAATATCGGGCTACTCCTTGTTTTCCTTTCATCATTACTGCTGATTTTTCCGGTTAGTTTTTGCCATGGAGCTTTGTTTAGTTTGCTCTGTAAAATGGCGGATAACGTCGAGAAAGTTTATGCCTGGGAAATTATCGGAAGCGCATGCTCCGGCATCCTAGTTACCTTTCTTTTTGTCCCGTATTTTTCCTGCTTTGAGATCGCTTTTGGGGTAGCATTCATAAATTTTGCTTTATGTTTTTTCTTTTTTTTTCAGGTTAGAAGTTTCTTGAAATACGTGTTCCTGTTTTCTTTGTTTTTCTTGATCGTGTTTTCTTCTTTTGGAGGGACCAAGATCTTGGAGGATGTTTCTTTAGAACAACGCTGGGGCAGCCAACAAGTCCTGGAATCTCAAAGCTCCGTTTACGGGGACATTACAGTTACTACCCGGAACAAGCAATTAACTGTTTTTTATAATGGGACACCGAGTATTTTATCACCATATCCGGATATGGCTTTTATCCAGGATTTTGTGCATCTGCCACTGCTTTTTCAGGTTAATCCAAAACGGCTGCTTGTATTAGGTTCAGGAGCAGGGGGGGTGATCCATGAAGCCTTAAAGCATCCTTTACAGCGAATTGATTATGCGGAACTTGACCCTTTAATCCTGAAAGTCCTCAAGAAGCATGCGTCTGCGCTGATTAACAAGGAATTAAATGATCCGAGGGTTAAAATCAGCAATATTGATGGGCATAGATTTTTAAGAAAGACTAACGATGAATATGACGTGATTTTGATCGGTTTGTCCAGACCTGCAGACCTTTCCTCAAATCGTTTCTTCACCCAGGATTTCTTTGTAATAGCAAAGCGGCATCTTTCGAAAAATGGAATTTTAGCTTTTACTCTGCCGGGATCGCCAACTTATATTGGCACGGATCTAAGAGACCTTAATGCCTGTATTTTGGCAGGACTTAGGAATGTGTTTGCCTTTATCAAGGTTATTCCTGGGGGATACAATTTGTTTTTAGCTTCGGATCATCGCGGGATCATGGAACTCACGCCGGATTCGATATTACACCGGCTTGAGCAGCGGGAAGTCCGTACTGATATCATAAGCTTGAATTACTTGAAACATCGTCTGGATAGTGAAAAACAATTATGGTTTTTGAAGTCCCTCAAGGATCATACGAAAAAAATAAATAGGGATTTCGAGCCTTTCGCGGTTTTTATAAACGTTTTGATTTGGAATAGGAAGATGGGCGGTATGTTGGTGGAAGTTCTGGAGATAGCTAAAACCATAAAACCCGGTATAATCGCTTGGTTCTTAATTCTGCTTACTACAGGGTTTATTTTGGGGTGGCGTAAGAAACCAGATAGATTGAGATTAGGTATCGTTTATTGTATTTTTACCACGGGATTTTTCGGGATGCTGACAAATATAGTCTTGATATTTGTTTTTCAGGTTTTTTACGGAGTTATTTATTCCCATATCGGACTGCTTATCAGCAGCTTTATGGCAGGCGTTGCCATGGGAAGTTTTTGGATCAATCGTTTTGCCAACGCTTATAAGAATGATATGCGTCTATTCATCAGTCTTGAATACGGGGTAGTGATATCTATTTCAATTTTGACTTTCGTCTTGTTTCAGGCAGATAAATCGCTGATTGGTTCATTTTGGTTTATTATTCCGGCTATTTTTATCCCAGGGGTACTGGTTGGCACGGAGTTTGCTTTATCCAGCCGAATATTCTTGCAAAACAACCAAAGAATTGGCCAGACGGTCGGATTGCTTTATAGCGCGGATCTATCTGGTACTTGGCTGGCTGGGATTATCGGGGGAGTGATTTTTCTGCCGGTTTTGGGTTTTTTTTATACATGTTTGTTAACAGTTATGTTAAAATTAAGCAGCTTGTTGATCTTGATTATTTTTAAATATAGGGGAGCAGTTGCACAACAATAAACAGGTGAAAGATGAAGACTTCGGTCGCAGTGGTTGGTGCCGGAAGATGGGGCAGTAATTTAGTGCGGAATTTTGCTGAATTAGGAATATTACGGACGATTTGTGATCTGGACCGGGAACTTTTATCAGGGTTTTTAAGCAAATATCCTAAAGTTGCCCTGACCGATTCTTATACAAATGTGTTGCAGGATAGATCTATCGCGGGGGTAGTCATTGCCACTCCATCGGTTAAACATTATGAGATGGCTTTATCAGCGTTGATAGCAGGGAAACATGTTTTTGTAGAGAAACCAATGTCTTTGGATGTATTGCAGGCGAAGGAATTGATCCTTTTGGCTGAAAAGAAAAAACTGGTATTGATGGTAGGGCATTTATTAGAATATCATCCCGCGGTAATTAAATTAAAGAAAATAATAGATTCTGGCGGTTTAGGCAAGATCAACTATATTTATTCTAACCGGCTTAATCTGGGTAAGGTGCGCAAGGAAGAAAATATTTTATGGAGTTTTGCCCCGCATGATATTTCAGTAGTGCGTATGCTTCTGGAAGAAGATCCAGTAGAAGTCACTGCGGTAGGCGCAAATTATTTAAGCCCGCAGCTATCAGATATTACGATCTCAACTTTAAGTTTTAAAAACGGGGTCAAGGCGCACATCTTTGTTAGTTGGCTGCATCCTTTCAAAGAACAAAGGCTGGTAGTAGTTGGGGACAAAAAAATGGCTGTTTTTGAAGATAGCGCAAAGGATAAATTAAAAATTTATGATCAAAGGTTTGTATGGAAGAACCGTGTCCCTGTCGCGCATACGAAAGGGCAGAAAGTAATAAGATTTGATTCGCGCGAACCTTTAAGGCTGGAATGCCTGCATTTTATAAAATGCATCCGCCAAGAGATCACTCCAAAGACTGATGGTAAGAGTGGCCTGAAAGTCTTGGAAGTATTAAAAGCTTGCCAAAAATCATTGGAGAATAGAGGTACACCGGTAAGTTTATCGGAGTTAGTTCAAGATAAAGATTATTTTGTGCATCCAACGGCAATAGTCGATGATTTTTGTAAAATAGGTCAGGGGTGCAAAATTTGGCATTATTCGCATATTATGCGTGGGGCATCCATTGGCCGAAATTGTTCGATAGGCCAAAATGTATATGTTGGATCAAAAGCGGTAATCGGCAATAATGTAAAAATACAAAACAACGTATCTATTTATGATGGTTTGGTTATAGAAGATAATGTTTTTTGCGGGCCATCCGCAGTTTTTACAAACGTTTTTACTCCCCGGAGTTTCATCGATAGACGGAATAAATTCCAACTGACGCGTCTATGTACGGGATCTTCCATAGGGGCAAATGCCACAGTGGTTTGTGGCAATAATATCGGCGCTTATGCCCTGGTCGGTGCTTCTGCTGTGGTTACAAAAAACATCCCTGACTATGCCCTGGTTTATGGCAATCCAGCAAGGATAAAAGGCTGGGTTTGCCAATGCGGGAATAAGTTGCGGTTTGTAAAGAAATCAGCAACTTGTAACGCATGTGGCAGGCATTATAAAAAAACCTCGAAGCAAGTAAGGATGATATGATTAAAGTTATCAATGAGGTATCTCTGCATTCTTAGAATGCAAACCTTTATTTTCAAATGTTCCTGACTGCCTTTAAAAGAAAGATCCTTGTGTTTGCTCTAATCGCACTTTTGTCGTGCGGTATCGGAGTTTATTTTAGGTTGTATCCGATCTTGGGCAAGAATGAGCAAAAAGCCAGGAATATTGCTCAAAAAAAAGTTTATACCTATCTGAAAAATAAAATAGCCGTTGAGTTTGAAGCAAAATCAGGATACCTGTCAAAACTGCAAAAAACGCGGTTGGTGAATCAAAATTTCCGAAAAATGCTTAGAAGTAATCATTCGCAAATAGAATCTATGATTACTGAAGGGAAACAACAGCTTTTAGGTTATGATCCGGATTGGGCTGGATCTTTTCTGCTTGATGGTGATTCTTATTTTTACTACAGCCAGACTGAAAGCCTTTGGCATACTAAAAACGTTAAGGAAACGGGAGTCATTTTCGATTCACTCCACCCCTATACCGGGTTTTATCTGCATAAGATCATATCATTTTTTACTCCGGAAGCATCGGTATTCCACTCAATCCAATATCCCGGTATTATTCTTTCTGTCCTGGCAACCTTATTGTTTATAATTGCTTGTTATCTGCTTGAGATTTCTCCAGTTGTTACTTTTACCGCCAGCATTTTCTTTTGCTTGTCCGCTTTCTTTACGCAAAAGACAACTTTTGCCTGTTATGATACTGATGTATATAATGTGCTATTTCCGGCTGCGATATCCCTTTTTATCTATATTTTCCTAAAAAATTTAAGGCAGAAATCAATAGTTATTGTATCTGCTGTATGCGCATCTTTTTTGACTGTGGCATATAAAATATTCTGGTCAGGCGGAGGGTATTTTTTTCTGATCATTATTTTATCCGCGCCTTTTTTTTTGTTATTGGACCGTAAGCTCAATAATTCTGGTCATACTAAAGCAATATTTACATTCCTGGCCGTATATTTTCTACTCCCATTGATCGGCGCAAGTCTGTTAGGGCATAGAATTAATCCTGTGAATATGCTTATTGAAGGAGGGAGTAAACTTGCCCAGTATCATTATTCTACAAATGGTGTCTGGCCGAATATGCTTTTAACAGTCGCAGAAACTCAACCGTCAACCATCGCTGGATCTGCCTTTCTGCTTTTGGGAAACAAATTACTGTTTTATCTGGCTTGCCTTGGCTGTATAATTTATTTCCTTCGCTCATTGCGTTCGAAAAACCTGTTTTTAAGCTTTTGCAGTTTATCCGTATTCTTATGGATCGCCTGTATTTCTTTTGTTTCTTTTCGATCATTGCGTTTTTTGGTCCTTTTGACGTTTCCCATATCGATCTCCTTTACTATGTTCCTGCAATGCCTGTTTATATTTTTGCAGCAAAGGATAAACGGCGGTTTAAAGATCCGATCTGCTAAGGCAGGTTTTTTTAAAAAAGCGATCCCTGCGGTTATTTTGATATCAGGGATCATTTTACCGCTAAATACTGCAGACAGGTATTTCTTAAACATACATCCTTTTTTTAACCGGCCTTGGGATGCCGTGCTTTTAAAGATCAAACAAATGACTCCTGGCGATTCTATTATCAATTCATGGTGGTCTCCGGGCTATCTTGTTTCAGCAGTTGCAAAAAGAAATGTTGTCCTAAATGGAGGGACACAAGGATCTTCGCGGAATTACTGGATGGCAAGGGTTTTTTTGTCCGATGATGAGAAAACCGCTATAGGATTACTCCGGATGATTGATTTATCCGGAGAGGGGGTAATATATATATTGCGGGATACCTGCGGGATGACTCTTTCAGAGGCGATTGATTTCACAAAACAGCTTGTTGTCCTGGACAGGCAGTCTGCACGGAAAATCCTGGTATCCCGGGAATTAAAAGAAAAAGACATTGATTTAATCCTGAATATGCTGTACCAGAACCCAAAACCGGCATATTTCCTGGTTTATGATGATTTACTAAACGAGTTTTTTACGCTTTCCTATATCGCAAACTGGAGTTTTAGTGCGATTAATAACAATAAATCAATGGATACGCGTGGTTTCGGTAATAATATAACCGGTATGGTCAAATGTATGATTAAAAGTGACAGCGGTTCCGTATCCTGCAGCCCGGAGATTAAAGAGGTGTCTCGAGTAGGGGATATTATCGGCTTTGAAAATAATTTTTATTTTAACGTGAGAACGAAAGAAAGTTTTTTGCTTGATCCTTTAAATAATAATTATGCTCGTATTCAGAGTTTATTTTTTATAGAAAATGGCGAGTTAAGGGAAATCATTTGTGGCCAGGACAATACCATACCTTTTTCCGTGTTAGTTATTGAAAAAGCAGGATCCTACTATTGCATTTTTTTTGATCGTGCTTTTATAAAAACCTTGCTTTTTAAATTGCTTTATCTGGACGGAAAAGACTTAATCTATTTTACCCCATGGATCACTGAAACAGATCCGATTTCCAGAAAAACAGTGCGTGTTTATAAGATTAACTGGGGACCGCAAAATAAGAGCGAAGAATAAATGAGACAAGTTTGTAACGCCGTTTCACGCTTGTTAAGATTATATTATAAATGTCATTTTCAGAATTTTGCGCTTGAGGATCTGGTTTTTTTTGTTACAAACCGTTGTAATTTTAAATGTCGAACATGTTTTTATTCAAAGTCCTTAAATAAAAACGGCTTGAGCACCGATGAAGAACTGGATGTGTCAAAAATCAAGACGATTTCTGCTTCGCTGGGGAACTTTGCGAATTTGTTGATTTCTGGGGGTGAGCCGTTCTTGCGCGATGATCTCCCTGAAATATGCGGGATTTTTTATTTACAGAATAAGATCAAGAGTATCCATCTTCCGACAAACGGTTTTCTTACGGATCGGATCATCAGAGGTGTAAGTCAAATCCTATATGAATGCCCTGGAATTAATTTGACCATCGGCATATCGTTAGACGGGTTAAAACAAACACATGATCTGATTAAAGGAGTAGAAGGGAGTTTTGAAAAAGCAATAGATACCATGAGAAGTTTGGCGGCGCTCAAAGCTAAATCCCGTAACCTTAAGATCAATGTGATTACTGTGGTAAGTAACAGATCAGACCAAAAAGAGATATTGGCGTTAGCAGAGTTCATTAAAAAAGAGCCTATGATCGATACCTTTGCTCCATCTCCTTTGAGAGGAATACCTTTTGATGAGACCTTGGCGGCTCCCTCCTTTAAGGAGTGGAATGAATTATCCACGAAATTAATGCCTTATTTTGAACACTTCAATAAAAAAAGGCTGGGCCATACCCTTGCGGGTTTTTTCTCACGTAATTACCAACGGTACATGACGGATATTTATTGCCGTGTTTTAAGCGGAAAACGGCTGCCCTTTAAATGTCAGGCTGGGGAATTAATCGGCGTCTTGGAATATGACGGCCGGGTCAAATTGTGTGAGCTTGGCGCAGATGTTGGCAATATAGGTGACTATAATTATGATTTCCCCAGCGTTTGGTTTTCCTCTAACGCCAAAAGAATCAGGGAAAAGGTTAGAAATTGTGCGTGCACCCATGCCTGTTTCTTATCTCCAAGCATAAAAGTGAAACCAGCCTCCGTGTTCCGGGCTTATTTTTCAGGCAAATCATGAAAATCAGCGTTGTCCTGGTGGTAAAAAACGAGTCGAAATATATAAAAATGTGCCTGGAGTCTGTTTTACGGCAAAGCCGGCAGGATTTCGAGGTGGTCGTGATCGATAATGGATCTACCGATGGGACCTGGGAGATCATTAGATCCATAGAAAGCAGTAAGATCAGGAGTTTCCGCCAATCTTCACCGTGCGGGATTGCCGTATTAAGAAACCTTGGGATCAAGGAATCAATTGGCGAATATGTTTTCTTTACCGATGGAGATTGCCGGGTTAATAGGTACTGGCTGGAAGCAGGGATGGCAGCCTTTAACGAAGGTAAATTTTCCGTAGTCGAGGGCACAACATTCTATTCTTCACAGAAAAAAGTGACGATTTCCGACTATGATATGCATCAGTTTGAAAACTGGCAATTCTTGACTTGCAATATTGCCTATGCTCGAAAGGTATTACTTGATTTGAATTGTTTTGATCCTCGTTTCAGGTATGGGCATGAAGACAGGGACCTTGGCCTTCGTGCAAGCAAATTGCATTCGATTTGCTTCTGTCCTGATATGGTAGTCAGTCATCAAAAAAAGAGATTGACTGTCTCGGATCTCTTCCAGAAAACCAAGAGGGTGGAGGATAAGGTTTATTTAATCAAAAAACACGGAAAGAACTCCTGCAGCCGGCAAGTGTATAAATTTATTCTTTATCCAGAGCACTTGGCGATTATTTTGTTTCCGCCTTTGGTTTTTGTTGCCTTTAGCTGTACATCATTTTATGATTTGTATTTTGCATTTTTTAAGTATTTTTCTCTTATCTATCTACGGCTGCGGATATGGAAGGCGGCTTTTAACAATCGAATCATGGTTATGTAGAAAAGGTGGTCTTTCAATGCGATTATCGCTATTATTAAGTTTTCTAAGCGTTTTAGTTGTTGCCGGATGTGCTCCTTTAAACAGTGATTTTCGCCATTTTAAGGCACGGGAAACTAATCTTAAGTCAGAGATTAAGAAACAGCGCGCGATAATCGATAAACTTAACGGCAATGTTTGTGCATCGCTTTATCAGCGCGCCGGCAAGGAATCATTGAAAATAGTCTGGTATCTTTTTTTACTGGCAGTGATCAGTGTTTTTCAGAAACAGACCCGTTGTTTTTCTAATTGGAATACCTTAACTGTTTTTTTATCCCTCTTGATCATCCAGCATAGTCTCTATGCCCCTTTTTGCTTGGAGACATTGTTTTTAAGGCTGAATTTAGAAGTTTCCCCAAAAACCACAATAGCTTTCTTCTTAAATCAGATATTGATGTATATTTTTATCCTTGCCGGGGTAGTCTTTATAAACCGCCGCTATGCTTTTTCGGCCGGGGATACTAAAGCAAGAATGGAAATTACCGGGGCCCCGGGCTGTAATAACCGGGTATTTTTTCTTTTGTGTGTTTTCCTTGTCCTTACGACTCTTTTTAAGGTAGTAAGCGGTGCTCCAGAATTAAGTCTTAAACATTTTGTCTTTCGCAATATCGCTCCGCTTGATTATCAAAACGCACGGCTGGTTTTTAATCAGGCGACTGCATCATCTAAATCGGTATTTTTCTATATCGCAAATGTTTCAATCTATGGGATATTCCCTTTATTGATTTTTTTGGGTTTTTTCTTGAAAGAAAAGTTGATCTTTCGGCTGATTTTTTCTTTTTTACTGTTTATTTACATCGCCTCCGGACTTGTTTCGGGACAAAAGGCCCCGGTTATCTATATTTTATGCGGGCTGTTGATCTGTTATCTGTTGAGAAACAATAAATTTGCGTTAAAGATCCCTTATTTCCGGTTATTTTTATTGGCTGGGCCGGTGCTCTTCCTGGTCGTGCCTTATTTATATAGCGTGCAATATTCCCATTTGAACTATTTTTCAGCGTTAGTGGGGATGTGGGATCGTATAGCGTTGTTCCCTAATTTAGTCCTGATTCCGTATTTCCATACTTATCCTGATATTCATCCGCATCTTCTGGGTTTAAGCATGGAAAAAATCTCAATTTTCTTCAGCTGGTTTGGTTTTGATAAGGCCATAGCGCCTTACAAATATGTTTTTTCAAGCTTAATCCCGGATATGACAGCTAATGTTGTTTTTATTGGAGATGCCTGGGCAGATTTTTCCTATTTGGGTACAATCGTGGAATCATTTTTCGTTGGCTGCCTTTTACAATGGTATAATATCTGGTTTTCTCGTGCAAAAAAGACCTTTCTGGTGTTAGCCACTTATGTGGCGATTATAATGAGCGCCTCTACCCTGGCCAGTGTGGGACTGGGGACGGCGTTAGTGACTTGCGGGGTAGGATTGATATTTATTGTTTACCTTTTGCTTAAAAATCGATGAAGATCGTGCATTTAATAAATTATTTTCAGCCTAAATTAGGCTATCAGGAAACCTTTTTGGCTAAAGAACAAATTCGCCTTGGCCATGATGTCAGTGTTATTACTTCCGATAAATACCGGCCTTTTCCGGATTTTAAGAAAACCCATTCTGTTTTATTGGGAAAGCGTTATGTGGGATGCGGATTTCGCATCGAGGATGGGATACCGGTTTACCGGCTAAAAAGCATCTTAGAACTTAAATTCCGGATTTGGGTTCTTGGTTTGGAGCGTATAATTACCCGCTTGCAACCGGACTTGATCATTGCACATGGATTATTAAGTTATTCATTTCAGTTAGCGAAATTAAGGTCGAAGGGAGCAAAGTTCAAACTTATTATTGATGAGCATATAATTGCACAAAAGATACGGGCTGATTTCCTTGGTCGTATTTTTTATACGTTAAGAAAAGAAAATATAAAAACCCGTCTTCTTCCCTGGGTGGATAAGTTTGTTGGAGTGACCGAAGAATCATGTATGTTCTTAACCGGGTTGCAGGGGATCCCCAATGAAAGTGTTGTTCACATCCCTCTGGGCAGTGATGGGATTCTATTCCGGTTTGATGGAGTAACGCGTGAGTCTGTACGAAGAAAATTGGGGATTGCTCCGGATCAAATCCTTCTGCTTTATACTGGTAAAATCAGCGAGGATAAAGGTCTAAAGGTATTATTCCGGGCCTTCAATTCTTTAAATACTCGCCAAAAGGTTTTTCTTGCCGTAGTCGGAGGAGGTACAGACGAGTTTAAAAAGGAATTAACCGGGCTCTTATGCGCAGAAAAACGAAAAGATGTTATCTTTCAGGATATGGTATCTAACTTAGAATTGCCGGGATTCTATTCTGCTTCGGATATTTGTATCTGGCCAGAAACGGTTTCTATCAGCATCTTAGATGCTTTTGCCTGTTCCCGGGCAGTGATCGCCAGTGATATTGCGCCGGTCAAGGAACGATTTACAAATGAAAACGGGCTTCTATACCGTGCCGGTGATCACAATGACCTGGCGGAAAAGATCGTTTACCTGGCAGAAAATGATTTTTTCCGGTCCGTACTTGGTTCAAACGCCCGTGACTTAGTGGATAAGCAGTTCTCCTGGGAAATAATAAATGAAAGGTTTATGAAAAGTGCCGGTTTCTAATATGAAAGTCCTGTGTTTTACTCCTTGGTATAAGCCCGCCTGGGTATATGGAGGGCCTCCTTTTTGTATCTCCCAGATCTGCGAGAAAATGAAACAAAAGGGGGTAGATATTACGGTGTATACGACAAATGCTTTCGGAAAGGCTGATCTGGATGTCAGTACGGATAGGATAGTTGAAGTCAGCGGCGTTCCGGTCAGATATTTTAAACGGATACAAACTCCCTGGGGGATCGATTCATTGGATTTGCGCACGCAAATAAACCGGGATATCAGGGAATTTGATCTGGTCCATGTATCTTCAGTTTGGCTTGCGCTTACTTCTGCCGTATGTGAAGCTGCAGTAAAGAACGCCCGGCCATATGTATTTTCCCTGCATGGGGCTCTTAATCCTGCTTTTTGGCGCGCCCGTAGGATTAAACACCGGATTTTCTGGGGTTTATTGCAGCGACATTACCTTAAGAAAGCTGCGGTCATTCATTGTGTCAGCCAGAAGGAAAAAGATGACCTTGCAGGGTTTGGCAAGGCTTTAGCGGACACAAGGGTGGTCATCCCTAACCCAATTAATACTTCTGACTTTGTTAAGGATCCTGCGCTTGCTGACCGGTTTCGGCGGCATTTGAACATTGCAAGCGACAAGAAACTAATCCTTTTTCTAGGAAGGGTTTCTCCCACTAAAGGCCTGGATCTATTCCTTAAATCTTGCGGGCCGGTTTTAAAGGAAAGTCCAAATTGGCTGTTTTGCATTATCGGCCCGGATGAATCAGGATATAAAAAACATCTGGAGATGATGGTAAAATCCCTGGGGCTGACAGATAAGGTTTTATTCAATGATTATATTTCCGGGGATTTGAAGATTGGATCTTATAGTGCATCAGAACTGTTTGTTTTGACCAGTTATTTTGATGCCTGCAGTATGAGTGTGCTTGAGGCCATGGCAATGGGGGTCCCGGTTATTATTTCCGCAGAGGTTGGGAATGCCCGTGAGGTTGGTATGGATAATGCCGGCAGGGTTGTACCGTTAAGTATTAATGCCGTCCGGCAGGCTCTTCGTGAGTTAATGAAAGACCCATTACTGCGGAAAGAATACAGCGCGGCAGGGCTAAGGTGTGTTAAATCCAGATATGATATCGATGGTATTTATCAAGGGATGCTAAAGGTATATGAAGATTGCCTGGCTAAATAACCGGACCATTAGTTATATCAAGGCGTTGGGTTCAGGATATACGATGTTCATTTTAAACATCGCTGCATCGCTTGTTGCGATACCTTTCTTTTTGAGGTATCTTGGGGTTGAGATCTATGGGGTTTGGTCGATCATGGTCCAATTGATTTATATTGTTTCCTCTGCGACATTCTGGATTTCCGTACCGGTTACCCATCAAGCCGCAGTAGCGCATACTGGCATGAATAAAAGCCAGGCCAAAGAATTGTTCCAGACCGTATTTTGGTATTACTCTTTCCTTGGGGCGGCAGGAATTCTTATCGCGGCCATTTCCGGCAGGGTTTTTACTGCTTTTTTTAAGGTTAATTGCCTGTCTCAAGCAGACGTAAATGTCTGCCTTATTCTGCTTTCATTGTATATGTGCATTATTATGCAGCAAAACCTTTTAGAAAGCTTTTTCATTGGTTCGCATAGAATGCATCTATCCAATATATTCTTTGGCGCAGTTCCTTTATTGGCAACCTTAACCGGGGTTATCATGCTTTTAAACGGGTTTGGTATCACCGGTCTTGCCTTTGGGCATTTGGCAAGCGCTGGGCTGATATATAGCGTAACCTTGTATTTACTTTCCAGGAAACAAGACCTTGGGTGGAGATGGGGGAATTTTAAATTGAAATTGTTGATAAGATTGTTAAGTTCCGGCCTGACCTATTTGGGGTATGATATCTCCTACCAGATAATATCTTCTGACGTATTGCTCATTGGCTGCCTCCTGGGCCCAAAGGCAGCGGCTGTATATGCAGTGGCGTATAAGATCGTATACTATTTCAATCAGGTGATTTTCAGAATATCAAAAAGCCTTTTACCGATCATTGCCGAATTGGATATCCTTGGGGATACCCGTGGATTATTCAGGTTGGGACGTTTAAGCAGTAAAATCAGCCTGGCGTGCGCGTTTTCTTTTGCAATCAGCCTTTGTGTTTATGGATATCCGGCGCTTATTATATGGGTGGGGCAAGTAAACGCGGTTCCTGCTAAAGTGTTGTTTTTCCTTAGCCTGACAACTGTTCTGCAAGCCTGGATTTATCCGCATATGATGCTGCTGTACTCGACTAACAATATGAAATCAGTGGCCGGGATTTTTATTATTGAGGCGATCAGCAAGGTTTTTCTTGCTTTGGCGTTTTTGCCCGGATTAGGCCTGATGGGAGCAGCTTTGGCTACGATTATCAGCCAGGTTTTATTGACCTTTTGGTATGTACCTTCAGCCGCTTCAATGATCACCGGCGACCGGTTCTGGATAAGTTTTCGCGCTGGTTTATCGTCAACATTCAAACCTGCGATGTTAAGCGTTATTTTGGGAGGGGGGCTGTTTTTTCTGTTAAAGTCACCGTATGCCAGGGTTTTCATCGGTATTCCTGCTATGGTGATAACTTATCTTATAATTTTTATTCGATACGGGTTGTCCTCACAGGAGCGTTCCTGGATAGGCAAGAAGTTAGAGGCTGGGATACACTCGGCATTTTCCACTTTTTAAGGCGCTCATACATATGAATGATGCAACGTTATCTAAAATGAATACAGAATTGCCCAAAATAACTATCATTACTGTTGTCCGTAATAACCGGCATTTTGTGGAAGAGGCGGTTAAAAGTGTCCTTTCCCAGGAGTATTCAAATCTCGAATATATAGTAATAGATGGAGGTTCAAATGATGGAACAAAGGAAACGTTAATGAAATATTCAAAACGCATCAGCAAAATCATATCTGAACCTGATAACGGCATTTATGATGCGATGAATAAAGGGATCAGATATGCGACCGGAGAGATCATCGGATTGCTGAATTCGGACGACTTATATGCTGACAGCACAGTTCTGCAGACCGTGGCGAGAATCATGCAGGGAACCCGGGCGGATTCCTGTTACGGCGACTTGCTTTATGTTGGGCGCAATAATCCTGATAAAGTTTACCGCTACTGGAAATCATGTCCTTATAAGGATAATTTATTTGAGAAAGGTTGGATGGTGGCGCATCCTACTTTTTTTGTTAAAAAATGGGTGTATGAGAAATATGGGGTTTTTGATCTTACCTTGGGGATCGTTGCCGATTATGAGGTTGCGTTCCGGTTCATTCACGAATACAGGATCAAGGCTTGTTATATTCCGAAGGTCTTGATAAAAATGCGATGGGGAGGAGCATCTAACCGCAGTATCGGCAATTATATTCGTCAAAACCTGATGATCTTAAAGATCTTGAAAAAAAATAAAGCCAGGGTCTCGTTTTTATTCGTTTTTTATAAGATAGCGGAAAAAATAAAGCAGTTCATCAGAAAATACCAAACATGAGCAAGCTTGTTTTCAAACTTCGCCAGCAGATAAATTTTAAGGGCCATACCATTCCTTATGATGAGGAGTATTTTTCCGAATTTTGCCAATTCGATCATCAGGTGATCAGAAAAGACTCCGGGTTCTGGCTGATAGCCAAAGAATTCTTCTGGCCGCTTGTTGCGGCCCGTGATTATTTATTTATCGACGGATTTATCGAACAGGGGATCGGTAGGTTAATTAAGGATCACATCAATCCTAAAACCGTTTTCCTGGAAATCGGATGTGGAAATATGAATATGCGAAGATTCCTTCCTAAAGGCATCTGTTATAATGCCATGGATGTTTCATTTGCGCAATATCATTTAGAACGGGTTTTGCACCATCCCAAGATGGTTAACCTGGCCGCAGGATCAGTAACCAATATCCCTTTAGATAAAGACAGCGTATCGATGGTTGTCGCCATGGAGGTGTTGCAGTTGATCCCGGATATTAATCGCGCACTGAATGAGATAAAAAGGGTTTTATCCCCGAATGGGATATTACTTGTTTCATTGCCGAACGCTTTCTGTTACAAATACCAGAAGAAAGGCCGGCCGCAAAATTTGTATTTTAGAAAAAGCTTCCAAGAGGCAAAAGACTGCTTTATCAGTCAGGGGTTTAAATATCTCAAAGGATATATGCAGGGATTTTGGCTGCCGTTGCCTTTAACGCTGGTTAAAAATAGTTATCAACTGCCTTTTTCTGTAAAAAATGAGGTATATAACACTAATTTCCTCTTTGCCTTCCAGAAGGATTAAAAATGGGGCCGAATAAAGGTTTTAATAAATGCCTTGTCACTACAAGCTGGGATGATGGTTTCCCACTTGATTCGCGTATCGCTGATTTATTGTTAAAGTATAATTTAAAAGGCACATTTTATATCCCTTTGGCTAATGCTGAACATGAGCTTATGGATAAAGAAACCATAAAACGGGTCGCTCGGGAATTTGAGATTGGCGGACATACTCTTAACCATAAGGATTTGTCTAAAATCACTTTAGCGGAGGCGAAAAACGAAATAATATCCGCAAAGGCAGAAATGGAGGACCTGATCGGTAAAAAACTGGAAATGTTCTGCTATCCGAAAGGGCATTTTAATCAAGGCATCAAGGATATCGTTAAAGATGCCGGATTTATCGGAGCAAGGACATGCGAAAGGTTTTACACACAAATCCCCAGGGACCGGTTTAGGATACCTACAACGATCCAGGTGTACCCGCATCCGGTATTCTCAAATTACCGGCATTTGATCTGCCACGGCAACTTTACAGGTTTAAAGGCATACATGTTTATCAATCCTGCGAAAATGGGGTGGGGCCAATTAGCCGCCCAATGGTATGATCTTGCTGCGCAGAATGGGGGGATCTGGCATATCTGGGGCCATTCCTGGGAAATCCAGGAGATGAATTTATGGGATGAATTAGAACGGGTTCTTTCTTTGGTTTCGAATGATCCGACAGCAGAGTATTGCGCTAACAGTAAGATCGTTAAATATGCCATGCATAAGAATAATTGCATATAGGTATTTTTGCATTATAATAGCATTTAGTTATTTTTTTATTGATCAGCATAACTAAACTAAGAAGCCATGAAAAGCTTTTTTATAAAAAGAATATTTGACCTGTTGATTTCTTTCCTGGGAATAATTATTTTGCTGCCGATCTGGGTGCTGGTAAGTATTTTTATCTATCTTGAAGATGGATTGCCGATTATTTATATCCAATCCAGAATGGGCAGATCCGGTAAAATCTTTAAGATATTCAAATTCCGTTCTATGCCGCATACAGCTCAACAGGACAATCCTACTACGAAAATCGGGAGGTTCTTAAGGTCAACCGGGATAGATGAAACTTTACAGCTGATAAATATATTGAAGAATGAGATGAGCCTTGTCGGTCCCCGTCCGGAACGTTTGGAACTTGTCAGAGGATACCAGAAATTAATCCCCGGGTATGACCGGCGGCATTCAATAAAACCCGGGCTTACCGGGATGGCCCAGGTTTATGGTGAACATGATACCCCTCCGGAGCAGAAACTAAGATACGATATTACTTATATCAATACTCGGACTTTTCTAATGGATATTAAATTACTTTGGCTTTCCCTGAATAAAACCTTTAAAGGCCTTTGTGATAAATAATCAAGCCTAATTGATATTGACAGAAGTATTGATTTAGGATATACTAACTGCTTCTTATAAGATTAAGGAGGATGCTATGCCTAAAATGACCTTAAAAGACCTGGACATGAAAAATAAGCTGGTTTTGATGCGGGCGGATTTTAATGTGCCGCAAGATGCGGATCTTCATATTACGGATGATACGCGGATCCGTTCAACATTGCCGACCATAAATTATATTTTGAAGAACGGTATGGCTAAAAAGCTTATTTTGATCAGCCATCTTGGCCGGCCTGATGGCAAGGTTGTGGCTAAATACAGCTTAAAACCGGTAGCCGATAGGCTTGCGGCGTTATTAAAGGAGCCGGTAAAATTTGTTACTGATTGCGTGGGGGATGCAGTTAAGGCAGAAATCGATGCCGCAACTGAACGAGTAATTCTTTTAGAAAACCTGCGTTTTCATCCAGAAGAAGAAGCAAATGAGGCGAATTTTGCCAAACAATTAGCCTGTTTAGGGGAAGTTTTCGTTAATGATGCGTTTGGTACGGCTCATCGCGCGCATGCTTCAACCGAAGGAGTAACTCATTATTTAAAATCCGGGGCGGGAATCCTTTTGGATAAGGAGATCCAGTATTTAGGCAGTGCGGTTTCAAACCCCCAACGGCCGTTTGCGGTGATCTTAGGCGGGGCCAAAGTCTCCGATAAGATCGGTGTGATCGACAACCTCTTGCCTAAATGCGATACGATCATTATCGGCGGCGGGATGGCTTATACATTTTTAAAAGCAAAAGGCAAAGAGATCGGGAATTCGAAGCTGGAGAAGGAAAAGCTGGATGTGGCCAAGGCGATCTTAGATAAAGCCGCACAGATGAATAAACAGATACTGCTACCGGTTGATAACGTGGTGGTCGATACGATCGATCCCAATGCAAAGAGTGAAATTGTCGGTGAGGATATCCCCGCCGGAAAAATTGCCGTGGATATCGGGCCGAAAACTATCGATTTATTCAATACCCATCTTGAAAAAGCAAAGACAATTGTCTGGAATGGTCCGTTAGGTATATTTGAGATGGATGCCTTTAGCAAAGGCACCCGGGAAGTCGCTAAATTCGTAGGCAAGCTCCGTGCTACTACAATTATCGGAGGAGGAGATACGGCAGCAGCAATAGCAAAATTTAATTTAGAAGGAAAGATGACGCATATATCCACTGGCGGCGGGGCAAGCCTGGAGTTTTTAGAAGGCAAAACCCTTCCCGGAGTTGCGGCATTAACGGAGAAATAAAATGAGAAAAACGATTATTGCCGGGAACTGGAAGATGTATAAAACCGTAGATGAAGCGATAGAATTAGCTAACGGTTTAAAGAGGGATTTGTTTAAAATTGCTCCGGAGGATATTGATATCGTGATCTGCCCGCCATTCACTGCTTTAACTGAAACCGGGGAGGTAATTGCCGAGTCTAATATTCAATTAGGCGCACAAAATTGCTATTGGCAGGAGGAAGGCGCCTTTACCGGAGAGGTTTCCTGTAAAATGATCCGAAATACCGGCGCAAAATATGTGATCATCGGCCATTCGGAACGCCGCCAGTTTTTTGGCGAAACAAACGAGACGGTAAGCAAAAAACTCGCGGCTGCCTTAAAATCCGGGTTATTGCCGATCGTCTGCGTAGGCGAAACGTTAGAGGAACGGGAGAAAAAAGATACTTTTAAGGTCATAGATCAGCATGTAAAGAATGGCTTGAAAGGTATCAGTAAGGAAGATGCTTTGAAGGTAACAATCGCCTATGAACCGGTATGGGCGATCGGGACCGGAAAAACTGCAACTTCTGCACAGGCTCAGGAAGTGCATAAATATATCCGCGGCCTTCTGCGGGAAATGTTCGATTCCGATTTAGCCGAACAAATGCGTATTCAATACGGCGGAAGCGTTAAGCCGGAAAATATTGTTGAGTTGATGCAACAAGCTGATGTGGATGGAGCCTTGGTGGGTGGGGCAAGCCTTAAGATCGATTCTTTTACTGCAATTGTCCAGAAAGCGAGTGAAGTGAAAAAATGATGACCGCAATTATTGTTTTACATTGTATTATTTGCGCATTACTGATCGTAATTATCCTTATCCAGGCTGGCCGCGGGGGAGGTTTTGTGGAAAGCCTGGCAGGAGTTGAGTCGATGTTTGGCACAAAAACCAGCGCATTCCTGACCAAAGCCACCAGCATTCTGGCGACGCTCTTTTTTGTTACCTGTGTGGGCCTTGCTTTCATGTCTGCCCAAAGGGGAAAGTCTTTATTGCGTAATGTAAAGACTGCCCCGGGAGAAAGTGCCGCCGCAGTAAACAGCGAGAACCCTGCACAGGCAAAGGTTACGGAGAAATCTGATACGCAACCAAACGCACCTTTAGATACGAAAACAACTGAAGCCGCCAAAACAACCGAAGCTAAATAAATCAAGGCTTGATGAAAGCTTTTAAAAATAGGTTAATAAAAAGACTGTCGCATTCCGCGATAGTCTTTTTTATTTCCGCCTGGGGGGGGATCATCCTTGAATCCCATGCCGCGGATTATGGCGATGCATTGGTCAACGGCTCATTTTCCGATGCACGGACCTTATTGCCGATCCTTGCTTCGGATTCCGCCTCCAGCGAAATTTGCGGCCTGATCTTTAATGGGCTGGTCAAATATGATAAAAACATCAATCTTACTGGCGATCTGGCCGAAAGCTGGGAGATTAAAGATGACGGGTTAACCATAATTTTTCATTTGCGCCAAGACGTTCGTTGGCATGACGGAGTAAAGTTTACTGCACAGGATGTGGAATTCACCTATCAAAAACTAATCTCTCCTGATGTCCGCACCCCCTATAGCGGAGATTTCGAGCGGGTTAAATCCCTGGAAGTTTTGGATAATTACACCATAAAAGTCAGTTACAAAGAGCCTTTTGCTCCTGGTTTAAGCAGTTGGAGCATGCCTGTATTACCCAAACATCTCCTTAAGAAAGAGGATTTCAATACCACGAAGTTTGCCAGGAGCCCTATTGGCACCGGGCCGTACAAATTCAAATCATGGAGTGCGCAAAATAAAATCGAGTTAGTGGCTAATCCGGAATATTTCGAAAAACGCCCTTTTATTGACCGGCAGGTTTTTCGGGTCATTCCGGACCAGGCTACGATCTTCCTTGAGTTGCAAGCGCTTGGTATCGATTCTGCAACATTAACCCCTTTACAATACTCCCGCCAAACCCAGAATAATTTTTTTAATAAATATTACAGAAAATTCAAGCTCTCCAGCTTTAGCTATACATATTTAGGTTATAATTTACGTAATCCGCTGTTTACTGATAAGCGTGTGCGCAAGGCCTTGAATTATGCTGTGAATAAAGAAGAGATCATTAAGATCGTTTTATTAGGTTTAGGCGAAGTTGCGACCGGCCCTTTTGTCAGGGAATCCTGGGCTTATAATACTAAGGTGCAGCCTGCGCAATTTGATCAGGAACAGGCCAAGCGCCTTTTAGACGAATCCGGATGGCGGGATACAAATCGCGATGGCTGGCTGGATAAAAACGGGGAGAAGTTTGAATTCACCATAATCACCAATCAAGGCAATGATGAGCGGACTAAGATTGCAGAGATAATCCAGAGCCGCCTGAAGGATATTGGGATAAAGGTTAAGATCAAAGTAGTAGAGTGGAGCGTACTTTTGACGGAATTCCTTGATAAACGCAATTTCGACGCTATTTTAATGGGCTGGTCTCTCGGCAGGGACCCAGATAATTATGATATCTGGCATTCTTCTAAAACCAGGGAAGGGGAATTTAATTTCATTAATTATAAAAATGCTGACCTGGATAAGCTTTTGGAAGATGCACGGCGTACCTTTGATCAGGAAAAAAGAAGGTTTGAGTACCAAAAGATTCAGCAGATATTATACGAAGACCAGCCGTATATGTTCCTTTATGTTGCCAATAGCCTGCCGATATTAAGCAGCCGGTTTCAGGAAGTTAATCCCGCGCCTTTAGGGATCGGGTATAATCTAATTGATTGGTGGGTGCCGGTTCATGAACAAAGATATATACGTATGCAAGAATAACAAACCTTGAGGGCCGTATGGACAAGAGGAGTCAATGATAGGATATATATTTAGAAGATTACTTGGTATTATCCCTTTGCTGATCGGGATTACGATCATCAGTTTTGCTGTGATCCATTTGGCTCCGGGTAAACCGGTTGCAATCGAACAAGCGCTTAACCCTAAGGTATCTACGCAAGTCCGGGAAAAACTAAATAAGCTGTATGGCTTGGATAAACCTTTACCTGTACAGTATGCTGCCTGGGTGGCTAAATTGGCAAAACTTGATTTTGGCCGTTCTTTTGGCGATAACCGCCCGGTCTCGGAAAAAATCATTGAACGTCTGCCGATCACCCTGACAATAAATTTGCTGTCTCTTTTATTCATCTTGGCGGTTGCCATTCCTATTGGCATCAAAAGCGCCCTTCATCCTGGTGGGATATTCGACCGCAGTATGACGGTATTTGTTTTTCTCACATTTTCTCTTCCGGGATTTTGGCTGGGGTTATTGCTGTTAAACCTGTTTGGAGTAACCTGGCGAATGTTCCCGGTATCAGGTATCACATCCCTGGATTTCGAATATTTAAGTTTTTGGCAGAAGATAATGGATCTATCAAAACACCTTATTCTGCCGGTATTGGTGTCGGCCGTATCGGGATTAGCGGGGCTATCCCGGTATATGCGTTCGAGCATGATCCAAGTCATGCAGGAGCCTTATATCTATACTGCCAGAGCAAAAGGTGTCCCCGAGAACCGGATCATTTACAAACATGCGTTACGGAACGCGATCCTACCGATAGTTACTATCCTTGGCCTTTCGATCCCCGGGCTTTTAGGGGGAAGCGTTATTTTTGAATCGATTTTTGCTATTCCCGGGGCAGGAAGATTATTTTATGAGGCGGTAATGATGCGGGATTATCCTTTGATCATGGCAGAAATCGTAATTATCGCGTTATTGACCATGCTGGGTAATTTGATCGCAGACATCAGTTATGCATACGTTGATCCGCGAATTCGTTTAAGAAAACAATGAGAACTATGAAAAATCCCGCATTACTTATTGGCGGTTTGATAATTGGTTTTTTTACCCTTGTTGCGGTTTTTGCGCCGTTGATTAGTCCATATGACCCATCATTGATCGATCAAAATAATCTGCTTGCACCGCCTTCTTTACAGCATCTATTCGGTACAGACAGCCTTGGCCGGGATATTTTAAGCCGGATGATATATGGTGCGCGGATATCCTTAAGTATCGGATTGATCGCCGTAGGAATTGCCACTCTCGTAGGGGTTGTTTTAGGGTCTTTAGCGGGATTCTATGGAGGGGTATGCGACACTGTAATTATGCGTTTTGTGGATATTATGCTTTGTTTTCCCAGCTTTTTCCTGATTTTGGCGGTAGTTGCGATACTTGAGCCTTCCATTTTCAATATTATGGTCATAATTGGTTTAACCGGCTGGATGGGGTCAGCTAGATTAGTGCGGGCGGAGATCATGACCCTTAAGGAAAGGGAGTATATTCAGGCCGCCCATGCTATTGGCGCATCAGGCTTTCGGATTATTACCCGGCATCTCTTGCCGAATGCCATTGGTCCGGTGTTAGTTAATGCCACCTTAGGGATTGCCGGCGCGATCTTACTGGAATCAGGATTAAGCTTTTTAGGTTTAGGGGTGCAGCCGCCGGTTTCAAGCTGGGGGAATATTCTGATCGAAGCTAAATCTACTCTTGGGGTCGCCTGGTGGGTAACTTTATTCCCGGGGCTAGCGATTTTAGTTACTATCCTGGGATTTAATTTCCTAAGCGAAGGATTAAAAAGGATACTGGAGGAGTAGTGAAGGGATAAAAGAAACGATGAATAAGTTACTTGAGATAAAGGAATTAACGGTTGAGTTTAACCTGCCTAAGCAGTCTTTTGTAGCAGTAAGGAATGTTAATTTAGATGTTGCAGAGAATGAGACCGTGGTAATCGCAGGAGAATCTGGATCGGGAAAAACCATAACTGCCCGGTCAATCGGCAGGATTATTCCAGAAAATGCCCGGATTGTTTCGGGAGAAATTACCTTTGCGGATAATAACCTGCTGCGATTACGCGATGGTGATCTAACTAAGATCCGCGGCCGCCAGATCGCATATATATTCCAGGAACCAGCCAGTTTCCTGAATCCGGTTTATACCGTAGGCAGCCAAATTGTAGAGGCGATACTTCTGCATCAGAATAAAACCCTTCTTCAGGCGCATAATGCTGCGGTAAAGTTGCTGGATAGAGTAAAGATCAAGGATCCCTCAAGGGTATTTCTCGATTATCCACATCAGCTTTCTGGAGGAATGAATCAACGGGTTTTTATTGCCATGGCCTTAGCCTGTAATCCTAAGCTTTTGATTGCCGATGAGCCGACTACCGCGCTTGATGTAACCATCGAAGCACAGATTTTACAGCTTCTCCTGGAACTTAAAAATGAGCTTGGTTTTTCCCTGCTATTTATCACACATAATTTGTCTATTGCCAAGAATATCGCAGACAGGATTTACGTGATGCATAAAGGCGAAATAGTGGAATCAGGAAAAGTTGATACTATATTCAATGCCCCACAGCATTTCCACACTAAAGAGCTGATCAAGGCGTATGAATTAATCGGAAGGCTGTGAAAACAGCGTATCGATCAATGAAAGATGAGGCCGATAAGAATAAATGATCCTTAATGTTAAGAATATTTCAAAAAGTTTCGTTATCGAACGGGGAATGTTTAAAGGTTACTCTGGAAAACTCAAAGCCCTGGATTGTGTAAGTTTTTCTCTGGCAGGTTCCGATACGCTTGGACTGGTGGGTGAATCAGGATCCGGAAAGACTACCCTGGCAAAAATCATCCTTGGGTTGATACCCGCTGATTCCGGAGAAATAACTTTTAACCCTAAAATAATCAGTAATTTGCATAAAGATGCCGGGATGGTATTCCAGAATCCTTATAACAGCCTTGATCCTAAAATGAAGGTATTAGATATAATCGCAGAACCGTTAGCTATTCACCGGATCGTAAAGCCTAAAGCCATAAAAGAAGAAGTTGTCCGGCTTCTTGGACTGGTTGGTTTGACTGCGGATATGGTTAATCGGTATCCTAAAGAATTCTCCGGTGGACAGCGCCAGAGAATCGCTATTGCCCGGGCTTTGGCAAGTCAGCCTAAATTACTTATTTTAGATGAGCCGATTTCATCGCTTGACCTTACTGTCCAGGCGCAAATGCTGGAATTGTTTTCTGAATTAAGAAAAAAACTTAATTTAACCTATATTTTTATCAGCCATAACCTGGCGGTGATCAAGCGTATCGCTAATCAGGTTATGGTGATGAAAGACGGCGTAATTGTTGAAAACGCATCAGCTGATGAGATTTTTATACATCCAGCTCATCCATATACTCAAGCGCTTTTATCTGTATCTCAAGAATAGAATATTTAATGCGCGGATTAGGGGGCGGTCACGACCGCCCCCTACAGAATAAATAGCCTGCTAATTGTTCAGTTTAGACAACGGATGGTATTTTACTTGATTTTTCTTAAGGCTTAGATATAATAACCTTTGTAATGAAAATCCTTGAGCCGTATATATTAACGTTTATTCCCTTGTTTGTTGCGGTAGATGCGATAGGTAATATACCGCTCTTTGTATCTTTGGTTGACGGGGTTTCAAAAAAACAAAAACACAAGATCATTATTGATTCGGTAGTTACGGCAACCGTAATGGCGATCGTGTTCATGTTCTTAGGCAAGATCGTGCTAAGAATGTTGGGGATTACTATTGCGGATTTTCAGATTGCCGGCGGTTTGCTGTTATTCATTATTGCGGTACGGCTTTTAATGCCAGGGGCACAAAAAAGCAGTATCACCGGAAGCACACAAAATAAGGACGTGGGAGTATTTCCTTTAGGAACCCCGCTTATTACCGGGCCGGCAGTGTTAACAACGACTTTGATACTTTGCGATACTTATGGCCGGACACCAACTTTTGTAGCTTTAGTGTTAAACATGGTTTTTGTCTGGTTTAGTTTGGTTAAATCCGATATGATCATAAAACTTCTGGGGCTTAACGGCACCAGAGCAATATCGAAGATCATGTATATTCTATTAGCGGCAATTGCGGTCATGATGGTTCGATTGGGGATAATGGGGGTTTTTATAAAATGATGAAGAAGGTCCTTACTTTTATCATGGCAGGCGGAAAGGGTGAACGTCTCTGGCCTTTGACCAAAGACCGTACAAAACCGGCTGTTCCTTTCGGAGGTATTTACCGAATAATCGATTTTACCTTAAGTAACTGCGTCAATTCAGGACTACGCCGTATCTATGTCTTGACCCAGTATAAATCCGCATCATTACAGAGGCATATCCGGTTAGGCTGGAATATTTTATCCTCGGAACTCGATGAATATATTGAATTACTGCCGGCCCAACAGAGGGTGGGAGATACCTGGTATTTAGGGACGGCAGATGCAATTTACCAAAATCTTTACACCTTGGAAAGCGACCGGCCTGATGAGGTCTTGATCTTAGCCGGCGACCATGTTTATAAAATGAATTACTATACAATGATCGATTTTCACCGCGAGTTGGATGCCGATCTTACTGTAGGGGTAGTAGAGATAGATAAAAAAGAATCAACTCATTTCGGAGTAGTTGAAGTCAATAATGACTGCAAAATGGTCGGTTTTGAGGAAAAACCGGTTAAGCCTAAAACCATCCCCAATAATTCCGAGAAGGTATATGCGTCCATGGGTATATATGTCTTTAAGAATTCGGTCTTAATGCAGGAGTTGCATGAAGATGCCTTAAAGACCAACTCTGCTCATGATTTCGGCAAAGAGATCATTCCGCAGATGATCAAAAAAGGGTATAAGGTGTGTGTGTATAATTTCAATGACGAGAATAAGAAAGGTTCCCAGTATTGGCGGGATATCGGGACTATCGATGCTTATTACGAGGCAAACCTAGATCTTGTCCAGATCGAACCGGTGTTTAACCTCTATGATCAGCATTGGCCTATCCGGACTTATCAAGAACAATTCCCACCGGCCAAAACTGTTTTTTCCGGAGATGAGGTTGCTGGAAGGGTGGGCTTAGTGTTGGATTCTATGGTTGCCGGCGGTTGTATTATAAGCGGCGGCAGGGTGCAGCGTTCAGTAGTTTCCCAAAATGTCCGGGTCAACAGTTATTCCCAGGTTACCGATTCTATCCTCATGGAAGGTGTTAATGTAGGCAGATACGCAAAAATCCGCAGGGCGATAATCGATAAGGATGTTACCATTCCTCCAGGTATGGTGATCGGATATGATTCTGAAGAAGACCGCAAACGGTTCGTAGTTACCGATACTGGGATTGTTGTCGTTGCCAAGAAAACTGAAATTAAATAGAAGGGGTAATTGCGTGTTACGTAAAGCCAAACTCGAAGACATAAAAGGAATGCAGGTTTTGATAAATTCCTTTGCCGAAAAAAACTTGATGCTTCCCAGGTCACTAAATGAATTGTATGAAAATATCCGGGACTTCTGGGTATATGAAGACAAAAAGAAGATTGTGGGCACTGCAGCACTGCACGTTTCATGGGATGATCTGGCGGAAATAAAATCGGTAGCGGTGCATAAGGATTGGCAGAATAAAGGCATAGGACGGGAACTGATCCTGGCATGTATTGATGAGGCAAGGCAACTGGGGTCAAAAAGGATATTTGTTCTAACCTATCAAGTGAAATATTTCACTAAACTGGGCTTTAAGCGTATTAAACATGATCATCTGCCGCATAAAATCTGGGCTGAATGCATCAATTGTCCCAAATTCCCCAACTGTCAGGAAGTCGCCTTATTAAAAAATATTGCCAAATAAACATTTTTGTAGTAGTATATCCACTTCATGGAATATGAACTTTTTTCAGGAGGTAGTTAAATGGATTATTTATTAAGCGAAGAACAGATCATGGTGCAGGGCCTGGCGCGTAAGATCGCAGAAGAAAAGATCCGGCCGGTTGCGGCAAAATATGACCAAACTGAAGAGTATCCCTGGGAGGTGATCAAAGTGATTGCCGATGCCGGGCTGTTCGGTTTGTTTATCCCGGAGGCCTACGGAGGAATGGGTATAAATGTTATGAACCTGTGCCTGGCGACTGAAGAACTGTCTAAGGCCTGCGGAGGAGTAGCCGTTTGTTATGCCGCCTCGGCTTTAGGGACATTCCCGATCGTTCTCTTCGGTAATGAAGAGCAGAAGAAAAAATACCTTCCGGATCTGGCCAGCGGAAAAAAGATCGCCGCTTTTGGGATCACTGAACCGGAGGCCGGTTCGGACGCTTCCGCAATAAAGACTACGGCCAAAAAAGAAGGCGATCATTATATTCTAAACGGGCTTAAGCATTTCATTACTAATGGCGGTGATGCAGAAACCTATGTTGTCATTGCCATGACCGATAAAACCCGGGGTGCCCGCGGGGCATCGGCTTTTATTGTCGAAAAAGGTACCCCCGGATTTAGTTTTGGCAAAAAAGAAGATAAATTCGGGATCCGCGCTTCTTCGACAAGAGAACTTATTTTTACCGATTGCAAGATCCCTAAGGCAAACCTGCTTGCCAAGGAAGGCATGGGTTTTATTGTTACGATGAAGACATTTGATATGTCCCGTCCGGGTGTTGCAGCACAGGCTTTGGGGATTGCTCAAGGCGCATTGGATTTATGCGTTAAATATGCCAGAGAAAGAAGGCAATTTGACCGGTCTATTGCCAGCAATCAGGGGATACAGTGGATGATCGCCGATATGGCAACTGGGATCGAGGCGGCAAGAGGCTTAGTCTATGCTACCGCCAGAATGGTGGATGCGGGGAAAACTTCGGTAGCCAAAGAATCGGCTATGGCAAAAATGTATGCTTCCGATGTAGCGATGAAGGTTACGCTTGATGCAATGCAGATATTTGGAGGATATGGATATATGAAGGATTACCCGATCGAAAAGTATGTCCGTGATGCCAAGATCACGCAGATCTATGAAGGGACAAACCAGATCCAGAGAGATATAATTGGCAAAGCGGTCATAAAAGAAGCGGCACAATAAAACTCAAAAATGAATATCATTGCTTGCATAAAACAGGTCCCGGAAACTACCGAGGTAAAGATAAATCCTGAAACCAATACTTTGATCCGTCAGGGGGTAAAGTCAATAATCAATCCCTTTGATATGTATGCGATCGAAGAGGCGGTCCGGTTAAAAGAACGATTTTCCGGCAGTAAAGTTATCGTTATCAGTATGGGGCCTCCGCAAGCTGAAGAAGCTTTACGGGAGGCGATCTCTTTAGGTGCGGATGAAGGATATCTGGTTTGTGACCGTGCCTTTGCCGGCAGCGATACCTGGGCAACCAGCTATACATTAGCAGGGGCGATTAAGCTTGTTGGTGCATTTGACCTGATCATTTGCGGAAAACAGGCTTCTGATGGTGATACCGCGCAGGTTGGACCAGGGATAGCCACTCATTTGGATATCCCGCAAATTACGTATGTGAAGAAAATCGAAGAGATAACCGCTAAAACCATGCGTGTAGAGCGAATGATGGAGGAAGGGTATGAAATCATTGAAACCCCTCTTCCGGTTTTGATCACCGTGGTTAAGGAGATCAACGATCCGCGCCTGCCTTCGCTAAAAGGGATGATGCGAGCAAAAAGCGCCAAGATTACGGTCTTAACCCAAAAAGAGCTTAATCTTGATCCGCAGAGTATCGGGCTTTGCGGTTCTCCTACCCAGGTAGTGAAGATATTCACTCCACCGCATCGGACAGGAGGCCAGATCATTACCGGGGAAACGGATGAAATTACCGAGAAATTAGTAGCTTTAATTAAAGACGAGGTTCATTAAGCATGCCGATCCAAATTATTTCCGAGAAATGTACCGGTTGTTCAATCTGCGTTAAAGTTTGCCCTTTTGATGCAATCAGACTCATGGATAAAAAGTGCTGCATCGACCTTAATAAATGCAATCTTTGCGGGGCATGTGTCGATATTTGTAAATTTAAGGCAATATTGCTGGAAAGGCCGCCTGTCGTATGCGAGGTTCCTGATATTAAGGATTATAAGGGAATATGGGTATTTGTGGAACAGAAAAACGGCAAGGTACAATCAATCTCTTATGAACTTCTGGGCAAGGCGCACGAATTGGCAAAAAAACTTAATTGCCAGGTAAGCGGGGTGTTGATCGGGCACAATTTAGATGACCAGATTGATGAGTTGTTTTGGCATGGCGCGGATAATATCTATTTGGTTGAATCTCCTGAAATCGCCAATTTCCAGGATGAGCCCTATACTAATATCCTGGTAGAGTTGATTAAAAAGTATAAGCCGGAGATCCTTCTGTGCGGGGCAACTGCCATTGGCCGATCAATGATCTCAAGGATCGCGATAAAGATCAAGGCCGGCCTTACTGCCGATTGCACTGGACTGGATATTGATACGCAAAGAAAGATATTGCTGCAAACCCGCCCTGCTTTTGGCGGTAATATCATGGCGACGATTATTAGTCCAAATTACCGCCCACAAATGGCTACGGTCAGACATAAGGTAATGCAGCCAATGGTTGCGGACAAGCATAGAAAAGGCAAGGTGATCAAGGAGAGTTTCGATAGCGCATTATACTTCTCCCGAACCAAGCTTCTGGATATCGTTGAAGAGGTAGAGTCCTTGGTAAACATAACAGAGGCCGATATAATTGTTTCTGGCGGCCGGGGGTTGCAGGCTAAAGAGAATTTTAAACTCATCGAAGATCTGGCCGCGGTATTGGGTGGTGCTGTCGGTTCATCGCGTGCTGCCGTCGATGCCGGCTGGAAACCTTACTCCCATCAGGTTGGCCAGACCGGGCGTACCGTTGCGCCCAAAATATATATCGCCTGCGGTATATCCGGCCAAATTCAGCACCTGGTTGGGATGTCTTCCTCAAAAATAATCATTGCAATCAATAAAGACCCCGAAGCACCCATCTTTAAGATCGCCACCTATGGCATTGTTGGGGATCTTTTCCAGATCCTGCCGGCATTAACCAAGAAGTTCAAAGAAACCCTGCGAAAATAGCCGCCCAGCATACCTTTTTTACTCGGATTTGTAAACGCTTTCTTCTCCTTTTAAGATAATATTGAAATAATCCTTAAAACAAGCTAATCTTTATTTAGACAGAATAAACTGGGCTTTGAAAGCAATTCCCGGGAGAAAATAAGACGTATGCCTAACCATGGGTTTATTGAACGAAGATTATGCCCGCGTTTTCCCCTGACACTCTGCGTCAATTGTTTTGATATGTATTCCGAAAAAAAGATCGATGGCCAAACAAAGGATATAAGCGCCCAAGGCCTGCGTTTAATAAGTGATAAACCTCTTTTGGCCGGGTATAAGCTGGAGATCTTTATTAAAATGTCAGATAATGGGGAAAAAATCTACCGTAAGGGAAGGGTCATCTGGTCGAATATATCCAGTCAGAATAAATACCAGGTCGGGGTATTCTTTGACGAAAAAAGCCTGAATCCTGTGCCGATCGTATTGCGTACCATCATGACCGAGAAGAATTATTAAGGCGGTTCTAATCCTACCGTTGCCTCAAAGACACCCAGTTTTTCTCTTTCCATATTTTACTTTAGCCTAAAAAAAACAGGGTATCATTTTTATTTTTTTGTAGTATAATATTTGCGGAGGTAAAAAAATGGATGAGCTGTTGAAAAAAATATTGAATGCTTCCGGTGTGTCTGGGTATGAGAAAGATATCTCGGCAATCATGCTGGAAGAATTGGGCCGGATCTGCGAAGATGCCTTTATTGATAAAATGGGCAATGTGATCGCGCGCAAAGGAAGCGGAAAAAAGAAGATCATGATCGCCGCGCATATGGATGAGGTCGGGTTATTGGTCAAGCATGTAAATAACGATGGATACATTAGTTTCGTTAAGATCGGCGGGATAGATGACCGGGTTTTACCTGCGCAGCGTGTGGTGATAAAAGCAAAAAACGGCGACTTGACAGGGATCATCGGCACTAAATCCATCCATTTGCTTAAGGAAGAAGAAAGAAAGAAACCATTGAAATATGAGGATATGTTTATCGATATCGGCTGCCAAAGTAAAGAGGAAGCTCTGAAAAAAGTATCGATTGCCGACCCGATAATCTTTGAGCCTAATACCGGCGCCTTAGGAAACAATTTGTTTTATTCTAAGGCGGTGGATGACCGCATTGGCTGCTATGCCTTGATAAAGATCATGGAAAGAGTAAACTGCGACGCCGAGATATTTGCGGCTGCGACAGTCCAGGAGGAAGTAGGACTTAAAGGGGCCAGGACTGCCTCTTTTAAAATCGACCCAGATTTTGCGTTAGTTCTTGATACCACGATTGCCGGAGATACCCCGCATGTAAATGAGCAGGAGTCACCGTTAAAATTAGGCGCAGGGGTGGCAATCACGATTGTAGAGGCCTCGGGACGCGGAGTAATGGTAAATGAAAAGACCCGGGATCTTCTAATTGGGGAAGCGGCAAAGAATAATATAAAATTTCAAATCGCGATAATCGAAGGCGGCATGACTGACGGAGCGATGATATATATGAACCGTGCCGGTATTCCGACTGGAGTTTTAAGCATCCCTACCCGGTATTTACACTCCGCAACAAGTGTTTTTAGTATGAGCGACGTTGAGAGCGCGGTAGAACTGGCATTAAAGGCGATTCCCCGGATTTAGTTGTTAGATTTAGGATAAAATGCGGATAAGACTGACCAGCATACTGATTATTTGTTTCTTTTCGGCATCTTTAAATAATGCTTATGCTCAAAAAAACAAGACTACGGACGCACAGAAGGCCTATGCATATGATCTATCGTATCCTCCTGCGGTGTGTTTTTTTCCTTTAGAAAAAAGCCGTTGGAACGGATATCAATTATCCAGCGTGGATTGGAAAGGAATAACGGTATACCAGAAGACATCATTTGTGGCTGAAGCAATCAGCGAGATCGAGAAACGAACGAAGGCAAGTGTGGAAGTACCGGATAAGTGGCGCCTTTACCTTGCCCTTGATCAAGGGGTGGCCTTGGCAGAAAAACAATTTCCTGGAATTGAGCTTAATATGTTTTCCTTCCTTTTGGGGAGTTTAAAGACAGCTAAGTTGATCAAATGGAACAAGGTGGCCTCTCCATAATCCTGTTGATTCCCGAATGTTAAATGGTATAATAAATATTACTTTATCGCCAGGAGCCTGGTCATGCCAACCTTGTTGATTGTAGATGATGAGATCGATATACGGGAATTCGCGGCGAATTTCTTCCGCAGGCGTAAAATCGATGTTTTAACCGCTGCCAGCGGAGAAGAAGCTTTGGCAGTAATGGAACGGATCCTCCCGAATTTGATCTTGTTGGATATCAGCCTTCCTGGGATCGACGGAGTAGAAACACTCCAACGTATACGGCAAAAGAACCTTGATGCCAAGGTGGTGATGGTTACCGGCCAAAAACCCGAAGATCAAGATGCATTTGATAGATGCCGGCAGCTGGGGGCATTTGATTATATCCATAAGCCGCTGGTAATGGAAGAATTAGAAAAAATCGTTTTAAAGGAAATAACTTGATCGATTCCTGTTGAAATGAAGATCAATTATAAAAGAGAACTGGAAAATGCGGCGCGGAATATGATCTTGGTCCATGAACCGGACTTTCTGATCAAGATGATCGCGCGCATGATTGTCGAAAAAATCAATGTTCGGCATGCGGGAATACTGCTGCATCAAAGAAATACGGATAGCTATATTTTGAATGTTTCCCGGGGATGTTTAGGGCAAAAGATCCCCGCAGGATTTATCCGGCTGGATAATGACAGCCCGCTTATCAAGTTCTTTCGGGAGTATAAATGCAATAACCTGCCTTTGCAAGGCAAGTGCACAGGGATGTTAACCACAAAATCAAGCCCGACCAGCAGGATTAATATGCAAAGACTGCTTAAGCGTGCCAGGGCGCAAATGGATGATTTTAATGCCGTATTGTGTATCCCTTGTTATTTCCGTGATGAGCTTCTGGCTGTTTTCCTGATGGGGCAAAAGAATAACTCCAAGAAATTCTGCCGGCAAGAACTGGATTTCTTTAATGCCCTTATTTCTGATGTGGCTATGGCGGTGCGTAATGCTCAATTGTTCAAAGATCTTGAGCTGGAAATGGCGCGTAAATACCGTCTTTTTATAAATACGATCGTGACCCTGGCTGCGGCGATCGATGCCAAGGACCATTATACCCGCGGGCATACAGAGCGGGTAACAAGCCTTAGTATTGCCATCGCCAAGAAATTGTCTCAAGTGAACAGCAAGATCCTTGATGAGAAATTCCTTGGCCATCTGCATATTGCCGGATTGCTGCACGATATTGGTAAAATCGGGATCCCGGAAACTGTCTTGAATAAAATTGAACCTCTAAGTGCAGATGATTGGGATAAAATCCGCCACCACCCGCTTTTGGGTGCAGAGATATTAAAACCGATCATTGAAATGGAAGAGGCGATCTTAGGGGTAAAATACCACCATGAACGCTATGACGGCACAGGCTATCCGGAAGGATTGAAGGGCAGGCAGATACCTTTTATTGCATCGATTATCGCTGTTGCCGATGCATTTGATGCCATGACAACCGACAGGGCTTATCGTAAAGCCCTGTCTTACGAAGACGCCGTCCAGGAGATAAAGAGTAAGTCGGGGGCACAATTTGACCCGCAGGTCGTCAATGCATTCCTGGAATTAGCTAAAGAGGGAAAAATTTAGAAAAATGGCCAGCAAACGCATAATCTTGATGTATATTTCCGAAGTCTCCGGCCATCACAGTGCAACACTGGCTATCGAGAAATCATTGCGTATGCTTTCGCATGATACCGAGATAATGAATATTAACGCGTTTAATTATACAAACCCCATATCCGAGAAAATAATTAACCGTCTTTATATGGCGGTTATTAAAAGGACCCCGCAAGTTTGGGATTACCTTTATGATAACCCAGCGGTGATAAAAAAACTGGCAAAGATAAAAGAAACTATCCATAAGATGAACTCGCCTAAATTAAAGAACCTTTTTAATAAGTTCAATCCGGACATAGTGGTTTGCACCCAGGCCTTTCCTTGCGGGATGGTTGCCGATTACAAGAAAATTTATAATTCCGACCTGCCTTTAGTCTCTGTGCTGACTGATTATATCCCGCATTCCTACTGGGTTTACGACAACGTATCGTATTATATTACTCCATCAGAAGAAGTCGGAGAGCGACTGGCAAAGAAAGGTATCCCAGAGAATAGAATAAAACCCATGGGAATACCATGCGACCCTAAATTTACCTCCAAAGTTGATAAAAAAGAGATCTTGCGAAAACTAAACCTTGATCCTGGTTTGCCTATACTCCTGGTTATGGGAGGCGGACAGGGACTGGGGCCGATCAAGACCATTGTTGCCTCGCTGGAAAAATTAGACACAAAGGTGCAGGAAATCGTCATTACCGGGAATAATAAGCGCCTTTACGGCTCATTAAAAAGAAAGATAAAACAGTACCGGCAGAAAATAATGCTTTTTGGATATGCCAGCAATATACATGAGCTGATGGAAGTATCTGATATCATTATTACTAAGCCGGGAGGAATTACTACTGCAGAGGCATTGGCAAAAAAGCTGCCTATGCTGATCATTAGCCCGATCCCTGGGCAGGAGGAGAATAATACCATTTATTTAACGCAAAGCAAAGCCGCGATCAAAGTCAACGATCTGGAAAAGATCTATTTGGCGGTAGGCGATGTTTTTTCTTCACCGGAAAAATTGGCCTTAATGCGTGAATCCGCCGAAAAAATCAGTAAGCCTTACGCCAGTATGGATATTGCGAGGTTTTTGCTTAATATTAAACGCTAATCTAACCTATTTCTTGTGCCATGCTTAACTATCTGATCTACCGGCTTGGTCAATTTGTAGCTTTAGCTCTTCCGCTAAAGCTAGCATATGCCTTTGCGGTATTTGTCTCGGATATAAATTATCTGTTTGCCCGCGCGGATAAAGCGGCAGTAGAAAACAACCTTAAGGCGATATTCCCGGAACGCAATATCCGATCCATTCACCGGATCCGCAGGTCCATGTTCCGTAATTTCGCTAAGTACCTTGTTGATTTCTTCAGATTCTCCCTCTTAGATGCAAAATACATAAAACAGAATATTACAATTGAGAACAAGGCATACCTGGATGAGGCTTTATCCAAAGGCCGGGGGGTAATTACGTTGACTGCCCACATCGGTAATTGGGAGTTGGGCGGAGTCGTAATTGCCCTTTTAGGGTATCCTTTTTCTGCGGTGGCACTCCCGCATAAAGATAAAAAGGTAAACGATTTTTTTAACCATCAACGCCAAAGCAAAGGAATGAAGGTCATTCCCCTTGGCAAAGCGGTCCGCCAATGCATGGGCATTTTAAGGAAAAATGAGGTTTTGGCGTTGGTGGGAGACAGGGATTTTACGGAAAACGGCATAATCATAGATTTCTTTGGCAAAAAGGCAATATTTCCGGAGGGGGCAGCGGCATTTGCAGTAAAGACCGGGGCTGTGATCATCCCAGGATTTATGTTCAGGAACCCGGATGATACTTTTACTTTAAGATTTGAGAAACCGCTTGAAATCCAGCCAACGCAGGATAAAAAAACGGAGATCAGAGATCTGATCATGCATTACAAACAGATATTTGAAGAATATATAAGGCGCTATCCGGATCAGTGGTATATGTTCAGGAGGTTTTGGATTTAATGAAAATATGTGTGGTTATCCCGGCATATAATGAATCTAAGGAGATCGCACCTTTAGTGTCCGGTGTTCGCCGGCACTGTCCTGAAGTCCTGGTTATCGATGATGGATCGAAGGACAATACTGCTGAAATTGCCGAGGCAAACGGTGCGATAGTATTTAAAAACCGCAAAAACCAAGGAAAGGGAACCTCGCTGATTGCCGGGTTTAATTATATGCTAAAACATGATTTTGATGCGGTTATCACAATGGATGGAGATGGACAGCATTTACCAGAAGAGATCCCTAACTTTATTAAGACTGCTGTTTACTCCGATAATGGAATTGTTATTGGGAACCGCATGGTACAAAGGATGAATATGCCGGGTTTACGGGTCTTGGCAAATAAGTTCATGTCCTGGATAATTTCGCTCATGGTGGGGCAGGACATTGCGGATACCCAATGCGGTTACCGGCTTATAAAACGCGGGGTTTTAGAAAAATTAGTTTTAAATACCTCTAATTACGATACGGAATCCGAGATCCTGATCAAAGCCGCACGATTAGGATTTAAGATAGAGTCCATACAAATAAAGACAGTCTATCAGGGGGAAAAGAGCCAGATCAATCCTTTTATCGATACCTTACGATTTATCCGGCTGATATGCAGGGAAATGTGGAGTAAAAAGACGAAATGATCCAGGTATATACGGGAAACGGCAAAGGAAAGACTACAGCGGCATTAGGTTTAGCCATCCGGGCAACCGGTGCAGGATTAAAGGTATATATTGCACAGTTCATGAAAGCCCGGAGATGTTCGGAGATCAAAGCTTTAAGTAAAATCAAGGGAATAAAGATCGAACAATTTGGGGGGGGGTGTTTTGTTAAGAATATTCCTACCTTGAAGGAAAAGAGATTGGCCTTACATGGATTGACAGTGGCTTCTGAACAGTTAAGAAGCAAGAAATATGACCTTGTGGTCATGGATGAAATAAATGTCGCCTTAAAGGTAGGGCTTCTTACGCTAAAAGCAGTTTTAAATATGATCAAATCCACTCCCTCCGGGGTTGAATTGATCCTTACCGGTAGAAACGCGCATCCGGAAATCATCAGGATATCAGACCTGACAAGCGAAATAAAGCCGATCAAGCATTATTATACAAAAGGCATAAAGGCGCGAAAAGGAATCGAGTTTTAAGATAAAATAACCTTGACATTAACCAGCGGTTAGTATAGTATAACACTGACATTTTAAATATAGATTCAGGGAAGCCTGTGAGAATCAGGCACAGTCCCGCTGCTGTAATCCGGGTAAGCTATCTTAGGCTGAATATGCCACTGTCTTATATGTAAACATGAGGCGGGAAGGCGCCGAGGATCCGGAAAGTCAGAATACCTGTCTATAGAAAAGCAGATTTTACCTCGTGGAAAAGGGCCAAGCAAAAAGGGTGCAACCCGCCAGAAAAAAAACGGCGGGTTTTTTGTTTCCTAAAATGAAAAGGCATATTTTAATTTTATCCTGTATCGTTTTCCTATTATCGGCTAAAGCCTATGCCGCAGCTCGTTATATATCCTTAGCCCCATCTACCACAGAGATCCTTTTTGCTTTAGGATTAGAGAAGGAAATAATAGGGGTAAGCAGCCATTGTAACTATCCGCCTGAAGCCTTAAGCAAAGAGGATGTGGGGGATTTTAGTTCACCCAATATCGAAAAGATCCTTTTCTTAAAGCCTGATTATATCTTTTGCACTGGGCTGGAGCAAGCCCCGGTTATTGCCCAACTCAAACAATTGAACATGAACGTTTATGTTGCTGATCCTCAAACCATCCAGGAAATGTTTTCTTCTATCCTGGATATTGGCCGAATTACCGGATATGAATACAACGCGCAGATCCTGGTAAAACAAATGAGCGAAGAGTTAGAAGAAATACGGGCTATAACCGTGGCTATCCCTATTCAGGACCGGCCCAAGATATTCATTGAATTCTGGGATGCCCCATTAATGACCGCAGGAGAAAATTCATTTATTAACGAACTTTTGGATCTGGCAGGCGGGATAAATATCGCCAGTGATCTAAAAAGGCAATATAGTGTTTTCAGCCCGGAAGAAGTGATTAAACATAATCCTGATTGCATAATCCTGGCTTATATGCAAAAGAATGATCCAAAAAGAACGGTCGCGGCACGATTAGGCTGGAAAGATATCTCTGCGGTGAAAAATAACCGGATATATGACGACATAAACCCTGATCTGTTGCTTAGGCCGGGACCGCGGGTTGTCGAAGGTGTACGGCAAATATATGAAAAATGCGTTTTAAGAAAATAATCTTTTTGCTTTTGGGCCTGTTGTTGATAGTTCTGTCCGCAGGAATGATTAAAGGCGCGGTAGATTTACCTTTAAACAAGCTTTTCCTGGCAGAAAATCAATCAATACTCCATTTACGCTTTTTGCGGGTATTTCTGGCGGTTTTCGCAGGAGCTGGATTATCTGTATCAGGTATAGTACTGCAGGCGATATTACGCAATTCTTTGGCGGAGCCATATATTTTAGGTACTTCCAGCGGCGCAGGATTAGGGGCAATTGCTGCGATCGTCCTTGGGGTTTCCTGGATCTATGTTCCAATGATAGCTTTTACAGGGGCGATCCTAAGCGTTATTTTAGTCTATAATCTCGCCCGGCAGAACAGCTCGATACCGGACCAGTCATTGATCCTTTCCGGGGTGATCGTTTCGGTTGCGTTTTCCGCATTGATCGTGTTCTTAGTCTCAATATCCCCGGATGAAGCCATGCATGGAATGCTTTGGTGGCTGTGGGGAAGTTTTCAAGTCACAAACCCCGGGCTTATTTTTATTGTGTCGTTAATAGTTTTCTGCTCAATATTGATGATTTATGCCTTTGCCCAGGAATTAAACGCAATAGCTATCGCGGATGAAGAGGCCATTCATTTAGGGATCAATGTCGAGATGGTTAAAAAGATACTAATTGTGGCCAGTGCAATAATTACGGCAAGCTTAGTTTGTATATCGGGTATCATCGGATTTGTGGGATTGATAATCCCGCATATGGTGCGGTTGGTCTCGGGGTCAAACCATAAAACCTTGATCCCTGTGGCATGTATCGGAGGATCGGTATTTATGGTATTTTGCGATCTTATTTCCCGGACTATTTATCCTCCTTTAGAGATCCCCATCGGAGTAATTACTGCGATCATCGGATCTCCAGTATTTATTTTTTTATTAAAAAAGAAAAAACGCGATTAACTTTTTATGCAAAACCATTTAAATAGCATACAGCCGATCCTGGAAATAAATGATCTTTCTGGAGGATATTATCATTCCGAGATCATCAGGGATTTCTCATTCAAGGTAAATCCAGGGGATTTTATCGGTTTTATCGGGCCGAATGGATCGGGAAAAACCACTTTACTGCGCCTTTTAAGCCGAGCCTTGGCTTTTACCAAAGGCAATATCGTTTTTAAAGGACACCCCGTTAATTCTATAAGTCTAAAAGCATTTGCCCAAAAAGCCGCTTTTGTCCCGCAGGAAACTGCAATAAATTTCCCGTTTTTGGTAGCCGAGATAGTGCTTTTGGGAAGGATCCCGCATATTAAAAGGATGTACTCCGAAACCCGGCATGATATCCAAATAGCCGAACATGCAATGGAGATCACGGATACTCTGCACCTAAAGGAAAAAAATATTACAGAGATCAGTTTAGGCGAACGGCAAAGGGTGATCATTGCCAAGGCCATTGCACAGCAGCCTGAATTATTGTTCTTGGATGAACCTACCGCCCATCTGGATATCGGGCACCAAATCCAGATACTTGACCTTTTAAAACGATTAAACCGTGATCAAGGACTGACCATTATAATGGCTATCCATGATCTAAACTTAGCTGGTGCGTATTGTAATCGGATAGTTCTGCTTTCCCGGGGGAAAGTCTTCAAAGAAGGAGATCCCAAGTCTGTTTTGACCTATCAGAATATCGAAGCAGTGTATAAAACAATTGTAGTGGTAAAAGACAATCCTCTTAATGATAAACCATATGTTTTGCTGGTTCCCCAGGAGAAATAATGGCGACTAAATTGATCTTGATCCGCCATGGCCAAACTACCGCTAATCGGCAGAAGAAATACAGCGGGTTCATGGATGTTTGCCTGAATAGCGAAGGGATAAAACAGGTAAGAAAACTGCATAAGCGGTTTAAAACCGCAAGAGTCGATAAGGTTTACAGCAGTGACCGCAAAAGGGCGGTAGAAAGCGCCCGGATCGTTTTTCAGGATTACTCTATTCAAGTAATTAAAGACCTCCGGGAGATGCATTTTGGTGTTTTTGAAGGCCTGACCTATGAACAGATTATGGAAAAATACCCGCGCGCCTTTAAGAGATGGTTGGACAATCCTTTTAAAAGCAAGATCCCAAAAGGAGAGCACTTAGGGGATTTCCGTAAAAGGGTAGTTCGGGCAATTGAGAGAATAGTTTTTCTGCATCCCGGTAAAACCGTGGCGGTAGTTTGCCACGGAGGAACGATCAGCATCTTATTAAGCAGTATTTTAAAAGTAAACCGGTTCTGGGAACGGATCCCTCAATCGGCAAGTTTGACCATAATTGAGTATCGCCGGAGAAAACCCAGGCTAAAGGTTTTCAACGATACACTTCATTTGAGCAAATGAGTAAAATCACCTTTATTTTAGGCGGAGCTAAAAGCGGTAAAAGTACTTTTGCCGTAAAACTCGCCTTGCGATATCGCAAAGTCGCCTTTATCGCTACCGCCAAAGCGCTGGATAAGGAAATGCAATCAAGGATTGCCCGACACCGGGAGTGCCGGCCTTCGCATTGGAAGACTTTTGAGGAGGACATAGAAATCGCAAATATCTTTGATAAAATACATCCTGAATTTGATTGTTTGGTGATTGACTGCCTAACCCTGTGGGTCTCGAATTTGCTTTTAGCTAAAATCCCACCGCTGTTAATCGAAGAAAGGGCCCGGCAATTGCTTAAAAGCTTGAACCTTACCAAAAGCAGGGTGATTATTGTCTCAAACGAGGTCGGTTTAGGAATAGTCCCGGCTAATAAGCTGGCCCGAGGTTTTAGGGATATTTCCGGGAGTGTGAACCAAATAGTTGCTAAAATGGCGGATGAGGTCTATTTTATGGTTTCTGGCATTCCTTCCCGGATCAAAAATAATAAAATAAAGCATGGAGATAATTAATGGATAAAATCCTGGCGGTCACAAAAAAGATATCAACCTTAGATACCAAAGCAATGGCCAAGACACAGAAACACCTGGATAGTTTAACCAAACCACAAGGGAGTTTGGGCAGATTAGAAGAATTAGCGAAACAAATCAGCGGAATTACCGGTAAGATCAAGCCACAGATCAAAAATATAGTTATTTTTACGCTGGCGGCTGACCATGGAGTTACTGATGAAGGAGTCAGTGCTTATCCTAAAAAGGTTACCGCGCAGATGGTGTACAATTTCTTGAATGGCACTGCCGGAATAAATGTCCTGGCAAAACATATCGGAGCTAAAGTGGTAGTAGCTGATCTTGGAGTTGCCGAAAAGATAATATCCCGTAAATCCTGTTTTGTTGATAAAAAAATCGCTTTTGGCACAAAAAATATGTTTCTTGGCCCGGCAATGACCCGAGAAGAAGCGCTTAAGTCAATTTACGCCGGCATCGAGATCTTTGAAGAAGAACTTAAAAAAGGCATGGATATAATCGGCACAGGAGAAATGGGGATTGGCAACACGACATCCTCCAGTTGTATTACTGCGGTTTTTACAAACAAACCGGTTGAAAGTGTTACGGCACAAGGGGCCGGGTTGCATTCTCAAGCAATGAAGAACAAAATAAAAGTGATAAAAAAAGCTTTGCGGCTGAATAAGCCAGATTCTAAAGACCCAATAGATGTTTTAGCCAAAGTCGGAGGGTTTGAGATCGCCGGGTTAGTGGGAATAATCCTGGCGGCTGCCGCACACAAGGTCCCGGTAGTAATCGACGGCTTTATTTCTTCCGCTGCAGCATTAATTGCTTTTCATATCAAACCTAAAGTAAAAGAGTATATGATCGCTTCTCACTGTTCCGCAGAAATCGGGCACAAGGTGATTTTAAAACATATTGGCCTTAACCCGCTTTTAAGCCTGGACTTACGCCTTGGTGAAGGCACGGGTGCGGCTTTAGGGATTAGTTTGGCCCAGACAGCAGTAAAGGTTTTATCAGAAATGGCTACTTTTAAAAGTGCGCACGTTTCACAAAAGATATAAAAATGCCTGATTTCCTGATTGCACTGCAATTTTTGACCGCGATTCCGGTCAAATCGCGAAAATTCGATGAAAAATCATTTGCCCGGTCGGTAATCTATTTCCCGGCAGTCGGCTTATTGCTTGCCGGTATTTTATCCTGTCTGAATGTTTTTCTCGAGTTTCTTTTACTACCGCAGCTTTCAATTGCTATTTTACTGGTAGTTTCCCTGGCCATACTCACCGCAGGGATCCATTTGGATGGTTTGTCTGACTCATTTGACGCGCTTTTAAGCCAACGCCCCAAAGATGAAATGCTTGAGATTATGCGTGATCACCATGCTGGGGTAATGGGCGTTTTAGGCATGTTTTGCGTATTGCTTTTAAAAATTGCCTTTATCCTGGCTTTATCAGGAGAGTTTAAATTTTATGGCTTGTTCTTAATGTGCATTTTAAGCCGTTGGGCAATGGTTTTTTTAATGTTTCTATTCCCTTATGCACGAAAAGCCGGCAAAGCCAAAACCATGATTGAAGGCGCAAAATTACGCAGAATAGTGTTTTCTTCGGCCCTGGCATTAATCTTTTCCACTATAGTTTCAGGATATCTGGCGCTGGTTATTTTCGTCACGCTCGGCGCGTTTGTGGCATTAGTCGGTAGATTTATTACAAACCGGATCGGCGGAATAACCGGAGATATTATCGGCGCAGTATCAGAGCTTAGTGAGGTTTTGGTTTTATTCATGGTATACGTCTTAGAAAGAGGTTCTTTATGAGCAGTAAGATCGCTGTTTCGTCCTGGAGCGGAGGCAAAGATGGATGTCTTGCCTATTATAAGGCCATACAAAAAGGGGTTGAGGTAAAGTCGCTTTTAAACTTTGTTTCAAAAGAATCCAAGCGTGGATGTTTCCATGGGTTAGAATCCCAGATATTAAAACTCCAGGCAGAACTTATCGGGGTCCCGCTCGCGCAAAAGGAGGTGACCGCGGATATGAATAAATATGAAGAAGAATTCAAAGAAGCGGTCAATGAATTCATCCTGCAGGGAGTAAATTCCATGGTCTTTGGAGATATATATCTGCAGGAACACCAAAGCTGGGTTGATCGGGTATGCCATGATTTGAATATTCAACCGATCGAACCTTTATGGCAGGCGCCTGCGGAAGATGTTATTGATGAGTTCCTTGATTCAGGTTTTACTGCGATTGTGGTTAGCGCTAAAGCAGATATTATGGGAAAAGAATTCCTTGGCCGCTCCATATCCAGGGAATTGGCGAGGGAGCTGAAACAAAAAGGGGTTTGCCCTTGTGGAGAGAAAGGAGAGTTTCATACTTTAGTCGTGGATGGCCCGATATTCTCTAAACGCATCGAGATAACCGAAGCAATCCCGGTATTAAAGAATGGTTTTTGGCAACACTGGTTTTTAGATATCCGGCAATATAAACAAGTCGATAAAAATTAGTTCTCCGAACTGATGAAGGAATTCCTGGTATAATCCCAGGAGCTGCCCTGCAACGGTAATGTTAGTCCAAACTAAACGAGCCCGGTCGATCATCGGTTTTGGAAAAGTACCTTCTGGGGAAGGGAAAGGGATATTCAAATGAAGAATAAATTTTTCATTCTGTTTCTTTTAGCAAGATTGTTTTTCGTTACCGTAAGTCTTCAGGCGCAAAATATCGAATTAGACGAGATCGTAGTTACTCCCAGCCGAATAGAACAAAGTAGCCGTGATAGTGCCCGTAAGGTAGATATAATTACTGCCCTTGATATTGAACAATCCCAATCCGGTGACCTGGGAGAAGCCTTGAATAAGATCAATGTACTCGATATCAGTAATTATGGCGGGCCGGGAGCAACACGGCACTTACGGATGCGCGGGTCAACCGATGCACAGGTCCTGGTTTTAATTGACGGCCGTCCAATGAACAGCCCAAGAGATGGTGCGGTGGATTTAAGCTTGATACCCATGGATAATGTTTCGCGGGTCGAGGTCATGCATGGTGCGGGATCCAGCTTATATGGCACAAGTGCCATGGGAGGGACAGTCAATATAATTACAAAGAGCCCGCCCAAAAGCGGTCAGAAAACCGAGGTTTTTTCAAGTTTTGGGACTTTCCGTACTTACAATGAACGGCTTTCCCAAGGCGCCCGTTTAAAACAACTTGCTTATCTTCTGACTCTTGGATATCAAAGTTCGCAAGGTTTCCGCGCAAATTCCGAATTAAACCAAAAGGATTTTAATGCTAAATTCGAGTATGACCTTAACGAATGCAATAAATTAAGCGTAAACAGCGGATTCTTTAACAGCTTTACCGGTGCCAGAGGCCCAATTAGCGCCCCGGACACTGATGATAAACAAAAAAACCTTAAGAATTTCGTCGATCTGAACTGGAGTTTTAAACCGGAACTAACCTCTGAATTTAAGGCCAGGATATATAATAATTATGACCGGCTTGAGTTCATCGAGAATTCCGCGGGGTCAATATTCGATATCCCCCTTAGTAAAAGTACCCATACCACCAAGGTAAAGGGAAGCGATCTCCAGTTAAACAAGAAATTCACCGAATTTTATCAATTGATCTGCGGTTTGAATTATGTCTCCAACCTTAACGATAGCACCAGTTCAGCAAAGCATAAATATGACGTTAAGGCAGGGTATTTGAATAATGAATTCGATTTGTTCAGGAAATTAAAGATCTCGCTTAGCGGACGAGTTGATGATTATTCTAATTTTGGCACTGAATTCAACCCAAGTTTTAGCTTCCTTTACCGTTTTCTCAATGACAATACGGTGCACGGAGTAGTCAGCCGTTCTTTTCGCGCCCCGACATTCAATGACCTTTATTGGCCGGATGAAGGCTGGGCCCGGGGCAACCCGGATATAAAACCAGAAAAAGGCATAACCGCAGAACTTGGTTTCGATCTTAAGATTAATAAATATATCCTGACCGGGATCACCTATTACCGGAATAAATACAGCCAATTAATCAATTGGGCAGAAGAGGCCGGTGTCTGGCAGCCGAGAAATGTCGGTTCTGCGGTAATCGATGGGATTGAATTAGAAAGCCAGTTTTTCATATCCGAACATATCCAGGCCAATTTGGGGTACACCTTTTTAAGGGCAATCGATGAAAAGCTCCATAAAGAGCTGATATACCAGCCAAAGAACAAAGTGGATTTTTCTCTTAAGTATAAACTACCGGGTAATTTTAGTTTTGAAGTAAAAACGCAGTTTACCGGACAAAGATACCATGATGCGGCAAATACCGTAAAGGTAAAGCCTTTTTTCGTGATGGGGTTTAATTTGTCAAAGAAATTCCGCCAACACTTTACATATTATATGACCGTAGATAACCTTTTAGCGAAAAAGTACCAGGTTATCCGTGATTATCCTATGCCGGGGTTTTCCATTACTAACGGCATTAAATGCGAATTTTAGCTTTTGATCAGTAAGAAAAAGGGGAGGGGAATATACCCTCCCCTTTACGATATAAAGGTCTTGATAGAGGCGTTTATTTATGCTAAATTTATTCACTATGAAATACAGAAGCTTACTTTTAAAGACATTGCTTGTTTCTTTAATACTGCACCTGGTTGTTTTATCGCAAAAATCGGGATTCCACCTTTTATTCCGTGGGATAAAGGATAAAACACCCCAACTCAAATATGTAAAATCCGATCCCCCTTCAAACAATCATGAAAAAAAGATGCCGGCGCACCGTGACCAGGAGCAATTCCTTAAACTTCCCTCAAAGATTACGATCAACGATCAAATCCCCCCGCAATTTTCCAGTGAGGAGAGAAATGATATCCGGGTCAAAAGCCAGGAGATATTATTGGCTGATTCCGCGGTCAATAAGCCGGCTTTTATAAAAGCGGTTAACAGCGGATCCAGTGTCCTTAAAAAGACCATCTCCCTTCCACCGATAGATATGGATAAAAGCGGCAATCCTTCTTATATAAGCTACTATCAGATCGTGCGCGAGAAGATCCGGCGCTCTGCTTATCAAAACCATAACCGGAATGAAGAAGGAGAGGTGTATCTTTCATTCATTGTATCCAGTGACGGTGCGCTTAAAGCTGTCAAAGTAATTGAAGAAAAATCCTTGTTGACGCCATATCTTAGGGAAACCGCTTTGCGCAGTATAAATCAAGCCACTCCTTTTCCGGATTTTCCCAAGGAATTAAATTACCCGCAACTGTCATTTAATGTCCTGATCTCCTTTAAATTGGAGTAATCCAGCACCTTTAAAACCCCAAAAAGACCCGGAAAAAGAAAGCGCTTACCTTGACACTAAGTTATGTATATGCTATACTTTACGATATTTTGGATTATAATCAGAAAGGAACCCTATGGAGCAAAATATCTTAGCGCAATTGAAGTGGTTTGACATTTTTCTGATCATATTATTCTTGCGGATTTGTTACATTGCGATGAATACCGGGGTTGCCATTGAGGCCTTTAAGCTTGCCGGCACAATGTGCGCAGTTTATCTGTCTTTTCATTATTACACGAATTTAGCTGATTTTGCTATTCACCGCCTGGCGTTAGAAGCTATCCCCCTGGATTTCATGAACTTCATTGCTTTTGTGTTCCTGGCATCCGCCGGTTACCTGATTTTTGTCGGGTTTCGCCTGATTTTCATGAGACTGATCAAACTGGAAACGATCTCATTCTTAAATCGCTGGGGTGGCCTGCTTCTGGGAGGATTGCGGGGGACATTATTGATCAGTATTTTAGCCTATGCGGTTTTTATTTCTACGATCACTTACCTGGCGGATAGTGTCAAAAGCGCGGCTTTAAACCAAAGCATTATTTCAATTGCCCCCAACACTTACCGGGCAATGTGGAACAGTGTTTTCTCTAAATTCTCGGCAAATGAAGGGTATAACCCCAACATTCAAGAAACCGAAAACAGCCTTTTAAACTAATGAAATTGTCAGAACTATACAACCTGGCGGTAAAATTTGGCTCCGCCAACGATCCCCGCAAACATGCAACCGCTTTTGAGGACAGCGCTATACTTTACGGAGATCCGAATACACAGGTAAAAAAGGTCCTTGTCGGGATAGATATGGAATCACCAGAATTATTGCTGGCTGACAGGATACGTTCAAGGGAAGGCCTGGACCTGGTGATCGCACATCATCCGGAGGGACAGGCGTATGCTGCCTTGTACAAAATAATCAAGATGCAGGCAGAAATATTGCGAAAAATAGGTGTTTCCCATGATCTATCCGATGCTCTTATACAAGAGCGGCAAAGACAGGTACATCGCAGCCTGTTGCCTAATAACCATACCCGCGCGGTAGATACGGCAAGGTTATTGAATATGCCGTTTATCTGTTTGCATACCCCTGCGGACAACCATGTATTTGCTTTTCTTAATCATCTGATGCAAAGAAAAAAACCGCGAACCATTCAGGATATTCTGGACATCCTCATGACTATTCCCGAATACCGTATTGCAAAGGATAACAACGCCGGACCCTGCTCGATCATTGGTTCTCCTAAGCGGACAGCAGGAAAAATCTTGATCGAAATGACCGGAGGAACCGAAGGCCATAAAGATATTTACGACAAGCTTTACAAGGCAGGGGTACGTACCTTAATTTGCATGCATTTAAGCTCTGAACATTTTAAAAACGCCAAGAACGCCCACCTTAATGTGATTATTGCCGGGCATATATCATCGGATACATTAGGTCTTAATCTTCTCCTGGATAATATCCAAAGGGATGAGAAACTCCAGGTGATCAGTTGTTCCGGGTTTAATCGGATCGAGCGAAATTTACAAAAGGAAGTCCAATAAAAATGCAAGGCCTCATTCCTGATATAATCATCGATGATATCCTTAGCCGTATTGATATAGTTGAGCTTATCTCTGGATATATACCGCTTAAACGCGCCGGCCGGAACTTTAAGGCGCCGTGCCCATTCCATCATGAAAAAACGCCTTCGTTCGTAGTTAGCTCCGATAAACAGATATTTACCTGTTTTGGCTGCGGGGAATCAGGAAACGCTTTTAAATTCCTTATGCGTTACGAACGTATTGAGTTCCCTGAAGCGGTACGGATCCTGGCCAAAAAAGCCGGGGTCATCCTGCCGGATAACGAAAGGTTAAATACCCGCAGTGTCGGGCTTTCAACCCAGCTTTACAAGATCAACGAACTGGCGGCGGCATTTTACCAGAATCTCTTGAGTTCCGGAGGATCATCCCAAGCCAGGGAATATATTGCAAGCCGTGCAATAAATGATTCGACTTTAAAATTATTCAAGATAGGCTTATCCCTTGATAAATGGGATGCCTTGATCGAACATTTGCGCGCAAAAGGTATAAGCCTGGCTTTATTGGAAAAAGCCGGGCTTGTGCTTTTACGTGACCAGGGCGGATATTACGACCGTTTCCGTAAGCGCATAATCTTCCCCATATTTGATGTGAAATCCCGGGTTTTAGGGTTTGGGGCAAGAATATATGCCGAGGATGATAAGTCAGGGGCAAAATATTTAAATTCTCCGGAAACCGAGATTTATACAAAAGGAAAAAACCTTTACGGCCTTAATTTTGCCAAAAATGCAATTTTAGAGAACGATACGGTCATCATCGTCGAAGGCTATCTGGACTGCCTTATCCCTTATCAAGAAGGTATACATAATATTGTGGCTTCTTTGGGGACCGCACTTACTTTAGATCAAGCCGCTCTTTTGAAAAGACATACGCGGAATGTAGTAATGATCTATGATGCTGATAACGCCGGCCAAATGGCAACTTTAAGAAGCCTGGATATTTTTATTGATGAAGAAATGTCGGTAAAAATAGTTTCTTTGCCCGCAGGCCTTGACCCAGACAGTTTTGTAAGGCAAAAAGGAAGCGCTGCCTTGAAAGAAAGGATCTCTCAAGCAGAAAGCCTTTTTGATTATAAACTGCGTATCTTAAAAAACCGGCATGATCCATCTACCCCGGAAGGCAAGGCAATGATTGCTTTTGAAATGCTGCCGACAATAAGAAGGTTCAAGAATGCGATCTTAACCGCTGAATATGTGAAGAAACTTGCCGAGGCCCTTAAGGTTTCAGAAACAGACCTGCTTTTGGAGCTAAAAAAGGTAAAAACCGGCGTCAATTATCAAAAAACGGCTCCAGTATCAAACAAAGAACCATTAAATTTCAATCCTACGGAAAAACTACTGGTAAAGCTCATGCTGGAGGAATCCAGTATGATCCAGGAGATCCGCGCACATTTATCGCCCGGGGATTTCCAGGATACCAGGATATCAAAGATCGTCGCCATGATGTTTGACTTCTCCCTGCAGGGTAGAAACCTTGAGGTTAATAAGTTCATCAGCCATATGGATGAAACTGACAGCCGGCTTGTCTGTGAATCATTGCTGAACACCGAACTTCCTTCTGAAAACCGGGAGAATATCGTCCAGGATTGCATAAAACTCATTAAGCATAAGAAATTGAATTTCCGTAAGGTTTGTTTACAGGAAGAAATCCGTGCAGCCGAAAATGCAAAGGATGAAGCCAGGTTAGAGAAACTTAGGATCGAATTTTGCAACCTATTTAAAGAGGGTAGATAAAAATGAAGAGAAAAGTATTCGCGAAAAAGGATTTGGAGAAAATAATCGCTTTAGGCCGGCAAAAAGGGTTTTTGACCTATGATGAGGTCAATGACCTGTTGCCTGAAGATATATCTTCTTCGGATGATATCGATCAGCTTTTTGAGCTTTTAGGAAATGAGGATATCCAATTGATCGAGGCCAGTGAAGTAAAGGAACCGGAGAAGCATTTTCAACTGATGAATAAGGATAATCTTAATACCGAACCTCCTGCTGCGGAAGAACGGTTCCTTCCGCTCGATGACCCGGTTAAAATGTACCTTAAACAGATGGGGTCTATCTCTCTATTGTCGCGCGAGAACGAGATAGAACTGGCAAAGAAAATTGAGGAATCCGAAGAAAATTTCAAGCATGCCGTACTTTCAACCAGATTCGCCCGTCATGAAATTCTGGCGATCGCCAAAGATATCCTGGATGAAAAATTGAACCTGGATGAAGTTGTAAAGGAAGAAATAAAAGCAAATGAAACACAGGTGCTTTCTCGAATCAAAAAAATCTCTGATAAGATCATTGCTACACGCAGCGATGCAAAAACCCTGCAGCTTCTTTTGCAATTCAACTTCACTACTTCCGTGGTAGAGATCGTAGTCCGTAAATTGAACGCCTTGATCAAGGAAAGGGATTACCTGGACCGCCAGAAGAAGAAAGATCCGGCACGTAAACGCGCTATTGTAAACCTCCTTGGCGTACCAAACAACCGTCTAAAGGAACAGATCAAGCTTATCCGCTCAACCCATTTGAAGTTTAACCGCACCAAAAAAAAGCTGGTAGAAGCAAACTTAAGACTGGTCGTCAGTATTGCAAAGAAATATACAAACCGGGGGTTATCGTTCTTAGACCTTATCCAGGAAGGCAATATCGGGTTAATGCGTGCCGTAGAGAAATTCGAATATAAACGCGGATATAAATTCTCCACTTATGCTACCTGGTGGATCCGTCAGGCCATAACCCGCTCTATCGCCGACCAGGCACGTACAATCCGTATACCGGTACACATGACGGAAACGATAAACAAGATCATGCGCTATTCCCGGTTGTTTGTGCAGGAACATGGCCGGGAACCTACGCCGGAGGAAATCTCCCATAAAATGCGGCTGCCGCAAGATAAGGTTAAATCAATATTGAAGATCGCACAAGAACCCATATCCCTGCAGATGCCGATTGGTGATGAAGGGGATACCCATTTTGGTGATTTCATCCAGGATAAAAAAGCCATCTCTCCGGCTAACGCTACTGTCCGTTCCATGCTCAAGGATGAAATGGGCTCTGCCCTGGATACCCTTACCGAACGCGAACGCAAGATCCTGATTTTACGTTTTGGAGTAACTGATGGCTGTCCGCGTACGCTGGAAGAAGTAGGAAATGTTTTTAAGGTTACCCGGGAACGTGTGCGCCAAATCGAAGCCAAGGCATTGAAGAAATTACGGCATCCTACCCGCTCCAGAAGGCTACGGGCTTTTCTGGACATGACAATAGCGCACCAGCGCGAATACTAATTCTATAATTTTTATTGCAAAAACCCAATAAAAATAGTATCATATAGTATTGTCTTTTATGCGTTTAGCATCGGCTTAAAAGGCTCGTGGCTTATTGCTCGCGCCATAGGGCCTTGGCGGAATAATTTTGGGGCCCATAGCTCAGTGGTTAGAGCAGGTGACTCATAATCACTTGGTCCGGGGTCCGAATCCCTGTGGGCCCAGTAATTCGAGTTCCGGCATCAAGGGTCAAAAAAGGGCGATTGGCTCAGCTGGTTAGAGCGTTGCGTTCACATCGCAAAGGTCAGAGGTTCGAATCCTCTATCGCCCATTTTTTTAGACGCCTTGGATCGTTCACATAACGCTAATCAAGAAAGGACCTGAATTTGACAACCATTGACCTTAAAAAGCAGTTATCTTCTTTGATTAAGTTGCAGACGTTCGACAGTGAAATATACACCTTGAAAAATGCCTTGGAACTAAAACCCCAGGAACTGGCGGCGGCTGAATCTGTGTTTAGTGAAAAAAAACAGACCCTTTTGGAAATGGAGAAGAGCTCCCTTGATCTGCAAAAACAAAAGAAGGAAAGGGAACTGGAACTTGCTAGCAAGGAAGAAGGGATCATAAAGCTTAAGGGACAGCTATCATCTTTAAAAACCAATAAAGAGTATCAGGCAATGCTTAAGCAAATAGATGATGCAAAAGCAGACGCCTCACTGATCGAGGATAAAATATTGCAGTCTTTCGACCTGATCGATAAGGCCAAAATCGATATAGAAAATGAAAGAAACCGGCTTAAAAAGGATGAGTCTGTGTTTAATGAGCAAAAGGCTGCGATCGAAACAGAAATAAAAGCAATAACCGCGCATATCTTTGAATTGCAGGAGAAACGCAAACAGATACTGCCGGAAGTCGATCCTAAATTGCTGGCGCAATATGAAAAAATCCTGCAAAACAGGAATGGACTGGCGATAGTGCCGGTAAAGGACAATTCTTGCCAGGGATGCAATATGTTTACCCCTGCTCAAGTGCTTAATCTCATCAAAATGTATGAATATATCGTAACCTGTGAGAGTTGCAACCGGATGCTCTATATTGAAGAGGAACACGAAGCATAAAGTCTTTTATGAGCAAATTAGAGATTAATATCGATGGAGCCTCAAAAGGCAATCCCGGCCCGGCAGGGATCGGTGTAGTTATCTGTAAGGATGACGTTGTAATAAAGAACATTTCCAGTTATATTGGAAACACGACGAATAATATCGCCGAATACACCGCATTGATATATGCCCTGGAAGAAGCATTGATCTTAAAGGCGAAATCATTGAAAGTAAGTTCCGACAGCCAGCTTTTATGCTGTCAGATCAACGGCCAGTATAAAGTCAGGCATGAGAATCTGTTGCCGCTATACGAAAGGGCAAAACACCTGATCAAGGCTTTTGACGAATTTTCGATAAGATATATCCCGCGCCAGGAAAATACCGGAGCTGATAAACTTGCGACAAACGCAGTAAAAGATGCTTTAAGAAAACGATAACTGCGCATCGCCTATATTACTGATAAAGCAGGCAGAAAGTGGTTACTTCGCTATCAGTCCGGTAGCGGGGAGGAAAGTCCGGGCTCCAAAGGGCAGCGTAGTGGGTAACCCCCATCACCCGGGTGCATATCCGGGGAGGATTAGAGCTACAGAGACGAGACCGTCAATTTAGTTTGGCGGGGTGAAACGAGCAATCTCTACGCGGAGCAAAGCCGAATAGGGGATGAGGAATGCCCGTTCCGTTATCAGTCCCGGGTAGGCTGCTTAAGCCTGATGGTAACATCAGCGCTAAAAGAGGAATGACCACAGTTGATGCTAAACAGCATCAAGACAGAACCCGGCTTATTCTGCCTGCATTAATTTAAATAGATAGTCAACACAAAACTTTTACCGGTCCCAAATATTCAAATAAACGATTTAGAGGAGGAAATAAAAATGTCTGGTCATTCTAAATGGAAAACGAATAAAGGTAAGAAAATGGCAGCGGACGCAAAAAAAGGCGCCATTTATACCAAAATCATTAAGGAGTTGACGGTTTGCGCACGCGAAGGCGGAGGAAACCCGGATACAAACTCACGATTGCGTGCAATTATGCAAAAGGCAAAAGAGGCAAATATGCCTGCGGATAACGTAAAGATGGCGATTAAACGCGGAACAGGAGAATTGCCCGGGGTAATTTATGAGAATACCACTTACGAGGCCTATGGCGCAGGAGGTGTAGCAATCCTAATTGATGCATTAACCGACAACAAGAACCGCACCAGCGCTGAACTGCGCAACATTATGTCGAAAAAAGGCGGAAGTTTTGCCGGGGCAGGGGCCGTCAGCTGGATGTTCACGAAAAAAGGGTATTTTTTGATCGAGAAAACACAGGCCAAAGAAGAAGAACTGATGAACTTGGTTTTGGAGGCCGGAGCCGAGGATATGAAAACCGATGAGAAAAATTTCGAAATCACCACCCAGCCGCAGAATTTCGAACAGGTAAAAGCGGCTATCGAAGCAAAAGGGATAAAATGCCTTGATGCCGAGGTTACTATGATCCCATCTTCGACGATCAAATTAACTGGTAATGACGCAAAACAACTTTTAGGGCTGATTGAAGCCCTTGAAGAACATGACGATGTAGAACAGGTCTATGCAAATTTCGATATCCCTGATGAAATTATCGAACAGTTAAGCAATGCTTAAAAATGCGTATATTGGGAATTGATCCGGCTTTGAACATAACCGGCTACGGAGTGATTGATTACATAAAAAATGATTTCATCCTGGTAGAAGCCGGTGTGATCAAAAGCTCGGGCAATAAGGGATTACCTGCCCGCCTGGAACGGATATACCAGGCGATGCTAAGGTTGATCTCTGACACAAAACCGGATACAATAGTTTTAGAAAAAATATTCTCGCATTATCAATATCCTGCAACTTCATACCTTTTAGGGCATGCCCGCGGGGTAATTTGTTTAGCCGCCCAGACAAAAGGCGTGGAGTTAGTAGAATATGCGGCTACCCGCATAAAAAAGGCAATTGTCGGTAAAGGTCTGGCTTCAAAACAACAGGTTCAAAGCATAATCTTAAAAACATTCAGCCTTAAAACTCTGCCTAAATATACTGATGTGACTGATGCCTTGGCTTTAGCCATTGCCCATGGTTATATCAGCAGAATAAGACTATGATCGCGCGTATAAAGGGTAAAATTACAGAAATCAGGCAAAACTCCGTATTGCTGGATGTTGGAGGAATAAGTTATGAGATTTTCCTGCCTCAAACAGTAATGCAGCGCCTCACCCAGGATATCTGCTCGAATAAGGAGATCAGTTTGATAACCTATCATTACGTGCAGGTAGAGCCAACAAAAAGTACTCCGGTCTTGATCGGATTCTTGAATGAGGTCGAAAAAGAGTTCTTTCAGGCATTTATCTCTGTTTCCGGGATTGGCCCCAGAGCAGCCCTAAGAGCACTGAACCAGCCGATATCCTTGATCGCCAGGGCCATCGATGAAGCGGATGCTGATTTCTTGAGGTCGCTTCCGGGAATAGGACAGCAAAAAGCAAGGGATATCATTGCCAAACTGCAAAACAAAGTAGGGAAGTTCGGATTGCTCAAGGACCAAGATGCAGCATCTGCCTTAAAATCGGCCAAAACCGATATAATCGATGAGGCTACTTTAATACTTACACAACTGGAATATAAGAAATCCGAAGCTGAATCAATGATCAAGAATGCATTAGCCCGAGGAGTGGATATAACTACTACCGAAGCTCTTCTGAATGAAGTATACAAACAAAAGAAAACGGAGTAAATAAAAATGGCTGATAATAATATTAAGTCTGTACTGGAAGCAATGCTTTTTTCCAGCGACCGGCCGCTTACAATTGAACAGATGCGGTATCCTTTGGATAACCTCGAATCCAAGGAAATCCGCCGGCTCCTGGAGGAACTTCAAGCAGAATATGAAGCCTCTAACCGGGGAATGCGCATTGTGGAGATCGCTGGAGGATTTCAGATGACCACCCCGGTGGATTTTGCACAATTCTTAAGGAAATTACACAGGAATAAACGCATTGAAAGGCTCTCCAAGCCGGCCTTGGAAACCCTGGCAATCATCGCATATAAACAGCCTTTGACGAAAACGGAAGTTGAGTCTTTGAGGAATGTTAATGTAGACGGGGTCATTACCAGCCTTTTAGATAAGGACCTTATACGAATAACCGGACGAAAAGCGCTTCCCGGAAGGCCGCATGTTTTCGGCACCACAAAAAGGTTCCTTGAGTATTTTGGTTTGAAGTCTTTGGATGACTTGCCCAAAATGGAGGATTTTACGAAATTGAATTCTGCTCTGCCTGAAGCCGATGCTAATCCTCTGGATACAGAAGCTATAACAGGGAGCGCAAATATAGAAACCACCCCTGAAACAATTATCACAAAGGATACACTAAGAGAACCAGAAAATACAGGAAATGCGATTGATAATATGTCCGAAACCGGTATCACTGCAGACGGAGCCAAAGATGAGCCTAAAGACATTGCGTAAGAAAATCGATCAGCTTGACAATTCGATCATCGAGTTATTAAATAACCGTGCGAAAGTTGCAATGGCGATCGCGAAAACAAAACGCGATGAAGGCAAAAGCCTTTATTCTCCAGACCGTGAATCACAGGTCCTGGAGAAAATACTGCGGAAAAACACTGGCCCATTAGGTAGCTCTGCGCTGGAAGCAATCTATCGAGAGGTTATGTCTGCGAGTTTCAGCATGAGCCAGTCTTTAAAGGTCGCCTACATGGGACCGGAGGCCAGCTTCTCGAATTTAGCGGCGCTAAAACGTTTTGGTTCGCAGGTAAAATACATCCCCTGTGAAAGCATTCCGGATGTTTTCTTGGCAGTAGAAAAGGGAAATGCGGAATTCGGCGTCGTCCCCGTAGAAAATTCTATTGAAGGCGCAGTAAGCTATACCCTAGATATGTTTGTAGAATCAGACCTGAAGATCTGCAGTCAGATAAGCCTAGATGTTTCGCATAATTTGCTTTCCTTATACAAAAAGGAGCGGATCAGGCATGTGTATTCCAACCCCCAGGTTTTTGGGCAGTGCCGTTTATGGCTGCAGGCAAACCTTCCCGGAGTGGATAAAATCGAGGTTTCCAGCACAACACGGGCTGCACAAATCGCAAAAACCCAGAAGGACAGCGCCTGTATCGGTTCATTGCTTGCAGCTAAATTATATAAATTAAATGTGCTCTCATCGGGGATCGAAGATTCCCCGCATAACATTACCAAATTCATGGTAGTGGGAAAAACAGATGTTGCCCCTACCGGATATGATAAAACATCCATTCTATTCTCGATCAAAGATAAGGTGGGCGCGCTCCATGACATGCTTTTGCCATTTAAGAAATACCGGATCAACCTTACCAAAATAGAATCACGTCCGTCAAAACGCAAGGCCTGGGACTATTACTTCTATTTGGATATGCAGGGGCACCGTTTTCAGCCGCGGTTAGCCAAGGCAATACGGGCATTGGAAAATAAATGTAAATTCTTGAAAGTTCTGGGATCATATCCGGTAACTAAATAGGCGGTAAAAATGGGACTTGTCAGAAAAAATGTTTTAAACATAACCGCATACAGCGGCGGCAAACCAATCGAAGAGACCAAACGCGAGTTTGGGCTAAAACGGGTGGTTAAACTGGCTTCGAACGAAAACCCGTTAGGGGCGTCACCCCGCGCTTTAACTGCGATAAAAAACAGTGTTGCCAGTATCAACCGTTACCCTGACGGGCAAAGCTTTTATTTAAAGGAAAGGCTTTCCCGCAAGCTGAAGGTATCGGCTGAAAATATCGTTTTAGGCAATGGTTCAGATGAATTGATCGATATCATCATCAAAACCTTTGTAGAAGAAAACGAGAATATTATCAGTGCGGATAATACATTCCTTGAATATAAGATTATTTCACAGGTGAATAACCGGAGGTTTATCACTGTAGCGCTAAAAGACTTTCGCTATGACCTGGAGGCAATAAGGGCAAGGATGGATAAAAAGACAAAACTGGTTTTTATTGCTAACCCCAATAATCCTACCGGTACCTATGTGGCAAAGAAAGAGCTGGAAACTTTCATCTCAAACATCCCCAAAAACATTATTTTAGTGCTGGATGAAGCATATGACACATTCATCGATGTAAGCGATTACTCAAGTGGATTTAATTATTTCAAGAAGAACAATGTAATTGTCCTAAGGACATTTTCCAAGGCTTATGGGCTGGCAGGATTACGGATAGGATATGCACTTACCTCATCTTATTTTGCCGCTTATATGGAACGTGTCAGGCAGCCTTTCAATGTAAATCTTTTAGCACAGGCCGGGGCTTTAGCCGCTTTAGACGATGACCGATTCTTGAAAAAAGTAAAGCAAATAAATGCCGCGGGAAAGGCATACCTTTACCGGGAATTGGATAAACTCGGGCTTAAATATATCCCTTCCGTCACAAACTTTATCCTGGTAAATGCCGGTTATGATGGGGTTTTGCTCTTTAAGGCCATGTTGAAAAAAGGAGTAATCATCAGGGATATGCGGCAATATGGGTTAAACCGGTTTTTCCGTGTGACTATCGGTACCGAGAAAGAAAATAAATTGTTTATCAGATCCTTGAAGGATTGCCTTGTAAACGGAGGTTAGTCATGATCGTAGTATTAAAACCCGGAGCTAAAGACGCAGAGATAGATCATCTGCTTAAAAAAGTCAGGGATCTCGGTCTTACACCTCACGTATCTAAAGGGACAGAGCGCACAATTATCGGGTTGATCGGGCCCGAAGATGTTTTAGTGGCAACACCGCTTGAGGCATTCCCGGGGGTAGAAAAGGTAATGCCGGTTTTGGCCCCATTCCGGCTGGTCTCCCGCGAATTCCAGCCGGAAAATTCAATGATCAATTTAGGTAGAGGTATAAGGATCGGGGATAAATCGATCGTGCTCATGGCTGGCCCTTGCGCAATAGAAACTTTTGATAACCTTTTTGAGATTGCAAAAGAGGTAAAGAAGGCAGGAGCCCAGGTTTTAAGAGGCGGGGCGTTTAAACCTAGGACTTCCCCCTACAGTTTTCAGGGGTTAGGCGAAGAAGGCCTGAAATATTTGAAGAAGGCAGGGAATGAACTTGACCTGTTAACGATAACCGAAGTAATGGATCCCCGTGATGTTGGCTTGGTAGCGGAATATGTAGATATTTTACAGATCGGTGCCAGGAATATGCAGAATTTCAATTTATTAAAAGAGGTAGGATTGACGAAGAAACCGGTGCTTTTAAAGCGCGGCTTGGCGTCAACAGTCAAGGATATGCTCATGTCGGCGGAATATATCCTTTCCGGAGGGAATTTTAACCTCGCACTTTGCGAAAGAGGGATCAGGACATTCGAAGACGCTACACGCAACACCTTAGATATAAGCGCCATCCCTGTAACAAAACAGCTTTCGCACCTGCCAATCGTAGTTGATCCCAGCCATGCGGCAGGGAAGTGGGGATTAGTCCCTGCCCTTGCAAAGGCCGCAGTTGCCGCAGGATGCGACGGATTGATCATCGAAGTGCATAATCATCCGGAAGATGCCCGCTCTGACGGAGCTCAATCGCTAACCCCGAATAATTTCGCAAATTTGATCAATGAATTAAAAGCAGTTGCAAATGCCGTAGGCAGAAAGATTTGATCTATGAAAAAAACTTTTGGAAATGTTGCAATAATCGGAGTAGGGTTGATCGGAGGATCTTTAGGCCTGGCATTAAAGAATAGGCGCCTGGCCAATAAGGTTATCGGCGTCAGCCGGCACCAAAAATCGATCCGGATAGCAAAAGATAGAGGAGCAATCGATATAGGTTCATGTAACCTCAAGATCCTAAAAGATGCGGACCTGGTGATTTTTGCCTGTCCGGTAAAAACCATCCTGGAATTAGCGCCAATGGTTTTTCGAATGATCAGGAATGATTGCATTGTCTCTGATGTCGGCAGTACAAAGGCCGGGATCGTACACGGGCTCGAAGCCATATTCCCCGGTTATATCGGTGCGCATCCTTTAGCCGGTTCACAGAAACACGGCGTTACCTTTGCCCAGGCTGATTTATTCTTGAATTCACTGGTGCTTTTGACCCCGACAAAACACACAAACCAAAGGGCTTATTTACGGATAAAAGCACTTTGGCAGGCAGTAGGCGCAAAGATTGCCGAGATCTCACCCGAAAAACACGATGTAATCCTGTCATTAGTCAGCCACCTGCCGCACGTAGTTGCATTCTCGTTGATTAACAGCATCCCCCGGAAATATTTAAGCTTTGCCTCAACCGGATTAAAAGACACCAGCCGTATCGCCGAATCCGGCTCCCAGCTTTGGAGCGATATATTCCTAAGCAATCAGAAGAATATGCTAAAGGCAATAAATGTCTTTGAAAATGAATTGTCGAGAATAAAATCCGCAGTCGCTGCAAATAATAAGCCCAGGTTGATCAAAATACTCCAAAATGCCCAAAAAATGAGGTCGTATTTAAGATGATCATTGCCATTGACGGACCGGCAGGCGCCGGAAAAAGCACTATCGCAAAGCTTTTAGCCAAAAAACTGGGGTTCCTGTATATCGATACCGGGGCAATGTACCGCGCCTTGACCTTAAAAACCATAGAGCATAATATCCCTGCCACTAATGAAGAAGCTGTCATAAGCATGGCCAAGGATACTTCACTTGAACTCACTAACGAACTAAACGGAACAATTAAAGTTTTTTTGGACGGGATCGATGTTTCAGCGGCGATCCGTGAGATGCGCATCACAAAACTGGTTTCGGATATTTCCCGGATACCGGGAGTTAGAGATATCCTTGTACAGTTGCAAAGGAAAATGGGAAGACAAAAAAACAGTATTTTAGACGGCAGGGATATCGCAACCGTTGTATTTCCTGATGCGGATAAGAAATTTTACCTTGATGCCGCCCCTGGAGAACGGGCAAGACGCCGGCATAAAGAATTACAGGAAATGGGGAAAAATGTGACTTTAGATGATGTGCAAAACGACCTTATTAACCGGGATACTATCGATTCAACCCGAAAAGTTGCCCCCTTAAAAAAAGCTGATGACGCAGTTTATATCGATACAACCAATATGAGCATCGATGAGGTAGTAGATACGCTTTTAAAAGCAATAAAATCCTGATGGATAAAGAATTCATTCGTAATTTCAGTATCATCGCCCATATCGACCATGGTAAATCCACATTAGCCGACCGGATATTGGAACTAACCGGAACGGTGGAGCGTTCCCATAAAGGAGCACAGCTTCTGGACGATATGGAGCTGGAAAAGGAACGCGGAATAACCATCAAAGCTTCCATGGTCAGGTTAAATTACCATTCCACTGTTGATGGACATGATTATGTCTTGAACTTGATCGATACTCCCGGGCATGTTGATTTTACCTATGAGGTATCCAAATCACTGGCGGCCTGCGAAGGTGCGGTTTTGGTAGTCGATGCCGGCCAGGGTATCGAAGCACAAACAGTGGCTAATTATTATTTAGCGATCGATAATAATTTAGAGATAATCCCGGTAATTAACAAGATCGATTTGATCTCCGCAGATGTTGAACGCGTAAAGTCCCAGGTCACTAATGTGCTTGGATTTAAGCCTGAAGATATACTTTTGACTTCGGCAAAAGAAGGCAAAGGGATAGCGGATATCCTGGAAAGGATAATCCAGGTAGTACCTCCTCCGGAAGGAGAATCGGAAGCATTATTGAAAGCACTGGTATTCGACTGCCGTTTTGACACCTACAAAGGGGTTGTTGTTTTTGTAAAGATAGTAGAAGGAAAGATAACCGCACAAACGCAGCTTAAAATGATGCATTCCCAGGCAACCTATAAAATCGAGGAATTGGGGACTTTTAACCTTAAATATAACCCGATCGACAGTTTATCCTGCGGGGAGGTCGGATACTTTACCGCCAATATCCGCGACCCCAGGGAGATCATTATCGGAGATACCATTACCGATGCCAAAAATCCCTGTAGTACGCCGCTTCCCGGCTATCGCACCTTAAAACCATTGGTATATTGCGGGGTTTATCCGGTGAATCCAGGGGACTTTCCGGAGTTACGGGATGCAATGGACAAGTTAAAGCTTTCCGACGCTTCTTTCGTATTTGAACCGGAAAATTCCCAGTCATTCGGTTCAGGTTTCCGCTGCGGGTTCCTTGGCTTACTGCATATGGAGATCGTGCAGGAACGACTGGAAAGAGAGTATAACCTGAATTTGATCCTTACTGTGCCGAACGTGGTTTACCGGGTACGTAAAAAAGACGGCCAGATGGCAGAGGTAGACACTCCCTCGAATTTCCCTCCGGTCCAGGATATTCAAGAAGCAGAGGAACCTTACGCCGCACTTTTAATGATCATTCCCGTGGATAGTATCGAAGCAGTATGCGATTTCGCAAAGAGCCGGCGGGGGGTATTTAAATCAAACGAATATCTGGGAGATGACCGCGTAAAGATAAATTTCAGCATCCCCCTTTCAGAGATCATTGTGGATTTCTATGACCGGATAAAATCCCTGACCCGGGGATACGGCTCTTTGGATTACGAGTTTAAAGAGTATTTGCCGACAAAACTGGTAAAACTGGATATCCTGATAAACGGGATAATCTGCGATGCCTTTTCCTGCCTTATGTTCAAAGACAAAGCCTTTTCAAAAGCCCATGCCCTGGTGGGGAAACTCAAAGATCTAATCCCCAGACAATTATTCGAAGTAACAATCCAAGCCGTGATCGGAAGCCAGATTTTAGCTTCCGAAAAAGTACGTTCCGTAGGAAAACATGTTACAGCCAAATGTTACGGAGGCGATATTACCCGAAAGCGTAAACTTTGGGAAAGCCAAAAACAAGGCAAGAAACGTTTAAAAAATTTTGGAAAAGTCGAAATCCCACAAGAGGCATTTCTGGAGGTATTAAAAATATGAGTGAAACTACCCAGCCACAATGCTGTAAAAAAAGAAAACCTGTGCTTCAGGAGTGGGCCGAATCCTTGATCATTGCATTTATTCTGGCAATGATCATTAGATTATTTATTATCGAACCTTTCAAGATCCCTACCGGCTCTATGCGTACAACACTTTTAGAAGGGGATATTATCCTAGTCAATAAGTTCATTTATGGTGCGAAAATACCATTTACAAAATTACGCCTTCCTGCACTGCGTCAGCCGAAAAGAGGGGATGTCGTGGTCTTTATTTATCCTGAAGACCCAAAAAAGAACTTTATAAAAAGACTGGTAGCCGCAGGCGGTGAAACAGTAGAAATAAAAAACGGTTCGATTTATATAAACGGCGCCGCGGTAAAAGACCCCCAATTCAACCAACGCTATTATTATAACCGCGGGGATTATGGCAGGGAGGAACAAAAGATCATAGTCCCTGAAGACAGTTATTTTGTCTTAGGGGATAATTCGGCTTCCAGCCAGGACAGCCGGTATTGGGGGTTTGTACCTAAGGATAATTTGCTCGGAGAGGCAATACTTATATATTGGCCTCCTAAACGCTTAAGAGCCATCCATTAAAACTATGAACTTTGCTAATAAGATCTCGACCTTTCGCATCCTTACAGTTCCATTTTTCGTTTCCTGTCTGATCTATTATCAATATCCGCAAAAAGATTATTTGCGGTTTATCGCATTGGGAATTTTCATTTTAGGGGTGATCTCCGATGCCGTAGACGGCTATATAGCTCGTAAATCCAAACAGATCTCCAAAGCGGGGATGGTATTAGATCCCTTAGGGGATAAATTACTTTTAATGAGCGCCTTCATATGCCTGGCCACGATCACTGATTTCCCCCACCAGATCAAATTCCCGCTTTGGGCAATGTTGATCGTAATAAGCCGGGACATCATTATTTTGATAGGTGCAATGGTAATTTATATCGTAAAACAACAGATCAGTATATTCCCCACCAAATGGGGAAAGCTTACGACCACATTCCAGATGTTTTCGGTGATCTCGGTTTTATTGCAATTTGAGTATTCATATCTAATCTGGTCGATTGCCATATTCTTTACTGTGGTATCTGGGATAGACTATATAAAACGGGGGTTTAAATCACTTTATGCTTTGGATAATTTGCGGCATCATAGTTAGTTATCTTATCGGCTCGCTCCCAACCGCTTATATTTACGGCAGATTAGTAAAAGGGATAGATATCCGTAAACACGGTTCAGGCAATATCGGTGCTACCAACGCATTAAGGGTTTTTGGTAAAAAAGCTGGGGGATTCGTCCTTTTTATCGATATTATGAAAGGTGCAATCCCGGTAATTTTAATCGGTAATTCCCTGGTATTTAATAATCCAGCGGTTCCCTCTGACTTAACGCGCATCTTACTCGGGATGAGCGCGATTTTTGGGCATAACTGGACGATCTTCCTTGGCTTTAAAGGAGGCAAGGGAGTTGCGACAAGCTTAGGGGTTTTGATCGCCATGGCATACTCGATCCAGGAATTCGCCATTGCTCTCGGGATTGTCATAATTGTCTGGTTCCTTGTTTTCTTCATTTACCGTGTTGTATCACTGGCGTCCATCATCTCTGGAGCAGTTTTTCCTGTGGTCATTATATGCTCGAAAAGTTCATTAACCCTGATAATCTTTAGCATAGTAATAGCACTGTTTTTGATCATTAGGCACTTGCCAAATATAAAGCGCCTCCTACAAGGCAAGGAGCCAAAACTCAAATTCAAGAAAACCTCGTATTAAACCAATCTCTATTCAGTAATCCCTTAAATTAGCCCAAATTGTAAGCGTTTTCATAACTTCTTTGTTTTCTTGGTAATACGATAAATAAGATGCTATACTTTGTCTGTAAAATGTGTTTAAAATCTATTCTTTAGATCTTTCAAAAAGTTTTTAAGATTGAATCCCCGCCAGCCACGAAATTGACGTAGGGGATGGCCGGATTGCATGATCAGTTAAATCACTCTTGGCGATCCGGCTTGTTCTTAATATAAAGGAAAATAAAATGCGCGACCTGGTTTTTAAGAATCTAATATCGAATCAGAAAAAAAGAGGGATAATCTCCAGTTCCGAGGTTGTCGAAAAACAAGGGATACGGAGCATTATCCGCCGGCATTTTATTTATATGCTTAAGGAGATAAACGAAAAATCACTAAAAGAACGTCCTCCATACCTATATGTCTTGAAAGAAAAAAACACTAAAGAGCAAAGGGAGAAATTCTTCTGCCGCCTGAAGGGAAGCGTGTATATAATCAATCAAGGCAAGCCATTTCTTATCTTGTTCATGCACTCCCTTAAAATAATCTTTAATGTGATCCCGCAAAAAGATCTGCTTGCTTCAAGCGGTGAATAGCCTTCCGGAAGTCGGCTGTGTATTCTCCTAACCGCCTTTATTCCCATAATATTAGACCTTAGAGGAAATAAGATTTTTATTGACTTGGAGGCAAAATGCGTTATACTGAAGAAAATCGTCATGCGAAAACCTATTTCCCTACTAATCCTAACTGCTTTCCTGACCGTCGTTCTGCTTTACCCGGCGGGATATCTGTTTGCACAAGGTATGGCAGTCGATTATCTTTGCGAGATCGGCGCAACCTACTACCGCATGGGGCAATTCGACAATGCCCTTAATGAATTCCAGAAAGTCCTGCTGATCGAACCAAACAATCAAACTGCAAAAGATTATATTTCAAATATCTTTTCAACTAATAATATTTCTACACCGATAATCCCCAGCCAAGAACAATCGCCACAAGATGTCACCGGTCACCCCCATGCGCAAGTTAATCGTGTGCCTGAAGGACAAATGCAATTAAGCCGCAGCCAGGCAATGAACGATGCCTTAGAAACAGTGGTACCTAAAGAACGGAAAAATGACCCAGAAAAAGAGGAAGAAAAAAAGGGTTTAGAAGTCGCCGGGATAAAAATAAGCGGCGAGGCTCAATTACGATTAGGTATTACATCAAAGGATATTTACTGGAAACGGGCTAATTGGGACTTAAACGAAAAAAATTACCGTATATTATCTACCACCGCTTTGGATCAAAGGGAAAACACCTATGACCCCCGGATCTATGACCGCTTGAAATTGATGCTGGATACCGAGGATAAAGAAGGCCTGGTATTCCATAGTAATTTGACCATTGACCCCTGGAGTTTTACCGGCAGAAGCGACAAGGTCAACCTTATCGGCGCAGGAGGGGACGCCGCGCAGATCGAACTGAAATACTGGGGTAATACCGGTTATACGATTAATGAAAGTGTAACTACTTTAAGAAACGGAGATTCATTCAATTTGCCGGAAATGAAGATCTACGGGAATAAAACTTCTCCGGTAACCATTCAATCGGGATACAATAATCTGTTTTCTTTGCCGGAAATAAAGATCGATTATAAATTTCAGCCGGTAAGAGAGTTCTGGTTCGATTATATCCAGGATGAAACCATTAAATTGCGCGTTTATCCAACCGCTTATGAAAACCAGGCAAAGACTTTTAATGACCCTTTAAGGTTATCAAATAACCGTATCTGGTGGGAAGACAGCCCATGGATCCGCGGATGGACCCATGGAAATCAAAATTCAGGAACTACTCCTGTTGATTATAATAAGGGATACTGGGATAACTCACTATCTTTTTTCACTCGTGACAGTGAAGGACAGCGCCTAACCAGTTTACGCGGGATCTCATTTGATTTTAATCCCCAGGATACAACATCGATCTCTACCAGTGTCGCTACTCCGCAGACTTTATGGCAGGATTATTCCGATATCGATAATTTCCTTTCTGCAACCCGTATAATTCAAACTTTTTCCGAAGACTTTAAGGCTGGAGCTACCGCAACTACCAGGGCGGGATATAACCTGGATAACAAACACAAGCTTGACGCCTGGAATTATGTCTTTGCTACCGATATCGCATACCATTTCCTGAATGGCATAAAAACTACCGCTGAATTTGCCCATTCAGAATCGGATTATGATATCTCGAACTCTACTTTCAGGAATAGTAAAGGCGGAAATGCCTATCATCTATCTTTATTCGGCCGTTTTCCATTTGAAAGCATCGCTGATATCGATAATTACGATATTTTGCAGCCGGAAAAAGACGAATCTTCTTTCACTAAATTCCGGCTGTTTGCCGTCAGAATGGATAAATCATTCGATGAACCGCTTTCTTCATATGTCGAAACCCGGGATGATGAATGGTGGGGCAGGCATCTGCACTTCCGCAAACCATTCAAATATTCCTACCAAGGAGAAGGCCAGCTTTTGACATTTGATGACATAAAGAATTATAAGATCGGTAACGGTGTTTATCCGGGAAGAAATTCCCTGGGATTACGCGTAGAATCATTGTTCCTTGATCGAAGAATCGAGAACCTTTTTGATGTTCGTAATGTCCATGCGACAAATGGCAAGTTTATTGAAAATGTATCCCGGGAAGAGCTAACCTGGAAAATAAATGATAAACTGACATCTAAAGTCTTAGGTATATTCCACCAGCTTCCGCAAACACAAGGCGGCATTGACCCGTATATTTTCAATACACAAACCGGGGAATTCTTCCTTAATGACTATATTGATGATAATAAAAGCGCTTCTGTTGCTACCGGCTCCTTAGGACTGAATTATGATTTCTTTAAATGGTTAAGCTTAAGCGGAACATGGGAATACACCAACGATATCTCGTTAGGATATGATAATTTCCCCCGGGGTATCTTAAACAGCGGAAATCAATCATTATTACACTATGAAAACGACCAGGCTTACCGAAGTGTCCGCAATTGGCTGTATGACCAGCAGCTTTTCCCAAAACCTCCGTATCCATACTATAATGTTTTTAAGAGCGGCTTAAGCATAAGACCTATGGAAACCCTGGAATTTTATATTGATTATACCCGCAACCCGTATGAAAAAGCCGGGCAGGTTGATGATAATATGAACCATATCGGCTTTGAAGTAAATTATTCACCGATCAAAAAGATATCTCTATTTTTCCGCTATAACTACTCTCGCTGGCAGGACCTGGATAAATTAGTTCAGGGGATCACCAAACTGTACGGGCACCATAATTTCTTTACTGAATTCATTTACCGTAAATCAGCGGATGAGGATTTTGCCTTGCAGTATGGCGAATCCAGCCGGGATCCTTATAACGGCGGGGTCTTAGACATAGGCTGGGACCCGTATGGAGGAAGCACCCGGACCATCGATACCCAGCACATTGTCCGTGCTTATTACCGAAGAAAATTCTAAAACCTACCACAAACAACCCTTCGAATCCACACTTACAGGCTAAAGGCTTACAGGTTTTATTCCAGATAAAAATCGATTTGCTTTATTTGGCGCAGACGTACTTGTTCGGCATAAGGAGGAGGGATAATATTGCCGTTCAGGTCAACCCGTTTGCCGCAATTATCATAAAAAACAATTTTTTTGATCTGGACGCCTTCCGGGCCAAAGGTATCCTTCATCTTTGGATTATGATATACGACGCTTACCTTGCTTAAAAAATTAAAACTATATGTTTTGTCTTTTCTGGTGAACAGCCAGGAGGGAAGGTGTGGAGAAAAACTAAGATTCAACATGCCTTGAGGATCCAGGAAGAACGGCTGGGATCCAATATTCATTAACAGCCAAATATGCATAAATTCAACGGTGGATCCGCTAAGCCTGGCGACAAAGCCGTTGCCATGGAGTTTCTTATCAAGAAACGCACTGCTGGCGATAAATGATGAGTTCTCCAGGATGCTGCGGCCGTATCTCTGTGGATCCTGAAAAGGGATCATTACATCTTTGAAACTGGCATAAAATTCCTCATAAAGTCCGTGCTTTAACATCTCCAGGATATATTTATATTCCATATGCAGCCAAATCGATTCATTTTCCAACCATCCGGGAGTAAAAACCCGGCACCTGCCAATCTCTTCCGGCATTGCCGAAAGGGAGGAAGTAACCTTGTACATTTTTAAGCGGCGGTCATATAAAACACTTCTACGTACCGCACGGCATAAGTTCCTGGCTTCATTCAAGTCATTAGTTAAGCGCAAAGCATGAACCTGTGATTCCAGAAAGAAAGGCAGGCAAACCTGCCGAAATTTCCTGGGACGGATAAACGATTTATCCAATAGATCATATTCGGCGACTTCATTGATGAAATACGAAAAATATATCCCTGTTTTTGCATCAAAGGCGCGTTTAATCCCTAAATCCACTTTTTCGGCCGCATGGCTAAGCATGCACTGCAGATCTTCTGATAACAATTCAAGTTCCCTTCCAGATACGCCCAAACGGGTCTTATGCCGGTACGATTCTTTTAAGGAGCAAACCTTATCCCAAAATAGATAGTCTTTTTCGGAAGCAGTGATAGAGAAATATTCCACAATGGCCTTATCAATACCAAAGAAGAAATCCAGGACCTCTTCAGTTAAATAAATACGGTCGATTTTCGTACTGATCAGGGATTGCTTTATGAATAAAATAAGCCGTTTTAATTCAAAGGTCTCACAAACTGATGAGCCAAAAAGCGCAGGAAGGCCGTTTAAGGCATCATACCAATTAGGCTTGTTTGCCTCCATTTCAATCCCTACTCCAAACGGGTCGAGAGACGCCAGTTTGTTTACCAGGAGACAGATCAGTTTATTGATCAAAGTGGTCTGATATATCTTTCCGTAGCCGTACTCTGTCCTGGCCAAATGAGGATACGCCGAGCGTTTCCTTATCATTTCCTTTTTATGCGTATCCAGGGCCACCGAATTAAGCTGCCGAACATTACCGTTATGCAGTAAGTACTTTTCCTGCCGAGGCTTAACTACCTCGCTATTATCGAAATAAACAAATATGTTTTTCTTAAAAATGAGCTCATTCAAGCGTTCTGGATAAATCGCAAAATAACTCTCTAAAAGATCCAGGTTATAAGTCCAATGGTCGCTCCAAAACCCTTCGCCATGTTCAGCTTCCTGGATCTTGCGGCTTTTTGCAAGAATAACCCCAAGCAATTCATCATAGGAAGATTTAAGCGTCACCTTATTCTTCTGTATAAAAGATATCAAATCCCCGGGAGTAAAAGGCTTGGCCATGAATGAAACCAAGGGATTTACCGCATCCAGAGCGACAAGATTCATTAAAATCGTTTCGGCTTGCTTTGGATCATCTAAAACAAAAGCTACTCCTTTGACTACCAACGGATTAAATCCGTCAGTCTGCAAAAGGTTGAAGAATGTGAGGATATTATCGTCTCCTACTTCAGGGTTAAACCAAGGATCAATCCGGCGGTTTTGATTCACGTCACGATAATTACCGTTCCCCTGGGACAAAAATGACGGCTGGATATGGAATTTATTATAATCCCTTTCCAGATCTCCATGCTTACGCGCATAGGCATAAAAAGTGCTTTTTTTATCATCCGACTGGAAGGTGATCGGATATCCGCCGCGCATCAGATTATCCAGGTAGGTTTGCTTGGCATAAAGATCGAATTCCGCGGAACTGCTTTTTGTATCGATATCCTGCTGTAATCCGGAAATAAGCTTCTTATTTTCGCATTCCTTTAATTGCAGGTATCCTGGCTGGATGATCCGCTTTACCGTGCGATTCAAAAGATCCTGATCAGGCATATACCCAACTATGGAATATAAAACCATTGTACCCCCGGGACGGATAACCTGGTCGTGTAAAATAAAGCCGCAAGGGGTTTTATTTTTTGCCAATTCCGCGGCAGGATAACGGAAGTTTTTTGTGTTCATAAACCGCTCCGGATAGGAAAAATCCGTAACCGCACCAAAAATACTTTCCGGGTCAACCAAAGGCTTCAACAGCCTGGGGTGGCTGCGGTCAAAGTGAAAACCAAGATAGAAGTTCCCCTCATTAATATGGGTAACCTCTGGTTTATCAGCAGGATCTACAGCAAGTTTATAAAACGGTGCGTATTTATCCAGGTTTTGTACCAGCATCCAGGCCTCGATAGTGCGGCTCATTTCTTTCGATAACCAGTTATTCATTCCATAAGGCATGATTTGAGCAATACCGTCAAGTATTTCTATTTTTTGGGCAATTTTCGCATTATTTTGAATGGTAACTATCCGCGCCAATCCGGCAAATGAATCATCCGGCACCGTAAAATAGTTGACATTAACCTGAAGCCCTAAGGTTAAATTATCCTCGTGCAATGCCAGGCCGGAAGAAGAAACAAACATTTTGTTCTTTATTGCGAAATCAAGATTAGACAGGCAATTGCAAAAAGGCTCATAAAACGAATATTTTTTCCCGGAACTTACCTTAATAAAGGTACGGAACCCCTGGCGGGAAACCATTTGCCAGGATTTATTCGCCGGAAAAAACTCCGAGATCGCCCCATCCTTGTCCTTTACGCCGAAACTACAGATACATTGGGAGCGGTTTACATAAAACACCCACATCGGAATGCCGTATTTACCGGCAATCCCCGGGAAAAAGTTGGCTAACGGCTTTGCATGATTATAATTGTCGATCACAAACTCGCCATTCTTATCCAGGTAATATTTTACTTTTTTATTCTGCGGTATTTTAGTCATGGCTCTCCTAAGTAAAAACTTATTGTAACGTTTTTGGCTGATTTTGTCCATAAATTTATTGTAATATCATTACGTAAACTAAATATCCGCCATACCGCAAAGCATAACCGTTTAGTTGACTTTTTTCCTAAAAAATGGTAGTATAGCGTATGGAAATAACAAAGGATACAGTTAAATACGTGGCAAATTTAAGCCGTATGGAGTTGTCGGCTGAAGAGATTGAAACCCTTGCGGTTGAACTTAAAGATATCCTGGGCTTTATCGATAAGCTCGAAAAACTGGATGTCACAAAAGTTTCTCCTACCAGCCATATTTTATCCCTCAATAACGTATTGCGGGAGGATTCGACGATCGAATCTTTACCCGTAAAAGAGGTGCTAAAAAATGCCCCGGCGGCAGAAGGCGGCTTCTTTAGTGTCCCTAAAGTGATCGACTAACAATCAAATAAGGCAAACCAAAAATGGATTTAAATAGATTAACCGCGCATGAACTTATTCAGAAATTAAAACGCAAGGAGATAACTTCCCGGGATATTTACGAAGATTTGAATGAAAGAGTTAAAGGCGTTGATGGTAAGATCAATGCTTATGTCCGCCTTGATCAAAATAAAGAGCCTCTATACATAAACTCGGGACAAACTGCTGCCGGAGGCGAAAACACCTTTTTATCCGGCATCCCGGTATCGATCAAGGACAATATCTGTACTCAAGGTTTAAGTACAGAATGCTGCTCAAAAATACTTGCCGGATTTACCCCGGCTTATGACGCTACGGTTATCCGGAAATTAAAAGATTCCCAGGCTGTCATTTTCCCTGTAAAGACCAATATGGATGAGTTCGCTTTTGGCTCATCAACCGAGAATTCCTTTTTTGGCCCAACCCGCAACCCCTGGGACATAACTGCTGTTCCCGGAGGATCTTCCGGAGGATCTGCCGCAGCCGTAGCAGCTGATGAAGCAATCCTGGCTTTGGGTTCGGATACCGGAGGATCGATTCGCCAACCGGCATCTTTTTGCGGGGTTGTCGGATTAAAACCTACTTATGGCAGAGTTTCACGCTATGGTCTGATCGCTTTTGCCTCAAGCCTTGACCAGATCGGACCAATAACTAAAGATGTCGAAGACAGCGCATTGCTGATGAATATAATTTGCGGTTATGACCAAAAAGATTCAACCTCGGTTAATGTAAAAGTAACCGATTTTTCTCGATCGTTGGGTGCCGGAATAAAAAACCTTAAGGTCGGGATTCCAAAGGAATATTTCATTGATGGAATGGATCCGGAGGTGAAAAAAATAGTCGAGGAGGCTGTATTCCAGCTTGATGCCTTGGGGGCTACCCATCATGAAGTATCCCTGCCGCATACGGAATATGCCGTCCCTGTATATTATATAATCGCGACAGCCGAAGCAAGTTCGAATTTAGCCCGGTTCGATGGTGTCCAATACGGATTTCGCGCTCAAAAACCCGATTCCCGAAACATTAACTTACTTGAAATGTATAAAACTACCCGCGGACAGGGATTTGGTAATGAAGCAAAACGCAGGATCATTTTGGGGACATTTGCACTCTCACACGGCTACTATGATGCCTATTATCTGCGGGCCTTAAAAGTAAGGACTTTGATCAAAAATGATTTTGATAATGTATTCAAAGATTTCGATTGTATTGTTACCCCGACTTCGCCGACAACCGCATTTAAAATCGCAGAGAGGACAAAAGACCCCTTAAAAATGTATCTTTCCGATATTTACACGATCTCGGCTAATTTAGCCGGGATACCCGCAATCTCCCTGCCTTGCGGATTTACTAAGAAAGGAATGCCGGTAGGCCTGCAAATACTGGCTAAGCCTTTTAATGAAGAGACGTTATTGCGCCTGGCTCATGCTTATGAACAAAGCACGCCCTGGCATAAACAAAAAGCTAAAATATGAAATACGAACCGGTTATAGGGTTAGAGGTACATGTACAGCTCAATACCAGAAGTAAAGCATTTTGTTCATGCTCTACGGATTTTGGCAAAGAACCTAATTCCCAGGTATGCCCGGTATGCCTGGGTTTTCCCGGGACATTGCCGGTATTGAACCAAGCGGCTTTGGATTATGCGGTTAAAACCGGTATTGCTCTGAATTGCAAGATCCCGGAATTCACAAAATTCGACCGTAAGAATTATTTTTATCCTGATCTGCCCAAGGCATATCAAATTTCCCAATATGATATGCCTTTATCCAGCAGCGGGTTCCTGGAAATTAAAACAGATAGCGGTATCTCAAAACGTATTGGAATAACCCGGGTACACCTGGAAGAAGATGCCGGGAAATTAATCCATAAACAGGATTCGAGCCTTGTGGATTTTAATCGGGCAGGTATCCCTTTATTGGAGATTGTCAGTGAGCCGGATATTAATTCTCCTGCCGAGGCCTATGAATACCTGACAGATCTAAAAATCATATTGGAATATTTAGAGATATCCGATTGTGATATGGAAAAGGGATCTTTGCGTTGTGATGCAAATATTTCATTGCGTTTAAAAGGCGCACAGACGTTAGGCACAAAAACCGAATTAAAGAATATGAATTCTTTTAAAGGGGTGAAAGAAGCTCTGGAATATGAAATCATCCGGCAGACAGAAATGCTGGATGATGATAAGAAAATAATCCAGGAAACCCGTTTATGGGACGCCAAGGCTTTAAAAAGCATACCCATGCGCACCAAAGAGGAAGCACAGGATTACCGCTATTTCCCAGAACCCGACCTGCCTCCATTTTTTATCCAAAGCAAGGATATCGATAGGATACGCCGCAGTATCCCGGAATTGCCGCAGCAAAAGATTTTGCGTTTTATCATGGAATATTCCATCATAGAGAAAGACGCCAAGGTTTTGGTCATGTCAAAAGCAAATGCCGTTTATGCCGAAGAATGCTTAAAGGCCTACCCGGGAATAAACAAAAAACCAATAGTAAATCTTCTTATCGGGCCGTTGCTTTCGGAAACGAACGAACGTAATTGCCTGCTTACTGATCTGGGCATCCCCCCGGAAAACCTAGTGGAGTTAGTAGGATTTATCGATAATGATGCAATTTCTAATCTTACAGCGAAATCGGTGTTAAAGGAGATGATCGATACCAAAATCTCTGCTGCCAATATCATAAAGAATAAGGATCTTGTGCAAATCTCTGACACAGGGGCATTGGAGATCCAGATCCAAGAGGTGATCAGTCTGAATCCGAAATCTGTACAAGACTTCAAGGCAGGAAAAACCAATGCGATCATGTTCTTGGTCGGCCAATTAATGAAGAAGACCCATGGCAAAGCAAACCCGAAAATAGTCCAGGAGCTTATCAAACGGAGGCTTGAAGATGCTTAAAAGATCATTGTTAATTATTTGCGTTCTATCAGGGGTTTTTGTCTTTACTTCGCTTGGCTTATCGAATGTAGAAAAAAAGAAAAAGAATGACCTCTTCCGGCAAGTCGAACTTTTCTCCGATGTCCTGACGATTGTCCAGGAGGATTATGTCGATGAGACTACTCCGCGCAACCTTATCTACGGCGCGCTAAAAGGAATGATTTCATCTTTAGACCCGCACAGCCAGTTTATGGACCCGGATACCTATAATGAACTAAAGGTCGATACAGAGGGAAAATTCGGGGGACTGGGTATTGAAATTACCATTAAGGACGGGATAATCACCGTAATTACGCCTATAGAGGATACCCCTGCCTGGAAAGCCGGCATAAAACCACAGGACCGCATAGTCAAGATAAATAACGAGTTGACCCGGGATTTAACCTTGATTGAGGCAGTAAAAAAATTAAGAGGCAAGCCAGGGGAAGCGGTATCCATCACTGTATTAAGAGATTCGGAAAAGAAATTATTGGATTTTAAAATCGTCAGAGATATCATCAAAATAAAGGATATAAAAGATGTCCGTATCATTAAGGACGGAATAGGCTATATCCGCCTGGTTGAATTCAGAGAGAATACAGCCACCGATCTGGGAAATGCGCTGGATAAATTGGCTAAAGACGGGATGACCGCTTTGATCCTGGACCTGCGTAATGACCCGGGAGGTTTATTGGATATCGCCGTTAAAGTAAGCGAAAAGTTTATTGAAAAAGGTAAGCTTATTGTTTCTACAAAAGGCCGTATTGCCAGCCAGAACATGAAATTCCATTCTCAATTAGCTAACCCCATCCTTAGCCTTCCGATGGTAGTCCTGATAAATGAAGGATCAGCTTCCGGAAGCGAAATCGTTGCCGGATGCCTTCAGGATTATAAGCGCGCCATCATCGTAGGGAAAAAATCCTTCGGTAAAGGAAGTGTCCAATCAGTAATCCCTTTAAATGATGGTTCGGCGTTAAGGCTTACTACCAGCAAATATTTCACCCCCTTAGGCCGTCAGATACACGGTAAAGGGGTTATCCCTGATATAGAGGTCGACGATGGAAAAATCGAGCTTACCCCCAAAGATGACCTAAAGAATATTAAGCCGCAGGAAATATTTGACGAGCTTCAGGCCAAGGAAAAGATCGAGGAAACGCCTCTTTCCCGGGAAGAAAACGAAAAATTCGAATCGGATAACCAGTTAATGCGCGCCGTAGATATTTTAAAGGCAATCCGTATTATCCAGCAGGCAAAAAGCTGAAAAATAGATGAGACAGGCCAAATTAATTATAACCATTTTAAGTTTATGCCTTATCGCCTGCATTATAATTATTTTTGTCTTAATCGGGCAGATGGAAAAGAAAACCGCGATCCCTCTTCCATTAAAGACAAAAGGCAGGATCGCTATCGTAATCGATGATTTTGGATACCATCCGAATAACCTGGAATTGATCAAACAAATACGATACCCCTTAACCATGGCAGTCCTTCCGGGATTGAATTATTCAACCGAGGTATCCTTAGAATTGCATAACCTGGGATTTGAAATCATCCTGCATTTGCCAATGGAACCAATGGAAAAAGTTTCCCTGGAAAAAGATACGCTGTTATGCTCTATGAATCAACAGCAAATTGATGTGATTATCGAACAGGCCTTGGAAGGAGTACGTTTTTGTAAAGGCGTATCAAACCACCAGGGTTCAAGGCTGACCAGCGACCCTAAAGCAATGAAACGCGTTTTTAAGAAACTTAAGGAAAAAGGGCTGTATTTCCTGGACAGCTTCGTTATAGCAAAAGATGTCTCTTTAACGGTAGCAAAAGAAATGAGGATTAAAGCCGCAAAACGCGATGTATTCTTAGATAATAAAGCTGATTTCTCATATATAAAGAATCAGGTCAATCAATTAAAGAAAAAAGCGCGCCTTTACGGAAAGGCGATTGGGATCTGCCATGACCGGAAGGTCACTTTAGAGGCATTGCGGTCAATCCTTCCTCAACTGGAGAAGGAAGGATATAAATTAGTATTTGTTTCCGAATTAGTGGAATAATTTTAAGCATATGATAGTTTTAGGGATTGAAACCTCCTGCGATGAAACTTCTGCAGCGATAGTAGAAAATGGCCGGAAGATTCTGTCCTGCGAAGTAAGTTCCAGCCTTAAACTGCACCGAAAATATGGCGGGATCATTCCGGAAATCGCTTCGCGCATGCAGTTAGAAACGATCTCGGCCGTTACCGATTCTGCCATTGTATCCTCCGGGGTTAAAAAAGAAACTATCGGACTGGTAAGCGTAACCACTCATCCAGGGCTTTTAGGCTCACTTTTAGTCGGTATATCTTTTGCCAAATCCGTTAGTTTTGGCTTAAAGATCCCGGTTTTAGGGGTCAATCACCTGTACAGCCATATTTATGCAAATTTCCTGCGGACAAAAGATAATCTTCATTCCGGGCATTTGCCTTCCCTGCCATTTATCGCACTGATTATTTCCGGTGGGCATACATGCCTTTTTCATGTCCGGGATTTCGATCAAATCGAGGTTTTAGGCCAAACCCAGGATGATGCCTGCGGAGAAGCATTTGATAAAGTGGCGAAAATCCTGGGGTTGACTTATCCGGGAGGACCGATGATCGAAAAATTGGCAAAAAACGGCGATCCCGAAAAGATAAAGTTCAACTGTTCCGATACCAAAAGGCCTTTAGATTTCAGCTTCAGCGGTATTAAAACTGGAGTATTATACTATATTTTAGAGGCTTTAAAAAAACAGAAAAAACTCTCTTTAGCGTTAAAATCCGATATCGCTGCCGCATTTCAAAAAGCAGTGTTTCAGGTGCTTATCAGTAAATCCATGCGTGCTTGCAAGGATAAATCGATCAAGCACCTGGTTATTGGCGGAGGAGTAGCGGCAAATGGTACTTTAAGAGAAAGGTTTCAGTTATCCGGACGTAAAGAGGATATCGAAGTGTATTTTCCGTCCAAAATCCTTTCTATCGATAATGCCGCGATGGTTGCAGGATTAGGCTATCAATTATTCAAGAAAGGCTACCGGGCGGATTTAAATTTATCCGCAAACCTGGCGCGCCCGTATAAATCAAAACACCTAAAAAAAGGAGAAATATGATAACCGACTGGCAGATCCTATTGCGGCTTTTACTTTCTGTGATCCTGGCTGGAATGATCGGGATTGAACGGCAATTTCAGCGCCGTTCTGCAGGTCTGCGCACCCATATTCTGGTTTCTCTGGGATCATGCCTTATAATGTTGACATCTCTTTATATTTTTGATATATATAACAGAATGGCCTCTGTAGATCCAGCCCGGATCGCCGCCGGGGTCGTAACCGGAATAGGCTTTTTAGGAGCAGGTGCGATCATGCGGGACAATACCGGGATAAAAGGCCTGACTACCGCTGCCAGCTTATGGGTGGTTGCCGGGATCGGGCTTGCCATCGGATGCGGTTTCTATATCGGAGCGGTTGGCGCTACGGCTTTGACTTTGATCGTGTTGTTTATTTTAGGGCAGGCAGAATCAAAGGTATTCGAGAAAAATACGAAACGTCGCTTCAACCCAGAAGGGGGTGACAGTAATGGCCTTTAAAAAGAAAGCCGAAGAAAAGATACTTGATGTAGATGCAGCGATGCAAGGTACCCTTAAATTCAAAGAGCCGGTTAACTTGCGCATCAATGGCAAATTTGAAGGCAACCTCGAAACTAAAGGCAACCTGACCATTGGACAGACCGCGATGGTCCTTGCCGATATCACCGGAGATAACATTATCATTGGCGGAAAGGTTAAAGGCAAAGTAACTGCTTCAGAAATGCTTACCCTCCTGCCGCATGCAATCGTAGAAGGTGATATCTATCCCTCAAGGTTGAATATCGCCGAAGGGGCCATTTTAGAGGGCCGCTGCATGATGCTGCATGACTTCTTAAATACTGAAGAACTTGCCCGTTACCTGGAAATAGACCTAAGTTCGGTTATGGAATGGGCTAATTCCGGAAAGATCCCATGCCTGAAGGAAGGGGAGAACTGGAAGTTTGAAAGAAAAGCGATTGACGCATGGATAGCGTCTGGAAAAATCGGTAAATAAAACATGGCCCAAGAAAAACTTTTAACTGTAAGAGAAGTCGCCTCTATTCTGGGTATCTCGGAAAAAGAGGTGATTAATTTATCGGAAAGCGGTGCAATCCCAGCTTATAAGATCGGAGGAGTATACGTCCGCTTTAAACGCCAGCAAATAGAAGAATTCAAGAAAGCCAATCAAAAGGATTATCATAAGCCCCAAAACCAGGTATATCCCTTTAAGGACCGCCTGGCAGATTTTTTCTATTTCAATGACTTTTATATACTTTCGGCAATCCTGGTTATTGTGATCCTGATCTTTATCTTTAAGGTAAATTAGAATGTTGACTGCGCGTACCGGATTTTGCGATTTAGGATTTGCCAAAATTGATACCGACAGGAAACTGCGCAGGGGATTTTCTGAAGCAATTTACTGTTCCGGGAAGAAAAAAGAACAAATTGCAGAAATTGCCCGGTCATTATTAAAACAAAAAGCGGATTTGATCCTCACCCGGCTGGAAAAAAACACATTCCGCTATCTTAAACGCCGCTTTCCACAACTTAAATACAGCGCTTGCGCCAAATTCGCTTTCTTTTGCCACTCAAAACGTCCGGCAAAAAAAGGCTTGATACTGGTCGTGTCTGCAGGGACAAGCGATATCCCAATTGCCGAAGAAGCTGCCTTGACAGCCGAAACCATGGGAAATACAGTGCACCGGCTCTATGATGTCGGGGTCGCCGGAGTGCACCGGCTAACGCTTAATATGCCCATTTTACGCAAGGCCAAGGTGATCATCGTAGTGGCCGGAATGGAAGGAGCACTAGCAAGCTTAGTCAGCGGGTTAGTTGGATGCCCGCTCATCGCAGTGCCTACAAGCTGCGGTTATGGCGCAAGCTTTAGCGGATTATCAGCTTTATTGACCATGCTGAACGGCTGTTCTCCGGGAGTTACCGTGGTTAATATAGATAACGGATTTGGAGCCGGGTATTTTGCCAGCTTGATCAACAAATGAGATTTTACCTTTAAGGTTAATTTACACATAAAACTGGAGTAAATAAATGGCCCTTTCTGGTCTGGATATTTATAAATTATTGCCAAAAACAAACTGCCGCGATTGCGGATTTGTCACCTGTCTTGCTTTTGCGATGCAGTTGGCAAAAAAAGCAGTCAACCTGGAAAAATGCCCGCATTTAAATAGTCAGGCAAGATCGACCCTGGAAGCATCAGGACAGCCGCCAATAAAACTGGTCAGTATAGGCACTGGTTCGAATATACTGGATGTCGGCAACGAAACTGTATTGTTCCGGCATGAAGAAAAATTCCATCACCCTGCAGGGATAGGATTTGTTTTAGATGACACCTTAAGCCAGATGCAAATTAAAGAGCATCTATCCGGAATAAACAAACTGGTATTTGAACGTGTCGGACAGACCTTAGGAGTAAACCTTATAGCCATAAACCAGTCCGGGACAAAAGATGATTTCGCCTCGGCGGTAAAAACCGTTTCGGAAAATACGAAACTGGGCTTGGTATTGATAAGTAAAGATGCCGAATCCCTTGCCGAGCCTTTAAGGCTGACAAAAGGGAAAAAGCCTTTGATTTATTGCCAAAACAACTCGGATTTTATAAAAACTTGCGAATTAGCCAAAGAATTTGGCACCAGTATCGTAATCAGCCAAAATACTTTAGAAGAAACTGCCGCCTCAACCATTCAGGCCAACGCCCAAGGAGTTACGGGGATCGTGATCCTTTCGGCAAAAAAGGCACTTGCGGAAAATATCTGGGAATTAACCCAAATCCGCCGGCAGGCGTTAAAGAAATCAAACCGGTCGTTAGGATACCCGGTACTGGCGATAATCGATAAATCTAACCGTTATACGGAGGCAATGGAAGCCGCTACCTATATTGCGAAATATGCATCAATCATATTATTAAAAGGTTTCCAGCCCTGGGAAATCCTGCCTTTATTGACTTTACGCCAGAATCTTTATACCGATCCGCAAAAACCATTACAGATCGAGCCAAAACTTTATTCGATCCTGGATGCAAAAGACAATTCCCCGGTATTAATTACAACCAATTTTTCGTTAAGTTATTATACGGTCCTGGCTGAAGTAGAATCCAGTAAAATCCCTGCGCATATCCTGGCGGTAGATACCGAGGGGATGTCTGTTCTAACCGCTTGGGCCGCAGAAAAGTTTACCCCGGATAAAATAAACGAAGCAATATCGAAATTAGAGGTAGAAAAAACAGTTTCCCACAAAAAGATCATTATCCCCGGATACGTCGCTGGGATCAGCGGAGATCTGGAAGACGTCTCCGGATTCGAGGTTATCGTAGGGCCTAAAGAAGCGGCAGGGATCCCAACATTCCTGAAAAATCTATAATTATGGAGAAATTCAAGGTTATTTTCCATCCCGATAATAAGACAATAACTATTCCTAAGGATACAACCATACTCACTGCAGCTATTTCTGCCGGTGTATATCTAAAATCGACCTGTGCCGGAGATGGGGTTTGCGGACAATGCAAGGTAATCGTGAAAAGCGGCAAAGTAAATACCCAGCCGACCGGTGTCCTTAGCCCGGAGCAAAAGAAAGATGGTGTTTACCTTGCCTGCCTTACGGAGATCCAAAGTGATTTAGAAATCTTTGTTCCTCCGGAATCCCGTCTGGAGTTTGAAAGGCTCACTCCGCAGGAGAATAATATAAATCTAAAAGAGGTATATTCTGAAACGGAAGAGGTCGAGAACATCCCTATTGATCAAAAGATAAGTTTTAAGCATTTGCCTTTAGCGGCCAAAATATATCTTGAGATCCCGCCTCCAGACCTCGATGATAAAATAAGCGATTTAGAAAGGCTGTACCGGCAAATAAGGCTGGTTAACCCGACAAAGATCCTGCAAACCGGCCTGGCGAATATACGCATCTTACCGGGGTTATTGCGTGATGCCGAATGGAAGATCACCGTTACCTTAGCTAAAAGAGACGATGTAATCGAGATCACTCAAATCGAGCCAGGAGATAACACGAATAATAACTTTGGGCTGTGTTTTGATATCGGGACCACGACCTTAACCGGACAGCTGGTAGATTTAAACACAAAACTTGTCCGCGGGACAAAAATCGCCTACAACCGGCAAGCGGTATTTGGCAGTGATGTGATCAGCCGGATCATTTATGCAAAACATGTTGACGGACTTGAGAAACTGCATTACGCGGTGACTGATGAAATGAATAAGATGATCCACGAATTCGTCAATGAGCATAATCTTAACCTCAATGACATTAGTTATATAGTTTGTGCAGGCAACACTACCATGATACAACTTCTATTAAAAATAGACCCAGAGCATATTCGCAAATCCCCCTATGTTCCAACCGCCAATTTCATACCAACGATACGCGCGGCTGAAGCCGAGATCAATATAACCCCAAGAGGACTGATGTCGTGTATTCCGGGGATATCCAGCTATGTCGGGGGAGACGTCACTTCCGGAGTCCTTGCTTGTGGAATAGATAAAGAAGAGCAATTATCCCTCCTAATCGATATCGGAACAAACGGAGAGATCGTATTAGGCAATAAAGAATTCCTGGTCGCCTGTGCAGCTTCCGCCGGACCGGCGTTTGAAGGCTCCGGAGTAAACTCCGGGATGCGGGCCGCAAAAGGCGCTATCCAGAAGGTAAGGATAAACCCGGGTGATTTATCGATAACGTTCGAGACGATCGGCCAAACCAAACCTCGCGGGATCTGCGGTTCAGGTTACATAGATCTAATTTCCGAAATGCTTTCGGCAGGCGTAATCGATAAGCTCGGCCGGATCAAAATTAACGACAACAAGCGTATCCGTTCGGGTGAAAATGGCAAGGAGTTCATCGTCGTGCCGAAAGAATACGCGGATGCCACAACTGATATCGTAATCTCTGAAGCCGATATCGAGAATATCAAACGGTCCAAAGCCGCAATTTATTCGGCTACGGCAACCCTAGCAAAGCATATGGGCATAAGTTTTTCCCAGATCCAGAAAATTTTTATTGCCGGTGGATTCGGGACATATCTGGATATGCATCAAGCAATTAATATCGGCCTTTTGCCGGATTTGGAGAGGTCACGTTTTATTTTTGTCGGAAACAGCTCTTTGTCGGGAGCCAAATCCGTATTGCTCTCGAGCGATGCCCAGGAATTCGCAGAAGAAATAGCAAGAAAAATAACTTATTTCGAATTATCAGTCGAGCCCGGTTATATGGATGAATATATGGCAGCATTATTCTTTCCGCATACGGATTTAAGCCGATTTCCCTCGATTATGCTGAAAAAATAATTATGTCAAAGGATGAAACGGCTTAATATGGGCTATATCATTGCGGTCACCGGAAAAGGGGGAACTGGCAAAACTACTATTTCGGCTTTGCTGGTAAAAGCGCTTAAAAAAAAGAATGCCGGATCGATCCTGGCAGTTGATGCCGATCCCAACAGTAATTTGGCCGAAAGCCTGGGAATCACGCCAGGACAAACAATTGGCCAGATTTTGGACGCTATTTCAAACCCCGAACAAGGCATCCCCAAAGGAATGCCTAAAGAAAGGTTTATAGAACTAACGGTCCAAAAAGCAATCGAAGAAGCTGAAGGCTTCGACCTTTTGACTATGGGCAGGCCGGAAGGCCCCGGTTGTTATTGCTATGTAAATAATGTACTGCGGGGGTGCATGGATAAATTGGTCAAGAATTATAACTTTGTCATTATCGATAATGAAGCGGGATTAGAACACCTTTCACGCCGGACTACGCGTTATGCGGATAGTTTATTGGTAGTAACAAATCCTACTTGTGTGGGTTTAAGATCCGCAGAACGAATTCTGGCAATAGTCAGGGAGCTGGGTATAAAAACCAGCCGGAAATTATTACTGGTTAATGCCTTTAATCAGGATATTGAAATTGAAAAGATAAGTAATCTGGATATGGAATACCTGGGTAACATCCCGCTTGATCCGGAAATCACAAAATTAAGTTTAACCGGAGGATCAATACTTGATTTGGATGATTCTGCCGAGAGTATTTCCGCTTTACGAAAAATGGGAGATAAGATATGGGGTTAGATCTAATGATCGAGAAATATGCCGGGTCGGTTTCAACAGTAAGTATCGGAGCAACTAAAAAAGAAGGCGGCACGCGTTCAAAAATTATTCAGGTTGGAGGCCAAACCGCTTTGCCTTTTTTGTTCAAGGAAGGCCTCCTCAAGAATAAACCGGTAGTTGCCTTTGAAATCCTGGATATCCCTCCAACAGATTGGCCAGCGGAACTAACAAACGTATATGGCGATGTTTTAGACGACAGTATTCGTTGGGCAAAAAAATGCGTCAAGGAGTATAAAGCTGATCTTTTATGCGTAAAGCTGCAGGGAGCAAGCCCGGATTTCGGCAATAAAGATGCTGTGACAGAGGCAAAGTTTATCTCAAGATTATTGCAGGAAGTAGATGTGCCTCTGATTATTTGCGGGTGTGCCGATGATGCCAAAGATAACCTGGTCATGCCGGCCGTGGCAGAAGCATCACGGGGTGAGCGATGCTTGATAGGATCTGCTCTGCAGGATAATTATAAGACCCTTGCTGCTGCGGTTGTTGCCGACGGACACAATATCATTGCCGAGTCGCCGATAGATATCAACATCGCCAAACAGCTTAATATCCTTATCTCTGATGTCGGGCTCGATTTAAACCGAATAGTCATAAACCCTACGATCGGAGCTTTAGGATACGGCCTGGAATATGCCTACTCCATCATGGAACGCGCACGTTCTGCCGCTTTGGCCGGGGATAAAACCCTTGCCAGCCCGTTTATTTGTTTTGTAGCACAGGAAACCTGGAGGACAAAAGAATCCAAAGAAGAATCTTCTCCGGAAACTGCAATAACCTGGGAGATAATTACCGCGATAGCTTTGCTTCAAAGCGGAGCCGATATCCTGGTAATGCGCCATCCCAAGGCAATCGAGGAGGTAAGAAAATACATTGATGAGTTATATGCTTAACCCAAGACGTACAATCTTAAAAGGCCTGATATGTTTATAATTGGTGAATTAATAAATGGGATGTATTCCAATATCGCTTCTGCCATCCGCAATAAAGACCGCGCTGAAATTCAAAAGTGCGCGCTCAAACAAATACAATCAGGAGCAGATGCCCTGGATATCAATTGCGGGGCTGAATCAAAACAACCTTTAGTGGATATGCCATGGTTAGTCGAAACCATCCAGGAAGTGACCGATAAAACCCTTGTCTTGGATTCAAGCAACCCAAAGGTTATCGCCGCCGGTTTAAAACAAACCAAAAATCCAGCGATCATTAACTCTACAACAGCAGATCCTGATAAATTAGAGATTTTACTGCCAATGGCTAAAGAATTCAACGCCAAGATAATCGGTTTGGCCATCAGCGCCAAAGGTATCCCGCAAAATAAAGACCAACGCCTTGAGTTAGCGGCAACCATCCTTTCGGCTTGCGCAGATAAAGGGATAGAGCTGGAAAACCTTCTTTTGGACCCAATAGTCATGCCAGTAAAAGTCGCCCAGGCGCAAATAAAGGAAATCCTTGAATCCATCCATGATTTTAAGGTTATTTCGGCAAATGCCTGTAAAACCGTTATTGGGTTAAGCAATATTTCTCAAGGCGCCCCTAACCGCAGTCTGATAAACCGGACATTCTTAGTGATGGCAGATGCCTTCGGATTAGACGCGGCCATACTGAATCCGGAAGATCCCGAACTTATGGACGCATGTATCAGCGCCGATGTAATTCTTGCAAAACAAATATATTGTGATTCATACCTTGAGGCTTATAGAAGAAAATGAAAAGATTCAGGGTTTTACGGCATATATTCAAGTTCCACGGTTTTTGGGAAAGCGTGAGGATCGCCGTAAACGGTATCGGGTATTTATTTGCTTATCATCGTAACATGCGAATCATTTTTCTGTTAGGTATCATGGCTTTTCTCCTGGGGATGAAGTTGAAATTGACCGGCATAGAATTAGTAGCCTTATGCATCACAATTACCGTGGTTTTTATTGCCGAGATGTTTAACACCGCCATTGAACTGCTTATCGATACGGCGACCAAAAAATATAACGTATTGATAAAGCTGGTAAAGGACATTGCCGCAGGGGTCGTCCTTATCGCTTCCTTAAACGCACTTGCGGTAGGATACGTATTATTCTTTAAAAGAATATTTTTTTAGGCTTTGGATATGAGAAAAAAACACAGGAAAATCCCGGCTGTTCTATTGGCAACCGCACTGGCAGTGCTTTTTATCCTGGCCATGCTTTTGTCCGGCAGGTATTTTCTTGATAAGAAACTTCCCGAGATTGTTGAGGAATTGAATGCAAAACATGAAACGATCAATATCCTGAAGCCGCAAAAGGAAAAACCGGAAAAGATTCACCCTGAAACAATCTCTGAAATCGAGAAACGGATATCGCAAGAAGAAATGGAATTTAATAAGGCAAAGATGGAGGAAATGCTTAAAAGAGAGCAATATGATGTACTGGCCTTCGAGAATGCCCTGATTTCCGTAGAAAGACCGGTTAATGAATTAATTGCAAAACAAGAGGTGATCCTTAACCAGTGGCAAAGCAAAAAAACCGAGCCCTCGCATGCCTATGGTGCAACCGCCTTGGCTAAAGAACAATGTGAACGCGCAAAAAAAGACTTGCGTTTCATCCGTGTCCCGGAAACCCTCAACAGGGAAGTTACTGAATTGCTGCAAAAAACAAAATCCGACCTTATCTCTGCATATGAACATAAAACAGAAGCCCTGGATGAGCTTTTAAGGTTCATTAAAGAGAAAAAAATCGAATCTCAAGATAATTTCAATGAGGCGATCAAATTAGCGCGCCAGGATATGTCAAATGCAGCGCTTAATATAATAGAAGCCAAGAAAAAACTGCGGATAAATATAGAAACAGCCAATCCCGCAGATCCAGCAGATGTTTCTTCTAATCCGGAAAACTGCAATTTTGTCGTAAACGGCATATATTATTTAGCAAATAACCCCTATGTTTTTCTCAATGCCAAGATTTACCGCATAAATGACCAGATATGTACCGGAAAGATCAGTAATATTCTACAGAATAAAGTCACAATTACATTCCCTGATGGTTCAAGGGATTACGCCGTAGGGGAGAAAATCACAAACCAGTAGAATCGAATCCTTCCCAGGGTCTTTAAAACCGGAATGGAGGTTTAATCTGTTGATTTTTTCCGGTCTTATGCTATTATAATACTCTTTATAGTGTAAATTTCATGGCGGAGTAGCTCAGCCTGATAGAGCACGCGGCTCATACCCGCTTGGTCGGAGGTTTAAATCCTCTCTCCGCCACCATGTTATATACCCATCGGAGGTTTTCCCGCTAAAAGGCGCGGGATTTCGCTAAATAATATATTTCGGTGCTCAAAAATCCTCTCTCCGCCACCATGTTATATACCCATCGGAGGTTTTCCCGCTAAAAG
>CAZRVK010000004.1:208533-215030 GCA_964603585.1 uncultured Planctomycetales bacterium
ATTTCGCTAAATAATATATTTCGGTGCTCAAAAATCCTCTCTCCGCCACCATGTTGTTTCTTATTCCGCGTAAATAGATAACTTGCATGATTTCTATAAGATAATGATTGAAATTCTCAAAATCCATATTAAAATAGAAGATGAAAGACAGCCCGCGCTGCGGACTGTGCGATATATTTAAGGCATCATAAGAAAATTGATTTCTTCTTACCAAAACAAAGGAAATTAATATGGCGGAAATAAAAACTATCGAGATCATATGCCCTACATGCCATAAGTGCGAGATACTGAAAGGGCGGGTAGAAACGATTATGACCTGTATCGGTAACAGTCTTGGGGTAAAACTCAAATATGAACTTATACACTATGAACGCACTAAAGATATTCTGCCCTTAATTACCAAACGCGGTCTTTTTATCAGCCAGTTACCGGCTTTACTCATTAACGGTGAACTGGCATTCTTAGGGCATGTAAAAGGCGATCACATTATCCGGATGAAGTTTGAAGAAATACTTAAATATTGAATAAATGGCAGACATACAGATAAACTCCGAAGTCCCTGAACTGATGGCGGAAATCGAAGAGATGTTTGGCCGGCACTATGCAGGATATGCCGAGAAATTCCCGGATAATTCAAAGTTCTGGCAAACCCTGCAACAGGAAGAAATCGAGCACGCAGAGTGGCTGCGACAACTGTCTTTTAAAATACAGGCCAAAGAGGTATCTTTAAATGAAAAGCGATTTGACCGAAACAGCCTGAAGGAATTCCAGAAGCACCTTAAAAACCTGCTTAATGAGCTCGCTCGACAATCCCTGACAATGAAGGATGCCCTGCAAAACAGCCTGAAGATCGAAAACCTGCTTTTAGAGGCCAAATTCTTTGAGATCTTTTCGGCAGATTCTTCAGAGTTAAAAAACGTTTTGAATAAACTGGCAGAAGATACCAAAAAACACCGCCTCCGTATCGAAGAAACTCTCAATCAATTCCGCTAACAAATGGGACTATACAAGTGAAAAGAACTGCTTCCCCAGATAACATCACGTCCACCGCGCTAAAAGCTGCCCGGCAAAGAATCCAGGAGCTGGAATCTTTTTTATCGCGCCATAAACAGATAGAAACCGAGGTAAGTTTTTCCTGGAATGTGTACCGCACTATATTTGAGAATACCGGCACCGCAACTGTCATAATTGAAGAGGATCTTACCATCTCCCTGGTAAACAGCAAATTCGAAAAACTTTCCGGTTATTCCTGTTCCGAACTGGAGTATAAAAAGAAACTTACGGATTTCATCCTTTCAAAGAGCGACATAGATAAAGTAAAGGCCTACCATAACCTGCGGATGAATAAGCCTGAAGCCGCGCCTTCTGATTATGAGCTCCAGTTTATCGACCGGACAAGCACTGTCCGTGATGCCTTTGTTACCGTTGCCTTGATCCCCGAGACCAAAAAGTGTGTTGTTTCCATACTGGATATAACCGAGCGTAAGGAAGATGAACGTAAGTTGAAACTGGCCCAGGAACGTTATCAAAAGATCTTCGATAACTCTGCGGTAGGAATAACTGTGACGAATGAAGAAGAAAGGATAATCTCCTGGAACAAATTTGCCGAAAACCTTTTGGGGATGAACCGCAGTGACCTTTATCTAAAACCAGTGCAAACATTATACCCGGCACATGAATGGAAAAGGATCCGCTCGTATAATGTGCGCCGTAAAGGAATGCAGCCACACCTGGAGACAAAAATCATCCGTAAGGATGGACAAATAATCGATGTGGATATTTCTATAAGCGTACTACGGGATAAAAGCGATAAGATAACCGGTGCCATCGGGATTATCCGTGACATAACCGAACGTAAGCAAAGTGAGCTGGCAATAAAAGAGAACCGGATTGCTTTAAAGATCGTAAACAAATCACTGGTCGCAAAGGAAAAAGCCCTTAAAGAAACATTAAAGAGGATGAAAGAAACAAATAATGAATTAGTAAAAGCCCAGGATATGCTGATCCAATCCGAGAAAATGGTTTTGATCGGCCAGTTATCGGTAGGTATTGCCCATGAAATAAAGAACCCTCTGGCCATAATCTTACAGGCAATCGAGGCAACGGATCGCCTGCTCTTAAAATCCGGAGATAGCACAGGGAGAAAATATACCCAAATTATCCGCAAATCAGCGGAACGGGCAAACCGGGTAATTGTCGAGTTGTTGAACTTCTCCAGGACTTCGCACCTTGAACTTAAACCGGTAAATTTACATGAGATCATTGACCGGGCAATAGAGTTAGCGCATAACACCACTAAGATCGACAACATCTCAATTATACGCGAATACTCTCCTAAGATCGAAGCGCTTAACTTAGATGCGGTGCTGCTTGAAGAACTGTTCTTGAATCTTTTTACTAATGCGATCGAAGCAATGAGCCACAGCATTACCGTAAAAACTTCATTGGTATCAAGCTTGCAAAAACAAAAAAGCAATAAAGTCGCGATCGAAGTCTCCGATGATGGGATAGGAATACCCAAGGAAAATATCGAACATATGTTCCAGCCTTTCTTTACCACAAAGGAAAAAGGCAAAGGGACAGGATTAGGGCTGGCAATGGCTCTTTTGATCGCCAAACGCCATGACGGAGATATAAAAGTCGACAGCCCCGGGCGGCATCAAACCCGGTTTACAGTAACCTTACCTTTGGATTTAAAGGATTCTTCCCAGGAGGAGTAATGGCTTTGAACAACAAGCTAAGAAAGATCCTTGTCATCGATGATGAAGAGGACCTCTGCTTAGTCATAAAGGAAAACCTGGAAAATACAGGAGCTTTTATAGTCGTAACTGCAACAAATCCGCTTGATGCGGAAAATATATGTGAAAAAGAAAATCCCAGCATTATCCTGCTGGATATAGTTATGCCTGATCGTAACGGCACAGAGATCATCAAATCCCTTAAGAATAATCCGTCTTTTAACAAAATCCCAATCGTGGTGATGAGCGGGTTAGGTGAGCTGGTTTACAAGAAAAATGAACGTAAATGGAAATGGCTGCCTAACCGGCCGGTAGTCTTCAGAAGAGGAGAAGTTGTCCACGAACGCATTCCGCGTTTGGCGGCCGACACCTACGGGGTCGAAGGATATATTGCTAAGCCTTTCACTACCACAGAACTGCTTTCTACCATTAACGACGCCCTGAAATATACGGAACCTTAAAATCATAATGTTCTTAGACCAGGTAAGAAAAACCATCCACCGGTACGATCTTATTGAACAAGAAGATTCTCTTGTAATAGGAATTTCCGGAGGGCCGGATTCAGTGACCTTGTTGTACGCCTTAAACGGCTTAAAAAAAGAGTTTAAGCTAAAATTATACCCATGCCATTTTGACCATATGCTACGGGCAGATTCCATAGATGACCGTAAGTTCTGCGAAGCACTCTGCTTCAAAATGAAACTGCCGATAATAACCGGCAGTGCCGATGTAGCAAAAATGATTCAGGATGGCGGCTCAACCGAAGAAATTGCCCGGCAGGCGCGTTTTCGGTTTTTCTTTTCTACGGCACGGAAGGTAAAAGCAAAAAAGATCGCGCTTGGCCACAACCTTGATGACCAGGCAGAAACCGTATTGATGCGCATTATTAGAGGTGCGGGGCTTTACGGGATCTCCGGGATCATGCCCAAAAGAAATATGCACGGATTCTTGATAATCAGGCCGTTAATCGAAATCAGGCGTAAACAGATAACTGCCTTCTTGAGAAAAAAACGGATTGCCAGCCGAACGGATCCCTCGAATTTGACTGACCTGTATCTGAGGAACCGGCTGCGCAATAATCTTCTTCCTTTATTAAAGGCAGAATACAACCCGAAGATCGAGTTCGCGTTAAGCAACCTTGCGGAAAGCGCCTCCCTGGATTACGATTATTTAGTTAAGCAAAGCCAGAAACAAATCAAACGTTTTGGCAAAAAGATCCCCATTAAGGATTTTTTAAGATTACATCGATCCATACAAAGGCTTGTTTTACGCCTAAGCATAGAGGACCTATCCGGCAGTATGCGCCGTATAACCAGTGTGCATATCCGTGAAATTGAGGATATGATCCTGAATCGGCCTGCGAATTCCATCGTCGACCTGCCATCAAAAATCTTTGCGGTCAAAAAACAAGGTTATTTTACTTTTTCGGCAAAGACTTAAGATTGACCCGATTTTCGTTAAACAAATTTAGATTTAAGACTTGATTTTAGCAATAGCTACGGTATAATTAATGTTTAACCTATGGAGAATATGATGGCGAATCAGAATGAAAACAAACACAACAAAACAAAATTCCCGGCAAAATTCCAATGGGGATGGTTACTCCTGATTTTTCTGCTTTATGTTATGATCAGTTCCTTCAACACATCTATAAACGGCATACCTAAAGAGATCCCTTACAGTGAGTTTTACCAAAAACTGACCAGAGAGCCTTTGACAATAAAGTCTTTAACCAAGATCGAAACCGAACTTTACGGGGAATTGAACGATAATACTAAATTCAAATTGAATATCCCGGATAACGACCAGGAGTTGTTGAATATTATCCGGCAAAATGTTTCACGTTTTGAGGTAAAACCAGCCCGAACATTCTTAGCCGCTTTGCTTTTTAACCTGGGTCCCATTTTCATACTTATAGCCTTCTGGTGGTTTATGGCCTCACGCGGCGAACAGTTAGGAAACCGGGTGATGGGTTTCGGCAAAATCAAACCCAAGATCCATGATGAAACCGGCAAGGAAAAGGTCACATTTAATGATGTCGCCGGAGTAGATGAAGCCCGCGAGGAACTTCAAGAAGTGATAGAATTCTTAAAAGATCCTAAACGATTCCAGAAGCTGGGAGGCAAGATCCCCAAAGGGGTATTATTGGTAGGCCCTCCGGGATGCGGAAAGACATTGGTTGCCAAGGCGGTTGCCGGAGAAGCCGGAGTGCCTTTTTTCAGTATTTCCGGATCTGATTTTGTCGAGATGTTTGTCGGAGTAGGGGCATCCCGTGTCCGTGACCTTTTTGAACAAGGAAGAAAAGCCGCAAAGATCTCCGGCAAAGGTGCAATTATCTTTATCGATGAAATTGACGCAGTTGGACGATTGCGTTTTTCCGGGATCGGCGGAGGCCATGATGAAAGAGAGCAAACCTTAAACCAACTGCTGGTAGAAATGGATGGCTTTGCTACCGAACAAGGCCTGATATTGATCGCCGCGACTAACCGTCCGGATACGCTGGATCCTGCGCTTTTGCGCCCGGGAAGGTTTGACCGGGTCATCGTAGTAAACCTTCCGGATATTTCGGGTCGAGAAGCGATATTAAAAGTACATACCCGAAAAATAACCTTATCCTCTGCGGTAGACCTGAAGATAATCGCTCAACACACATCATTATTCTCCGGAGCAGACCTGGCTAATTTATGCAATGAGGCGGCTCTTCTGGCGGCAAGAAATAACAAAGAGTCGGTAGAACAATCTGACCTTGAAACCGCTATCGAACGGGTAATTATGGGACCGGAAAAGAAAAGCAAGATCATGACTAAAAAAGAAAAAGAACTAACCGCTTTCCATGAAGCCGGGCATGCGTTATTATCGCTTTTAATTCCCGGAGTTAACCCTATGACCAAAGTTTCCATTATCCCCCGGGGTATGGCAGGAGGCTATACATTAACCCCGCCTAAAGAAGATAAACGTTATCATACCAAAACCGAGATCCTGGGCAATATTGCAGTAACGCTGGGAGGCCGGGCATCGGAAGAACTGACTTTTGGAGATATCACTACCGGAGCCGGCCATGACCTGGAAACTGCAACTCATGCCGCCAGACAGATGGTATGCGATTTCGGGATGAGCCAAAAACTGGGAAATATCACCCTCGGCAAAAGCCACGGCCCGGTTTTCTTAGGCCGTGACCTTGTAGAAGAAAAGAATTACAGCAATGAAACCGCGCGAATCATTGATGAAGAGGTCAAACGCATAATCGACGAATCCTATAACCGCGCAAAAAAGATGCTGGAAGAAAACATCGACAAGTTAAAGATCTTATCCGCAGCACTTCTGGAAAAAGAGGTTTTGAATCAAGAAGATGTAAAAGCCCTTCTTGGCATCGAACCAACGATAAACACCTAAAAACCCGTATTACCAGGCATATTCTTATGATACGTATCTTGGAATTAAGCCGCAAAAACCAAATCAAGCGGTTAATGAATGAGATCCGGGTTGATCCTTACGGCCAGCATCTCATGACACCTAAAGCAACAGCATATCTTATACGGATCAATTCCATTTCCAATATTACAGCAAACATTTTAAAACAGGAGATGCTTTCCCTGGGGGCAGACGCAGCAATCGCCCGCGATTCTCTTACTGGCAAAACAAAACTAACGGATTGCCTGTTAATATCAAATCTCGCCCAGCTTAACCGCCTGCAGATCAAACTGAATAAACAGCCGTTTGGGCTTGGAATACTCGCCCAGGAACTAAAACAATCAATAG
>CAZRVK010000005.1:0-7223 GCA_964603585.1 uncultured Planctomycetales bacterium
GAAGATGAATTGATATTTGGCAAGAAAGGATTCCGTCCGGTATTGAAAGAGGATAGCCTGGTTTTGCTTAAGGTCCTTGGTTCCTGTGACGGCATTAAAACCGTAGAAGAAATCGCTGACTTTATAATCAAGGAATTTCCCGGCAGGTATAAAAACAAGAATGTTGCCCGGCAGGAGGTTGTTGGTATTCTAAGATCAATGGCAAAGAAGGCATAGATATATGAGCAAAGGGTCTTATGTTATCACACAGGATATAAATAAAGCCGCTTTCTGGAAAAAGGGCCAGCCTTCACTTTTATCTCGTTTGGATATTGAGCTTACCGAAAGATGCAATAATAATTGTCTGCATTGCTGTATAAACTTGCCTGAAAATGATTTGGTTTCTAAAAGAAAAGAGCTCTCCAGCCCAAAGATAAAGAATATCTTGAAAGAGGCGGCTGCTTTAGGATGCTTGACTGTCAGGTTTACTGGCGGAGAGCCGCTTTTAAGGAGTGATTTTCAGGATTTGTATTTGTTTGCCCGCCGTATTGGTTTGAAGGTTTTGTTGTTTACAAATGCCACTTTAATTGATGCAGGACTTATTAAACTTTTCCGGCATATCCCTCCAATGGAGAGGATCGAAGTAACAGTATATGGAATGCATCCCGGTTCTTATGAATCGGTGTCCCGCGTCAAGGGATCTTTTTCCCAGGCCTGGCGGGGGATCAATTTGTTATTGTCGAACAATATCCCTTTTATAGTAAAAGGGGCATTTTTAAAGTATAATAAAAGCGAGGTTGGTGAATTCGAACGTTGGGCTTCTACAATCCCCTGGATGGATAAGCCTCCTTCTTACTCTTTATTCTTCGATTTGCGCTGCCGCCGGGATGAAGGTAAGAATAATTTGATAAAAAGCATCCGGATCTCTCCGCAAGAGGGTATTGAGTTCTTGACCCGCAGAAAAGATAAGTATGTTAAGGAGATGAAAGCTTTTTGTGCAAAATTCATGCGTCCTCCCGGAGACAATCTTTTTTCCTGTGGTTCCGGTTTAGGCGGTGGCTGCGTTGATGCCTATGGTTATTTTCAGCCTTGCATGATGTTAAGGCATCCGGATTCGGTCTATGATTTAAGAAAAGGCTCTTTAAAGGACGCTTTAACCCGGGTATTCCCGGATCTACGCAAGACCAAAGCGGTTAATAAGGATTATCTTAGCCGTTGCGCCAAATGCTTTTTAAAAGGGTTATGTGAGCAATGCCCGGCGAAGTCATGGATGGAACATGGCACCATGGATACGCCAGTGGATTATCTTTGCCAGATAGCTCATCGGCAGGCCAAGTTTTTAGGACTTTTAAAGGAAGGGGAGATGGCTTGGAAAGTCAAAGATTGGCGGCAAAGGATCCAGGCGTTTTCCCAGGATAACTGATCTATTCAGCAAAAGGGGAAGAGACGATGAAAAAAAAGGTTGGAACAACGAAAGTCAGTTTAAACAAGGTTTATGCCTTATCCGAAGAGATCGTAACGCGCCAGGTGCACGGGGAATTCGTGATCATTCCCATCACATCCGGGGTAGGAGATATGGAGGATGATATTTTCACCCTTGATGAATCCGGCCGGGCGATTTGGGATAAACTCGACGGCAAGAAGGATTTAGCGGAGATCGCAAAGGAATTATATTTAGAGTTTGATGCTCCGCCAGGAAAGATCGAGGAAGATATCGTTGGGCTTATCGGAGAACTGGTTAAGAGGAGGATCGTTGTTGAAGCCAGTTGAAGCGCCTACAGATGGTTTTGTCTCTTACCCTGGTAGAGAGGTAACATTTTCCGGGAATGACTTAATTGAGCTAATGCGGGCTATTTTTGATAAGGGGGATAATTTCCGTTTTAAAGTCACAGGGTTCAGTATGTTCCCTTTTGTCAGGAATGAAGATATAGTTACAATTGCCCCTAAGAAAAAACTTTCGGCATCTTTAGGCAGGGTAGCGGCTTTTATCCATCCCCTAAACAAGAAACTTGTAGTGCACCGGCTGATAGGTAAAAGTAAAGATCGGTATATTATCAAAGGGGACAATACTCTGGATATAGACGGCGTAGTCCCGTATGAGCTTATCCTGGGGTATGTGGTCAAAGTAGAAAGAAACGGCAAGAAAATAATCTTTGGTTTGGGGATAGAGAGGTTTTTTATCGCTTTTTGCAACCGGATCAATCTTTTTCCGTTTTTGTCCGGAGTAGTCAGGAAAATGAGAGGGGTTTGATTTGAGTAAAGAATTTATAGTACCGCAGGCTTTTCATGAATTTGTGCTCTGGGATAAGATGAAGCGTGCCCGCAGTGTGGTTTCTTTTGACCTGGAGATCACCGCTCGGTGCAATAATGCCTGCCGGCATTGCTATATTAACCTGCCTGCGTCCGATAAAGAAGCGATAAAAAGAGAATTGAGTCTTGTACAGATAAAAAACATTATTGACCAGGCCGTTGAACTGGGGGCTTTTTGGTGTTTACTTACCGGAGGGGAGCCGTTTTTAAGGAAAGATTTCTCCGAGATTTATATGTATCTTAAAAAGAAAGGTGTTCTGATCTCGGTTTTTACTAATGCGGTATTGGTCAATAAAGAGCATATTAAACTTTTTAAGCAGTATCCTCCCAGGGATATTGAAGTCTCGGTTTATGGGGTTACCCGTAAAACTTATGATTCGGTTACAGGCGTTGAAGGGGCTTTTAAGGGGTTTAGCCGAGGGCTTAAGCTTTTGCTGAACGCGGGCATTAAAGTCAGGTTTAAAGCCATGGCACTGCATTCTAATGTCCATGAACTGCCCGAGATATCGAAATTCTGCCGTAAACATACAAAAGACTATTTTCGGTTTGACCCTTTTTTACACCTGCGTTTTGACGGTAATGCCAAGCGTAACGCTCAAATAAAATCCGAACGGCTTTCGCCTAAGGAGATCGTGGGTATTGAACAGGCGGATTCAGAACGCTTTAGCGCACTGGAAAAAGGATGCGATAAATTGATCGTGCCTGAATTTGCGCATACCCATTGTAACCATCTTTTTCATTGTGGTGCGGGACGCGGCAGTTTTACGGTCAGTTATGACGGTTTTTTCCGCCTTTGTTCTTCTTTGGTCCATCCGGATTGTATTTACGATTTAAGAAAAGGAAGTTTGAAAGAAGCCTGGGAGAAGTTTGTCCCCCGGGTTCGCGATCTACGTTCCAATAAAGAGGTTTTCTTGAAGAAATGCCGAAGTTGTTCGATCATCAACCTTTGCATCTGGTGTCCGGCTCACGCATATCTGGAGGCTAAAGAGATGGATACCCCAGTTGATTATTTTTGTGAAGTAGCCCATGCAAGGGAAGCCGCCCTGGTAAAAAATAAAGCTTAAGATGCCAAAGATCTTTAAGAACAGGTTACAGGTATTTATTTTATTCTCCCTTATTTCGGCAGGATTGGGTATTTTTTTCCGCCTTTATCCTGTTTTTAACCAAAGCCATCGTAATGAAAGGTTGCTTGCGCAAAAAACGGTTTACACCAGTCTAAAGTCCTCTTTATTAAAGAACATAGAGGATGAACATCCTTCATTAAGCGAAAACGATAAACAAGTCTTAGTCGATAAGGATTTCCATAAATTGCTTAAGGAAAATCCGGAAAAAATAAACTCCTTGATCTTCGAAGGTTTAGTTCAGATCTTGGGTTTTGACCCGCAGAGGGCGGTTTCTTTTTTATTCGAAGGCGACTCTTATTTTTATTACGGGCTGACCGAGAATATCCAGGAGACCGGTTCAATAGGAACCAAATTAACAAGAGGCTATTTCTTCAACCCTTTGGTGCGCGCCCCGCGCGGCGGATGGCAGACGTTTTCCCTGCATCCGTATCTTGGGTTTTATCTTTACAAGGCCATTGCATTCTTTGACCATACTGCGTCACTGATGGTTTCAATAAAATGGCTGGTGATAATCCTTTCGCTTTTTTGCCTGGTTATTTTTGTCGCAATTTGTTACCGCATGAAGTTTCATGCGGTCCCGGCGTTTATTGGCAGTATTTTTTTTATTATTTCGCCGTTTTTTACTCAACGTACAACCTATGGTTGGTATGATACGGATGTTTATAATGTGCTTTTCCCGGGGGGTATATTTTTACTGGTATTCCTGGGGTTATTGAACCTGAAAAACTTTAAAGCCAATGTTGTTTATGGCGTAAGCGCGGCATTATTAACGTATTTGTATAAAATGTTCTGGGTGGGATGGATTTATGTTCCGCTGATTATCCTTTTTTCCTTTTGTCTTATTCTGCTCTTGGACTGGGGGATGAACCGGTTGTCGCATTGGAAGAATATCTGTGTTTTTGCCGCTTCCTATTTTTTTATCGCTTATTTTCTTGCGACTATCGTTACTTATAAGGATCTTTCTTCGGTACACATTTTTTCCGGTTGGAGCACATTCAATGAGTTTATTGGAGCTAAACCCCAGCTTTGGCCGAATATTTTCTTGACGGTTGCAGAAACCCAGCCTCTAACGATCCAAAAGGCCTCTTTTATGCTCCTGGGGAATGATCACCTCATTTATTTTGCTATTTTAGGTTCCAGTATTTATTTGTTACGCATGATAAAGAACCGCGATATCGGCCTGGCGTCTTCCGGCATAGTGGTAGTTTTGTTTGTGGCCATTTTGTTTATTGTGTCGTTACGGTCTCTAAGGTTTGTTATTCTGCTTACTTTTCCGCTCCTGCTTTCTTTCACGATGTTTTTAGAAAACAGTTATATTTTTCTCGAACGCCATTTTAAGAATAAAGTCGCCCAGCCCGAAAGACCGTCGAAGTTATTTATCCGGGTTATTCAGTCGTCAATGTTTTTGCTTTGTTTGGTTCCACTTCGCTCAACCGATAAAATGTGTGCCGGGATACATCCGGTTTACAATCATGTATGGGAAGATGTTTTAAGGCAAATAAAAGCAGAATCCCCCAGTGATAGTATCATAAATTCCTGGTGGCCGCCGGGACATTTTATTACTGCGGTTGCCCGGAGAAGTGTTTTAATCGATGGAAGTTCTCTGGACTCTGAACAGAGTTATTGGATCTCCCGGATGTTGTTAACCGAAGATGAACCTACCGCTCTTGGTATATTAAGGATGCTCAATAACGGTTCTCAAGGGGTAGTGCATATCTTGAATTATCATTGTAAATTGAGTTTTGCCGATTCTATAGAGCTTTTAAAAGAAATCCTGGTTTTAGATAAGCAAACGGCCCGGGAAGTACTCGTTTTGCGTAAACTAAAAACGGTCCACATTGAACGGATATTGAATGAGCTTTATGTTAAGCCAAGGCCGGTTTTTTTCCTGGTTTACAACGGGTTAATCGACGAATATCTGATGCTTTCTTATCTTGCTAACTGGGATTTTAAAGCGGCAGAAGATTTAAATGATCAGCTCCGCCAGGGCAATCAAAAGAGAAATTCGGGAACAGGCAGCAGTTTGGCCCAGAGGAGTTTAAAAAACAGTATTGAGTATATTGTTTCTATGGGCAGTGGTTTAGCTTCATGCAGTCCGGAGTACGCCGAAGTCTCCAGGGACAATCACCTGGTCAGGTTCGAAAACAACATCTTTGTCAATTTGGATACCCGGGAAAGTTTTTTATTCTATCCTGACGGAAAGAAATTTGCCCGCCCCAGGAGCTTGTTCTTCCTCGAAGGAGATAATCTCCGCGAGTTTACCAGCGGAGATGATGCGTCTTTCCCTTATTCAGTGTTCTTGTTCGAAAAATACGGCACCTATCGTTGTATCTTGCTCCAAAGGCCATTCGCCAGAACCATGCTCTTTAAATTGTATTATTTAAAGGGAAAGGGGTTATCTAATTTCCAGCCATATATAATTAATGAGGATAAGGCAGCTAAAACAACGGTTATGGTTTATAAAATCAATTGGGATAAGCGTTAAATCGCGCATGATATGTTTACTGCCGAAGAAGTATCTGCTTTAAAGGTTTTGACTGCACAACTGAACCCGGGCTCTCTGGATAACCGCGCCCGCAATAGTTTTTATGCTTTGATCCAGGCGCGCAAGTTTTGTGCCCTGTTTTATTCGCATTTATCCCCGGAAGACATAAAATCCCTGCCTTCTGACCTAACGGATCTTTTTAGTAATAAGTATTTACTGAACCTTCAGATGCAGCTGCGGCAGAAAAGGCTTACCTTAGAGATGATCCGCAAGTTTAATGAACAGTCTATCCCGGTTATCGCTTTAAAAGGGCCGCTTTTGGGTGAGCGCATATACACAGTAGAGGGATCAAGGGATGCCTCGGGTGATATGGATATACTTATCCGGTACCATGATTTTCAAGCGGCGCAAAAGCTTTTAAGCAAAGAAGGATACCAGATAAAGCTTTACCGCTATCCGTATTTAGAGGATTCTCTGGGCCAGATCTTTTGGAGGAATTCCGGGAATAAACTTAATATAGATTTACATTGGAAAATATTAGAAAAGTTTGTTGCAGATCTCCCTGGCCTGTTAGTTTGGGAAAATACTGAGGAAAACACCATAGATGGAGTAAAGGTGAAATCCTTATCCAATGAACTGCTTTTTTTGTATTTAGCGGTTATACTTTGGAAGGAATCAGGCGGCCCAGGCACGATGAAATATTTCCTTGACCTGTACTGGTTTTTTGTTAAACACAAAGGGCTCCTGGATTATGGCTATTTGGTAAAAACCGCTGCTCAATATAACCTTAAGTTTTATCTTCTGTTCTTTTTTCGTGTTTTAGGCGCTGAATTGGGGCTGGATTATACCTTGCATGAAGAATTGCAGGGGTATTTAGAAAAAGTCCCTGTACATCAAAAGATCGCCATCTGGATAATAAAAAAAACAGGCTTGGCCCCAGCGAGCACGGCATTTCTCTTGAAAAAGTCTATTATTGGGGCTTTGGTTTTCTCTAAAGGCTCGATCATCGGAGCGGTGAGATGGTTTTACCTTAATTTCAAGACCAATTATCTGCTTTATCTTGACCGCAAAGAATTGAATCCATCTATAGCTAATTTGTTTATGCATCTTTTCTGTTTATCTAAAAGGTTGTTGACCCGTATTCCAGCCCATTTTTGATTGCGAAAATCCCTATTTCTGCTATAATAATTATTCTTACGGAGGCCTATCATGATTGAGCGGTATAGCTTAGCTAAAATGAACAGTATCTGGCTTGATGAGTTTAAATTCAAGACCATGCTGGATATTGAGATTTTTACTTTAGAGGCACTGTCATTAAAGGGCCG
>CAZRVK010000005.1:7323-18508 GCA_964603585.1 uncultured Planctomycetales bacterium
AGACCATGCTGGATATTGAGATTTTTACTTTAGAGGCACTGTCATTAAAGGGCCGGGTCCCTAAAGCTGCAGTAAAAAGGATCAAAAATAAAGCCAGATTCAATATCTCTCAAATTAAAAAGATAGAAGAGAGTACTCATCATGATATTGTAGCCTTTGTAGCTAATGTCAGCCAGTATATCGGAGAGGATGCCCAATACCTGCATTTTGGATTGACTTCTTCCGATCTTCTGGATACTACTTTGGGGGTGCAACTTTCGGCTGCCAGCGATATTTTGATTGATGATTTAGACAGGCTGCTGGTTGTGCTTTCTAAAAAAGCAAGACAGTATAAGGATATGGTTTGTATCGGCCGTACGCATGGAGTACACGCCGAACCTACTACTTTTGGCTTTAAATTAGCTCTTTGGTTTGATGAAACCCGCAGGAACTTAAAGCGTTTAAAAGAGGCTAAAACCGAAGTCTGCCTGGGCAAGGTCTCTGGGGCCGTCGGTACTTATGCTAATGTCGGCCCGGAAATAGAGAGTTATATTTGCCGCAAACTCGGGCTTAAGCCGGCGCGTATCTCTACACAAATAATCCAGCGTGATGTTTATGCGCAGTTTTTGTCTACCTTGGCGATCATAGGTTGTTCTTTGGAGAAGTTTGCTGTCGAGATCCGGCATTTACAGCGCACTGAAGTTCGTGAAGTAGAAGAGCCTTTTGCTAAGGGGCAAAAAGGTTCTTCGGCTATGCCGCATAAACGTAATCCGGTTGTTTGCGAGCGTATCTGCGGGCTTAGCCGCATTTTACGCGCTAATGCCCTGGTAGGGATGGAGAACGTTGCGCTCTGGCATGAACGGGATATCAGCCATTCTTCGGCTGAACGTGTTATTATGCCGGATTCTACTTTGGCGCTGGATTATATGCTGAATAAGTTTATTACGGTTGTTGACGGCCTGCTGGTTTATCCGGAGAATATGCTGCTTAATTTGGCAAAGACCAAAGGGCTTTTATTTTCTCAAAGGGTGCTTTTAGAATTAATGGATCAAGGATTGCCCCGGATGCGGGCTTATGACTTGGTACAGCGTTTGGCAATGCGGGTTTGGCAGGAAAACGCGGATTTTAAAGAGATGCTGCTCAATGATCCTGAAGTGGCAAAATACCTTTCTTTGAACGACTTGAACAGGATCTTTGATTTGGGGTATTACTTGCGTAACGTAGGCAAGATCTTCAAGAACGTTGGTTTGTAACCGCTAACTGATCCTCCCGGGATCTTGGACTTCTCATGTCATGGAAAGTTGAAATCAAAGATAAACCCGGCATTTTTGATGCCGTAGGCCAAGGGATAAAAAAAGATATCTCTGACTTAGGGATTAAGTCTGTCCGTCAAGTCAGTTTTGTGCAGGTCTATACTATTTCCGGCATACTTTCCAAAGATGATCTCCATAAATTATGTGAGGAGCTTTTAGTTGACCCTATATCCCAGGTTTACAGTATTAGCAATAAAATCCCCTCTTCTTCCCTTATAAAAGGCAGGTCTAAAACACAGTTTACGGTTGAAGTTGCCTATAATCCCGGTGTGATGGACCCGGTAGAGGCTTCAATCTTAAAAGGTGCCAGCGATCTCGGTATTGAGGGCGTTGCATCGGTCAAGACCTCCAAGAAATATTTGCTCAAAGGTAACCTTACCCCTGCACAATTAAAGACGATTTCTGAAAAACTGCTTTATAATAAATTGATACAGCATGTTGTATCTTTGGGCGCGAGCCGCCGGTCGCAAGGTGCTGCTCTCGGTGAGGCTGGGCAGTATCAATTTAATTTGATCTCCGTAGATTTATTAGGTGCCTCTAACAAGGAATTAGAAAAGATCAGTAAAAATGGCCAGTTGTTCCTTAATCTTACGGAGATGCTGCATATCCGGGATTATTTTAAGAATTTAAGGCGCAATCCTACGGATTGCGAGCTTGAGACTTTAGCCCAGACCTGGTCAGAGCATTGCGGGCATAAGACCTTTAGGGGAAAAATCCGTTATACAGAAAAAATCCTTCCCCGCAAAGCTGAAAAGCAAGAAGGATTGCATTTCCATTCTTTAGGCAAGAACTTCCTTATAGATAATTTACTTAAATCTACGATTATCAAGGCCACAAAAGAATTAAATAAACCCTGGTGTGTTTCGGTTTTTCATGATAACTCCGGGGTGATCAGTTTTGATAATGATTATAATGTTTGTTTTAAGGTTGAGACGCATAACCATCCTTCGGCGCTTGAGCCTTTTGGCGGGGCTAATACTGGTATCGGAGGGGTGATCCGCGATCCTTTAGGGACGGGCCTGGGCGCAAAACCGGTATTGAATACCGATGTTTTTTGTTTTGGAGAACCGGATTATCCATTTAGTAAATTGCCGGAAGGGGCTTTGCATCCGAAACGTATCATGAAAGGCGTAGTCAGTGGTGTGCGGGATTACGGCAATAAAATGGGGATTCCGACAGTGAATGGCGCAGTGCTTTTCCATTCCGGTTTTGTGGGCAATCCTCTGGTTTATTGCGGTACTGTCGGGATCATTCCTAAAGATAAAACTTCTAAACAGGTTGACCCGGGAGATTTGATCGTAGTCGTGGGGGGCCGAACCGGCAGGGATGGGATACATGGTGCGACATTCTCTTCTGGTGAATTGACCCATGAATCAGAGACCATCTCCAGCGGCGCGGTACAAATTGGTAACCCCATCCAGGAAAAGAAAATGGTGGATACGATTTTACAGGCCCGGGATCTGGACCTGTATGATTTTATTACTGATTGCGGAGCGGGGGGGTTATCCAGTGCAGTCGGCGAAATGGGCAGTGCCTGTGGTGCGCGAGTGGATTTGGATCGGGTGCCTCTTAAGTATTCCGGCCTATCTTATACTGAAATCTGGATCTCGGAATCACAGGAAAGAATGGTGCTTTCTGTCCCCAGGCAAAAAATCGACAGGTTAATTGAAGTCTTTAACCGTGAAAATGTCGAAGCGACTGTAATCGGGGAGTTTACCCGCACTAACAGGTTGGAACTTTTCTACAAGGGTAATCTGGTGTGTGATCTGGAGATGGCGTTTTTGCATGACGGCTTGCCGCAGATAGAGAAACAGGCGGTATTTGTTATGCCAAAACATCATGAGCCTAAGTTTGATCCGCCTAAGGACCTTACCCGGCCTTTGCATAAGTTGTTATCGCATTATAATATTTGCTCGAAAGAATGGATAATCCGTCAATATGATCATGAGGTCCAGGGCGGCGCGGTATTAAAGCCTTTGGCCGGGGTTGTTAACGACGGGCCTTCGGATGCGGCGGTCGCCCGTTTGATCCCGGGGTCTTCCAAAGGTGTAATCATCTCTAATGGCATCAATTTTCGTTTTGGCATGATCGATCCTTATTGGATGGCGGCTTCTTGTATCGATGAAGCATTACGCCAGGTCATTTCCGTCGGGGGGGATTTAAAAGAAGTGGCGATTTTAGATAATTTCTGCTGGGGCAATCCTGATAAGCCGGACCGGCTGGGAGGCCTTGTGCGTGCCTCCTTTGGCTGTTATGATTTTGCCAAGGCTTTCGGAGTGCCCTTTATTTCCGGTAAAGACAGCCTTTATAACGAGTATAATGTGCATGGCAAGTCCGTAGCTATTCCTGGGACGCTTTTAATTTCTGCTATAGGAGTAATGGATGATATAAGCAAAGCCGTTTCTATGTACGCAAAAAAACCAGGGGACCTTTTATATCTGGTAGGGCTGACTTATAATGAGCTGGGGGGGTCGCATTATTATGAGCTTTTGGGACATTCCGGAAATGTCGTGCCTCGGGTTTATCCGGGCCATGCCCTGAAGACCTTTAATGCATTATCAGAAGCCTCGTCTAAAGGTTTGATCCTTGCGATGCATGATTGTTCAGAAGGCGGGATTGGTGTTGCTGCTGCGGAGATGGCATTTGCCGGCGGGTTAGGAATGGAGATATTCTTAGAGGGAGTTGCCTATGAGCCCGCAAATAAGATCAGCGGGGGTAAAGATTGTTTGAGGAACGATTTCGTTTTTTTCTCGGAATCAAATTCACGTTTTATCGTTGAAGTCGCCAGGCCGCACCAAAAGGCGTTTGAAGATACCCTTAAAGGGGTGGATTGGGGCTTGATCGGGAGTGTTTCAGAAGGTAATGAATTTAAGGTTTATGGTTTAGATGGAAAGATTTGCGTCAAAGACAGTATCTATAACCTAAAGGAATCATGGCAAAAAACATTGAGGTGGTGAAATGATGAAAAGGCCTAAGGCTGTTAACGAAGATTTTACTTCTAATGACACATGGCGGATGTTCAGGATTATGTCGGAGTTTGTGGAAGGTTTTGAAGTCCTTTCACAGGTGGGCAAGGCTGTTTCTATATTTGGAGGCAGCAGGATCAAACCGGGGAATAAATACTATAAGTTAGCCCAGGATACGGCTTATCTTTTGGCGAAGGCGGGGTTTGCTATCATTACAGGAAGCGGCCCGGGCATTATGGAAGCGGGGAATAAAGGGGCTCGTCTGGCAAAAGGCCATTCCATCGGCTTGAATATCCAGATCCCTATGGAACAAAAGTCCAATCAATATGTGGATACCTTGTTGGATTTCCGTTATTTTTTTGTGCGGAAAGTGATGTTCGTTAAATACGCCAAGGCGTTTGTGATCATGCCCGGAGGCTATGGCACTCTGGATGAATTATTCGAGTCACTTAATCTTATACAGACTGAACGCATTGGGACTTTTCCGGTGGTTTTGATGGGCAAGGAGTACTGGACAGGGATGATCCAATGGCTGAAAAATACTGTTCTGCCGAACGGCACGATCATTCCGCATGATCTGGATATATTCAAAGTTACAGACAGCCCTAAAGAAGTAGTTAAAATAATCAAAGATTTTTACCAGGGCCATAAATAATCAGCAGGTATCTTTATGAATACCGTTAAAGTTTGCATTCTAAGGAGTGCCGGTACTAACTGTGACTGGGAGACCGCTTACGCCTTTTATAAGGCCGGTTCCGAGCCGGAGTTTGTGCATATTAACCGGCTGGTGGAGAGAGAAAAGACACTCCAGGGATACGAGATTCTGGCTTTGCCGGGCGGGTTTAGTTATGGCGATGATGCCGGAGCCGGGAGTATTCTGGCTAATGAGTTGAGGTGTAAATTAACCGAAGACCTGCGTAGTTTTGTCCGTTCGGGAAAGCTGATAATCGGGATATGCAATGGTTTTCAGGTTTTAGTAAAAAGCGGGCTTTTGCCTGGAGGAGGGGCATTTACCAGGGAAACCAGTTTGATTATTAACGATTCCGGGAAGTTCGAGGACCGCTGGGTGTATCTTAGTTCACAGTTGACAGTTGACAGTTCACAGAAGAAATGTGTTTGGACGCGGGATTTGCCGCCAATTATTTATCTTCCGGTGGCGCACGGAGAAGGGAAGTTTGTCGCCAAAGATAAAACGGTCCTGGATAGGTTAAAACAGAATGGCCAGATCGTGTTCCAGTATTGTGATTGCCGCGGCCAGTTGAATAATGGTTATCCTGTTAACCCCAATGGCTCGGTCGATAATATTGCTGGTATTTGTGATGAGTCAGGAAGGATCCTGGGGCTTATGCCTCATCCGGAACGTCACATTGAGGTTTTTCAGCATCCCAGGTGGCAAGGGGTTGGTTCAGGGGATGGTCTGCGGATTTTTGAGAACGCCGTCAATTATGTCAAAAAGATCTTATAAAGGATATTCATGAGCGGTATATTCGGTGTGGTTTCCAACAAGGATTGTCTGGAGGATTTATTTTACGGAACAGATTATCATTCGCATCTGGGCAACCAGTTCGCTGGGTTAGCGGTATTTGGTTCCAGCCTGATGCGCAAGATCCATGATATCCGGGGCAGTCAGTTTAAATCAAAGTTCTTTGAAGATTACCAGAAGATGTCAGGGAACAAGGGGATAGGAGTGATCAGCGCAAAGGATGAACAGCCGATCGTGATAAATTCAAAGTTCGGACCATTTGCCCTGGTAACAAACGGTTTTATTGATAATGCGCATTCCCTGGCCCAGGAGATGTATAAACAAGGTAAATCGTTCAGTGAAATAACCGATGGCAATGTTAATCTTACTGAACTGGTGGCAAAACTTATTATTTGCGGCGATGACCTGGTTTCAGGGATTGAATACATGTTCTCGAAGATAAAAGGGTCGTGTTCTCTGCTGCTTTTGAACAAAGAAGGGATTTATATCGGCCGCGACCAATATGGGTATACTCCGCTTATCATTGGTCAAAGGGATGATGACTGGGCAGTGACTTCTGAAACCTCGGCATTCAGCAACCTGGGTTTTGCAGTGAGAAAATATGTCCAGCCCAAAGAGGTGGTTTTCCTGAATGAGACCGGGATGCAGCAAAAACGTAAAGGCCGCCCTTGCAGCCAGATTTGTTCATTCCTCTGGATCTATACCGGGTTCCCGGCATCTTCCTATGAAGGGGTTAATGTAGAGATTGTACGGGAGAAGTGCGGGGCTTGTTTGGCCAAGAATGATGATATTGAAGTAGATATTGTGGCGGGTATCCCGGATTCCGGGACAACGCATGCTATTGGTTATTCTATGTTCTCTGGGGTGGCTTATCGCCGTCCACTGGTAAAATATACTCCCGGTTTTGACCGCAGTTATATTCCTGCTTCGCAGGAACGCAGGGATTTGGTAGCCAGGATGAAACTTTTACCGGTCGCCGAGATTATTAAGGGCAAACGCATAGTTTTTTGCGATGATTCTATTGTCCGGGGCACACAACTTAAGAATTACACGATTCAAAAGTTAAAAGAGTGCGGAGCCAGCGAAATCCATTTAAGGATTGCCTGTCCGCCGTTAATGTTTCCCTGTAAATTCAATTATTCTACACGTTCTATCAATGAGCTGGCGGCGCGCCGGGCAATCAAGGCAATCGAGAAGAAAGATAATGGTGAGATTGCCACTTATTTAGATGAGGATTCTTCTGGATACAAGAATATGGTGGATTGGATCGCCCGGGATATCGGGGTTACTACTTTGAAATACCAGAAATTAAAGGATATGGTCGAGGCTATAGGATTGCCGAAAGAAGACCTGTGTTTATATTGCTGGACGGGAAAAGAGCCGCAAGGGGAATAAAAATATGAAAAATGAACTCGAGAATGACCGGCCAAAGGAATTTTGCGGGTTATTCGGGATTTACGGTAATAAACAGGCAAGCTGGTTGACTTATTTAGGTCTTTATTCCCAGCAGCATCGTGGACAGGAGGCCTGCGGTATTGTTGCTAATAATAAGGGTGTTTTGACTATCCATAAAGAAATGGGTCTGGTCAGCGATGTTTTTAATGCAGGAAATTTAAGCAAATTAAAAGGCGATATGGCGGTTGGCCATGTCCGGTATTCTACCACCGGTTCCAGTGTGCTTAAGAACGCACAGCCACTTTTGATCGAATATGCCAAGGGCTCGGTTTGTATTGCGCATAATGGAAATTTGATCAACTCTCTTTCCTTGCGCCAGTATTTGGAAAGGCACGGCTCGATATTCCAGACAACTACTGATTCAGAGTTGATCATTCATCTTATGGCCAGGGCAAGATCAAATGATTTGCGTGAAAGCCTGGTTTATGCTTTAAGAAGGATCCGGGGGGCATACTCTTTGGTTATGATGAATAATGATACTCTTATTGGGGTAAGGGACCCGTTTGGTTTTCGTCCTCTTTCTTTAGGAAAAATCGGCTCTTCCTGGTGCCTGGCGTCAGAGACCTGTGCCTTTGATCTGGTGGGGGCTAAATTTGTGCGCGAGATCGAGCCCGGAGAAATACTGTTTATCAATGGCAATGGATTAAAATCATTTCGCCCCAAAGAATTCCAATATAAGAACCGTCATGCCTTTTGCACTTTCGAGCATATATATTTTGCCCGTCCGGATTCCATGGTTTTTTCCGAGACCGTGCATTTAGTCAGGCGTAAGCTGGGTGAACAGCTGGCAAGAGAATACCCCGTAGATGCCGATTTCGTTGTCCCTGTCCCGGATTCCGGATTTTCGGCCGCGATGGGGTATTCCCATCAATCCGGTATCCCTCTGGAAATGGGGATCATCCGGAATCATTATGTGGGCCGTACCTTTATTCAGCCGGCTCAAGATTCACGTGATCTGGGAGTAAAGGTCAAGTTCAATTTACTTAAGGATGTTGTCAGGAATAAGCGTATTATAATCGTGGATGATTCGATCGTCCGCGGTACGACGTCTAAGATCCGCGTGCGCAATTTACGCCGTGCCGGGGTAAAACAGATCCACTTGCGTATTTCTTGCCCGGCGCATAAATTCCCCTGTTTTTACGGGATAGATTTTCACCGATCGACCGAACTGATCGCCAATAAATATGAATCATTGGATAAGATCAGGAAATACCTTGACGTTGATAGTTTGGGGTATCTAAGCCTGGAAGGGATGTTGGGTTGTCTCAAATATCCCAGAAATAATTATTGTTCCGCCTGCTGGACAGGCAAGTACCCGATACTTGCGGAGAAGAAGCATTCTAAATTCTCGTTAGAGGTCCGCTGTTGCGGGCAGGGGGAGATAGCGGTTAAGTGAAAGGAAACATACGTGAAAGATCTGACTTATAAGAAATCCGGGGTTGATATCGCTACCGCCAGTATCTTTAAACATAAACTCAAATCTTTGGTGCGCAGTTCATTCCGGCCGGAGGTATTGGCAGATATTGGAGGGTTTGGCAGTTTCTTTGAATTCTCCGGGAAGGGTATTAAAAACCCGGTTTTAGTTTCTTCTACTGATGGTGTAGGCACCAAGTTGAAGATTGCCTGTCTTGCTAATAAGCATGATACCGTAGGGATGGATCTTGTCGGGATGAATGTCAATGATATCTTATGCACCGGGGCCGCACCATTATTCTTCTTGGATTATATCGCATTCAGCCGGGTGGGTCCTGAAACACTCTCGGATATAGTGCGCGGGATAAATAACGGTTGTATCCAATCAGGTTGTTCGCTTATTGGAGGTGAGACCGCCCAAATGCCGGGGATGTATAGACCGGGTGAATATGACCTGGCGGGATTCTGCGTAGGGGTGGTGGATAAAAACAAGATCATTGACGGCTCGAAAATAGAACCCGGAGATGCGGTTATTGGCATAGAATCCAATGGAATACACTCTAACGGGTATTCTTTAGTAAGAAAAGTATTTTCTCAAACAGAGCAAAAGCGCATGAGCAATGAATTGCTTAAGCCTACGCGTATTTACGTAAAACCGGTATTATCCTTGTTAAAGGCGATGGACGATCGGCGAGGTACAAAAGTTAAGGGGATAGCGCATATTACCGGCGGGGCTTTTTACGATAAGATCGCGCGGATCTTACCGGATAATATCAATGTGCGTATCGATAAATCCTCATGGAACGTCCCGAAGATATTTCAATTGATGCAAAATAAAGGAGGGATCGCGCAGCGTGAGATGTTTGCTACTTTTAATATGGGGATCGGGTTGGTTTTATTTTCTGCTAAAGCCGATGCTGTCAGGATAAATAAGGAGTTATCCGCTTTGGGATTAAGGTCATGGGTGATCGGCCAGGCAGAGCGTGGGAGAAAAACAGTCGAGGTTCTCTAACCAAGGAGGGGAAGATGAGTATTTTTTATTTAATTGGCATCGCAATAGTATTTTTGTTTTTTGCCGGGATCCGTATCGTAAGGCCCACTCATCGTGGATTGATCGAGCGATTAGGGAAATACCATCGTTTTGCCGATTCCGGGTTTAATTGGATACTCCCTCTGGGCATAGATAGGATGTACCAGATCAATATTACCGAGCAGATGGTGGATGCCGAACCGCAGGAGATCATCACTAATGATAACCTTAATGCAAAGGTTGATGCACAGGTATATTTTAAGGTCAAGACCGACGAAGAAAGCATCAAGAATTGCCAGTATAATGTCTTTAATTATCAATACCAGATCGTTAATCTGGCGCGGACAACATTAAGGAATATTATCGGTACTTTAACTTTAAAATCAGCTAACAGTGAACGCGGCAAGATCAATGCCGAATTGCATAAGACCTTGATGGAAGAAACCGGTAGCTGGGGTATTGAGATTGTGCGCACGGAATTAAAAGAGATAGATCCTCCTAAAGACGTACAGGAGACGATGAACAAGGTCGTCAAAGCCGAGAATGAAAAGATCGCGGCGGTTGATTTTGCTACCGCTACCGAAACCGCAGCCGATGGCGCAAAAAGAGCGGAGATAAAACGGGCGGAAGGTATCAGGCAGGCCAGGATCTTACAGGCCGAAGGTGAAGCAGAGGCGATCCGCCTGGTTAATGAAGCGGCAGAAAGGTATTTTGTGGGTAACGCCCAGGTTTTAAGAAAGCTGGAAGCGGTAGAACGCTCTTTGGAAAAGAACTCCAAGGTTGTCGTACCTTCTAACACGCAGTTGATCAATGTGGTAGGAGAGATGGCTGGGGTCCTGCCGGTGAATATGGAGCAGAAAAAATAGGTTTTTTCAAGGTGGATAGGGAGAGGTTATTGCGTTTATGAAGATCCTGGTTGTCGGGTCCGGCGGCAGGGAACATGCCCTGGTATGTTCGGTTTCCAAGTCAAAGTTAGCGGATAAGATATTTTGTGCGCCTGGTAACGGCGGGATCGCGCAAACAGCTGAATGCATCGATATTAAAGCAGAGGATATCCACGGCCTTTTGGATTTTGCCAGGAGAGAGAAGATAGATCTAACTGTTGTCGGGCCGGAAGTGCCGTTATCCCTGGGGATTGTGGATGAATTCAATAAATATGACCTAAGGATATTCGGGCCGAATAAGCCGGCTGCGCAGTTAGAATCAAGCAAGGTTTTTGCTAAAGAGCTGATGGCAAAATATAAAGTGCCTACGGCGGGTTTTAGGGTTTTTGACAATGCAGAAGAAGCCCGGGAATATATAAATGATATCGGCGGTTCCTGTGTGGTAAAGGCCGATGGTTTAGCTGGCGGTAAAGGTGTTATCATAGCCAAAAACGCAAAAGAAGCAACGGATGCCGTAAACTCGATCATGGGGGAAAAAGTTTTTGGTGAAGCTGGGAAAAAAGTGATCATTGAAGAATGCCTGGAAGGTGATGAGGCATCGATCCTGGTTTTTACTGATTCCAAAGAAGTTGTCCCTTTAGCCTCCAGCCAGGATCACAAAA
>CAZRVK010000005.1:18608-71274 GCA_964603585.1 uncultured Planctomycetales bacterium
GTTTTTACTGATTCCAAAGAAGTTGTCCCTTTAGCCTCCAGCCAGGATCACAAAAGAGTTTTTGACCATGATCAGGGCCCTAATACCGGAGGCATGGGGGCATATTCTCCGGCGCCGGTCGTAACAGATAAATTATTTAAGGATATCCTGGATAAAATTGTTTATCGGGCGATTGATGGTTTAGCCAGAGAAGGCATAGAATACAGGGGTGTTTTATATGCCGGGGTGATGCTGACTAAAGATGGGCCTAAGGCTTTGGAATTTAATGTGCGTTTCGGAGATCCGGAAACCGAGGCGGTTTTACCCCGGCTTAAATCGGACTTATTGGAAGTGATGCTGGCGACAGCAGATAGTAAATTAAGCAGGATTGTTAAGTCCGGCGGGTTAGTTTGGGATGACCGCGCCTGTGTCTGTGTAGTTTGTGCTTCAGGAGGTTATCCGGGGGATTATGCAAAAGGCAAAGAGATCCTTGGTTTAGATGCCGCGGCTAAAATAAAAGATGTGGTAGTATTTCACTCCGGGACAAAATTATCTACTTCCGTTATTTCTCCCGCGTCTTTTAAATACGTAACTAACGGCGGACGGGTATTAGCGGTTACCGGCTTGGGAGATACTATAAAAGAAGCCGTAGATAAAACATATCAGGCGGTAAACAAAATAAGTTTTGACGGGATGCATTATCGTAAAGATATCGGCGGAAGGGCTGTCTGAATTCGGGAGGATGTATGTCAGATAAACGTCGAAATTGGCTTAAACCCAGGTTGATCTTATTGATCAGGAACACGGAGAATTTTACTTTAGTGGCCTGTAAACATGGGGTTGGCCCCAGCGGGCCGGTTACTGTCGATTCTGCTTGTGATAACGGTGACCGGGATTGCATATCTAATTGCGATGCTCTGCTTGTATCCTGATACACCGGTTTTTGGGTAAAGACGACAGGAGGTTTTATTATGGGCAAAATAAGTATAATCATGGGAAGTGCAACGGATTTGGATACAGTGCAGGAAGGGATCAATTTGTTGAAAGAATTTAAGGCTGATTTTGAGGTCAAAGTCCTATCTGCGCACCGCACTCCCAAGGAATTAGCCGCGCATATTGAATCATCTGGCCGGCGGGGAGTAAAGGTTTTTATCGCCGCCGCAGGCGGGGCTGCGGCTTTAGCCGGAGTAGTTGCCGCACATACGATTTTACCGGTCGTCGGTATCCCGATTGAAACCAGTAGTCTAAAAGGATTAGACTCTTTATTATCGACTGTTCAGATGCCAGCAGGGATTCCGGTTGCCTCTATGGCTATCGGTAAGGCAGGCGCTAAAAACGCCTCGCTTTTTGCCTTGGAGATCCTGGCCTTATCGGACAAATCGATTCAGCTAAAACTTATTGCCTATAAAAAAGCGATGAGAGAGAAAATTAAACAAACAAAACTCAAAGTTTAGCAAGCCGCAGTATTTATATATACGTGTGACATTGTGACATTGTGACCTGGAAACCCATAGCTATTAACTTATATGATTGCTACTAAAATCATTAAATTCGATCCTGCAAATCCCGAAGCTGCATATCTTAAAGAGGCAGCGCAGGTGATTAAAAGCGGGGGGCTGGTAATTATTCCTACAGAAACAGTTTATGGTATCGCGGCAAATGCCTTGGATAAATCCGCCTCTGCGAAACTTTATGAAATAAAAGGCCGGCCTAAGGAAAAACGCTTTTCTTTGCACATTGCCATGAAAAGCCAGGTTAAGGATTTTGCTTATGATATACCTCTTGGCGCATGGAAATTGATGGACAAATTCTGGCCTGGGCCGATAACCTTGGTTTTAAAGGCGAAAGAATCATGGGTTAATTCCCAGGGGTCCGAGACTATCGGGATACGTATGCCGTCTGATGAAATAGCTTTAAGGGTGATCGCTCTATCCGGTGTCCCGGTAATTTGCCCTTCGGCTAATCTTTCGGGAAAACCTTCTCCGCTTGATTTTCCGGAGGCAATCAAGGATTTTGATGGCGTAGTCAACCTTGCCATTGATGCAGGCCGTACCCTCCTGGGGGTTGATTCCTCGGTGGTAGATTTGACCCGAACGCCGCCGAGCATTTTGCGCCGGGGGGCAATAAAAGAAGATGAGATCATTTCTACGGTTTCACGTAAGACTGTGCTTTTTGTTTGTACCGGGAACTCTTGCCGTTCGGTAATGGCTAAAGCGCTTCTGCTTGATAAACTTAAAAAAATGAAGCGCCTGGATGTGGAAGTTTTGTCTGCCGGTTTATTGATGTTAGATGGGACGGGGGCGACGAAAGCAACCCGGGAGGTCCTTGCCCGGGAAGGGATAGATGTTTCAGAACACCGTTCGCAGAAAATAACCGAGGATATGTTGAGGCGAGCGGATATTATCCTTGTGATGGAAAAGATGCATGAAGAAAGGATTTTGCAGGCGGCCCCGGAAATAAAGAACCGGGTGTTCCTTTTGAAAGAGTTTGTCAAGTCACGGGATGCCAATTTGAATATTCCGGACCCGATCGGGCAGCCGGTAGAAGTTTATCGAGAGACTTTAGAGATGATTAAAGAAGCTGTGGAGAGGATGTATCCGATAATTTAAAACAGTTATTCACAAATAAAGGATGGTTTTATGCGGCCGATACTTATTGCTTCTGACCATGCAGGGTTTGTTTTAAAGGAAAAAATCAAGGCTTATATGAAAGAAAACGGGTTTGCGGTAAAAGACCTGGGGGCTTATTCCAAAGAGCGCTGCGATTATCCCGGGTTTGCCGCTTCATTGGCCAAGGAGATTTCTAAAAGGCACAATGACCGCGGGGTGCTTGTTTGTAAATCAGGGATCGGCAACTCTATTGTCGCTAATCGTTTTCCGGGGGTGAGGGCCGCATTGGCTTATAACATCAAGGCCGCCCGGCTTTCCCGGGAGCATAACGATAGTAATGTCCTGGTGATGGGGTCGGCTTTTGTCAAACCGGTTTTAGCAAAGCGGATGTTCAAGATTTGGATGAATACGGAATTTCAAGGTGGCCGCCATACGAAGCGGCTTAACAGTATAAAAAAGATAGAAAAGGATATCAAGAAATGGAAAGCTTAAAACATATCAAGAACACTGATCCGGAGATTTATGCCGCAATTCATGCCGAATTGAAGCGGCAGGAAGATAATTTAGAGCTTATTGCCTCGGAGAATTTTACCTCCTTAAGCGTATTGGAGGCACAAGGCTCCATATTTACCAATAAATACGCTGAAGGCTACCCTGGCGCGCGCTGGTATGGCGGATGCCTCAATGTGGATGCCGCAGAAACCCTTGCTATTGAACGGGCAAAGAAATTGTTTTTAGCAGAACATGCTAATGTCCAGGCGCATTCCGGGACACAGGCGAATATGGCGGTATATTTTGCAGTTTTAAAACCCGGAGATACGGTTTTAGCGCTTGACCTTGCCTGTGGCGGGCATCTGTCTCACGGGCATACGCATAATTTTTCCGGGATGTTTTACAATATCGTGACTTATGGTGTGGATAAGTTGACCGAGATGCTGGATTATGACTATATTATGGCTTTGGCAAAACAGCATAAGCCAAAGCTGATCTTGGCGGGCGCTTCTGCTTATCCCAGGATCATGGATTTTGAGAAATTCCGCAAGATCGCCGATAGTGTAGGAGCCTATTTATTCGTGGATATGGCTCATATTGCCGGATTGGTGGCTGCCGGGGTGCATCCATCCCCGGTTCCTTATGCGGAGTTCGTTACTTCTACTACCCATAAGACGTTGCGCGGGCCGCGGGGCGGATTCGTGCTTTGCAAAAAGGAATTTGCCAAAAAGATCGATTCGCGTGTTTTTCCTGGGATCCAGGGTGGTCCGCTTATGCATGTGATCGCGGCCAAGGCAGTCGCTTTTCGCGAGGCAATGCACGATGATTTCAAGGTTTATCAGCAGCAGATCGTTAAGAATTCTCAAGCGTTAAGTTCTGCATTGGCTAATCATAAATTCCGTATTGTTTCTGGAGGGACCGATACCCATCTTATGCTGGTTGATCTTAATTCTAAAGGTATTACCGGTAAAGAGGCATCTTTCTGTTTGGAAGAGGCTGGGATTACGGTAAACAAGAACCTTATCCCTTTTGATCAGAAGAACCCGGCAACTACCAGTGGGATCCGCCTGGGGAGTGCCGCGGTGACTACCAGAAAAATGAAAGAGCATGAGATGAACGAGATCGCCGGTTTCATTAACCAGGTGATCGAAAGAAGCGGCGATATTTCCGTGATTAAAGAGGTCAAAAGAAAAGTCATGGTTTTGACCAAGAAATTCCCTCTATACCCGGAGCTTATGGTATGAAAAATCCAGTAAAGAAAAATGTTAAGAAAAGTACGCGCCCTACCTGGGATGAATATTTCTTAGAAGTAGCCAGCCTGGTTTCTAAGCGGTCTACCTGCCTTAGGAGGCATGTGGGGGCGGTATTGGTAAAAGACAAGAAGATCCTGGCTACAGGTTATAATGGGGCCCCTTCTGGCCTTAGGCATTGCCTGGACATTGGCTGTGTACGCCAAAAAATGAATATCCCTTCCGGAGAACGGCATGAACTTTGCCGCGGCCTGCATGCGGAACAGAATGTTATTTTACAAGCGGCGCTTTCCGGGGTAAGCACCAAGGATAGCGCGCTTTATATCACTAATCAACCTTGTGTGATCTGTGCAAAAATGTTGATTAACGCCGGCATATCCGAGGTCATTATTTCCGACGGTTATCCGGACATTATGGCACAGGATTTCTTAAAAGCGGCCAAAATAAAGATAAGAAGGATAAACAGGAAATGAAGTGCCCTTATTGTGCGCATAAAGAAGATAAGGTGGTAGATTCGCGTTCGACGCAAGGGGAGTTTTCTATCCGCCGGAGGCGTGAATGTTTAAGGTGCAAAAAGCGTTTTACGACCTATGAATATATTGAGAATGTTTCCTTGATGGTGATCAAAAAAGACGGACGGCGCGAAATATTCGACCGAAAAAAGATCCTCTCCGGCATATTACGGGCATGTGAAAAGCGCCCGATCAGTATTGAAAGGATGGAAGAAGTTGTTTCTCATGTCGAGCATGCGCTGCAAAAGAAGTATGACCGGGAGGTCCCGGCGTCCAAGATCGGAGAATTAGTCGTAGAGCGGTTAAAGATCTTAGACGATGTCGCTTATGTTAGGTTTGCTTCCGTTTATAAACAGTTCAAGGATGTTTCCCAGTTCATGATGGAACTCAAAGATATGTTAGGCCAGCAGAAATACAAGATGCGTAAATAGATCTATAGGAGCTTTTATGGTTGAAATGGAGCTGAATAAAATAGTGATTGATGAAAAACGCCATGATCAGCTGATCGTATTAAAGGAGAAAAACGGCCAGCGGCTTTTACCGATCGTGATCGGGTTGCCGGAGGCATCAGCGATAAAACTTAAGATCAGCGGGTTCAAAGCTCCTCGGCCGTTGACCCATGACCTGTTACATGCGGCCATTGAGCATTTAGAGGCAAAGATCGATAAGATCATCATTGATAAATTAGAAGAAAATACTTTCCATGCCAAGATCGTCCTTATTACCGCATCGGGAAAAACCAAGGTTATCGATGCCCGCCCATCGGATAGTATCGCCTTGGCGGTTAGAGCGCATCTTGCGATACATGTTGAAGATTCGGTAATAAAACAGTCCGCGATGTTCAATCAGGGTAATCCCGAGTAAAAAGCACTTCTTTTTTGTGTGTTTGTCAGGCCATTGCAGGTAGATAAAAATAAAATGCTTAAACTGCTAATTCCTCAAGATAAAATAATCTTACGCCAGGTATTTAATTTCGCGCGCCGTAAAAACGTAAAACTTTATATTGTCGGCGGATACCTTAGGGATATTTTCTTAAAAAGAAAAAAAGAAAACCCCGATATCGATTTTTGCATTTTAAACGGAGCGATCGCCTTTGGCAGGAAGTTAAGCAAAGAGCTTAAAGCCGGATTCGTAGTTTTAGACCAGGAGCATGGTTGTTGCCGGATAGTCAAGAAAACAGGCGCAATGGTATATACGTTGGATTTTGCGGATTTTCGCGGGCATGACCTGGCTGATGACCTTTTGCATCGTGATTTTACTATAAATTCTCTTGTCCTGGAGCTGGATAAGCTGTTTGTTCCTCCGGCAAAGGACCTGTCCGGATTGATCTCCGACCATTATCATGCCGCAAGCGATATTGCCTCAAAGCGGATTTGTGTTATCAACAAAAACACTTTTGATGAAGACCCGTTGCGTATTTTACGGGCTTTTAGCTTATCTGCGATTTTCGGTTTTGCTATTGATAAAGATACGATTAAACTGATAAAATCAAAAAGGTCCCTGCTTGCCGGGGTTTCCGCAGAACGCATCCGGGATGAACTATTTAAGATCCTGGATTGCCCGAACGCCTTTGAATATTTGTTGATGCTGGATAAGTTCAAGATCCTGGGGATGATTTTCCCGGAGATCGAGATAATGCGGGGAGTTTCCCAGGGGCCTTATCACCACCTGGATGTTTTAAAGCATAGTTTTGAGACAGTCAGGCAATTAGAGCTGGTTTTTTCTCAAATTAAGTCCGACCGCCGGATCAATGATTATCTGGATGAATTTATTGCCGGACAAAGGCGCCGCCGGGCTTTGCTTAAGATCGCGGCTCTTTTGCATGATCTGGGAAAGCCCAAGGCCAAGCGCCGTAAAGCCGGCAAAACCATGTTCCATGGGCATGAGGGATTTGGCGCCAGGTTATCGGTTGATATCGCAAGACGGCTTAAACTTTCTAATGATGAGATTGATGCCTTGCGAAAGATAATCTTCTGGCATTTGCGGCCAGGATACCTTGCGGATAACCAAACGATTACCCCTCGGGCGAAGTTCAGGTATTTCCGCGATGCTGCCTTAGAGGGGGTAAGCATACTTTTACTTTCAATTGCCGACCAGCGTTCTACCCGCGGGGTTTTGACCTCTAAAGGGGAGCGTGTGCATCACGAAAAAGTTATGCGCTGCCTGATCAATGAATATTTCCGCATGAAAAATGCCCCTAAGTTCACCCGCCTGATCAATGGTAACGACCTGATAAAACAATTGAAATTGGCTCCATCTCCACTCCTTGGTGAAATTCTTTCTGAAATAGAAGAATTGCAGGCTATTGGCCGGATTAAAACAAAAAAAGAAGCGTTAGCCGCCGCAAAAAGATTTATAAAAAAATAGGAGGATTTATGTCCGCTAAATTATTTTTAGTGATGCTATCCTTTTGTGCATGTTTTTTTGTCCGGGAAACAGCATATGCCCGGATAGATCTTGTAATCGAAAAATATCCTATAGAGAATTGGCAGATGCATGGGGCGAGGGTCTATTATGATACAGACAATGTGGTTACGATCGATAACTCCGGGCCGATGCCGGCTTTAACCAGCAGTATGCTGAATTTAGGCAAAGTCAATTTTGCCAAGTATGATTATTCCTTAAACTTGAATGTTTTAAAAGTTCAAGGGGAGTATGCATTGCGGATATATACAGGTGAAGCAATAAAAGACAAAAGCAGTTATTTAGAGCTTCAAGGCTTGACTGCCAATACTGGATCGGCCGAGTATAATATAGATGAAAGCCGGATCGTTCATCCGGGGAATGATCAGGAAGTAGCGATAGAGTTCTTATTGAAGGATCCCGCGAATAGCCCGGGAGATGGGTTGTTAAGGCTGCAAGCTTTGAGTTTTGGGTCCAAGGAATAAACAGCAAAAATAAATTGAAACTTTCTTTCTTCCCATGCGTTTAACCAGGTGGAGAAAGGAAAGGGTATATGCACAGCTTAAGCGATGAAGAGGTAATGCTGGGTTATAAGCGAGGCGAGGTGGAAGCCATGGATGAGCTTTTGAGGCGGTATAAAACTCCGGTATATCGTTTTGTCTGGCGGATATGCACTAACGCTACCGAGGCAGAGGATATTGCGCAGGAGGTGTTCTTAAAAATCCATGAGTTCAGAGGGGAGTATCAGGTGCGCGGCAAGTTTTCTACCTGGATATTCAGCATTGCCCATAACTTAAGCATTAGCCGCCTGCGTAGACGGCGACTGTTTGGGCTTTGGCCGCGTAAGCCTGATGACCCGGATGCGGAAGTTGAGTTTAGAAGTCCTGATCCTTCTCCAAAGGAAATAGCGGGTTGTAATGAAGTGGCGGTGATTTTAGCCAAACACGTGCAAAGCCTTCCCTTTCTCCAGAGAGAAGCTTTGATCTTACGGGAGTATCAAGATATGGATTATGCCGAGATTGCGAAGATTTTAAAAAAATCACTGGGCACAGTCAAAACTCTTATCCGCCGGGCGCGGATGAACTTAAAGAATAAACTTCTTCCCTGTTTAGAAGAGTTAAAGGGAGGCTTACATGAATAAATGCCATGTTTTAAAAGAGTTAAGCGGTTATTTGGACAATCAGCTGAATAATGCCAAGAAGCAGCATGTTGAGGAACATCTGCGTGATTGCCGACAGTGCCAGGAAGAGCTGGCCCGGTTAAGGGCGGTTTCAGAGAGCCTTAAGGCATGGCAGGCGCCGGAAGTTAATGCGGATTTTGATGTTCGGGTAAGGAATAAGATTGTGTCCCGGGAACTTGAAAGGGGCGCAGTTAAAATGAAAAATAAGACTTGGGCGATTTTAGTGCCATCGAGTGCAATAGCCGGGATTTTACTCTTTGTGTTCTTGGGGGGATTTTTACAGACGTATGTAAAGCGTGGTTTTCAGGGTAATTATAAAGTTTATAATGAAAAGCCAGTCAGGGTTAACATTGACAGGGAATATGACAAAATTACTTTTTTGGCGATGGATGGAATTAATAATTCCCGAGGGGATGGGAGTTCCTCTTACATGAAAGTTGGGTCTTCATCTCCCCAGTATCAAGTTGGGAAAGGGGAGTTTCTCAGTAATATTGATAGCGCCAATTCAAGAGTTAGCAACGGTATTTCTTCTTGGGGGAAAAGAGGGGATATTTCTTCTGTGGCTGATGGCAGCATAGGTGCTAAACCTGCATCGGAAAGCATTAATTATGAGGTTAATCCTTACGGCCAGGGGCAAGTGATCGTTATTCAGCCGAGCCTGCCTGCAACCGGGGTAGGAGAAAAGATCATCCGTACCGCCCAGGTGCAATTGGAAGTAACTGACGGCCAGGATGTCTATAAAAAAGCCGCGCAGGTTTGCCAGGAATTAGGCGGTTATTTATCCGCATCTAATTTCTATAAAGATGCCGAAGGACGTGAAGCGGGCATGATCACAATGCGTATCCCAAAGGATAAATTCCTCACTGCCTTGGATAAGCTGGGGACTTTAGGAAAAGTCAAGAACATGAATACCGACAGCCAGGATGTGGCGCAGGAGTATTCTAATTTGCAGAGCCGGCTGGATGCGGCAATGGTGGTTTATAATAAAATGCTGGAAGCTTTGAATAAAAGGCAGGTGAATATCCCTGAAGCAATGAGGCTGGAATCAGAGCTTACTCCGGTATTGCAAAGAGTCCAGGATCTCAAGAATCAGATCGAAGCATTGAACAACGCTATCTCATTTACTACCATCAGGTTGAGTTTTTATGAGCCGCAGGTATCGGAAAAGGTACTCAAGGAAAGCACCAGGTTTATTCAGGATGGCTTGATTACTGCCAAGATCAATGCTGTTAAGTTGTTTGCTAAAGCTATACCCGCGGTGATTGTTTTAGGGTTTTGGCTGGTAGTTGCCGTGGTATTGGCATTTTTACTGAAAGCTGTGATTGTAAAGCTTTTTAAACGGGGGTAGAGTTTATAAAAATACCAGGCCAGAATGATCTCTTGTAGTTCTGGCCTGATTTCTTAATGAATAATATAGCCAGGATAATCAAATTGATCGAAAAGCAGAGCCGGGGATTTATTGTTCCTTCGGTGACGCAATTTTCCTTTAGAAATGATCCATATTTGGTGTTGATTTCTTGTATTTTAAGTCTAAGGACAAAAGATAAGACTACTATTGAGGCAAGTAACCGACTTTTTAAGGCCGCGTCTAATCCCAAAAAGATGCTTAAACTTTCTGCGGGGAAGATCGAGAAACTAATTTATCCGGTAGGTTTCTATAGGAACAAAACCAGGGTTATCCTGGGTATAAGCAGCAAGCTTATTAAAGAACATCGCGGCAAAGTTCCAGGCAATTTGGATGAGCTATTGGAATTCAAAGGAGTGGGAAGAAAAACGGCTAATCTGGTTTTAGGGTTAGGTTTTGCTACGCCGGCAATTTGCGTAGATACTCATGTTCACCGGATATCTAACCGTTTAGGCTGGGTTAAGACTAAAACCCCGGAAGAAACCGAGTTTGCTCTGCAAAGAATCGTACCGAAAAAATACTGGATTGAGTTAAATACCTGGTTAGTAGCTTTTGGCCAAAATCTTTGCCTGCCAGTTTCTCCTTATTGCAGCAGATGCAGGGTGAAAAGATTTTGCAAACAGATGCATGTAAAAGTATCGCGCTAAAAAGCGCGCTAAAAAGGGGACGTTTCTATTTTTCCGCTTCCCCTTTTTTCCTTCTTGACCAGCTTAGGTTTCTGGCATAAAATAACTTTCGCCAGGGAAAAGCGGAAAAATAGAAACGTCCCCTTTTTTCCTATAATTGTAGGGGGTGGTCGTGACCGCCCCTGTATTTCTTAGTGAAGGGATTAAATATGAATGCAATAAAAACTAAGTCGTTGGAAAATCTGGAGCACAAAATGGCGGATATGGATGAGAATTCACTTAGGTACCATATCCTTAAGAATGCCAAAGACTTTAAGACTTCATGGATAGAACTTGGCCGCGCACTTTATACGGTTTGGAAAGATAAGTTGTATAAAGAATGGGGTTATAGTGAATTCGACATTTATACTGCCAAAGAAATCGGTATCCGCAAACAAACAGCGATGAAGCTGTTGAAATCGTATTATTTCCTGGAAAAGGAAGAGCCGACATATTTGGCTCAAGAGCATGTAGAAATCCAGGATACGGCATCTGTCCCTAGTTTTGAATCCGTGGATGTTTTGCGCCAGGCAAAAAACAAGAAGGATCTGGATAAAGAAGATTATTCAAGGTTAAGGAAGGATGTCCTGGAAAATGGCAAGGATGCCAGCGATGTTAAGAAGAATCTGGCGGTGATCATTCGCCAAAGGCAGGAGTTGGATCCGGAAGAAGCCTGGGAAAAGAAGAAAATATCCGTGGTAAAAAGGATGATTGGCACTTTAAAATCGTTGAAGAATGAAGTGGAGGTGGCAAAGCTTTTGCCGGCAAAGATTATCGATGAAATCGCATCCTTAATCCGTAAATTAGAAGAGGACGCCGTTAAAGTATAGCTGTGTTGGCATAGGGTAGAGCAAGAAATTTAATCCTTGCCAAAAATGAGTAAGAATAGTAATATATATTAATTACAAATTTGCTATATTCGGAGGGTAAGTCAAATGAAAAAGATCATTTTAATGATAGCGGTTTTATCATTTGCCGCGGTTAATGCTGGGTGTCAAAATGCTAAATCCAGGGCTGCAGAAGGGGCGGTGATCGGCGGGGTGTTGGGAGCCGCAGCAGGCGGGATCATTGGCCATCAGAGCCATAGTGGTGGAGCCGGGGCAGGGATTGGGGCGGCGGTTGGCGCTTTAAGCGGAGCGGTTATTGGCGCTCAAATCGAGAAAAAACCCGCAGGCGAGAGTGCGCCAAGCCAGCCTGTTACGGTGGCAAGTACCTCTGAAGCCCAAATGTCTGTTTTACAGGTGATTGAACTGTCAAAAAGCGGGGCCACAGAGAATATTATCATTGATAAGATTAAAAAAAGCAATTCAAAGTTTAATTTAACGCCAGAAGATGTTGATTATCTGAAAAAAGAAGGCGTAAGCCAGAATATTATTAATGCGATGCAGGGTGTTTAAAGGAGGATTAAATGGTTGAAAGAAGCGAGTTTAAAGGTAAGCCGGTACTTATCTTGAAAAGGAATGAAGAGGATAAATACCCCTTCTCCTTCGGTATCTCCAAAGCCCGTTTGATAATGGAGAACCTTGATGAGATAAAGAAGTTTGTCGACGAGAATAAGGAATAAATATCGCCTTGACTGCCGGCGGTAAATATGCTAACTTATTAATGAGGCGAGGGGTAAAATTACCATTGGGCAGGCAATGCCCGAGCGCGTAAGCCAAAGAAAAAATTTCCCCTTGCCTTTTTTATTTTCTCCCCGGACTTGAAATCCTGCCAAAGCCAAGCTATACTTAATCTGTAAGCTAAGATGATTACTGTCCCTTTTAAAGGGATATACTGCCACGGGTGAAAATGACCAGCTCCTTTTGACCGTGGCTTTTTTGTTGTCCTTCGATGGGAGGTTAGCATATGAATCTTCGATATTTGGGTAATGACCGGCGCAGGTTTCAGCGGCTAAATGTCAATCTTTCGGTTTTTTATAAGGTGGTATCTCCGCTTGCGGCCCGTTTCTTGACTATGGACCGCGAGGTCGAAGCTGTCACTTTGGATATTAGCGGAGGGGGGATGGCTTTTTTGAGCCGGTATAATATTCCGGTTAAAGCTATATTGAATATGCGTTTTATTTTATTTAAGATGGATAAGGAAGGTTTAGTCAGTTTCAATGATCCTGTCGAAGTAACTGCCGAGGTGCGTTCTAATGTAAGCGCGCAAAACTCCAAAGAATACCGCCTGGGGGTTTATTTTAAGGGGATAAAAGAAGAAACTAAAGCCGGCCTAACCGATTTCTGCCGGATATAAAAGGTTTTATAAAATAAATGGTATTTGTTTCTTTGGGGCTATTTAAACAGGATCTTATCGGCGGCGGTTATTTCTCCACAAAAGATCCATAATGAGGTTTGCAGGCGCTCATCTTCAAGGCGGATGATTTTGCCGTCTTTTTGGATGTTTTGCCCTTTTTCCAGGTCTTTTACTTTGTCTTTATCTTTGAAAAGAAAGATTACCTGGTAGGGTGAGTTGTTTTTGGTTTTTAGTTGTTCTGTCGTAACCTGATAGTAAGTTGCGCCAACATCGTTTGCAGTATCGAATGAATTATATACCTGGACATTGTTTACCTGGCCGCTTGCAGAGATCTCTTTACCGGTAGAGTCCGCTGATATTTGGGCTTTTTGTAAGCTGGTCGCTTTCTGGAAATCATCTATAATGTTTTCTACCGCAAGCTGCGCAGCATAAGAGAAGCTGCTTATTAATAATGCGCATAACATAAATAAAAACCCGCGTATCAGTTTATTTTTCATTTGTTCCTCCTTATTATTTTTCAGTCTAATTGTATTTTATCCTTCAAAAAGCAATTTGCAAGTGTTTTTTTGGAAAAATGCTTGACAATTGTATGCGTTAAGTATATAAATATATGTAATAAATATATATCTATATATGAAAAGCATACAACCCGGCGTGATGCCGATGAAGTTTTCCCAGAATGCGGTAAAGATACTGGGGCTTTTTTATTCCCACCCAAAAGAGCAATTCTATATTCATCAGTTAGGCCGCCTGCTAAAAAAGAAACCCGGGGTTTTTCAGCGGGTCCTGTATAATCTTGAGAAGCAAGGGGTTCTAAAAAGCCGGTTTTTAGCCAATGCCCGGTATTTTAGCCTGAATGAGAAGTATCCGTTTTATAAGGAGCTTAAGAGTATTATTCAGAAAATGACCCCGGTCATATCCCTGGTTTTTCTTTTGAATACGTTATTAATTTCTCCGAATACCGCCTTTTGCGATAATGAAATTCTCCAGACTCTTGAACTCTCTTCTTTTTCGGAAGCGGCTAAGATAGCGCTTAAGAATAATAAAGATATCCAGATCCAGGAGCAGGCGCTGAATATAGCCAGTGCAGATATTTTGAATGCAAAAAGCGAGTTTTTGCCTAAAGTGGATTTTAACTCAAGCTATACACATAATGGCGCGGTGCTTCATTCTGGAAACTCTACTGCCGCCAAGAAGGACCCCGGGATATTTTCCGGTTTCAAGAACGATAATGCTCTGGGGATAAGCGTCAGCGAAACTGTTTATAACGGCGGTGCAAACACTGCTCTCCTTCGCCAGGCACAGCTTGCTTTAAAAGAACAGACACAAACCCTAAGGGCTACCAGGCTCAATGTTGAACTGGAAGCAAAAAGGCTTTATTATGGCTTGTTGCTTGCTTATGAGACACGGCGTATCGCCGCTAATCTCATTCAGCAGGCCCAGAGCCATTATGAACAGATAAAGCAAAACCTCTCCCAGGGGACATCTTCGCGGTTTGATCTTCTGCAATCCAAAGTGCAGGTTTCACTTCTTATGCCTCAATTGATCAATGCCGATAATTCCATAGATTTGATAGTAGCAGAGTTTAATAAACTTTTAGGCAGGAATGTAATGGCTAAGATTATTGTTGTCGATAAATTGAATTATGAGCCTTTTGAAATTAAAGAATCGGATTTCTTGAAAGAGGCTTATTTGAATGAGCCGGAAATGATCTTAAGGTCACTGGGCATAGATATCAGCAAGTGGGCGGTTAAATACGCCCGTGCCGGATGGCTGCCGCAGGTTGAGGCGGGTGCGGATTATTCATACAGGTCCAATAACCTGGGGAATATGGTTAACAGTAAGCATAATAACTGGAACATTGGTTTTACTGTGCGTGTACCGATATTCGATGGGTTCTCCACTAAGGCCAAGGTAGATGCTGCCCGGGCAAAATATATGCAGTCAGTGATCGGCAAGGATAATTACGCTGATCAGGTGGCAGTGGATGTCAGGCAGGCCTGTCTTGATCTTAAGCAGGCGAGCGCGATCATTGAATCTCAAAGGGATAATTTAGAGGATGCCAGTGAAGCATTGGAGATCTCCTACGTTCGTTACAATAATGGTGTGGGGATAAACCTGGATGTAATGGATGCCCAGGTTTCTTTGGCGAATGTGGAAAAGAACTTTGCCGAGGGTGTTTATGACTATATTATGGCAAAGGCAAAACTGGATAGGTTAATGGGCAAGGGCGGGATCGAGGAGGCCAAATGAAAAAAAGATTGAAGTTTGTGGTTATTGCGATAGTTTTGATCGCGGCAGTTTCTGCAGCCGCTGTTTTCTTTATAAACCAGAGGAACGGCCGTAATAAACTGATCAAGGTCTCCGGCAACATAGAAGGTGATGATGTGCGTATTTCATTCCGGGTCGCCGGTCAAATCGTAGAACTTCTTACCGATGAGGGGCTGGTAGTAAAAAAAGGCGATATTGTCGCCCGCCTGAACAAGGATGAGTTGAGTAAAACCAAGGCGGAGGCGGAGGCATCTTTAAAATACGCCGAGTATCAGTATAAACTCGATCGCGATGATTATATTCGGGCGGAAAATCTTTTTAAGGCCGGGGCGATTTCCGAACAAAAACGCGATGCCGCTAAAACCCGCATGGATACCGATTACGCCAATATTAAACAGCTGCGTGCTTCTCTGGAACTGGCCAATACTAAATTAGGCTGGACCGATCTTGCCAGCCCGCTTGATGGCTATATCCTGGTAAAGAGTTCTTTGGCTGGTGAGGTGGTACAGGCGGGGACACCGGTTTTTACCGCCGTTAATCTCGATGAAGTCTGGGTTACCGCTTATATCAGCGAGTCGGATTTAGGTAAGGTCAAGTTAGGCCAAAAGGCTTATGTCCAGACTGACAGTTATAAGGATAAGCGTTATAACGGCTGGATCTCATTTATCTCGAATCAGGCAGAATTCACTCCTAAATATATCCAGACTTCCGAGGAACGGGTCAAGTATGTTTACCGCATAAAAGTCCGGGTCGATAATTCAAGCCTGGAATTAAAACCCGGAATGCCCGCGGATGCCTATATTATTGAATAACGCATGATCACCATTAAGACGGAAAATCTCACCCGCAAGTTCGGGGAATTGACTGCCTTGGACAGCCTGGATCTTGAAGTAAGTGAAGGCGAGATCTTTGGCCTGGTTGGTCCTGACGGGGCAGGTAAAACTACCACTATGCGCCTTTTAACCGGGATCCTGGATCCGACTGCCGGGCAAGCCTGGGTTTATGATAAGCATACGTTTAAGGAATCCGAAGCCCTAAAAGAAAATATCGCTTATATGTCCCAGCGATTCGGGCTTTACGAGGAATTAAGCGTTCAGGAGAATATAAATTTCTACGCCGATATTTACGGCGTAGATAAAAAAAAACGCGTTGAAACGATCGACCGGTTGCTTGAGTTTTCTGGACTCCTGCCTTTTAAACAGCGTTTTGCCGGTAAGCTTTCCGGAGGGATGAAGCAGAAGTTAGGTTTGGCCTGTGCTTTGATCCATACCCCAAAAGTTTTATTTCTGGATGAACCCACTAATGGGGTTGATCCGGTTTCCCGCCGTGATTTCTGGAATATCCTCTATGATTTGCTTAAGGAGAAAGTCACCATCTTCTGCTCTACCTGTTATCTGGATGAAGCCGAACGCTGCGGCCGGGTGGGGCTTATGCATAAGGGCCGGCTTTTACGTTGTGACCCTCCGGGTAAGATTAAAAAGGAATACAATGCTAAAACCCTGGAAGAGGCGTTTGTTATTATTATCAAGGAATATGAAGGAAAACACTCTTAACAATATCGCGGTTAGCGTATCTGATTTGGAGAAAAAATTCGGAGGATTTGTTGCGGTTAACCGGATTAATTTCGCTGTCAACCAAGGAGAGATCTTTGGTTTTTTAGGGCCTAACGGTGCGGGAAAATCTACCACCATCAGGATGCTTTGCGGGATACTTAAGCCTACCTCCGGCAGCGGCAAGGTGGGGGGATTCGATATAATCAAGGAACAGGATAAAATAAAGGAAAATATCGGGTATATGTCGCAAAAGTTTTCACTCTATAACGATTTGACTATCGAGGAGAATATTAATTTCTACAGCGGTATATACAAAATCCCTAAGAAGGACAAAGAGTCTCGTTTCAAAGAAACTATTCTTACTGCCGGCCTTGAAGGTATGGAGTCAAACCTGACCGCGACACTTGCCGGTGGATGGAAACAGCGGCTTGCCCTGGGGTGCGCGCTAATTCATAAGCCAAAGATAATCTTTCTCGATGAGCCTACTTCCGGGGTTGATCCGATAACCCGCGCTAACTTTTGGGGGGTAATTAAGGGCCTGGCCGCGCAAGGGGTAACGGTTTTTGTCACCACGCATTATATGGATGAAGCGGAAAACTGTAATCGCATGGTGATCATTTATCACGGAACGATTATTGCCAGCGGTACTCCCCAGGAGATGAAAACCAAATGTATGAAAAATGATGTGCTTGAGATAACCTTAGCTGATGCGCAAAAGTGGCTTGAGAAGATCAGTAAGATCAAAGGGATCAAAGAAGCGGCGCTTTTCGGGGCCAATATCCATACAGTTGTCGATGACAGCGCTCAAGCTATCCCTGAACTAAAAGAGTTCTTGAAAAAAGAGAATATAGGGGAGTTCAGTGTGAATAAGATCCTCCCTTCGCTAGAGGATGTGTTTGTTTCATCAATAGAGAATTATGATCGTTCAGAGCTTAAAAAGAATTAGAGCTATCGCTTTAAAAGAGTTTATTCAGATCAAACGTGATCCGCGCAGCCTTGGCCTTGCGCTGGGGATCCCGATATTCCTTTTGCTCATTTTTGGCTATGGACTTTCTTTGGATATTGATCATGTACGCACGGTGATTTGGAACCAGGACGCTTCTTCAAAAGTTACGCGGGATTTCCTGCTCAATTTCAAGAATTCAAAATATTTCAATATTGTCGGGTATACGGATAATTACCGGGATATCCAGCATATGATAGACAGCGCAGAGGTGATGATGGCGATAGTGGTCCCTAAGGATTTCTCACGTTATTTGGAATCCGGCAAGACTGCCCAGTTGCAGCTGATCGTAGATGGCAGTGATGCCAATACTGCGACTATCGCGATGGGGTATGTGCGTACAGTGGTTGCCAATTATAACGTTTCGTTATTGAACACTGCCTTTGAATCGCATGGGTTTTTGCCTCCCCGGGCAGTGGATGCTCGATCGAGAGTCTGGTTCAATATGGGATTGACCAGTACCTGGTTTATCGTCCCTGGGGTAATTGCGATGATCATTATGATCATCGCCGCTCTTTTGACATCTATCTGTATTGCCCGGGAGTGGGAAAGAGGTACGATGGAACAGTTGATTTCTACTCCGGTAAAAGCGCCGGAACTGGTAATCGGTAAGTTTCTGCCATACTTTGCCATTGGTTTCTTCGATCTGGCGGTAGGGGTGTTGATGGCCAGGTTTTTATTCCATGTTCCTTTCCGGGGGAGTTATTTTTTACTTATCATCTTAAGCGCGCTTTTTCTTACCGGGGCTTTATCGCAGGGGATATTGATCTCGGTAGTTGCCCGGACACAGCTCATGGCCTCTCAAATGGCCAGTTTGACTACGATGATCCCGACAATAATCCTTTCCGGGTTTATCTATCCGATATTCAATATGCCCAAGGCGCTTCAGTTGGTCACCTATTTTATCCCTGCACGCTATTATATTATCGTAAACCGGGAGTTATTCTTAAAAGGAGGAGGGATCTCCACATTGTGGGATGATGCGATATTCCTGCTGTTGTTTGCTTTGATAATGTTTTTTTTGGCGGTAAAGAAATTCAAGAAGAAAGTAGCCTAAGAGGAGACTGATGTTTGAACGTGCCAGAGCGATATTTATAAAGGAATTCAAACAGATCTTCCGCGACCCGCGGATGAAGACGGTTATTTTTATCAGTCCTCTTTTTCAGATCATTTTGTTCGGATATGCCGCCAATAAAGATATTAACTATGTTCCTACCGCTATCTTTGACCGTGATAATACTGTAGAGAGCCGTGAGCTTTTACGCAGGTTTACCTTTTCCAAGTATTTTGTCCCGAAAAAATATATTTATAATGAGCCCGAACAGGACTATCTTTTAAACAGGGGTGAGGTGATCTCGGTCATTCATATTGACCGGGGGTTTGGCCGTGCACTTAACGCCGGTAAGCCTGCGAACATACAATTATCCTTTGACGGATCGGATTCAAATACTGCGATGATCGTAATGGGCTATGCCAATACCATTATCAGCCAATACCAGTATGATGTGTTAAGGCAAAAGGCTGCGTTAAAAGGGCTAATTGCAAGTGTCGCGAATGTGGAGTTGAGGGACCGGGCCTGGTTTAACGGCAATCTTGTTTCGACTAATTACTATCTGCCGGGGGTGATTGCGACTGTCGTAACCATGATGTCTTTATTGTTGAGCGCTATGGCGATCGTCAAAGAAAAAGAGATCGGCACGATGGAACAGCTTATTGTCAGCCCGTTAAAGCCGATCGAACTGATTGTAGGCAAACTGCTTCCATTCGGGATCATTGCGCTTATTCAGATCACCCTGGTTACATTACTCGGAGTGCTTTGGTTTCACGTCCCTTTAAGAGGCAACCTTATATTTCTGTTGTTTTCCACCTGTATATATTTATTCACTACTTTAGGCATAGGCTTGTTTATCTCTACGGTATCTGCGACCCAGCAGGAAGCGATGATGTCGGTGTTCCTTTTTTATATGCCAACCGTTCTTTTATCGGGGTTTGCTTATCCGATCAATAATATGCCCAAGTTGATCCAGTGGTTTACTGTTTTCAATCCCTTACGCTATTTTATGGTGCTTATCCGCAGTATTTTCTTAAAAGGTATCGGGATCGAGATCCTCTGGACCCAACTTTTGCCATTACTGTTGATGGGGGTATTAGTGATCACTTTCAGCACAATCCGTTTTAAGCGGAGTATGGGATAAATCACCCGGGTTTATCCATTGTCCGGAGGAGACATAAGTAAATGAAAATATCGAAAGAATCCATTATCAGGATCACATTCACTGTTATATTGCTGTTACTTTTTCTTTTTGCCAACATTTATACCTTCCGGCAGCTTTCCCGTACCGGGCTTGAACTGTATTTTTACGATAAATTATTGGTTGCTTACCAAAGTGCCGGCCTGGCAGGTTTCAACAATGAGCTGGAGAGGATGCTTTTAGAGGATAAGATGCCCAAGGAAGCGGTTCTTGCCAAGGAATTTCAGGCTAATTTGAATAAAATAGGCCCGGTAGATAAATTCTTAAAAGAAGTGATACAAGACAAGAAGATGAGGATTAACCATCTCAACCTGATGCGCAGAATCGCGTTTATTCTTATCCTCCTGATCATATCTTTTCGCCTGGCAGTTAATCTTTATTTTAGAAAGCGTAAATAAAACCGGATTCCGCTGGATTTTCTTATCTATGTGGGTTTTGTGATAATTATAGCCTGCGAGGAATGCTTGTTCTGTAGGGGCGGTCGTAACCGCCCCATTTTCATAGTAAGAAAACGGTTAATAATCCTGGTGGGGGGATAATATATAGTTTGTTCTACGTGAATCGTAGGGGATGGTCGCGACCATCCACTACAAATAAAGGGGACGTTGCAATAAAGGGGACGCCTGCCTGCCGGCAGGCAGGTTTCTATTTTTCCTATAATTCGCCCGCCGTTGTGTTATAATAACTTTCCTGATTAAAAGGAGTTTGTATCTTATGTCTGATTTATTTAAAGAGCTTAATCCTGCCCAGCTTGAGGCGGTTCAATCTACTGAAGGACCGCATCTGATTATTGCCGGTGCAGGGTCTGGTAAGACCCGGGTTTTGGTTTACCGGGTAGCATATCTTGTGCAAAAGGGGGTACGCCCGGATGAGATCCTCTTGCTTACTTTTACCCGTAAGGCCTCGGAAGAGATGCTTAAGCGCGCTTCTTTATTGCTGGATGAGCGCTGCCAGAGAGTTGCCGGAGGTACATTCCATTCTTTTGCTAATATGCTTCTGCGTAAATATGCCGCTATTTTAGGTTTTTCCAATAATTTCACCATTCTTGATCAGTCTGATGCCGAAGACACCGTAAACCTTGTGCGCACACAGTTAGGGTATCATAAGATGGATAAACGTTTCCCCCGTAAAAAGGTTTTACTTGAAGTGATCTCGAAAAGCCTCAATAAATCACAGGATATCGGCGATGTGCTTTATGAAGAGTATCCGCAGTTTATGGAGTGGCTTGAGGATATAAAGAAGATCAGAGATGAATATACAAAATACAAACAGGCTAAATCGCTTCTGGATTATGATGACCTGCTGGTTTATTTAAAGAACCTGCTTCATCTGCATGCAGATGTGCGGAATTCTTTGTCACGTAAATACCGTTATATTATGGTGGATGAGTATCAGGATACGAATAAACTGCAGGCCCAGATCGTTTATCTTTTATCTTCGGCTCATAAGAATATCATGGTGGTTGGCGACGATTCGCAGAGCATTTATTCCTTCCGCGGGGCGAATTTCAAGAACATCATTGATTTTCCCAAAATATTTGAGGGCGCCAAGATTATTACTTTAGAGGAAAACTACCGTTCCACTCAGCCGATCCTGAATTTAACCAATGAAGTGATCCGTTTTTCGGAGGAGAAATTCGAAAAAAACCTTTTTACCCGCAAGGCGGGAAGTAAACTTCCTGTGTTTGTGGATGCGCAAAATGAAAACGCGCAGTCCAGGTATATTGCGGATAAAATACTCGAATTGCGGGAAGAAGGGGTGGAATTAAAAGACATGGCTGTGCTTTTCAGGTCCGGATGGCATTCTAACGACCTGGAGATCGAGCTTGCCAGCCGTAATATCCCTTTTGTAAAATATGGTGGGCAAAAGTTCGTTGAGGCCGCGCATATCAAGGATGTGATCTCGTATTTGCGTATTGTTTATAACCTGTTTGATGCAGTGAGTTGGCAAAGGGTGCTGTTATTGATGCGCGGAGTAGGGCCAAAGACCGCTGAACGCATTATTAGCGAGATCACTTTGAGCAAGAAAACCGATGTTTTAGACAAAAAACTTCTGCAAAAATCCGAGGATATCCCGGCATTGTTCGTTCTTTTAGATAAGATCGATCCTGCGCATCAAGGCCCGGCAGAAATGATCCGCCTGTTCCTGGAGTATTACCAGCCGTTATTAAAAGACAAATACGATGATTTTAATAAACGCTTGAATGACCTGGATTCTTTGGAGCGTATTGCTTCGCGGTATAATTCTTTAGAACATTTTCTTACCGATATGGCTTTAGAGCCTCCGGAAAGAAGTATCTTTGAAGCCGGTAATAATGACCGGGATGACGATCCTCTTACTCTTTCTACCATTCATTCGGCAAAGGGGCTTGAGTGGCATACGGTATTCTTGATCTATGTAGCAGAGGGTCATTTGCCTTCGTATCTATCAATGGAAAACAAGGATGCGATTGAAGAGGAACGGCGGCTTTTTTATGTGGCAATGACCCGGGCTAAGGAGAACCTTTTTTTATTAAAGCCGCAGATTGACCGTGCGGCGCGAAGTTATATTAGCGGCCGGGAAAACTTCTCCGTGTTCACCGAAGTCTCACGTTTTCTTGCCGCCGGAAGGATCATGCATAAATTCATTGATATCGAAGCCTCTGGGGATGCGCCCCAAAGCGAACTCGATGATATTGACCTGGAAGATGTCTTTGATTAGCCGAATAATGGTTGCTGGAGGCTTTTAGGCATGGTAATATATGACGAAAGCATGATTTAGAAAGGATCGATAATGAACCGCCTGAAGAAATATTTGATCACCGGACTTTTAGTGATCGCGCCGATTTTTCTGACGCTCTGGGTGTTATTTATAATCTTTAAATTCGCGGATAGTATTTTAGGACGCTTCATCAACACATATATTAAAGCCGAGCTGGGGTTTAATATCCCTGGGATAGGGGTCTTACTTTCCCTGGGTATTATCATTTTAGTCGGTTTTTTTGCCAGGTTCCTGGTTGGCAAGAAGATATTCCCTACTTTTGAAAGATGGTTTTGCGCTTTACCGTTTGTAAAGAATATCTACCCGGCATTTAAACAGCTGGTTTCATTTATGTTAGCACAAAAGGAATTCGGCTTTAAACGGGTGGTGCTGGTAGAGTATCCTTCAAAAGGGATTTGGTCTTTGGGTTTCTTGACTAATGATAAGCATGAGTTGATCAGTTTGGAATGTGATAAGGAAATGGTCCCTGTTTTTATCCCGACTACTCCGGGCCCGTTCTCCGGATTTGTGGTGTTTGTGCCGCGCCAAGAGGTCAAATTCATTAAAATGCCGGTTACAGAAGCCCTGAAGATAATTATTTCCGGAGGGGTCTTTCGGGATGAACTTAATAAATAGGTATAGTTTTTGATTTATTTTATAAGAGGGGGATAATTATGGATTCCGGAGATGTTTATTTGACGAGATCTGGATATGAAAAACTGGTTCAGGACCTTGAGCATCTTAAGACCGTAAAAAGGCGGGAAATCTCAAAGGCGATCGGTGAGGCCAGGGCGCATGGCGATATCAGTGAAAATGCCGAATACGATGCCGCTAAAGACGCACAAGGGATGAATGAAAAAAAGATCGCCGATCTTGAAACTAAACTTGCGCATGCGCGTATTCTCGATGATACCAATATGTCTACGGATGAGGTTTTGATCGGAGCTACGGTTAAACTTCAGGACCTGGATACTTCTGAAGAGATGGAGTACACCTTTGTTTCTGAAATGGAAGCCGATTACACGCAGAACAAGATATCTGTAACGTCTCCGGTAGGAAAAGGGTTGCTGGGGCATAAACTGGGGGAAGTAGTAGAAATTCCAATCCCTGCAGGAACGTTAAAATACAAGATTTTGAATATTTCACGATAATCATAAGGCGCGAGGCTTAAAATAAATTAATGCGCATATTAAGGCTGGCGTATAGACATAAAGAATGTTGGGGCCTGTTAGAGGCGGGTTTAGTCAAAGTACTAAAATACCCGCCTTTTTCGCGTATTGTGTTTAACGGGGATAAAATTCCTTTTGGGAAAATCGAATTATTGCCTCCAGTTTATCCCAGTAAGGTTGTTTTAGCCGGGCTTAATTACATCGATCATGCTCGGGAAATGAAGATGCATCTACCCGAAGAGCCTCTGATCTTTCTTAAACCCCCTACTTCAGTTATTGCTTCCGGAGGCGATATAATTTATCCTGATTTCGCGACCCGGGTGGAATACGAAGCAGAATTGGCCGTGGTAATAAAAAAAGAAGCTAAAACCATCAGAGAAGATGAGGTAAATGAATATATCTTAGGTTATACCTGCCTTAATGATGTAACTGAACGCGATCTGCAGAAAAAAGACGGCCAGTGGACGCGCGCAAAGTCATTTGACACTTTTTGTCCCATTGGCCCCTGGGTAGAGACTGAAATTGATCCATCGAACCTGGCGATCAAGGCTTATCTTAATGGCCAACTGCGCCAGGATTCATCAACCAGTAATTTTATTTTTCCGGTGAACCGGCTGGTTTCTTTTATTTCGCAGGTTATGACCCTTTTGCCAGGGGATGTAATCTCGACTGGTACCCCTGCCGGAGTAGGGCAGATGCATCCAGAGGATATCATTGAAGTGGAGATATCCGGGATAGGTAAGCTGACCAATACTGTGAAAAAGGCTTGTTCGGCATAATCCAGCATGTTATATTGTGTCCATGAAAATGAGATCATCCATTAAATTATTTATTTCATGCTTGGGGAACGCGGTGTTTTTGTCTGTATTTTCCTCCGCGGGGTTTGCTGATATGCTTTACTTGAAGAATGGGCGCAGCCTGGAGGGGATCATAAAAAAACAAAGCTCCGAACAAATTGAGCTAGACGTTGGTTTTGGTTCGGTTACTTTCGAAAAAAGCGCCATTGACAGGATCCATATGTCTACGCCTGAAGAATTTGCCAGGATAAAAGAGAAATGGCAGGTTGAAAAAGTTAAATCCGAACTAATGCGCGAACGTGCCGAGGAAGAAAGGAACCGGCAGATCGCTTTGTGGAAACAGCGGCATGACAAAGAATTAGAAGACGCGCAATTTGACCCCAAAGAGATAGCCGCTGCCAAAAGCTCTGGGCATATGATGGTAGAGGCACTTTTAAATAAAAAAGTAACCGCGACCCTGATGGTGGATACGGGTGCGTCTTTAATGGTATTGACCCGAAAGACGGCGCGGAACCTGGGGATTAATCTTGATACCGAAGGCGCAGATGTAATAATGCAGGTGGCGGATGGCCGTAAGATCAAAGCCAAATATGTGGTTTTAGAGACTGTCAGTATTAAGGATGTGGTAGCGGAAAAAGTAGAGGCAGCAGTTTTATTGGATAAAACAACCGATTATGGCTTTAAGGATGGCCTGTTGGGGATGTCTTTCTTACGCCGGTTCAATTTTAAATTCGATTACAATAAAGGAAGCCTGGTGCTGGAAAAGCTTCGTTCTTCTTGAGTTGTTTTCTAACCTGCCCGGAATAAACAAGATGCCTGTATTCATATTTGCGGCGATACTGTTTCATATTTGCGGCTCTTTTAGCTATGCGGAGGTTTATCCTTCCAGAGTCTGTATGCAAAATGTCTGCGTGCAGGTAGAGGTGGCAAAGAATTTCGAGGAAAGATCTGCCGGTCTTATGTCGCGGAAGAGCCTTCCGGATGAGTCCGGGATGCTTTTTATTTTTGATCAGGCAGGATTTTATAATTTCTGGATGAAAAACATGCTGATCCCCCTGGATATTATTTGGATCGCAGATGACAGAACCGTTATTGATATCGCTAAATATGCTTATCCTTGCACAAAAGAATGTTTAAGCTTTAGCCCGAAGGCACCGGCTAAATATGTCTTAGAGGTTAATTCTGGTTTTTGCGATAAGAACAAGATTCAGACAGGGCAAAAGGTGGCTTTTAAGGATTGAAACTAGATCTGCCGTATTCTGTGATCTAAATTACCCTTCCCGCAGTTGTTTTTCTGCATCTACCACATCGCGGTTAATTACCCTGACAGTTTCTTTTATCTTCTGGCGCAAGGTATTGGATGCTACCTGCGAGTCATTTATCTCTTTGAGGATTTGGATACTCATGCGGAAATAGCGGATCACTTCCCCTTCGTCTGTATCCGTAGATTGCAGGATCTTGGCAAAATTTGTTCCGCGCAGCCAGGCTTCTATGGTCAGACTTAAATTGAAATAGGGGGGTTTACTGAAAGGATATATCCGGTATTGAGTTTCTTTTTCCTGGATTTGAAGGTAAGTCTCATCACATATCTTTTTGATCCTGCGGATATTTTTGGCCAGGTTAGGCATATGCTGGTTCTTGCGCGGCTCAAAAACCACCGCTGTAGTGAGTATCCCCAAACCAAATTCATCCAGTTCTTCTAAAATGCCTGCCGCAAAAAGCTCCGAGAGTATCAATTCATAGCCATAAACATTCCTGGCGAATTTTCCTTTTTGGGTGAGTCCTGAATTTTCGATATACCCCAGGTCTTTAAGCAGGTTCAATTTCGCCTCTAAAAGTCTGATCGCCTCATTGCGTTTATTTTTTCGCGACTGAAAATAGTGTAATGACCTGGGATATATCTCAAACAGGCCTTCTTTATGCTTTTCATAAAGGTTAAGCAGGGTAGCGTAAGATGTGTTTAGCTGGCTGTTTACTTCTTCCGGAGAAGAATAGACCACCAGTTTTGCTTCCTGTGGGCTGATACGGCGGGGATTGATCCGGCAGTAGATAAACCCCTCGGTATCTATCCCGCGCCTGCCGGCACGCCCAGCCATCTGGTAAAAATCACGGGTTTTTAAATTCCGCACATAATGGCCGTAAAACTTTCGCAGTTCATCAAAGATCACCGTGCGGCTGGGCATGTTTATCCCTAAAGCGAAAGTTTCGGTGGTGAATATCACTTTTAAAAGCCGGCTGGTAAACAGGCGTTCGATCACTTCCTTTAAGGTCGGCAGCATCCCGGCGTGATGAAAGGCTATCCCTTTTTGCACCAAAGGGTACATCTCTTCTGCAGAGCGTTCATGCTTTAATTCAAATCTGCGGCAGAGGTCGTCATACAAGCTGGTTATCTGGGATTTTTCTTTAGAGTTAAGGAAATTATAACTGTAGAGCTCCCGTGCCAGGTCTTCGGCGCGCCTTCTGCCAAAAACAAAATAAATACAGGGCAGGCCTTCTTTCTGGCGTATATAATTGATCAGGGTGTTTAGCCTATTGGGGCGGACATCCTTAGTGGGCCGTAACCGGTTGATATTATCGACAATCTCGTTCTGGCATTGATAGAAGAAATGCAGTGGTACGGGGCGTTTTGGTTCGATGACGGTTTTAATCGGTTTTTTATGTATAGATTCCAGCCACTGGGCAAGTTGTTCGATGTTAGGGATAGTGGCAGACAGTGCCAGCATATTCATGTGTGCGGGTAAAAATATCAGGGATTCCTCCCAAACCGTACCTCGTTCCGGGTTATCTATGTAATGTATTTCATCAAAGATCACCCACTGGTATTTTGCCAGGCTTTCTGGCTCATCCAGTATTTTGTTGCGGAATATTTCTGTCGTCATAATAAGTACTGGTGCCCCGGGGTTCAGAGAAACGTCTCCGGTCAAGATGCCAATGTTGTCTTTTAGCTGTAATTGAAAATCACGGAATTTCTGGTTAGAGAGGGCTTTGATAGGAGCGGTATAGATCACTCCGGTTTTGTCCTGGATACAGGTATTGATCACATGTTCGGCAATGGCGGTTTTTCCTGCCCCGGTAGGTGCGGAGACGATTACCGAATATTTCTGGTTTATATAATTGATTGCATCTTGCTGAAAAGGGTCGTAGATCATAAGTTTATTATATTCTAAAACAGTTGATTTAGCCAATGAAAAAGGGTAAAATACATTTTATGGGTTATGAGGTTGCGGTTAATAAGGCTTGGGATGAACTTGCAGGTTTAGTAACTGAAAAAACGGTTTCAGCCAGGTTTTTAGCCGATGAATATACCGTGAACCTTTTAGCCCGGACGGTTATTTCTTCCTCCTGTAATGTGCCTGCCAAAGATTTTGTTACGGTGATAATCTTGCATTATCTTATCCGTAAGGTTTCCGGTTTACCGGATTTGACAGGGGAGTGGATGCCTTTTAGGGAATTGGCGGGGATCGAGGGCTATTACGATGCCTTTCGCAAAAGAGCGATCGATCCGGTCATCAGGAAGTATGGCAAGAATCCAGATAATATCTTTTCTGTATTAGAGCGGTTTCCTTCCAGAAAAGGCGATCTTGCGGATGCCAGTGTTGTTATTGATGCTTTGCCTGGGGTGCCGGTAATGGTAGAGTTGTGGCGTTCGGATGAGGATTTTGGCCCGGATGCCAATATTATGTTCGATAAAAGCGTCAGCGGTATTTTTTGCACGGAAGATATTATTGTCCTGGCAGGCCTTGTTGCCGCGAGCTTATAAAATAGCGGCCTGTTTTCAAGAAAAGTCCTTTATAATGAACTTGAGCAAGCTTTTAAAGAAAGCTGTTTTAGCGGTTTTGCCGGTTTTATTCATTGTTTTTTCTTCCTGGGGGAAAGGCCCTGTATCAGGCGGATATGATAAAGGCCATAACGAAGAGAATGTTTATGTCAAGCGGGTAGTGGATGGAGATACGTTTGTATTGGAAAACGGCTTGCGGGTAAGAATGATAGGGATAGATACTCCGGAGTTGCACCATTCCCAAAAGCTTTCACGCGATGCTAAGCGTACCCGCCAGGACATTGAGGCTATCCAGAAATTGGGCAAGCGCGCTTATGAATTCACCAGAAATTTGATTGAGGCTAAACAGGTTAAGCTGGAGTTCGATGTGGAAAGGCGTGATAAATACGGCCGGCTTCTGGCTTATGTTTATCTGTCTGACGGGACATTTGTCAATGCCGAGATCGTGCATCAGGGATATGCGTCTTTAATGACTATTCCCCCGAATGTAAAGAATGCGGATTTATTCGTAAAGTTATACAAAGAGGCGCGCCAAGAGCGCCGGGGGTTGTGGAAATAGGATAGGCGGGTTTTGTGGTAGTGGGGGCGGTCGTGAACGTCCCTCGTAGGGATTTAATGTTTATAATCTAAAGCGGAGGCAATTATGTTAAGGTATTTAACCGCAGGTGAATCGCATGGGCAGGCATTAATGGCAATTTTAGAAGGCCTGCCGGCAGGTTTAAAAGTAGATATAAATAAGATCAATTATGAGTTAAGGCGCCGCCAACAGGGATATGGCCGGGGAGCCCGGATGAAAATAGAACATGACGCGGTCCAGGTGGTTTCAGGTTTGCGCCGCGGCTTAACTTTAGGAAGTCCGGTAGGTTTATTGATCCAAAACCGTGATTTTAGTATCGAAAAAATGCCGGATGTTTTTTGTCCCCGCCCCGGGCATGCTGATCTGTCTGGGGTTTTAAAATATGGCTTTCGGGATGTCCGGAATGTTTTAGAGCGTGCTTCTGCCAGGGAAACTGCCGCGAGGGTGGCGGTAGGCGCGGTTTGCAAGATATTGCTTGAACAGTTTGAGATCGTTTTTTCAAGTAAAGTTCTTATGATCGGCGGAGAATGTTCTCCTCAAGCGATGATGAAAAAGGTCCGACAGTCGGCGGAAGCCAAGGATACTATAGGCGGTATTTTCCAAGTCGAGGCAAATGGTGTTCCGCCTGGACTGGGCAGTTATACCAGTGCGGATAAGCGTTTGGATGCGCAGTTGGCAGCCAATATTGTTTCTATTCCCGGGGTAAAGGCGGTGAGTTTCGGCCTGGGGTTTGGTTATGCTCACAGGTTTGGCTCTCAATGCCATGATGCGATTTATTATTCAAGATCCAAGGATCTTTCTTCTGGCCGGCAGGGGTATTTTCGTAAGACCAATAATGCCGGAGGGATCGAGGGCGGTATTTCTAATGGAGAGGAGATTCTTATCCATGCCTGTATGAAACCGATAGCTACTTTACTTAAGCCTCTTGATTCAGTAGATATTCGTACGCGGCAGGCTAAAAAAGCTACGGTAGAGCGTTCAGATATCTGTGCGGTAGAATCTGCCGCGGTTATTGGCGAGGCCGGGACAGCTTTTGTTTTGGCAAGCGCTTTGCTGGATAAGTTTGGAGCCGATGTTTTAGGGGATATCCGCGCAAATTATACCAATTACCTTAAACGTATAAAATGATGAAAAAGAATTTATCAAAGTCCGGGGTTAAAGCCGGTAATATTTATCTGGTAGGTTTTATGGGCACAGGTAAGAGTGCCGTAGGAAGGCTTATAGCTAAAAAAAATAAATTCCAGTTTATTGATCTGGATGAGTTGATCGAGTTGCGCCAAAAGCGGCTTATCTCGGACATTTTTGCTAAAGACGGGGAAGCATATTTCCGTAAGGTTGAACGGCAGGCCTTGCGGGATGTTTCATGCGAAAGGCATTTTGTGGTTGCCTGCGGAGGAGGGATTGTCATCGATCCGGACAATATGAATACCATGAAGAACACCGGCAGGGTTATTTGTTTAAGTGCTACTGCCGAGGCAATCTTAAAAAGGACATCCGGATGCAGCCACCGGCCATTATTGAATGTTAAAGACCCAAAGAAGCAGATAGAACTATTGCTTAAGTTGCGTGCTCCATATTATGCTGCAGCGGATAAGGTTATCGATACAACGCGTCTTTCTCTGAAACAAGTAGCAGACAAGATCACCCGATTGATAGGAGGAAAATGATGACAGGTAATTTATCGGTTTTGGTTCTTTTTCCGATACTGGTTTTTAATACATTCTCTTGCGTTTTCGGCTTAGATTGCAAGGATGAATACGATTGCCTCAATCAGGCCAGCGATTACTATAAAAAAGGGGATTTAGCTACAGCGATCACCTATTATGACCGGGCGATCGATATCGATCATAATTATGCCGAAGCTTTTTTAGCCCGGGGGAAAGCTTATTTTAAAGACAGTAATATTACCGAAGCGATGCGTAATTTCAACCGGGCCATACAGATCAATCCCAGATATGTTGATGCTTATTTAGCCCGGGGAGTTGCTTTAGCGGCTACTGCTGATTTTGACGGTGCTCTTACCGAATATAATAATGCTATCAGGTTCGATCCGGATAACGCCGCGGCATATTACCACAGGGCCGAAGCTTATTATGGCAAGTATATGTATGATAACAGCCGGCAAAGCTTGGATAAAGCCATACAGTTAGGTTATAAGCCTGACCCACAGTTCGTTAAGGACCTGGTTAAGATGCAGCGTTCGACCGGAGACGTCATAGGTCTCCAATAACAAAAGTCGCATGCAAAAAAGCAAAAAAGGGGACGTTTCTATTTTTTGAAAAAAATAGAAACGTCCCCTTTTTGCTTTTTGCCCTTTTTGCAAACGTCCCCTTTTTGTCCAGAAACTTATTTCGTGCTTTCTATATCACATATCGCAACTTCAGCGAATACCGTATCTGGCTCAACAGGTAAACCGTTTAATGCGGGGATGATAACCGTGTTTCCGCCCAATTTGGTAGCTTCCATAGTCAATTCAGTATCTATGAGCCATTGTCTTTTTCCCCGCGTATTTACTGTAATATTACTAATGACTCTACATTTATATCCGTCAGGAAGAATGCCTTTAGGGGCGATTATTATTTCTACTTTCGGAGTAGTTTTATTTGCACATCCACTAATTAGCATTACCATAAGGAATAGATAAATTAATTCTCTTATTTCTCCTCCTTCAGCGTTCTAACTAACCGGATGTTAAACTAATTACTTGAATTGCTCCTTTACTTTGGGGCGTGTAAGAAAAAAGGGTATCCCGAATCAGCCACTATTTTTATTCCTATTGATGATTTATCTTCCATCCCCCCGTGTATATTTAAATAATACCGCTATGACGCATAAAAGTCAACTTTGCAAAAAAGGGGACGTTTCTATTTTTCGGGAAAAAATAGAAACGTCCCCTTTTTTGGAAACGTCCCCTTTTTTGCTTTTACTGAAAAATAGGTGTTAGATTTAGCGGGGGTTTGCGTCTGTTATATTAGCGAGCAGGATTAGCTTTAGAGATTATTAGACGGCTTTGTGAAAATTTGCTTTGCTTTATAGATTAAAGATAGTAAAATAAAACAGTCAATTTAAATGCAATGACGAAATTCGAGCTTTTGGTTGGTTTGAATATGGTTTCGGGGATTGGCAGCGTCCGGTTAAGGAAGCTGTTGGAATATTTCCCTGAACCCGCAGATGTTTTAAATGCTTCCCAAAAAGAGTTGATGTTTACCTGTGGGTTAAGCCAAAAAGCTGCCGCGCAGGTTTGTTCTTTAAAGAAAGTTGATTTGGCTGGTGAGTTTGCTTCTGTAAAAAAACACGGCCTGACGATTATTACCCAAGATGATGCGCGTTATCCTGATAATTTGCGGCAGATCCCAGCGCCGCCAATAGTTTTGTATGTCTTAGGCGAATTAAGGGGATCGGATAAACTTAGTATTGGAGTTGTCGGCAGCCGCAGAGCATCATATTATGGATTGTCCCTGGCTGAACAGTTTTCTTTGGAGTTGGCCTTATCCGGGCTTACAATCGTTTCCGGCTTGGCTCGGGGAGTAGATACCGCATCCCATAACGGTGCTTTAAAATCAGGCGGCCGTACTATTGCAGTTATGGGCAGCGGATTTGGGCATATTTACCCGCCGGAAAATAAGAAGTTAGCGAAAAGGATATCTGAACATGGCGCGGTAATTTCGGAATTTGCCATGGATACTCGGCCGTTTCGGGAGAATTTTCCCAGGCGTAACCGTATCGTTAGCGGCCTAAGCCTAGGAGTATTAGTTGTAGAAGCGGCCCGCAACAGTGGGGCATTGATTACTGCAGACTTTGCCTTAGAGCAGGGCAGGGAAGTTTTTGCCTTGCCCGGGGCGGTGAATTCACCGAATGCCTTTGGTACGAATGAGTTGATTAAGCAGGGGGCGAAACTGGTTTCTTCCAAAGAGGATGTTTTGGAAGGTTTGAATTTATTTCTGGCGACAGGTGTACCGCAAGAAAACAGGGGCCTGGATCCGGCAGATGATTTTTCTGATGAAGAGCGTATTTTATATGATTTGATCTCTGCTCAACCATTATTTTTAGATGAAATCCTTGGAAAGGTTTCATTGGCCATGCCCTTGGCATACGAATTATTATTAAAGTTGCAAATGAAAAAGCTGATCAAACAGCTTCCGGGGAAACGATTTGTCAGGGCAAATCAGGCGCTATAATTAATCTTGGTATAGGTCACTGTGGTGTCGTTTCCTGAAGCGGAGAAAATTACAATTATCATGAAAGGATGCTATGAAAAGTAAGAATCTGGTAATAGTCGAATCTCCTACCAAGGCTAAAACCATCAGCAAGATCCTGGGGGATGAATATGATGTTATCTCCTCGATGGGGCATTTGATCGATCTGCCTAAGAAAAGCCTGGGGGTGGATATCGAAGGCGGATTTCAGCCGGAGTATGTAGTGATCATGGGGAGGAAAAAACTTCTTGCTGATCTCAAAAAAGAAGCTAAGAAAAGCGAGAATGTTTATATCGCTACCGACCCTGACCGGGAAGGGGAAGCTATTGGCTGGAACATCCGGGAACAGATCGCAAAGAAAGATAAGAAGATCTTGCGTGTGGAATTCCATGAGATCACCTCTAGTGCTATCAAAGAGGCATTCAAGCATGCCCGTGATTTCGACCCTAACATGATCGAAGCACAGATTGGCCGCCGGGTGCTGGACCGGATCGTGGGTTATTTCTTAAGCCCGTTGCTTTGGAAAAAGCTGGCCCGCGGTTTAAGTGCTGGTCGGGTGCAGTCTGTGGCGCTTCGCCTGGTAGTAGAAAGGGAAAAGGCGATCCGTGATTTTATCCCGCAGGAATACTGGGAGGTAGAGGCTGAACTTAGCCGGGGAACAGATCAGTTTACTGCTAAACTGGATAAGATCGATGATAAGAAAGCGGAATTAAAGAGCCAACAGGATGCGGATGATCTGGTGGCGCACTTAAAGGATAAACCTTTTACGGTTATTAATATCGAGAAAAAAGAAAAAAACCGGTATCCCAGCCCGCCTTTTATTACCAGCACCTTACAGCAGGATGCCTTTAATAAGTTGAAGTTCAACGCCGTTAAAACCATGATCATTGCCCAACAGCTTTATGAAGGTATTGATATTGGAGAACAAGGCCCGGTGGGTTTGATCACTTATATGCGTACAGATTCTCCCCGCTCTGCTCCAGAGGCGATCAAAGAAGTCCGGGGTTTAATTGCCGATAATTTCGGTAAGGATTATTTGCCTGCAGAACCTAATGCTTATAAGGTAAAAAAACATGCGCAGGAAGCCCATGAGGCGATCCGGCCTACTTTGATCGGCCGCCCTCCCCAAGCCTTAAAGGATTTCTTGACCGAAGAGCAGTATGAGTTATACACATTGATCTATAACCGTTTTCTTGCCAGTCAAATGACCCCAGCCCGTTATTTAAACATCGCGGTAGATATTGTTGCCGGCCATTGTTTGTTCAGGGCATCGGGCTCAACTTTGGTTTTTAACGGGTTCATGGCTGTTTATGATACGGATAAAGAGGAAAATAAAAAAAACAATCTCCCAGACCTGGAGAGTAATGATGTTTTAACCCTGGTAAAACTGGTCCCTTCCCAGCATTTTACCAAGCCTCCGGCGCGTTTCTCTGACAGCTCTCTGGTCAAGGTCCTGGAAGAAGAAGGGATTGGACGTCCTTCTACTTATGCCCCGATCATTCAGACGCTGATCTTACGCGATTACATGCGTCGGATCAAAGGATATTTTCATGCGACAGAATTAGGGTTTAAGGTTTGTGATATGCTGGTGGAATATTTCCCAAAGATCATGGATATTAAGTTTACCGCTTTGATGGAAGAAGAACTTGACGAAATTGAAGAAGGCAGGTTCGACCGGAAAAAAGTCCTTACGGATTTCTATGCGCCGTTTAAGGAAAGCCTGGATTATGCCCAGGCTAATATCAAAAAGGAAGTGGTGACGACAGATGAAGTTTGCGAAAAATGCGGTAAGCCGATGATCGTCAAATGGGGAAGAAAAGGTAAATTCTTGAGTTGTTCGGCGTATCCGGCATGCACCAACTCTAAATCCATTACTACAAAAGTTAAGTGCCCTCAAGAAGACTGCGGCGGAGAGTTGATCGAGCGCCGTTCAGCGCGCGGATTCTTTTATGGATGCTCCAATTTTCCTAAATGCCGGTTTACCTCGCGTAATTTACCAGATGATAAACCGCAAAGCGAAGAATAATGGAAAGGTATATTGAAAAATTCATCCGTTACCTTGAAGTAGAAAAGAATTATTCTAAATATACCGTGATCAATTATACCGTAGATCTGGAGGATTTTAGGGTTTTTTTGGCGGATAAACCGGTTGAAAGCGTGGATTACCTGTTTTTGCGGAAATACCTTGCGCATTTGAAAGAGAAGAACATGCATTCACGGACCTTAGGCCGCCGGCTTTCTACCCTAAGGTCATTTTTTAAGTTTCTTACCCGAGAAGGGTTCTTAAAAGTTAACCCGATCCTTACTCTTTCCAGCCCAAAATTGGATAAGCATCTGCCGCAGTTCTTGACAGAAGAAGAAGTGACAAAGTTAATAGATGCGGTTATCCCCAAAGATGCAAAGGACAATCTCAAATTCCGCGACCGGGCTATATTGGAAACATTTTATAGTACCGGGATAAGGATCTCGGAATTAGTAGGCCTTGATATTACGGATATTGATTTTATCGGTTGTGTTTTAAAGGTCATGGGGAAAGGCAAGAAGGAACGCCTTGTACCTATCGGTGACCATGCGATCAGGGCGATCCGGGATTATCTGGAGTTACAAAAGAACCAGACGGCTGCAGTGTTTTTGAATAAATTCGGCCGGCGTATTTCTGACCGCGGGGTACGCATGATCGTGGATAAATATTTGCGCCTGGCGAGTATCCGCCGCGGGGTATCTGTGCATACGTTGCGGCATTCCTTTGCGACCCATATGCTGAACCACGGAGCGGATCTAAGAAGCGTGCAGGAGCTATTGGGTCATGTTAACCTTTCGACGACACAGATATATACTCATCTTACGACCGAACGATTAAAAATCGTTTACGACAAAGCGCATCCCCGGGCGTAATCATCGCCTAAGGGAAAAGGGCTTATGAGCATATTTTACGATTTAATATTTCTAATTGTAGTTTTGATCTATCTGCCGATATATTTGTTTCGAGGTAAATTCCATCGAGGATTTTTATCCCGTTTGGGATTTAACAGGTTTGATTCAAGATCTCGCCTGCCGATATGGATCCATGCGGTAAGTGTCGGAGAGGCAGTTTCAATCAAGAATATCTTAAATCTATTGCATTTGGCTTATCCGGACAAAGGATTTGTTATTTCCACAGTTACTTCAACCGGGAACCAGATCGCTCAAGGCCTTGCCAGGAAGAATGACCTGGTTACTTACTTGCCTTTAGATTTTAGCTTCACGGTGAATTCGGTTCTGGATAAAATAAAACCTTGTGCCTTCATTATTACCGAGACAGAACTCTGGCCTAATTTGATCGCTTGCCTTTATAAACGAAAGATCCCGGTCATCCTTATAAACGGCAGGATCTCCCCGCGTTCTTTTAAAAGGTATTTTATGGTCAGGTTTTTATTGAAAATGTGGCTAAACCGGGTAAGCCTGTTTTGTGTTCAAACCCCCCGTGATGCAGAACGATTGCTTCAACTGGGGGTTTTGCCGGATAAAGTTAAGGTGACCGGGAATATGAAATTTGATTTCATTCATGACAAGGTGGATACCGATGATTTACGGCACAGGTTAGCCTTGGATTCCAAGGATAAGATATTGGTTGCTGGATCTACTCATCAGGGTGAAGAAGAGATCATTTTAGGCGTTTACAAAAAGATATTAACTGAATTTCCTGGGTCTAAGCTGATAATTGCCCCCCGCCATCCCGAGCGGGCAAAGGTGATCGCCGAGATGGTTTCTGGTTTTGGTTTTCGCCCGGTTTTATTCTCTATCCTTCAGGGTAAATGCAAGACTTGCCTTACCGTTCCGGTAGTGATCGTTGATACAATCGGAGAACTGATGAAATTCTACAGTATTGCGGATATTGTTTTTGTAGGAGGCAGTTTGATCAAAAAGGGGGGGCATAATATCTTAGAGCCGGCTGTGCTGGCAAAACCGGTGATTTTTGGAGCGCATATGTTCAATTTTGCGGATATTGCCGATTTGTTCCTGGAAAACAAGGCCGCGGTCATGGTCAATAACCAGGAAGAGTTAAAGTGTGCCATATCTAAGTTGTTACAGGATCCCGGGAGTGCAAAGGTTTTAGGCAACAGGGCAAGAGAATTGATTCTTCAAAATCAAGGGGCAACGCAAAAAAACCTGGAATTGATCAAGAAATATTTATGAACACTTCTGGGTATAAACTGCAATATTCTGAATATCAATGTTGAAGGATGGTTGTTATGATCAAAAAGATCAGTCGAAATAATTTTAAGCGTTACGGATGGGTTATTGAATATCCGGATAAGGGTGCCTCAAATAGGAAAGAAAATCTTTTTTGTATCATTATCAGGGAGGTGCGAAAAACCGGATGGCGTATCGCTTATCTTGTGGTCAGAGATAAGGTGATTGATAAGTTAGAACAGCATCCTGGATCTTACGAGAGTTTTGAGCCGGTTAAAGGGTCCAGCCTGCTTTTTGTTTCCGGCTGCCGGAATCCTGCCAGGATCGAAAAATTCATTTTAGACAGGCCGGTGATCTTAAAGAAAAATGTTTGGCACGGTGTGGTTACCTGTGGAGTTGAGTCTGAAATAAAAATCACTGAAAATGCTAAGGTTAAGTGTATTTATTGGGGCCTTGGTTTTAAGCTTAAGTAACCTTTTCCGCGTTGGGATCTTACCTTTGAGTTTCGCTATATAATTTCTGTTAAACAGTATTTTTTTTGCTATAATATATTGTAGAGAGGGTTAAATATGGAAATTAGATTGCGCGTAAAGGATAATGTGGTCATTCTTGATCTGTCCGGCAGGATTGATGTCAATTCGGCGAACCTGGTGGAAACCGTTGGCCAGTGCGTGCATGATGGTTATACCGATATCCTTTGTAATTTAGAGGGGGTGGATTTTATCGATTATTTAGGGGTTTCTGCGGTTGTCCTTGCCTATAAAGAAGTGGTTAATAACTCCGGAAGGATGAAAGTCTCGAATTTGGCGGCGCATTTGAGGAACCTTTTCTCTGTGACCGGCTTGGATAAGACGATCGAGATTTATCCGGATGTTGATTTGGCAGTAAATACCTTTAAAGAAGATAAGGTGATCGAGAATATTAAGAAAATGCAGCTTAGGCGCCGGTTTAAACGCCTGCCTATTGATATTAAAATGGAGTTAGCCGGTAAATCCGGGGGTGTGTCGGTTTGCCTGAAAGTAGACACGTTGAATATAAGCGCGATCGGAGCATACCTTTACGGCTGTGATAAGTTCAAACTTGGCGATGAAGTGATGCTTAAATTTAATTTGCCTCCGGATTATCAAAAAATGCAAATTGCCGGCAAGGTGGTATGGCTTTCGGATAAACAGGTCCAGCCGCATATCCATCCCGGGATGGCAGTGGAATTCAGCAATATTTCGAACTCTGAACAGGAAAAGATATTTGAGTTTATTCAAAGGAACCTTTCCCTCATTTCCAATAATGATTAAAAGATGCTGAATTACAAAAAGATCAAGGTTGGTAAGAAGTATGTCCAGGCAATACTCCTGCCGCTTTTAGAGAAAAACCTGATTGTCTTTAAGGGGGCGAGGGGGTATGTGATGTGTGGTTACCTGAATTTAAGTGTTGCTGAAAGGTTTCATGATGTGGCAATAAAAATAGTGGGGGTTTCTACGTTGAATTCTGCTTTCAACTCAAAGGTGCATTCCTGCACTTCCGCGGCGAAAAAGATCGGCATATATAAAGGCCAGCCGGTCAAAGAAGTCCTTAAGATCATTGTTTGAGACCTTATGCTAAAATATCTTTATGCGTTGGCTACTGGAGAAAAAAAAGGGATTATTGCTGATCTCTTAAGAGCGATCCTGTTCTTATTATCACTTGTTTATGGGATAGCGGTGCGCATTTTGATCAAATGCCATTCATTGTTTAGCTGCCGCCTTGATTGTAAGGTGGTCAGTGTCGGCAATATCACTTTAGGTGGGACAGGAAAGACGTCTTTTGTGGAATATCTTGCAAGGTATTTACTGGAACAAGACCTTCATCCGGCGATCTTGAGCCGGGGGTATAAAAAGGACGGCGCATATCTTCAGGGTTTGGGGGATGAACCTTATATGTTAAAGGCGCGCCTTAAGGATGTTCCGGTTATTGTAGATACTGACCGTATAAATGGGGCAAGGCGGGCGATAGTTGACCATGGGGTGGATACCGTTATTTTAGATGACGGATTCCAGCAATGGAAAATAAGAAAAGATTTAGAGATCGTAATGATCGATGCGGCATTCTCTTTTGCGGGATCTTATATGCTGCCGCGCGGATTTTTGCGTGAGCCGTTATCGTCTCTTAAACGTGCCGATATTTTTGTCCTGGCAAAAACCAACCTTTATCCTGACACGGACAATTTAGAAAGATATCTGCGCCTTAATAATCCCCGGGCTCTGATCGTAAAATCAGAGCACCAGCCGGTGGGTTTGTATGCTTTGGATGACCATAACCGGGTTTTTACAGTTGATCATATAAAGGATAAATCCGTGGTTTTGTTTTCCGGGATTGCCGATCCTTCTTCATTCGATAATTTAATGCATGAACTAGGGGCGCATATCCTGCACTCGTTTCAATTCCCGGACCATCATTATTATTCGGATGCGGAATTAAATGGGATATTCCAGACGGCACGCAAAGCGCATAGTGATATGGTGGTGACTACAGAAAAAGATGCGGCCAGGATCGCAGGGGTCAAGGCGGATGACATGGCAGTATTTGTTCTGCGCATTGAATTAAAGGTTACCCATAATGAAAACGAATTACGTTCTCGATTACATAAGCTGTATTTGCCTTAAGCTGTTAGGCCCGGTTTTACGCTTCCTTCCGCTTGGCGTCAGCCTTTTTATCGGAAAAAGTATCGGGAATATTTTATATATTCTTGATCGTAAACATCGGGCAATAGTTTATGCAAATGTAAAACGCGCCCTTTCCAGTGAACTTTCCTGCCAGGAAATATCCAGGATTACCCGTAAATTCTACACAAACATCGGGCAAAGCCTGATTGAGATATTTCTTTTTCCGTTAATTGACAAGAAGTATATGGATAAATACGTTGAGATCGAAGGGCGCGATAATCCGAAGGAGGCCTTTAGAAAAGGCAAAGGAGTGATTTTGGTCGCCATGCATACCGGTAATTGGGAGCTTTCCAGTATCGTTTGTGCGAACCTGGGATTTTCTTTTAATCTGCTTGTAGGCGACCAAAGGTTGCCGCGGTTGAATGATCTTTTGAACTTCTACCGTATAAATAAAGGGTATAAGATCCTTGAGCGGCAGAATCAAACCCGCCAGCTGATCAAGGTTTTGCGGGCCAATGAGGCGATCGGTATAACCGTGGATCAGGGGGGCAAAGGGGGACAGATCGTGAAGTTTTTTGGCAAAGAAGCCTCGATGTCCACCGGAGCGATCAAGATGGCTTTAAAATACGGGTCAGTGATCTTGCCGGCTTTTTATACGCGTATCAATGGTCCATATCAGAAGGTGATTATTGGAAAGCCTTTGGAAATAAGCGTTACCGGGGATTTAGAAACCGATGTCAGGGATAATTTACAGCGCCTGATCAGCCATTATGAAGGGTTGATCAGGAAATACCCTGAGGAGTATCTTTGGACATATAAAGTCTGGAAATACGGGCGTCAAAAGGATATTTTGATCTTAAGCGACGGCCGGCCCGGGCATTTACGGCAGTCCGAAGCCGTCGGTAATATCGTTTCCGCAATTTACTCCGAAAAAGGGATCAAGGCCGATATCAGTATTTTAAAGGTAGAGTTTAAAAGCAGATTAGCCGCTAAATTGCTGGGGATCGGTTGCTGTTTTTCCGGTAAATATAATTGCCAAGGATGCCTGTGGTGCCTGCGGCATGCCTTGACCGAACCCGGTTATAAAAATCTTATTGCGGCTAAACCGGATATTGTTATTTCTGCCGGATCTTCGCTTGCTCCGGTAAATTACATTCTTTGCCGGCAAAACCTGGCGAAATCCATTGTCCTGATGCGCCCGGGATATTTAAGTGCCCGCCGGTTTGATCTGGTGGTTATGCCGTATCACGACCGCAGGATCCTGCATAAGAATGTGGTAACAACTCAAGGTGCATTGAATTTGATCGATACAGAGTATTTGAAGAAGCAAAGCCAGGAGTTCATGGATGCGTTATCATCTAAGGATGGCCGGGTTTGTTTTCTGCATGAGCCGATAGGATTGCTGGTAGGCGGAAACAGCAAAGGTTTTGTTCTTAGCCTAAATGCGTTAAAAGAAGTTACAAAACAGTTAAAAACCGCTTTGGATCGCATAAATAACGATATTCTTATAACCACTTCCCGGCGGACATCAGCCGAGATAGAGGGTTTATTGGAAAAAGAGTTTAGCGGATATCCATTATGCAAGAAATTGATTATCGCCAATAAAGAAAATCCGCCTTTTGCCGTAGGAGGGATCATGGGATTGGCCTGGCTGCTGGTTGTTTCTCCGGAAAGCATTTCGATGATCTCCGAGGCGGTTACCAGCGGCCGGCAGGTATTAGTGATTGACTTGCCGGGATTAAGCAAGAAACACCGGAGGTTCCTGGATAATTTTGCCAAAGAAAAATATATCTCTTTAGTAAAACCAGAAGGATTAGCAGAAGCAGTACAAAATGCACGGCGTATTAAAACCCCCGCGCGTATCTTAAACGATAATGAGATGGTTAAGGAGGCATTAAAGAAGACCTTATGAATATCTTACAAGTTCTACCGGAATTGCGCGTAGGTGGCGTAGAAACCGGCACAGTTGATCTTGCAGGTGAGCTGGTTAAGCTTGGGCACAAGGCTGTAGTAGTATCTTTTGGCGGACAGTTGGTGAAGGATCTTGAGCCTTTAGGCGCGACGCACTATCAATTACCAGTGCATAAAAAATCTATTTTTACCATGGCTAAGATGGTGCGGGAATTAGTTAAGATCATCAAAAAGGAGAATATCGATATTGTGCATGCGCGTTCCCGTGTTCCGGCCTGGCCGGCATATTTTGCCTGTTTATTGACTAAACGCGTTTTTATTACAACCTGCCATGGGTATTACAGCCGGCATCTTTTCAGTTATGTAATGAGCTGGGGCAAACGGGTGATCGTTTTAAGTAATGTGATCGCCCGGCATATGATTGATGATTTTGGCACGCCGCACGACCGGATCAGATTGATCCCGCGCAGTGTCGATACCTCTAAATTCAAATATTTGAACCCGGAGTCTAAACGCCGGGAGGAATTCAATGTGGGGATAATCGGGAGGCTTACTCCTTTAAAAGGGCATATGGATTTTATCAAGGCGATGCATAAGGTGCTTAAAAGAGTGCCTGGCCTTAAGGTCTGGATCGTAGGGGATGCCCCGGCATCCAAGGAAGATTACAAGGAGCAGTTGGAAGTTCTGGTTAAGCGCCTTGGCCTTGCAGGGCATACGCAGTTCTTAGGCACACAGCGGGATATTCCCTATATCCTTTCCGGATTAGATGTTTTGGTTTTATCTACAACTACACAGGAGGCTTTTGGCCGGGTAGTGATCGAAGCCCAGGCCTCCGGGGTACCGGTGGTGGCGACAAAAGTCGGCGGGGTAATCGATATTATCGATGATGGGGCGACCGGGTTACTTGTGCCGCCTTCTGATCCGGATAGCATCAGTAATGCGGTAGTAAAAATATACAATGATAAAAACCTCGCCCGCCGCATGTCGGAGGCCGCCTTAGCGAAAGTAAAAGAAAAATATACTTTAGAGATCATGGTAAACAAAACCGTTGAAGTTTATACCGAGGCGCTTTCTACTTTCAAGATCCTGGTAATAAAATTCAGTTCCGTTGGCGATGTCGTGCTTTCTACTGCGGCTATCCGTGCAATCCGCAACAAATTCCCTCCTAACCATAAAATCACTTTTTTGGTCGGCGAAGAGTCCAAAGAGGTGCTTTTAAGGTGTCCCTATATCGATGATTTAATGGTTTGTGATCTGAAAAACCGGGATAAAGGGTTTTCCGGGTTAATGAAGTTAGGCGGATTATTACGCAAAAAAGGGTTTGATATGGTAATTGATCTGCAGAATAATCGTAAAAGCCATCTTTTATCCGGCTTAACTATGGCAAACGACAGATACGGTTATCAAAATAAGAAGTGGTCTTTTTTCCTTAATCATAAGGTTGAGGATGATTTGTCTCCGATTGCTCCGGTAGCGCATCAGTTTAGGATCTTAAAGATGCTGGGAATAGATTTAAGATCCCCTGATTTAGAGCTTTGGCCTTGCGAAAGCGATGAGCGCTACATCAAGGATTTATTAAGCGCCGAATGGTTAAGCGATAAGCAGAAGATCGTCGGCATAAATATTGGAGCATCCCTGCGCTGGAAGGCCAAAAATCTTTCCCTGCCGCATTTAGTTAAACTTTGTGAGGAATTAGGAGCGCATAAGATGCGCATAGTCATAACTGGTACGCAGTATGATTATGATCTTGGCATGGCTCTTTCCACGGCGGTTAAGAATACAAAAATTATTAATGCCTGCGGAAAGACCACTATGAACCAACTGGCATGTTTAATAAAACAGTGCGGGGTTTTTATTTCCGGGGATTCTGCCCCTCTGCATGTGGCGAGTGCGGTAAAAACGCCTTTTGTCGCCATCTTTGGGCCAACTGATCCCCGCCGGCATTTGCCTCCGGCTGAAAAATTCGTTTTATTGCAAAGTGACCTGCCTTGCAGCCCCTGTTATAAGGCTAATTGTAAAAAGGCCCAATGTGTCGCCGGTGTAAGTGTGGCGGAAATAGTAAGCGCGGTGGATAAATTATTGAAATGAAGATATTGTATTTGACCAATCATTTAAATGTCGGGGGGATAAGCAGTTACCTTTTTACTCTGGCTAAAGGGATGCAGGAACGCGCTCATCAGGTTTATCTGGCAAGCGGGCCGGGAGAGTTAGTCGGTAAATTCAGCGAAAGCGGGATAAAACATATCCTTGTCCCGCTTTCAACCAAGGCCGAATTAAGCCCGAAAGTATTGATTTCTTTCTTTAAATTACTGCCCTTAATAAAAAAAGAGAATATTCAGGTTATTCACGCCAATACCCGGGTAACACAGGTATTGGCATGCCTGCTTAGCCGTTATACCGGCAGGGCGTTTATTTCTACCTGCCATGGTTTCTTTAAACCTAAATTATCCAGGAGCCTTTTCCCCTGCTGGGGTGATAAGGTCATTGCGATCAGCGCTCAAGTCCAGGAGCATTTGATAAAAGACTTTCATTTGGAAGAAGAAAATATACGCTTGATAAATAATGGGGTAGATGTGGAGAGGTTTGTGTTACGAGGATCGAATGATAAAGATCAAATGATGAGGTCGAGGTTTGGTTTAAAAGAAGGGCCGATAGTAGGGATTATCGCTCGGCTTTCCGAAGTCAAAGGCCATGTTTATTTGATCCAGGCGATGAAAGAAGTGTTGCGCAGATTCCCCGATACGCAATTACTCATTGTTGGCCAGGGCAAGATTAAGGATGACTTGATCTTTTTAGTAAAAAAACTGGGGATCGATGATAAAGTATTTTTTGTCCCCAATATTATCGATACTGCCGCAGCACTTTCTATTATGGATCTATTTGTTTTGCCTTCTTTGCATGAAGGTTTGGGTTTAAGCCTGATGGAAGCGATGGCGGCTGGTTTGCCTTGTATCGCTTCAAATGTCGGGGGGATAAAAAGTTTGATCCAGGATCAAGTAACCGGGCTTTTAACCGCGCCTAAAAATCCCGGGGAGTTATCGAAGGCGGTCATGACGTTGCTTAGTGACCCGGATAGGGCAAGGGTTTACGGATATAATGCCCGGAAGTTTATCCTGGATAATTTTTCCAAGGATGGGATGTTAGAAAAAACAGAAAAGGTGTATAAAGAATGCTTAAAAACAAAAGGTTGATTGTTGTCATCGGCGGGATAGCGATACTTGTTTCTGCTTTTGTGGTTGTCGTCAGGCCTAAATATGTCGTGCCGATACTTATGTATCATTATTTTCATCCTGATGCTACGGTGCGTGATTCTCTGGTAGTCCGGCCCGAGAGTTTCCAGAGTCAGATGGCTTTTTTGAAAAAGCACCGGTACAATGTCATTTCCTTGGAAGCATTGGCGGCTTTGATCAGGCAAAATAAGCCTATACCCGGCCGTACAATTGTCATTACCTTTGATGATGGGTATAAAAGCATTTTAGAGTATGCTTTTCCTGTATTGGAAAAATACCATTTCCCGGCAACGATATTTGTGATCGTTAGTGAAGTAGGCAGAGCTACTCATTTGAGCTGGCAGGATATGCATAAGATGCAAGCCACCGGGCTTATCACTATTGGTAGTCATTGCTTGGACCCGGAGCCATTAATTAATATAAAATCCGAGCAGGAGTTAAAAAAAGAGATTTTTGATTCAAAGCGTATTATCGAGGATAAGTTGGGAATTAAGGTGAATACCTTTAGTTATCCGGAGGGCAGGTTTGATCCGAGGATCAGGCAGCTGGTGATTGATGCCGGTTACACTGTCGCGGTTGCGACCAACCCCGGACGTGATTCAGCGGACCGCGATTTGTTCGCTCTAAAAAGGCTTAGGATTTCGGAGAATTGCGCAAATATGCTTTCATTTGCCGGAGTGACCTCGGGTTTTTATACCTTTATGAAGGAATATAAAAAGCACCGCCATGCAAAAAAATAAGCGCATAGTTATTTTTAATGTTAACTGGTTGGGGGATGTGTTGTTTTCTACTCCGGTGATCCGCGCTTTGCGTCAAAGTTATCCGCAGGCTTATTTGGCCTGCATTATCCCCGCACGCTGCCTGCCGGTTTTAGAGGCAAATCCTTACTTGGATGAGATCATATTTTTCGATGACAGATCGACACATAAAAGCCTCTTTGCCAAGATCAATTTTATTTTTACCCTGAAAAAAAGGAGATTCGATACGGCGATTTTACTGCATGGATCACTTACCCGGGCGTTAATTTCTAAGCTGGCGGGTATCCCCGAGAGGATAGGTTATGATACTAAGCGCCGGGGTTTTCTCTTGACCCGTAAGATCAATCCTCCCCGCGTGGATAGCCTGCACCGGGTTGATTATTATCTCGGAGTTATTCAGGCCTGGGGAGTAAAGCCTGTTGGGCAGAGGCTTGATCTTTTCCTGGATCCAAATGACCAAAAGGGTTGCGATGATTTTCTTGGCCGCAGCGGCCTGACCCCGGATGATATTATCGTAGGGATAAATCCCGGAGGGAATTGGCTTCCTAAACGCTGGCCAACGGAGTCATGGAAAAAACTTTCTGATAAATTGATCGCGGATTTAGGAGTAAAGGTGGTAGTTACCGGAGGTTTAGAGGATTTGGCGTTTGCCGAAGAGATCGCGCATGGAGGGGGGGCGGTTATTGCTGCAGGTAAACTCAACTTAAGGCAATCCGCGGCTTTGTTCAAGAGGCTGAATATCTTTATTTGTGCGGATACCGGGCCGCTGCATATTGCGAATGCAGTAGGTGCAAAGAAAATTATTGCCCTGTTTGGTCCAACTGACGCGTGTTTAACCGGGCCGATCCCGGATGAGAATGTATGTATTTTGCAAAAGAATATCGGATGCACTATCCCTTGTTATCAGAAGAATTGTCCGGATAACCGGTGCATGAAAGCAATAGGGGTAGATGAGGTTTTTACGCAAGTAAGAAAAATGATTGGAGTTAATTAGCATTGTAGCAATAAAGGGCAATAAAGGCAATAAAGGGCAATAAAGGGGACGTTTCTATTTTTTCGAACTAAACTCATTTTCGGGGCGGTCGCAACCGCACCCCACAGGGTATATCCCTTTATAAGGGGATAAGGATAAATATGGTTAGGAAGATCCTTTTTATCACTTTAAGTAATCTCGGGGATATGGTTCTTACTTTTCCGTCACTGGATTATTTGCGGGTGGTATTTAGCGAGGCCAGTATAACCGTTATTTCCGGTGAGCGCGGCAAAGAATTATTTGAAAACAATCCGTCGGTTTTTCGTTGGATAGCTTTTGATAAGCATGCCGCTCTAAGGGAAAAATTTTCTTTACTGCAAACTCTCCAAAAAGAAAGATTTGATTTGATCATAGATTTACGTAACAGTTTTTTTGGGGTATATCTTAAGGCCCAATATAAAACCAGTCTTTTTTTACTTCCTCCGAAGCAGATCCTGCATATGCGGGACCGGCACCTGTATAAGATCCAAAGTGTTTTATCCAATATAGGCCTTTCAAAGGTAAGGGATGTTCAGAAAGTAGCATTACATATAACGGAATCCGATAAAGATTATGTGGGGGATTTGCTAAAAAAGAATGGCGTGATCTGGGAGGATCGTATCATTGCGATCTCCGTTGGCGCGCGCAGCCACATTAAGCGCTGGAAAGAAGAGAAATTTGCGGAATTAGTATTCTCTTTGGCTAAGGAACCAAAGGTAAAAATGGTTCTGGTGGGAGACTCCCAGGATGCACCGATTGCTGAACGCATTATTGAACTTAGTAAAGTCCCGGCAATCAATTTTACCGGTAAAACCACTTTTTTACAGTTGGCAAGTTTATTTCAAATGTCGGCTTGTGTAATTACTAATGACAGCGCGGCTTTGCACCTGGCAAGTTATCTGGACCGTCCGGTTGTGGCGATCTTCGGGCCGACGGATGAATCGAAATACGGCCCTTGGTCAAGAATCAGCGCAGTGGTAAAAAAAGAAGTCTTCTGCCGTCCGTGTGAATTGGCGCAATGCCAGTTTGGCACGTTAAAGTGTATGGAGATCATTAAGACAGAAGATGTGTTAGGGCAAGTAAGGAATATCCTGGATACAGGTATGTTCCTGGCTGTAAGTAGAAGCGAATTTAAGCGCATACTCATCGTACGCACGGACAGGATCGGAGATGTTGTGCTTTCTACCCCGGTCATTAAAGCATTGAGGGATGGGTTTCCCCAGGCATATATTACAATGATGGTTTCTCCTTATGCTGCGGGAGTAGTTGAGGGGAATCCGTATTTGGATGAGGTGATTGTTTATGATAAAGATAAAGAACACAAAAGCTGGTGGAGTTCTTTTAACTTTTGTCGAGAGCTCTCCAGAAGAAAATTTGACCTGGCGGTCATTTTGCATCCGACGAACCGGGCACACCTTTTAGCTTTTCTTGCCGGGATTCCCCGGCGGGTTGGGTATGACAAGAAACTGGGGTTTTTGCTCACTGATAAATTATTACATTCCAAGCAGTTGGGTGAAAAACACGAAATAGGATACAATCTGGATCTGGTACGTGTGCTTGGACTTGATCCTAAAGATTGCCTGCCTTTTGTGCCGATTAAGCCCGAGGCAGAAGCCTGGGCAAACCAGGAATTGGCTGCTGCCGGGATCAAAAAAACCGAGAAGATATTAGTAATCCACCCCGGGGCAAGCTGTCCTTCGAAGATTTGGCCTCCGGATCGTTTCGCGGCAAGCGGGGATAGATTGATCGAACGGTACGGTTTTAAAGCCGTGATTATTTCTGGGCCAAAAGATATTGGTTTGGCTGATGATCTGGAAAAAATGATGAAACATTCTGCATTGAATCTTGCTGGTAAGACTACAGTGGAACAGATGGCGAGTATTTTAAAAAGAAGCCGGCTTTTTATCTCCAACGACTCTGGTCCAGTGCATATTGCTTCAGCTTTAGGGGTGCCGGTTGTTTCTATTTTTGGCCGTTCCCAGGCTGGATTAAGCCCTAAACGTTGGGGGCCGAGCGGTTCAAACAGCCGTATTTTGCATAGAGAAGTGGGTTGTATCGAATGCCTGGCGCACAATTGTGTTAAGGGTTTTGCATGTTTAAAAGCGATTACTGTAGAGGATGTAATGATGGCTGTCTCGGAATTATTGGAAGTAAATAAAACTTAAGATTATTGATTAAATGCCGATTTAAAGTATGCTAATACTATTATCTTTAGATTAAGTTTCATTGCAGGGGTCAGTCGTGACCGCCCATTACAGAAAAAAAAAAGAAAAAAAGGGGACGTTTCTATTTTTTATCTATCTTAATTGCTAAAAAAATAGAAACGTCCCCTTTTTTGGAAACGTCCCCTTTTTTGCCCTTTTTTGATAAAAAGTCTTGATATTGCTAATTTATTCTAATATACTAATATTATTATTTTTCAGTCAAAAATCCCGCAGGCTTATGAATAAACTGCTCATTTTGTTTTTAAAGTTTATTTCCATTCCAGTTTTTTTATTTTGTTTTTCCTCCTTCCAGTATGCTTTCGCTAACAATATGGCGGTAAGTAGTGTGATTTTGACCTCACAAGATACAGGTGCTGATACCGTCAAGGTCCAATTCAATATCTCTTGGGCTAATTCCTGGCGGGACGCTGCAAATTACGATGCCGCCTGGGTGTTTGCTAAATATTCTACCGATGGAGCGACTTGGAAACACCTGACTTTAAAGAGTTCAGGGACTAATCCTTCGGGATTTGTTACCGGAAGCGGCACATCGATACAGATCGTGGTGCCAACTGATAAAAAGGGGTGTTTTATCCAGCGTTCCGGCAATGGCACAGGCACTTTGACCACCACCGGTATAAACCTGGTTTGGGACTATGGCACTGACGGATTAGGAGACAGCGATATCTTTACTGCGAATATGCGCCTGAAAGTATTTGCGATCGAGATGATATATATCCCAGCCGCAAGTTTTTATATTGGCGATGGCAATGGGACAACCGAGTCGGTTTATGCATTTCATAGCGGTACCAGTAATTCTGCGGCATTGATCGGTACGTCTTTGACTAGAAATATCCGGACTGATTTTGCTCTAAATAATGATGATACTCAGCTTACTGGTACGGGAGCAGGTTCAGGCCTGGGTATTGGCGGTTCGGGTGTATGGTCGGGCTTAGATACTAATAATGACGGCACTATTGATAATGCCAGTTTCCCTACTGGATATAATCCATTTTACCTGATGAAGTATGAAGTCACCGAAGGCCAATGGGTGGAATTCTTTAATACTTTAACCAGTGCCCAAAAAACCGCAAGAGACCTTACGGGTGCAGCCGGTAAAAACAGTCAGGCAGTAGAGTCTCGCAACACTATTGCCTGGTCTGGTGGGACAAGTGATGCGACTACTATCCGGGAAAATCGGGCATGTAATTATCTTTCCTGGTCAGATTTGATGGCTTATGCGGATTGGGCGGGTTTGCGACCTATGACAGAACTGGAATTCGAAAAAGCCTGCCGTGGCTCTACTGCTTCTGTGTATGCAGAATATGCCTGGGGTAATAGCAGTGTAACACAGGCAGCGACTATTTCTGGTAGTGAAGATGGGACAGAAACGGTTACTAATTCCGGAGCAAATTGTAATTTTAATGCGATAACTTTTACTGGAGGAGATGGAGGGCAAGGCCCATTACGCGCAGGCATTTTTGCTACCAGTGCTTCTACTCGAGCGGTTGCTGGAGCAGGTTATTATGGGAATATGGAGTTATCTGGCAATAATTGGGAAAGAGCTGTAACTGTAGGTAATAGTACTGGAAGGTCATTTCAAGGTACGCATGGAGATGGCAGTTTAACCACTGCAGGTTTCGGCACTAATACTGATTGGCCGGGATATATTACCGGTAGTGGTATATCAGATGTTCAAGGTTCTGGTCTTCGCGGTAGCAGCTGGGCCGATGATTCAGACAAAGCACGTTCATCCAATCGTAGTTATGCTTCTTTCGCGTATGATGGCCGTGAAAATTTTACCGGAGGCAGGTTGGCCAGAACTTTAAATTAAATTTCATTGTAGGGGGCGGTTATGACCGCCCCCTACCTGTTAGAAAAAAAAGGTAAAAAAGGGGACGTTTCTATTTTTTCGCGAATTAAGGAAGGATGAAAAATAGAAACGTCCCCTTTTTTTGAGCCTTTTTTAATTGATTTAATTTGGTTTTGTGATAAAATTAAACGTTCGAATGATTGATACCACTAAAATAAAGACATACTCCATAAAAAAACGGTATAGCAAGGTAAACCTGGCGGATTTTGCCGGGGCTCCTAAGCTAGGGATTTCTTTTGCCAAATTCTTAGATTCCTTGCCCAATATTTTAAAGGCAAAAGATATTCTTTCGGCCAGAGATGCGATCGTTAAAGCGCATAAGAAAAACAAGGCCGTGATTTTTATGGCTGGCGCTCATGTGATCAAATGTGGGCTTAATCCGGTAGTGATTGATTTGATCCGCCGTAAGGTCATCACCTGTATTGTCCTGAATGGCGCCTGTGTGATCCATGATTTCGAGCTGGCTTTTCAAGGCAAGACTTCCGAGGATGTTGCGGTTAACCTGGAATGCGGGACATTTGGCATGGGCAAGGAAACCGCGGATTTTATAAATTATGCGGTTAAAGATGGAGTTTCCCGTGGCCTGGGGTTTGGCGCGTCTGTAGCAAAAGCGCTTGCGAAGGCGAATTTGCCGCATAAAGATTTAAGCCTGCTTTATAACGCTTATAAATATAAAGTCCCGGTTTGTGTGCAGGTAGCGATCGGAACAGATATTATCCACCAGCATCCTTCTTTTGATGCCGCATCTGCTGGAGAAGGTTCAGGCAGGGATTTTAAACAACTTGCAGAGAGTATTATCCGCCTTGACAACGGCGGGGTGGTCTTAAATTTCGGGTCAGCGGTGATCTTGCCGGAAGTATTTCTAAAGGCGTTGAATCTATCGCGCAATCTGGGTTATAAAGTAAAAGATTTCACCACCGCAAACTTCGATATGATCTATCAATACCGGCCCAGCCAGAATGTAGTTACCCGGCCGGTGATCGGCGGAGGCAAAGGGTATTATATAATTGGCCACCATGAGATTATGCTGCCGCTTTTGGCACAGGCGGTAGTGGATAAGTTATAGATAAGTGTGGCGTTGTGACCGGGTGACTTTGTGCCCAATATTACTTTACGTGTAAACTATGGATTTAAAGAATCTCCCAAAGATCATTTCCAGGTTCCCTAAGGCTAATATTTTAGTCATCGGCGACCTTATCCTTGACCAGTATATCTGGGGCGGGGTGGACAGGGTTTCTCCAGAAGCTCCTGTGCCGGTAGTTTGGGCGAATAAACGCACCTATGTCCCGGGTGGGGCGGCTAATGTCGCAAATAATATCCGTTCCCTTGACGGCCGGGTTACTTTATTGGGCGTGACCGGGGATGATGAACATTCCAGGATATTGCTTGCAGGCCTTAAGAAAAGGGATATTGATACCCGGGGGATTTTCCCTCAACAACGGCGTTATACTACCTTAAAGACCAGGGTGATTGCCGGGCATCAGCAGGTGGTCAGGGTCGATTGGGAAGACCGTGAGGTTTTATCTGAAAAGTTGAATCAGAGGATCCTCGAATTCATCAAGGATAATTTATCTGATTTTGATGCTGTCGTGATCGAAGATTACGGAAAAGGTGTGGTTAATGCCAACCTGCTAAAAGAATTAAGTTCGTTGACCAGAAAAAACAAAACGATCGTGACTGTTGACCCCAAAGAGGAAAACTTCCAGTATTATACCGGGGTTACTTCGATCACTCCTAACCGCAAGGAATTGGAAAACGCGATCCGGAATTTAAAGATTAAAGACAATACCAACCGGTT
>CAZRVK010000005.1:71374-180142 GCA_964603585.1 uncultured Planctomycetales bacterium
TTAGAGAAAATAAAAGGGCATAAAACCCTTAAAGCAAAGTGAGGCAGTTATGGATGTAATTGGGATAATTCCCGCGCGGTATTCATCGAGCCGTTTTGAAGGCAAGGTATTGGCGAAGATACTTGGGAAACCGATGTTACAGCATGTTTGGGAAAGGGCAAAACAGGCGATGACATTGGATGACTTGATCATTGCCTGTGATGATGACCGGGTCGCAAACGCCGCACGCGAATTTGGCGCAAAAGTTGTAATGACCTCTAAAGGGCATGCCAGCGGCACAGACCGGATTTGCGAGGTGATTAATTTTCTTGAAGTTAATGTGGTGGTAAATATTCAGGCTGATGAGCCGCTGTTGCATCCGATGATGATCGATTCCCTGGCGCAGGCAATGCTGGCTAACAAAAACATCCCGATGGCAACCATTAAGAAAAAGATCGAGAATCCCGAAGAGGTCACTGATCCGCATGTGGTCAAGGTGGTAGTGGATAAAAACGATTTTGCCCTTTATTTTTCCCGGGCAGCTATTCCATACCAGGCGCAGAATTCCGATGTCAAATCTCCGGTTTATTACAAGCATGTCGGGATGTACGGATATACTAAGGATTTTCTGTTTACTTATAAAAACCTCCCGGCCTCTACATTAGAGAATATCGAGAAATTAGAGCAATTGAGGGTTTTGCAGGAAGGTTTAAAGATTAAAGTCATCGAAACAAAATACGAGACTATCGGCGTGGATACCCCGGAGGACCTGGAAAAGGTCAAAGATTATTTAAGGCATGCCAAAAACTGCGATTAGCGGTTTGGCTTTTGACTTAAAGGATATTTCATATGATGAATGAAGTAAGGGTGGGCAATATTAAGATCGGCGGCGGCAATCCTTTGGTATTGATTGCCGGGCCTTGTGTGATCGAATCGGAAAAGATGTGCTTAGATACGGCAAAACGGATAAAAGACCTTGCCCATAGATCGGGGATACCATTTATCTTTAAATCCAGTTTTGATAAGGCTAACCGGCTGTCTTTGGAGTCTTTTCGCGGCCCGGGTTTAAAACGGGGTTTAGACGTATTAGCTAAGGTAAAACAAAAATTGAAGGTTCCTTTGCTTAGCGATATACATTGCGCCAAAGAGGTATCCCAAGTAAAGGATGTCCTGGATATCATTCAGATCCCGGCGTTTTTGTGCCGGCAGACGGATATTGTGGTAGCAGTGGCATCAAGCGGTTGTGTGGTCAATATTAAAAAAGGGCAATTCCTCGCTCCTTGGGATATTTTGCCTATCATAAAAAAGGCAGAATCCACCGGTAATAAAAGGATCATTATTACCGAACGAGGCGTGAGTTTTGGCTATAACAACCTGGTAACCGATTTTCGCAGTTTAAAGGTCATTCGTGACCTGGGGGTTCCGGTGGTTTATGATGCGACGCATAGCGTGCAATTGCCCGGAGGCCAGGGGGGAAGTTCCGGAGGCCAAAGGGAGTTCGTTGAGGGCCTGTCCCGTGCGGCAGTAGCTTTTGGTTGTGACGGCCTGTTCCTGGAAGTGCACCCTTCTCCGGATGAGGCGCTTTGCGATGGACCGAATATGATCAGCTTAAAAGCCCTGGAAAAACTCTTGAAGCAGGTAAAGAATATTTCCGGCGCTTTAAACAAAAAATCATCCTTTGCATGAAAAAGAATACACTTAAAAGAGCCAGAGAGGTTTTAGATATCGAATCCTCTGCTATCCTGGCGTTAAAAAAACGTATCGGCCTGAATTTTCAAAAGGCCCTGGAGATGCTTTTTAATACTAAGGGCCGGGTAGTGGTAAGCGGTATGGGAAAAACCGGCATCATTGCCCAAAAGTTTTCTGCGACTTTAAGTTCTACCGGGACTCCGAGCCTGTTTTTGCATTCTGCCGAAGCCTCTCACGGTGACCTCGGCAAAGTTACTGCACAGGATGTGATCATTATTATTTCCAACAGCGGCCAGACTTCTGAGGTGCGCCAGCTTTTGCCGGTATTAAAGAAGATCGGGCTAAAGATCATTTCTATTACCGGCAATATACGTTCAGACCTGGCTAAATACAGTGATTGCGTTTTGGATGTATCGGTGGCTAAAGAGGCCTGTCCTTTAGGGCTTGCCCCTACGGCTTCGACTACCGCGACATTGGCGATGACGGACGCTTTAGCCGTATGCCTTCTTGAGCTCAAGGGTTTTAAGGAAAAGGATTTTGCCTTTTTCCATCCGGGCGGTGCTTTAGGCCGCAGGCTGCTTTTAAAAGTCGAGGATATTATGCGCACCGGTAGGAATAATCCGGTGGTGCATGAAGATAAATTAGTGGCGGAGGTGTTGGTAAGAATAACACAAGGGCGCGCCGGCAGTGCTACCGTAGTAAACAGTAAAGGCAAGTTGACCGGGATCTTCACTGACGGGGATTTACGCCGCCACCTGGAAACAACGCCGGACCTTTCCCGGTTACAGGTGAAAGAAGTGATGACCAAAAATCCCCGGGTAGTTTATCCGGGAATGCTTGCGGCAGAGGCGATGCATATTATACAAGAGAAAAAAATAGATGAGCTACCGGTAGTGGATAGCCGCTATCGTCCGGTTGGCCTCTTGGATGTCCAGGATTTACTGAAGGCCGGGTTATTTTAAGGAGTGATTTTAATGGCTAAGATCAATGCCGGGAATTCCGTGGTTGCTAAAGCTAAAAAGGTGAAATTCCTGCTTTTAGATGTTGATGGGGTCCTGACCGATGGCCGCATTATTTATGATTCGCTCGGGAATGATATGAAGTTTTTTGATGTCCATGACGGTCTGGGGGTATATTGCCTGTACCGGATGGGGATAAAGACGATTTTGATCACCGCTAAAGGTTCAAAGACGATCAATCCCCGGGCTAAAGATATGCATATAGAGGCGGTTTTTGCCAATATTACCCCGAAATCCCTGGTTTTGGACAGGGTGCTAAAGAAATACAAGTTAAAGGCAGAAGAGGTGTGTTTTGTCGGAGATGATTTAGTAGACCTGTGCGTGATGAAAAGAGTCGGGTTACCTGTTGCGGTATTGAATGCCGCCCCAGAAGTGAAACAAGCCGCTTCTTATATTACTCTAAGAAAAGGCGGGCGTGGCGCAGTTAGGGAAGTTGCGGAACTGATCCTCAAATCCCAAGATAAATGGCGCAAGATCATGGAGATATATGATGTCTAAGAAAATATTGGTCGGGTCATTATTTTTGTTGATCTGGATTTCTTCCTCCTTTGCAGAAACGCCACCGTCTTCAGATTCAGACCAGCAGATCAGCGATTTCTCCCTTGCCGGTTACGGTGACCAGGGGGCAAAAAGCTGGGAACTTAACGGAAAATCCGCAGATATATTTACGGAAGTGGTAAAACTTAAAGATATAACCGGGAATATGTATGGTAAAGAGGAGAATATAAAACTTACTTCGGACAGCGGTGATTTCAATAAGGCCGAAGGCAAGGTGCATTTAGAGGATAACGTGGTGATTACAACCACTTCTGGGGCAAAATTAACCACTGATTCCCTTGATTGGGATAGAAAGAACCAGCTTGTTTCCACTAAAGATAAAGTTATCATTGACCGGGAGAATATGCAGACTACCGCTGTGGGCGCCAACGGCCAGCCTAACCTGAACAAGGTAAGCCTGGAAAAGGATGTGCTTGTCCAGATTAAACCCGATACGAATAAACCTGATCTGGGCAAGGATAAAGTGGCAATCTCCTGTGATGGGCCATTAGAGATAGATTATGAAAAAAATGTTGCGGTCTTTAAAAATAATGTTAAAGTTGATAGGGATGGGTCACAGATCTATTGTGACTCCATGAATGTTTATTTCCTTAGGTCTCCCAAAAAAGAGGTTTCCGCCGAAGGCGTTCCTCTTGCCGCATCTGGCTCGGCTCCGGATAAAGATGCCTCCGGTATGGGGAACACCAAGATCGAGAGGCTGGTGTGCCGCGGTAATGTCAAGATTGTCCGGGGAGAGAATATTTCCTACAGTGATGAGGCGGTTTATACCGGAGAAGACAAAAAGATCGTGCTTTCCGGCAGGCCAAGGCTGATTTTGTATTCATCGGAGGATTTGGGTAATGCATCTTTTGGAAATTAAAAACCTGTGTAAGTCCTATGACGGCAGGGAAGTGGTCAAAGGCGTGGATATGGTGGTCAAGCGCGGAGAGATCGTCGGCCTTTTAGGGCCCAATGGCGCCGGCAAGACCACTACCTTCTACATGGTCGTCGGGATTATCCCTCCGGGCCGCGGGACGATCACCTTTGATAATTACGATATAACTTCTTTGCCTATCCATGCGCGCGCACGTTACGGTATAGGTTATCTTGCGCAGGAGGCTTCGATATTCCGTAAGCTTACGGTAGAAGAAAATATCATGGCGATATTAGAAACCCTCCCGATCAACGCGCAGGAAAGGAAACGCCGCCTGGGCAGTCTATTGGAAGAATTGAATATTGCACATTTGCGAAAAAGCAAGGCATTTACATTATCTGGCGGTGAAAGAAGGCGGCTTGAGATTACCCGGGCTTTAGTGACCAACCCTTCTTTTATATTGTTAGACGAGCCGTTTTCCGGGATCGATCCGATCGTGGTCAATGAAGCACAGGAGATCATTAAAGAATTAAAAGAAAGAGGATTGGGGATATTGCTTACTGACCATAATGTCCGGGAGACCCTTTCTATTACTGACCGGGCTTATTTGATCGCCGAAGGCCGGATCCTTATTTCCGGTACGGCTAATGAGTTGATCCAAAACCCTCAAGCGCGCCAGGTGTATCTGGGGGAAAAGTTCAGAATGTGAGTGTGCGCTTCAGGTTTGTGGTACTGGTGACAATGTCGAACATAGGGCCGCAAAGTGGTTAGAAGGCTTTATAGAAAATTAAACAACTGATGAATGGAGCTTTTAAATGAAAACAGAAGTTAAGCGGATCGATGGTAGTAAGGTTGAAGTTAATATTGAAGTGACCGGTGATGTAGTCAAAAATAAATTCGAGGATGTCTTTAAGAAGATCAACCAGGAGGCTAAAGTTTCCGGGTTTCGTCCCGGTCGTGTCCCGCGGGATATTTTAGAAAAGAATTTCTCTCATCATGCGCATGAACAGGTGCTTAAGGAATTGATACCAGAGCTTTATGATGAAGTGGTCAAAAAAGAGTCCATCGATGTCGTAGAGCTTCCGGAGATCTCCGATGTAAAACTCGACCGGGGGAGTTTATCTTTTAAAGCGGTAGTAGAGGTTTTACCGGAGATCAAGCTTAATGAGTATAAAGGCATTAAGCTTGATTATAAGAAGATAGAAGTTTCTGCGGATGACATCAAGCGCAATATTGACACCCTTAAGGAATCACGCAAAGCGGATAATTTAGACGATGATTTTGCCAAGGCATTAGGTTATCCCAGCCTTACAGAGTTAGAGAATGCGGTGCAAAGGCAGATATTCCTGCAAAAAGAGAATCATCAGCGCCAGAAACTGGAGAGTGAGCTGATTGAATCGGTAACTAAAGGCCTGGATTTTAAATTGCCGCAATCATTAGTAAATCGTCAGCTGCAGGATATGTTAAGGCATGCGAAAGTTGACCTGGCTATGAAGGGTATCCCCCGTGAAAAGGTGGATGAACAAGAAAAAGAGATGCTGAAGAATCTTGAGCCAGAGGCGCGCAGGCAAGTGCAGGTATACCTGGTTTTATCGGCGATAGCCAAAAAAGAGAATATCGCAATAGATGACAATATGCCGCGCAAGGTTATAGAGCTTTTGTTTAAAACCGCGGATTGGAAGCAATAATTAATCCTTTAAATCAAGCGGAGGTATGATATGGCTGAAAGATCGCAGGTTTTGGTCCCAATGGTTATCGAGCAGACATCCCGGGGTTATGAGCGGGCATATGATATTTATTCCCGTCTCTTAAAAGACAGGATCATTTTTATCGGTACGCCGATAGACGACAATATTGCTAATTTGATCATTGCCCAGATGCTTTTTCTGCAGATGGAAGATGCCAATAAAGACATAAATATTTACGTTAACTCTCCCGGAGGCTCGGTTACGGCAGGCCTTGCCATTTATGATACCATGCAGTTTGTAAAATGCGAGGTTGCGACGTATTGTGTCGGACAAGCCGCTTCTATGGGGGCATTATTATTGGCTGCTGGCACTAAAGGGAAACGTTTTGTACTGCCGCACTCACGCGTTATGATCCACCAGCCTTGGGGGGGCGTAGAGGGGGTGGCTGCGGATATTTCTATCCATGCCAAGGAGATATTGAAATTGCGCGATAAGCTTAATCAAATACTGGCGCATCATACTGGCCAGCCTTTGGATAAAATCGAGAAAGATACTGACAGGGATTATTTTATGTCTGCCGATGAAGCAAAGAATTACGGGCTGGTAGATGAGGTGGTTTTGCCGCATAAAGATAAAAAATAAGAAAATAAACATGAAAGGACGCAAAAGATGAAAAAGAATTATTTATTGACTCCCGGCCCGACGCCGCTTCCGCCTCAAGTTTGTGAGGCGCAGGCAAAACCGATCATCCATCATCGTACACCGCAGTTCCAGACGATCTTAAAAGAGGTGACTGCGGGTTTAAAATATGTGTTCCAAACCGAAAACGACCTTTTTATTTTGACATCATCCGGTACTGGGGCAATGGAGGCAGCGGTAGTTAATTTATTATCCCCGTCCGATACGGTCTTAGTTGTGCAGGCCGGGAAATTCGGCGAAAGATGGTCCGAGATCGCCAGGGCTTACGGGATAAACGTCGAGGTGATCGATGTTGTTTGGGGCAATGCCGTCAGCCCCGAGGAAATAGATAAAAGGCTTAAGGCAAATCCGGCGATAAAAGCGGTATTTACCACCCTTTGTGAGACATCTACCGGTGTTACTCATGATATTGAAGCGATTGGCCGGCTGGTAAAGAACCATCAGGCAGTGCTTGTTGTGGATGCGATCAGCGGTTTAGGGGCAATTGACCTTAAGGTAGATGCCTGGGGAGTGGATGTTTGTGTTTCTGGTTCGCAGAAAGGGCTGATGCTTCCTCCGGGGCTTGCCTTTATCTCTGTAAGCCAAAAGGCCTGGGAAAAAGTTGCGCAGTCGAAGTGTCCGAAATTCTATTTTAGCTTAAAATCCGCCAAAAAGGCGATGGAGAGCGTCGATACGCCTTTTACCCCGGCGATTTCTTTGGTGATTGCTTTAGCCGAGGCGCTTAAGATCATGCGCGCCGATGGCATGGAGAACATTTTTGCCCGGCACCACAAAATGGCCAATGCCACCCGTGCTGCGATGAAGGCTTTGTCTTTAGAGCTTTTTGCCCCTGGCGCGGCAAGCGATGTGGTCACTTCTGTGAAAGTGCCGTCAGGGATCGACGGGGAAAAATTAGTCAAGACCATGCGCGATAGTTATGGTGTGACTATTGCTGGAGGCCAGGCGGAATTAAAAGGCAAGGTATTCAGGTTTGCCCATATGGGATTTATCGAAGAGTTCGATATTATCGTTGGGATTTCATGCCTGGAAAAGGTTTTGCACAAGATGGGATATAAATTCCAGATGGGCAGCGGAGTAAGCGCCGCCGAAGAAATATTCTTAAAAGAATAAAATACGGCAGTTGGCTCGTATTATCAAGTATAAATGCTGCAGGTTTTAAGTACAGGGAGGTTCTTTCATGGCAAGGATTTTAGTCAGTGACCCCTTATCTGAAGAGGGTATCAAGATACTCAAAGAAGTCAAGGAGTTCCAGGTTGATGTTATTACTGATCTTAAGCCTGATAAGCTTAAAGAGGTGATCAAAGATTACGATGCGCTTATTGTCCGCAGTGCTACCAAGGTCACTAAAGACATCCTGGCGTCTGCCTCCCGCCTGAAGGCGATCGGCCGGGCGGGTGTGGGTTTAGATAATGTGGATCTGGATGCGGCCACGCAAAAGGGCGTGATTGTGATGAATACCCCTTCCGGAAATACCATGTCTACCGCGGAATTGACAATGAGTATGGTGTTGGCTCTTTCCAGGAATATTCCCCAAGCAAACGCGTCTACGAAAAAGGGGGAATGGAAGCGTTCTAAGTTCATGGGGGTTGAGCTTTACGGAAAGGTTTTAGGTGTCGTAGGTTTCGGAAGGATCGGTTCGGAAGTGGCTAAACGTTCTTTATCTTTCGGGATGAAGATCCTGGCTTTTGACCCTTTTCTTTCAAAAGAAGTAGCGGAAGGTTTAGGGGTAGAGATCGTTGAATTAAAAGAATTATTAGAACGCGCAGATTATATTAGCGTGCATACGCCGTTAACCGATGAAACCAGGCATATGATCTCGACGGAGCAGTTCGCTTCGATGAAAAAAGGCGTCCGGGTGATCAATTGTGCGCGAGGAGGGATTATCGACGAGTCAGCGCTTATCCAGGCGATCAAGGACGGAAAAGTAGCCGGCGCGGCCTTTGATGTGTTTGAAGCCGAACCTGTTTCGGCCGACAGCGAATTATTGAAATTGGATAACGTGATCATGACCCCGCATTTGGGCGCATCCACCGAAGAGGCCCAGGTGAATGTAGCGATAGAAGTGGCCGAGATCGTCCGGGATGCCCTTTTAGGCCGGGGAATACACAATGCCGCAAATTATCCCTGTCTTGAGGCAGAGGTTTGTAAATTCCTCGATCCATATATTAACCTTGCGGAAAAAATGGGGATGTTCTCTGGCCAGCTGGCAGAAGGAAGGTATCAGGAGCTCAATATCAGCTATAGCGGCGAGATCGCGCAATACGATTTAAGCCCTTTGACCATGGCTTTAGTCAAGGGGATGCTTTCTCCGATCATGCAGGAGACGGTTAATTTTGTAAATGCGATCAGCATCGCTAAATCCCGGGGAATAAAGATCAAAGAAACCAAATCTTCCAATGAAGGGGAGTTTGTCAACCTGCTTCAGTTAGAAGTTAAAACTGATAAGGAGACCAGAAGGATATTCGGGACCCTTTCTCCCAACAAGATGCCGCGGATCGTTAAGATCGATAATTATTACCTTGAACTTTCGCCTTTGGGAGAAATAGTGATGATCCAGAATTGGGACCGGCCGGGGATCATCGGCAATCTTGGCACGCTTTTTGGCAAATATGACATTAATATCGCGGCAATGACTTTTGGCCGGGATAAACCGGCAGGACGGGCAATTAGTATTTTAAATGTCGATGCTTCCGTGTCTGCGGATCTTTTGGATAAAATTAAAGGGGTAGAGAACGTTTTATCAGTGAGGGTGATAAAAATATGATAAAAAACAGCGCGCCGTCATCTCCAAGAAACAAAGCAGAGGATATTTTGATCCGGGTATTTATAGCGTTTGGGCTTTTATTCACATTGTTGGGTACAGCTTGTGCTGACTCTGTCCAGATCATTTTTACCGGTCAAACCCATGCCATGATCTATCCCTGTTCCTGTCCTATTGAAGTCGATGGTGGAGTTGCCCGGCGGGCCGCGTTGATCAGTGAATTGAGGAAGAAAAATCCCAACACCCTGCTTTTGGATTCCGGCAATTTCTTTGCTGCCGGACTAATGGATGAGTTTACCCAGACCACTCAAATGGATATGACCCGGACCGCAATCAATCTGGAAGCGATTGCGCTGATGAAATATGATGCTTTGGCTATTGGTCCTGATGAATTCAATTTTGGCGTTGATTTTTTTGTGATCAATGCCAATAAATATAAATTACCTTTGGTTTCCTGTAATCTACAGGCGTTTCCTTCCCGGCCGGATAATATTGCACCTTATATGTTAAAGGAATTTCCCGGGGCAAAAGTGGGGGTTATCGGTTTAACCAATACCTCTGCCCGGCAGAAAGAGTCCGGCCTTAATTTTATGGAGCCTGCGGAGGCGCTTAAGAAGGCGGTCGCTGAACTTAAAATGATGCAGGCGGATATCATTATCGTATTAAGCAATTTCCCCCAGCAGGAGAATTTGCGCCTTATAAATGAGTGTCCGGGGTTCGATATCCTGATTACTGCCTCCAAGATCATCGACGAATCTTTAGGCAACAAGATCGGCAATGTCCTGGTTTATGAAGCATCCTGGCAGGCCCGTAAACTGGGAGTTATTTCTTTAGATATAAAAGACCGCAAGATAACCGGCTCCAAGCAGGAGATGCTACGGCTTTCGGATAAGATTCCGGATGCCCCAGAGATCCAAAACATCCTGCCGCGTTGTTTTGCGGATATTAATTGCCGGAGCCGCGACGGCCTGCGGGGTACCTGCATGAATCCCGGCAGCAAATCGGCGTCCTGCGAATTTGCTAAAGTCAATAAATTTGAACTTCTGGTAATTACTGCAAAGGATTGTATCGGCTGCGATACCTCAAGGACCGTTGATCTCCTAAAAAGGGACTTACCGGGGTTAAATCCTGTGTACCTGTCGTATCCGGAGGCGCGTGCCAAGAAACTCGTAAAAGACCTGGGCCTTGAGGGTTTACCGGCATATCTTTTGCCCAAGGATATCGAAAACGACAAGATTTTCCCGAATCTTAAAGCCGGACTGGAAGAAAAAGGCGGCTTTTATCTGATCAAATCCCAGATCGGAGGCATGGCATATTTCCTGGACCGTCCGAAGAAAGAAGGCCAGATCGAGCTCTTCTTGAGTCTTTATGATGTTAATGCCCCGGCGATAATCGAGGGGATAAAAGATTTTAACCCAGAAATACATCTAATGGCAGTTGAGACTGATACCGGTTTTGATGCGGCAAAAGGCTTGCCGGAGGTTGAGGAATATTTGCGCTCGGTATGCGTGAAAAAATATTATCCGAAACATTTCCTGGAATATCTTTCCTGCCGTCTGAAGAATATCAGCAGTTCGTGGTGGGAATCTTGTCTGGGTGATTTTGATCCCGCAAAGATCAGGGCCTGTGCTACTTCCCGGGAAGGGGAGGATCTTCTAAGGGAGAATATCAGGCTTAACCGGGAGCTTAATATCATGTTCGGCCCGGTATATCTTTGGAATAACTACCAGATATTCAGTACACAGGGTGTGCCGAAAAAGGATGATTTCGAACGTATATTCAAAAAGAAATGATCTTTAAAACAGTATTTTTCAAGGTGTGCATTGTTTATAAACCGTTGTAAATCGTGGGGTGTATTATGGCTAAAAATACGATTCATTTAATTGATGTGACTAACCGCGACGGAGTGCAAACTTCGCGGATCTGCCTTTCTAAACTGCAGAAAACAATGATCAATCTTTACCTTAATCAGATGGGGGTTTTCCAAAGCGAATTCGGTTTTCCGATGACGCATCATGAGACCAATTACCTTAATGCGAACTTAGAGCTTGTTAAACTTGGGGTGCTTGATCCGATCCGTTTAGGGGGGTGGATCCGTGCGACCAAGGATGATGTGAAAAACGCCTTTAAGCTTACCCCGGAGATCAAACATATGAATTTATCGATCTCTACATCTGATCAGATGATCGTACATAAGTTTAAAGGCAGATTAGACCACGATTCGATCATAAAAGAAATGATCGAGGCGGTAGGAGAAGCCAGGCGTGGCGGGCTTGAATCCATCGGGGTGAATGCCGAGGATGCCTCACGTACGCGCATAGAATACCTGGTCCAATTTGCTTTAGCGGCAAAACAAGCCGGTGCAGACAGGATCCGCTATTGCGATACTTTAGGATGTGATACCCCTTTCTCTATTTACGAGAGGATAAAGGCCTTGGCTGATGCAGTGCAAATGCCGGTGGAAGTGCATTGCCATAATGACCTGGGGCTTGTGGTAGCTAATTCTATCGCTGGCGCACGGGCTGCTATTGATGCGGGTTGCGATGCCTATATCAATACCTGTGTTAATGGTATGGGAGAAAGAGCCGGCAATGCCGATCTTGTTTCGGTTATTTTAGCGATAAAATACGGGAACGGGATGAAGGAGTATCATTTGGATGAAAATGTCGATCTAAAAATGGCATGGAAGATATGTAAATATGCCTCATACGCCTTTGGTGTGCCGATACCGATAAATCAGCCCGGGATAGGTTCTAATGCCTTTGCCCATGAGTCTGGCATACACGCCGATGGTGCGCTAAAGGACAGGCGTAATTATGAGCTTTACGATTTTGAAGAGTTGGGCCGGGGAGAGCCGGAGATCATCGAAACAGGGCGCAAGATCACCGCTGGCGAGTATTCCGGGATCAAAGGGTTCCGCAATGTTTATGAGAAGCTGGAGGTCGAATTTGGCGGTGAACTTGAAGCGACAAAGATATTGGAACTTGTCCGTTATGCCAATGTTCATAATCAGAAGCCGCTTGTAGATGAAGAGTTGAAATTCATCGCGCAATATCCGGATATCGCCAAGTTAATTTTCACAATGAATCCATAAGGAAAGAGAATATTCATGAATATTGTCATCGTTGGCACGCAGTGGGGTGATGAGGGTAAAGGCAAAATCATCGATATATTATCACGCAAGGTTGATTATATCGTGCGCTACCAGGGGGGCAGTAATGCCGGTCATACCGTTGTGGTCGATGGAAATGTTTATATCTTTCACCTGATCCCCTCGGGTATTTTGCATAAGGAGAAGGTCTGCTGTATTGGAAACGGAGTGGTAGTGGACCCGGAAATGCTTGAGGCGGAAATCCGGTATTTAAACACCTGTGGTATCAGTATAGACCAGCGCCTGAAGATATCATCTTTGGCCCATGTGATTATGCCATACCATAAGGTTTTAGATAAATTACGCGAGACAAAAATTGCCAATAAGATCGGCACTACCGGAAAAGGTATCGGCCCTTGTTATGCGGATAAAATAAACCGCTGTGGGGTAAGGATGGTGGATCTGTTGAATCCCAGGATATTCCGGGCTAAACTCATGGATAATCTCAAAGAAAAAAACGAGATCCTAAAAAAGGTTTACCGCCATAAAGGCTTTGATTTCGATGGTATTTACCGGAAGTATTTAAAATATGGAAAAGCGCTTTCTACCTATATATGCGATACTTCCAAGTTATTGAATCAGGCGGCGATCCACAAGAAAGATATCCTTTTTGAGGGCGCGCAAGGTACATTCCTGGATATAGATTTCGGGACATATCCTTTTGTTACCTCATCCTCGGCCATATCCGGCGGGGCATGTGTCGGTACTGGGGTTTCTCCCAATAAGATCGATAAGATCATCGGAGTGGCCAAGGCTTATACCACCCGTGTGGGCGAGGGCCCTTTTCCTACGGAGTTTGCAGGCTCATTCCAGAAGTTCATGCGTGATAAGGGCAAGGAATTTGGCGCAACCACCGGCAGGCCGCGCCGTTGCGGATGGTTTGATGCTCTTATGGTCCGTGAAGCGGTATTATTGAATGGGATCGGGGAAATGGCGATCATGAAAATGGATATCCTGGATGGGCTAAAGAGCATCAAGATATGCGTGGGTTATAAATATAAAGGTAAGTTATTCAGGGAATTCCCCTATGACACCGAAGTTTTAACTAATGCTCGGCCAATATATAAGGATATGCCGGGGTGGTTGAACACTTTAAATACAGTCCGGGAGTATAAGGATCTGCCTAAAAATGCGCGTAATTACCTGGAAACCATTCAAGAGATGCTGGGGACTAAGATCACGATGGTTTCGGTAGGTTCCGGCAGAGAAGAAACGATTTCTGTGGATTAATCCCGGTTAAAAATTCTTGACTAAAGTCGTTGATTATGTTATAGTTAAATTCCATCTAAAGAAATCAAATAGGAGGCTTTTTATGAAAATTAATTTATCTGCAAAGATCATTTTTATTATATTTCTTGCTTTGAATCTTGTTGGCTGTACTTTTGTTTTTCAGTCCGGGAGGCGCTCTGATGTAGAGAAAATCAAAGAGCTTTCCAGTCAGCTGGATGCTTTAGTGCAGGCAAAAAGTCTGCTTGAAGAAAGGCTTGCCCAGGAGATCAATGATAAACAGATCAGCCTGAAGATGGCGGAAAAAGGATTAGTGATAACTTTTGTGGCGGATGTGGTTTTTGATTCCGGTAAGGCTAAAATAAAACCCGAGGTTTATTCATCGTTGGATAAAGTAGCCAGGGTTTTGCAGGAGAATGTCCCGGAATTAAATATCGGCATTGAAGGCCACACCGACAATGTCCCGATAAAGTCATCGGGTTGGAAATCCAATTGGGAATTATCCACTGCGCGCGCTTTAAGTGTGCTGCATTATCTGGTTGATGAAAAAAGCATTACTCCGAACAGGGTTTCCGCTATTGGTTATGGAGAGTACCGCCCGGTAGCTTCAAATGATACAAAGGATGGCCGCCAGTTAAACCGCCGGGTAGAGATAGTGATTTTGCCGCAGGTAACCAAGGTAAAATAAGCGTTATAATAAGGCTTTGTCTGTGCCGCAGGCCTTAAGTGAATATAAAGCTTCGCAATACATCGTTCGTTCATTCCTAAGAGGTCTATCATGATCAATGATGCAATGAAAAATAAAATAATTTTTGGGCTTACTGCTTTGTTAGTGGTCTTTATCGCGGTTTCCATCGCTTCTTACAGCCGGGCTAATCAGCAGAAGAGCGCTAAAGATAAAGAGATCTTGACCCGTCTTGATATCGAGGAGAAATTAAGCAAGTTTATGCAGGATAAATCATCAATAGATGCGAAATTGACTGCGCTGGGTAAAGACTTGGAAGCAGAAAGAGAAAACCATGCTGCAACCAAAAAGATGTTATTGCAGGAACAACTGATAAACGAGAGCCTAAAAAACGAATTGCAAAAGGTCAGTAAATTAAAGGAAACGCTTGAAGAAGATCTAAGAAACGCCTTAGCAGCGGCAAGTACACCAAAACCCAAGAAATGATATAAAAAAGGAGATTGAAGAACGCAATTTGTTCGAAGGGGAGAGTATCCCCTTTTTTATTATAAACCAAAGGGGAGGTGATTTTTATGGTAATCTTGCGTAAGCTTAAAGAAAAAATAAAGAATGCAATACGCAAAAAGAAAGTGGCTAAACCCGCGACCAAGGGCTTGATTAAGCGCATACTTAAGCCGAAAGAAGAACCGGAAAAAATCAAGAAGGAAGTTATCGGCAGCCAAGAGACCGCAGTGGGTAAGGCAAAATTCTTTACTCCTCAAAGCGTAAAGGTTTCTCCGAGGATACTTCAGGAGCTGCCCTCTAAGTACGGCCATGATAAGATCGTTCTGCAGGTAAGGGATCCTTGGTGGCTGCATTCATACTGGGAAGTTACTCCGCAAACAATCGACTCTTTAAAGAATTCGCTCGGCGATGTATTTTATTCCGCTAAGATCGTTTTACGAGTGTATGATGTAAGCAATATCCATTTTAACGGCAAGAATGCCAATCGTTTTTTTGACATCGAAGTTAATTATGATATCAGCAGTTGGTATATCGATACGGCAGGACCGGGAAGAAGCTGGTGTGTAGATATAGGCTTAAGGCTGCCTAATGGTGAATTTATCCGGATCGCCAGGTCTAATATTGTGCATACCCCGATTGACGGGCCATCCTGGATCACAGATGAACAATGGATGATTCCCGAAGAGATGTTTGCCCGCCTTTATGGCATGGGTTTTGGTTTCGGCAAGAGTTCTCCTTTAGGCAAGGCCTGGGTGGAAAGGATGCGTCGGGCGTTGTTTTCTGGAGTGCTGGCATCTCCGGGGATGGCTTCAATGGGCAGCCCGGTTAAGAAATTACCCAAACAGAGGAAATTCTGGATGGTAGTCAATACTGAACTCATCGTTTATGGCGCGACCGAACCGGATGCGCATGTAACTGTCCAGGGGACCCCTATAAAATTAAGGCCAGATGGGACTTTTAGCCTGCGTTTTGCGCTTCCCGATGGCAAGCAGGTTATTCCTTGCGAGGGGACATCTGCGGATAAATTAGAGACCATAACAATTACACCTATTGTAGGCAAGGAAACTAAAAATAACCGGATTTTGCGCGAATAAGCTAAAACTAAAAGGATGAAAAATGAATAAAGGATATCTATGCATAGTTTTACATAGCCACCTGCCTTTTGTCAGGCATCCGGAGCATGATGATTTCCTGGAAGAGGATTGGCTTTATGAGGCGATTACGGAGACATACATCCCGTTAATTAATATGTTTGAGCGTCTGACAGATGATAAGGTTGATTTCAGGCTTACCATGTCTCTTACTCCTACGCTTATCTCCATGTTGACCGATCCTTTGCTTCAGGGGAGGTATTTAAAGCATATTAATCATCTGATAGAACTTGCGCATAAAGAGGTAGAAAGGACCCGCTGGCAGGCGGAGTTCCAGAGTCTAGCGACGATGTACCTGAACTGTTTTTGTAATTCTCGCGATACCTTTGAAAGGTACAGCCGTAATCTGGTCACTGCCTTCAAGAAGTTCCAGGATCTCGGCAAGATCGAGATCATTACCTGCGGGGCGACGCACGGATATTTCCCTTTATTGGACCCATATAAAGATTCTGTCAAGGCCCAAGTCAGGGTAGCGGTAAACCATTACGAAAAGGTTTTGGGCCGTAAGCCGCAAGGTATATGGCTGCCGGAATGCGGGTTCATTCCCGGACATGATGAAATCCTTAAGGAGTGTGGGATAAAATATTTCTTCAGCGATGCCCATGGCATATTGCATGGAACTCCCCGTCCTAAATACGGGGTTTTTGCCCCGATTTATTGTAAATCCGGGGTTGCCTGTTTTGGTCGTGACCTTGAATCATCTAAGCAGGTTTGGTCATCCATTGAAGGGTATCCCGGGGATTATTATTACCGGGAATTTTACCGCGATATAGGCTTTGACCTGGATTTTGATTATATAAAACCTTATATACACCCGGATGGCATAAGGATCAATACCGGGATAAAATATTACCGGATTACCGGCAGTGATGAAAAACAGCCTTATGATCCCCGTATGGCGCGTGAAAAGGCAGCTTCTCATGCGGGTAATTTTCTGTTCAACCGGGAGAAACAAGTGGAGTATCTGTATGATTTAATGCAGAAAAAGCCGATCATTGTTTCTCCCTATGATGCTGAATTGTATGGGCATTGGTGGTATGAAGGCCCGATGTGGCTTGAGTTCTTGATCCGTAAGATACATTTTGACCAGAAAACTATCCGGATGATCACTCCTTCTGAATACTTGCTGGAAAACCCGCGGAATCAGGTAGTGACTCCATCGATGTCAAGCTGGGGATGGAAAGGTTACAGCGAAATGTGGCTGCAGGGCTCGAATGACTGGGTTTACAGGCATTTGCACAGTTCATCAGAACGGATGTCGGAATTGGCAAAGAGTTTTGCTAATGGCAGTAACGATACCCTTATGCTTAGGGCTTTAAATCAGGCTTTGCGCGAGTTGCTTTTGGCTCAAAGTTCTGATTGGGCATTCATCCTGGGGACCGGTACGCATACGGATTATGCCGTCCGCCGGACAAAGGAACACCTTTTGAGGTTTGGCAGTTTATATGAACAGATCAAATCAAACTGTGTTGATGAATCGTGGTTAGCGGATATAGAATATAAAGACAATATATTCCCCGACATAGATTACCGAGTCCACCAGTAAAATCTCTGCCTTTAGGCTGGTTTTTTTACAGCCTAAAGGCAATAACCCGATAACGATAAAGTATTATATGAAAGATAATATCCCGGGCCATATCGCCATAATCATGGATGGCAATGGCCGTTGGGCAGAGGATAAGGGCCTGCCTCGTACTGCCGGGCATCGGCAAGGGATTCTTAGGGTGCGCGAGGTGGTTAATACCGCAAGCGATATCGGGGTCAGGGTATTGACCTTGTTTGCTTTTTCTTCAGAGAACTGGAAAAGGCCAAGACGGGAAGTAGATATGCTGATGCATGCCTTGGTAGCGTTCTTAGGTCGTGAGATAGAGTCTTTGCATAAAAAGAATATACGTTTTCTTGTTATTGGCCGAGAAGACCCTTTACCGGAATATGTATTAAAAAAGCTTAGGCAGGCACAATACAAAACCAAAGGAAATACCGGGTTGACCGTGGTATTGGCGCTTAATTACGGTTCAAGGCAGGAGATAGTTGATGCCGCGGTTAAATTCGCTGGATTTGTTTCCCGTGGCCAGGCTTTGCCCCGGGACCTGGATATAGAAAAATTTGGTTCGTTAATGTATACCCGGGGTATTCCCGACCCGGACCTTTTGATCCGCACCAGCGGTGAGATGCGGTTAAGCAATTTTCTGCTTTGGCAGCTTTCTTACGCGGAATTATATTTTCCGCGGAAATGCTGGCCTGATTTTAAGGCGGAAGATTTCTTGCATGCGATCAAGGTTTATCAGAGAAGGGAACGCAGGTTTGGCAGTATAAATGGCGAAAAAAAGAATAATTAGCGGAACAATACTTGTAATTATCATTATCCTGACGGTATTTGTTAATTGGGTATGCGCCTTGGCGGTTACTGCTTTCATTGGCTTTGGTTTGTATGAGTTTTTCCTGATGCTGGAGAAAAAAGGAGTAGCGCCATACAAATATTTCGGGATAGGTGTCGGGCTGGTCATTCCCTTATCGATACTGTTGCGTTTCGAAATAACACGCAAGTGGGAACTTTCTTTTGTAGTAATCGCTCTTTTATTCCTGATCTTAATGCAGTTTAGTCGGCGCAAGAACAGCGGGGCGGTAGTGGATATTTCCACTACTATTTTCGGGATAATTTATGTTTCGTGGTTTTTATCTTTTCTGATCAAGATCAGGTATTTAGAAGGCGGACTTGGCCTGTTGACCACGGTGCTTCTGGTCACCAAGCTTGGGGATATCGGGGCATATGTTGTCGGTTCTAACTTAGGCAAGACCCCGCTTATGCCACGAGTCAGCCCTAATAAATCGGTAGAGGGTGCGATTGGCGGTTTATTTTTTAGTGTGATCGGGGCATTGATCAGCCGCAGATTCTTGGATTTACCCTATCTGCACCTTATTTTGATAGGCATTATTTTCGGGATAATAGGGCAGTTAGGGGATTTGTCCGAATCGATGATAAAACGTGATTGCCAGGTTAAGGATTCCGGGCATCTTTTGCCGGGTATGGGCGGGATATTGGATGAGATAGACAGCTTGCTTTTTACCGCGCCGGTATTTTATTTTTATCTGACTTTGGTAGTTTGACATATGAAAAGTATTGCTATCCTGGGTTCGACGGGGTCCATTGGCAAAAGCGCTTTAGAGGTTATCCGGAGCGCGCCGAGGGAATTTCGGGTCGTGGCATTGACCGCTAATTCCAACAGCACCCTTTTAGAGTCTCAAATCAGAGAATTCAGGCCTAAGATAGTTTGTGCTAACGACCCGGTTTCTGTCTCCAGGCTGGAGCGTAGGTATGCCGGTAAGCTCAAAGTCTTTGCCTTCTCCGATGGCTTAAAAGAACTTGTATCGGATAAAGAAATAGATATTGTCCTGGTGGCTATAAGCGGGGCGGCCGCGCTTGAGCCTTTGATCAGCGCTATCGATGCCGGCAAGGATATTGCCTTAGCCAACAAAGAGGCTTTGGTAATGGCTGGGCCGCTTATCATGCAGAGGGCCGCGAAAAAGAAAGTTACGATCATGCCGGTAGACAGTGAACAATCGGCGATCTGGCAGTGTTTACGCAACGAACCTTCGCGTTTTTTAAAGAACATATACCTGACTGCTTCCGGCGGGCCTTTTCGCAAGACCGCTGTCAGCGCTTTAAGCAGGGTATCGGTTTCAGAAGTCATCCGGCATCCCCGCTGGGAGATGGGTAGAAAGATCAGTGTTGATTCTGCCAGCTTGATGAATAAAGGGCTGGAGGTGCTGGAGGCGGTGCATCTTTTTGGAGTGGCTCCGGAGGCGATCAAAGTCCTGGTCCATCCGGAATCAGTTATCCACTCTATGGTAGAATTCATTGATGGGGTGATCCTGGCCCAATTGTCGGTTCCGGATATGCGCATACCGATACAATATGCGTTTACTTTTCCGGGAAGGTTCGCCAGCAGTATCCCGGGGGTGGACTTTTTTAAAATTCGCAGTTTGAACTTTGAAAAGCCGGATTTCAAGAAATTCCCTTGTTTGGGGCTGGCTTATCAAGTTGCGCGCAAGCTGGGGACAGCGCCGGCAGTTTTAAATGCTGCAAATGAAGTCAGCGTTAATGAGTTTTTAAATAACCATATCGGGTTTCTTTCGATCCCCAGGATAATTGAACGGGTGCTTGAGTGTCACAAGAATATCAGTGAACCAAAACTGGATGATATTATGTTGGCAGATGTCTGGGCGCGCCGCCAGGCAATGCGGATCATTAACTTACGAGGTAAAAGATGATTTCAATTTTAGTTTTTATTTTTGTTTTAGGCCTGTTGATCGTCGTCCATGAGTTTGGCCATTTCTGGGTAGCCAAAAAGCTGGGAGTAAGAGTGGAAAAATTCTCCCTGGGTTTTGGCCGGACGCTGTTCAGTAAAGAACATGACGGGACATTATATTCCATCAATGCCATACCTCTCGGCGGATTCGTTAAGCTTGCCGGGGATAACCTTCAGGAATATAAAGGTAATCCCGGAGATTATCTGTCCAAGCCTCCCCGTGCGCGTGCGGCGATCATATTCTTTGGCCCGTTTTTGAATTATTTGCTTGGGTTCTTATGTTTCTGGATGATATTTTTTGTCGGATACCCTACGCTGACTACCAAAGTTGGCGGCTTAATCGATGGTTATGGGGCCCAATCCGCAGGGATCATCGCCGGGGATAAGATCATTGCCGTCGATGGGAAGCGTGTCTTGTATTGGGATGAAGTGCAGAAATATATTCAAGCCAAGAATGACGCTTCCGTAATAAGGTTATCTATCCTTCGTAATGATCAGGAGTTCGATATCGATGTTAATATCAAAGCCAAACAAGTCAATGATATCCTGGGGCAGAAACATAATGTAGGTTTAGTCGGTATCAGGCCTGCTCCGGATGTCGTGATCCTACGCCATGGTTTCTGGAAATCATTCTCTTTAGGATTAAACAAAACCTGGGAGTTGACTGAACTGACCTATAAGGCTCTTTGGCGGATGTTGACCGGCCGGCTTTCTTTTAAGGAATCGGTCACCGGTCCTTTAGGGATATTTTATATTACTTCTGAAGCGGCACACATCGGTTTTATTGCTGTTGCGCATCTTTTGGCCGTTTTAAGCATAAGCCTGGCGATATTCAATCTTCTGCCGTTGCCGGTTTTGGATGGCGGGCATATTCTGCTTTTAGCGATAGAAAAAATCCGGGGTAGGGCTTTAAGCCTTAAGGCGGAACAAATTGTTTCCAATGTAGGTTTTACCTTGATTATTTGTTTGGCGGTCTTTGCCACTTATAACGATATTATGCGTTTATTCGGAGATAAGATATCCGGTTTTTTTAAATGAGGCAAGATTCGATGCGGATCATAAGGCGTAAAGCCAGGATAATGAAGATCGGAGATGTTTATATCGGAGGAAAGAATCCTGTCGCCATTCAGTCTATGGCAAAGCATAAGACATCCCATGTTGAAGCGGTTATCGCTCAAATCGATTCCCTTAAAGAATGCGGGTGCGAAATTGTGCGCCTGGCAGTCAAAGATAATGATGACGCCAGGGCGTTGAAAAAGATCAAGCTTAAAGCTTCTTTGGCTTTGGTTGCGGATATCCATTTTGATTGGCGTCTGGCAATAGCGGCGATTGAGAGCGGAGTAGATAAGATCCGGCTTAACCCGGGTAATATTTATAAGAAAGAAGAAGTTGTGTATATAGCGCAAGCAGCCCGGGCGCATCGTATCCCGATAAGAGTGGGGTTGAATTCGGGTTCCTTGCCACCGCAAATTAGAAGCCACAAAGTCAGAAGCCACAGGGGCACAGGTATTGTTGAGCGGATGGTTGGGGGAGCATTAAAGTATATCCGTACCCTGGAAAAAGCAGGTTTCTATGATATCGCGGTTTCTTTAAAGGCCTCGAATATACTGGATACGATTGCGGCGTATCGTAAGATTAGTCTGGCCTGTGATTATCCTCTGCATTTGGGGCTTACCGCGACCGGCCTGCCTTTGCAAGGAGCGGTCCACTCTTCGGTGGCAATCGGCGCGTTGTTATTAGAAGGAATTGGTGATACAATAAGGGTATCGCTTACCGAGAATCCAGAAGCAGAAGTGAGGGTAGCTAAGTCAATATTGGAGTCGCTGGATTTACGCCATTTCGGTGTCAAGGTTATTAGCTGCCCTACCTGTGGCCGGTGCGAGGTCAATTTGATCAAAATAGTCTCTGAATTAGAAAATAAACTCTCGGCACTTAATCATAAGTTCCGGGCTCATCCGCTGAAAGTGGCAGTGATGGGTTGTATTGTCAATGGCCCGGGGGAAGCGCGGGAGGCGGATATTGGGGTTGCCTTTGGAAAGGATAAAGGTCTTTTATTCAGAAAAGGCCAGGCAATAAGGAAAATACCTTTTGCTAATTGCGCAGATATACTCTTAAGGGAGGTGGCGAAGATAAAATGTCTAAGCTGATCAAGGATAAAATCAGGCAAAGGATCATTTCTCAATACAGCGGAATAATCTTATCGGATAAAGTTGATATCTCTGTGCTTAAAGAAAAGGTCTCCTCTATCGCTTCCGATATTATCTTGCGTGAATATGCAAGTTTGTCACCTTTGGATAAGGATAAGATCATTAATGAGCTGGTGGATGAGTTGACCGGTTTTGGCCCTTTGGAACGCCTGCTCAATGATCCGGGAGTTACCGAGATCATGATCAACGGCCCGGGCAAGGTTTATGTGGAGAAAGACGGTAAAACGGTTCTTACCGATATCACTTTTGATGATGACCGGCAAGTGATGCATATGGTAAATAAGATGCTTGTGGATACCCATAGGCATGTTGATGAATCGGTGCCTTATGCCGATTTTTCCCTCAAAGACGGTTCGCGGGTAAATGTAATTATTCCTCCTTTGGCGGTAGATGGCCCTATGGTCACTATCCGTAAGTTCTTAAAGGAGATCAAATCTATTGGCGACCTGGTTAGCCTCGGGACTTTGGATAAAAGGATGGGGGATTTCCTGGTGGCTTCAATTAAGGCAAAGGCCAATATTATATTTTCCGGAGCTACCGGCAGCGGCAAGACTACCAGTGTAGGGGTGCTTTCCTCTTATATAGCAAATGATGAAAGGATCGTCACGATCGAGGATACGGCGGAATTGAAATTGAGCCAGGAGCATGTGGTGCGCCTTGAGGCCCGGCAGGCTAATATCGAAAGCCGGGGTGAAGTTACGATCAGGCATCTTTTTAAGAATTCTTTGCGTATGCGCCCGGACAGGATCATCCTCGGTGAAATCCGCGGGTCAGAGGCTTTGGATATGCTGCAGGCGAATTGTTCCGGGCACAAGGGTTCATTGGCCGTATTGCATGCCAGTTCTCCGCAGGATGCGGTTTACCGCCTGGAGACCATGATCCTTACTTCCGGGATCCCGATCAACCTTGATGCGATACACCGGCAGATTTCTGCGGCAGTGAATTTGATCGTTCAGCAGGAACAGTTAGTTGATGGGACAAGAAAGATAACCTATATCACCCAGGTTAACGGGTTAAAAGACGGCAGGGTTATACTTGAGGATATTTTCCGGTATGATCAGGAAGGTTTTGATGCGCATGGCGCAGTTTTAGGGCGGTGGCGGGCAACAGGAGTGAAACCGGTTTTTTACAGCCTGTTTGTCAAATCCGGGATTAATTTAGCAGAAGAAATATTTAATCAGGGTTAAGCGGGGGATAAAATGTTCTGGAGCAAGTCTTTAATACCTACCTTAAAGGAATCTCCGCAAGAAGCAGAGTCACTTGCCCATCAATTAATGCTTCGGGCTGGCCTGGTGCGGATGCTGATGGCAGGGGTATATTCTTATCTGCCGATGGGCTTAAGGGTTTTGAATAATATCGAGCGTATTATACGCCAGGAGATGAACAATTGCTCCGCCGCGGAGTTATTGTTGCCGGCATTACAGCCTAAGGAACTTTGGGCACGTTCCGGCAGAGACAAAGTTATGGGTGAAGTGATGTTGAGGTTTGTTGACCGAAAGGGCAGGAATATCTGTTTAGGCCCTACCCATGAAGAGGTGATCACAGAATTAGTGAAAAATAATGTTTCCAGTTATCGTCATCTTCCTCTTTTGCTTTATCAGATCCAGACCAAATTCCGCGATGAGATCCGCCCGCGTTTTGGCCTGGTCAGGGGTTGTGAGTTTATCATGAAGGACGCATACAGTTTTGATAAAGACCAAGCCGGTTTAGATAAGAATTATAAATTAATGTATGATGCCTACCTTAGGATATTCAAAAGGTGTGGGTTGGATATCCTGGCAGTTGAAGCAGATTCCGGAGTAATGGGGGGAAGCGTTTCTCATGAATTCATGGTGCGTTCTTTGGAGGGAGAGGATAAGGTCCTGGTTTGTCCTCAATGTGCTGGTGCCAGGCCTTTTAAAGAAGGATCCACCGTACTTTGCCCTGAATGCGGTGTTAATTTCGAGCCGGTCAATACTTTGGAAGTCGGGCATATCTTTCAATTGGGCACTAAATATTCACAGTCGCTTGAAGCGAAGTTTGTTGATGCCTCCGGGGCTTCTTCCTGTATTATCATGGGTTGTTATGGTATCGGGGTTTCAAGGCTGATCCCGGCAATTATCGATAATAATCATGATGATCTTGGGATCATTTGGCCTGACGAGGTCAGCCCTTATAAAGTGCTGGTTATGGCTTTAGATATGAATGACGCAAAAATTGGTTCCCAGGCGGTTGCTATCTATAATGAATTGAACTCTTCCGGTATCGATTCCATCCTTGATGACCGGGATGAGCGGGCAGGGGTAAAGTTCAAAGACGCGGATTTAACCGGGATTAATTTGCAGATTATTGTCGGCAGGGATTTTCTCAAGCAAAATACAGTTGAGCTTAAGATCCGCCGTGAAAATAAAAAGGTGGTCGATAGTCCAGAGAATATCCTGGCTAAGGTAAAAGGCCTTTGCCGGGTATAGTCCCGTGGCTGTTTTTATAGGAGAGAACATGTTGAAGCATGACCAAATCGCGCAGTTACGTCAGACAATCGGCAATTATCTCGAATCACAAGGTTTTGAGTTAGTGGATTTAGTATGCCATTACCAAGGAAGGGATTTATCCGTAAAGATCCTGGCGGATCTACCTTTGGGCGGGATCAGTGTTAGTGAATGTACTCGCCTGAATCAGGCGATCGGCCTGCTTTTAGACCAAGACAACATTATTCAGGACCGGTATATCCTGGAAGTTTCTTCGCCCGGCCTGGACCGTATGCTGACTACACGCAATGATTTTGCCAGGTGCCGGGATAAAAAGGTTAAATTCTTCCTCAAAGAGATGTTTAACGGGAAATTGGAATGGGATGGACTGATCAATCAGGTCACTCAAGATACGGTTTATATAGATGTTAAGGGTGATATTTTAGAGATCCCATTAGCAAAGATACACAAGGCAAAGCAGTTAATCGAATAACACGGAAGGTTGCAGGCAATGAGCATGATTTTTATACTTGTGACATTGTGACCAGGTAACCCAAAGCTATAAACTAATAATAAGGAGATACATATGAGTCAGGAATTGATTGCGATACTTGAACAATTAGAGAGGGAAAAAGGGATAAAAAAAGAGATCTTGATCGAGGCTGTGGAGAGCGCTTTAATGACGGCGGCCCGGCGGGCGGTTGATGTCGCTCCTGAAGATGAGATTAAAGTCGAAATTGACCGGCAGAATGGCAAGATCCGGGCTTTTAAGAATAATGAGGAGATAACCTCAATGGATTTTGGCCGGATTGCCGCTTCAACTGCCAGGCAGGTAATCATTCAAAAGATCCGGGAAGCGGAGAAAGAGATCGTTTTTAATGATTTTCAGAGCAAGGTAGGAGAGATCGTTTCCGGGACGGTTTACCGTTTTGAGAAGGGCAATATCATTATTGACCTTTTAGGTAAGGCTGAAGGGATCCTTTTGAAACGCGAGCAATCTCAAAAGGAAGATTTTAAGCAGGGCCAGAGGATCCGCGCTTTTGTCGCGGAGGTGAAAAAGGACGCTAAAGGCCCGCAGATATTTTTGTCCCGGGCCCATCCTAACCTGGTAAAAAAACTCTTTGAACTTGAAGTCCCGGAGATTTACGAGGGGATAGTCGAAATAAAGGCAGTGGCCCGCCAGGCAGGCGAGCGTACCAAGATCGCTGTTTCTTCCAAGAATGATAAAGTCGATTCTGTCGGGGCATGTGTCGGGATGAGAGGCAATCGCGTGCGCAATATCGTCAACGAATTACAGGGGGAGAAGATCGATATCGTTCCTTTTAGTGATGATATGAAAGAGTATATTCGCGCTTCACTTTCTCCGGCGGAGATCGCAGAAATAAAGCTGGATAAAGAGAATCAAAAAGCGGAAGTGATCGTGGCCGATGATCAATTGTCCTTAGCTATAGGTAAACACGGGCAGAATGTTCGGCTTGCCTCCCGCTTGATCGGATGGGAGCTGGATATTCGTACAAAGGCTATGCAGGCGGAAAATAAAGGAGAGTCCGCTAAATCAGAACCTGTCGTTTCAGAAAAAGAAGTAAAAGAAACTCTCAAATCCGGTATGCCGTTAGCGCAGCTTGACGGGGTGGGGGAAAAGACCGTGGAATCGTTTAAGCAGGCAGGTTATAATACTGTAGAAGATATTGCAAACTCCACTACCGAGGGTTTGATGAAAATAAAGGGTATCGGCCAGAAGAAAGCAGAGAAACTGGTAAAAGAGGCCAAGAAGTTAATCAAGAAATAAGAGGTAATCTATGGTCACTAAGACAAAAAAAGAAAAGGTTGTGGCGAAGAAAAAGGCCGTGGTAAAATCTAAACCAAAGGTATCCAAATCTGTTAAGCCGGCGCCGGTAAAATCGATTTCCGGTTCTACAGTAAGATCTAAACCAAAGACAGCTGCAGAGAAAATAGTTAAGGCCACTAAGGCTCGGCGTAAGGCTGTTGCGACGGTTTCTGTTGAGGCGCCTGTAGCAAAGCCTGATGTTGCCGCGCCTGTAGCAAAGCCTGTTGCTGCGGTGCCTGTGGAGCCTAAGCCGGCGGTAAAACCTATGCCTGAAGGCGCGCAGTTAAAATCCGCCCCGATTTCGGAGGTTAAGCCGGCAATAAGAACTCAAGAGAAGGCACCTCTTCCTGTTATAGAAAAACCGGCGGATAAAGAGCCTCCTGCGCCAGTTGTGGTTAAACCAGAGTTAAAGGATCTTGAGCTGAAATTGCCGATTACGGTAAAAGATCTGTCGATCAAACTTCAGGAAAAGCCATCGGTTATTATAAAGATGCTGATGAATATGCGCATGATGACCGGGATCAATCAATTCCTGGATGAAACCGTTGTGGCGGCAATTTTAGAGAAGTTCGGTTTTAAGATAAAACATGCCTTAGATGCTGAGGGATTAGCGCTTAGCCTGCATCAGCAAGATGACAAAAGCCAGGATTTGCGCCTGCGTTCTCCGATAGTAACTTTAATGGGCCATGTTGACCATGGGAAAACATCGCTTTTGGATGCAATCAGGAAAACCAAGGTCGCAGAGAATGAACATGGCGGGATTACACAGCATATCGGTGCTTACCGGGTGCATTTACCCCATGGGGACATTACTTTTCTTGATACTCCCGGTCACGAGGCATTTACTGCTATGCGTGCGCGCGGAGCCAGCCTTACCGATATCGTGATTTTAGTAGTAGCGGCCGATGACGGGGTTATGCCGCAGACAAGGGAGGCAATCGACCATGCCCGGGCGGCAGGCGTTTCTATTATTGTCGCTATCAATAAGATCGATAAACCGCAATCCGAACCCGACCGGGTTAAAAAACAGCTTGCAGAACTTGGCCTTAATCCCGAAGAGTGGGGTGGAAAGACCATTACCGTAGGAGTTTCGGCAAAAACAGGGGAAGGGATCGACGGTTTGCTGGAGATGATCCTTTTGGAAGCCCAGATGCTGGAGCTAAAAGCCAATCCTGACCGTCCGGCAAAAGGTGTTGTTGTAGAAGCTAAGATGTCAAAAGGCAAAGGGCCGGTTGCCACCCTGCTGATCCAAAACGGGACATTGCATTTAAATGAAAATATCGTTGTTGGCAACTGTTTTGGAAAGATCCGCGCTATGTTTAATCACCGCGGCCAGGCAGTAACCGATGCCCCGCCGACATATCCGGTGGAGATCCTTGGCCTTTCAGGGATACCTGCGGCCGGAGAGACGTTCTTTGTGATCGCTGATGAACGCCAGGCTAAAGAGCTGGTCCAGATGCGCCAGGAGAAGGAGAAACAGCTTCAGGTAAAGACAGTAAAAAGGGTCAGCCTGGAAGAACTGCATACGCAGATAAAAGAAGGCAAGATCAAAGAGTTGAAACTGGTTATTAAGGCGGATGTCCAGGGTTCATTAGAAGCGATCAAGGATGTCCTAGGTAAGATCGTTCATGAGGAACTCAAGCTGGAAATAATACATGAAGGGGTAGGTAATATTAACTCTTCGGATGTGATTTTGGCGGTGGCTTCAAATGCCTTGGTTTTGGGATTTAATGTAGTCCAGGATGATTTAGCAAAGGAGCTTTCTTCGAAGGAAGGCGTGGATGTAAAGATATACAATATCATTTATGAATTAGGCAATGATATAAAATCCGCTTTAGAAGGCATGTTGGAGCCCAAGTTAAAGAAAGTGTTTATGGGCCGTGTAGATGTTCGTAAGGTATTTAAGCTTTCCCGTTCGGGCCTGGTTGCGGGATGTTTTGTCAGTAAAGGAAAGATCATCCGTCAAGCCAGTATCAGCGTTTTAAGGAACGGGGAAGTGGTGTTTGAGGGAAAACTTTCCAACCTTAAGCGGTTTAAAGATGACGTCAGAGAAGTTGCGGAAGGTTTTGAATGCGGGATTACTTTGAATGGTTTTGATGGTATGCAAGAAGGCGATGTGATCGAAGCTTATAATGTGGAAAAGATCGCCAGGACAATAGATTAGTCCGTAAAAAGACCGTAAAAGGCTATGAAAAATAAAATATTGAGCGGTATGCGCCCTACCGGAAAACTGCATTTGGGGCATTTGCTCGGGGCTTTGGATAATTGGGTCAAGCTGCAGGATGCCTATGACTGTTTTTTTATGGTTGCCGACTGGCATGCCCTAATGGGTGAATATGAGAACCCTTCGGTTTTGTCCGAATCGATATTTGATAATGTTGCCGATTGGTTAAGCTGTGGGATTGACCCGAAACGTTCTGTAATTTTTATTCAGTCTCAAGTCCCGGGGCATTTAGAATTGCAAATGATATTATCCTGTTTGACCCCTTTAGGATGGCTGGAGAGATGCCCTACCTATAAAGAACAGTTACGTCAGGTCACTACCCGTGATTTAAATACTTATGGATTTTTAGGGTATCCGGTTTTACAGGCTGCGGATATCCTGCTTTATAAAGCGCAAAAAGTGCCGGTAGGAGATGACCAGCTTCCGCATCTTGAACTTACCAGGGAGATCGCCCGTCGTTTTAACAGCCTTTACAATAGGGATGTTTTTCCGGAGCCCGAGGCGATCTTGACTTCTACCCCAAGGCTACCCGGTTTGGACGGTCGCAAGATGAGCAAAAGCTATAATAATACCATTAATCTTTCCGATCCTCCGGAGTTGGTAAGGCGTAAGATCTTGGAAATGACGACTGACCCTCAAAGGATCAAAGTAAATGACCCGGGGCATCCGGATGTCTGCAATGTTTTTTCCTATTATGCGGAATTTTTCCCGGAGATAAAACCGGATATTTTTGAAAAATGCACCCGCGCCGGTATTGGTTGTGTAGAATGCAAGAAGAATCTTGCAGCTTTATTAATAGATAAACTAAAGCCGGTGCATAAGAAAAGGGAAGAGTTTCTTAAGGATAAAACATTGATCAAGGGGATATTGGATGCCGGAAGGCAATCTGCTGGTGCGGTGGCGGGGGCGACTTTAAAAGACGCATTGACGGCAATGAAAATGGAGTATGTTCTTAAATGAGCTATAAAATCAAACTGGAAGTATTTGAAGGGCCTCTGGATCTGTTGTTATACCTGGTGAAAAAAGACCACCTTAACATTTATGATATCCCGATCGCTAAAGTCACCGAGCAATATCTGGGTTATATCGAATTGATGCGTATGCTCGATCTTAATATTGCCGGTGAGTTCTTGGTGATGGCGGCGACACTTCTGGCGATTAAATCAAAAATGCTTCTGCCGGCAGAGGAAACCCCGGAGGCTGCAGATCCCGAGGATCCCCGGGCGGATTTGGTTAAACGTCTCCTGGAGTATGAGAAATTCAAGGAGATCGCCGAGAACCTGCGCCAGAAAGAAGCCCTCCAGCAAGAGGTTTTTAAGCGCACTAAACCCCAGGATACAACCCAATTTCCCAAAGCCCAGGATGAAGTTTATTTTGAGTCCAGCATTTTCGACCTGATCAGCGCATTCACCAAGGCGATGCAGGATATCCCCAAAGAAATATTTTATGAGGTGATTAAGGATGAGTTTACGGTTGAAGAAAAGGTCCATCAGATACTGCATCTTCTTTTATTGCGCGATTCGGTGCTTATCTCGGAGTTGTTTGCGCAGTCAAAGAATAAGATCGAGATCGTAATTACTTTCCTGTCGATCTTGGAGCTGATCCGCATGAAAGAAATAATTGCCAGGCAAAAAGGTTTGTTTGATGAAATCGAAGTTATCCGCAATAAGGAGAATATCATACCGTATGACTCCCGAAAAGACGCAGAAACCAGCTAAACTGCAGAAGAAAACGGTTCTGGAAAAACGCACGCCTTATATTGATGCAGGAGATACGGATGAAGCGCTGCCTGCTCCAGTACGTGCACAGCAAGAAACCGATGAGGATGTTGTTTTAAACATTTCTTTACGCCCGCAGAGGTTTGAAGAGTTCATCGGACAAAATGATGTTTTGGATAATTTAAAGATTTGTATTACGGCGGCAAAGCAGAGAAAAGAGCCTTTGGAGCATCTGCTTTTTTCCGGGCCTCCCGGGCTGGGAAAAACCTCGCTTTCGCATATAATTGCCCATGAAATGGGGACAAAGATCACCGCAACCTCCGGCCCTGCGATCGAGCGGGCTGGGGACCTTATTGGGATACTGACCAACCTGGGAAAAGGCGATATCCTTTTTATCGATGAGATCCATAGGCTTTCCAAGGTGGTTGAAGAATTCCTTTATCCGGCGATGGAAGGTTTTCAGATAGATTTTGTGATCGATAAGGGGCAGTTTGCCCGGACGATCAAGTTTAATCTTAAACCTTTTACTTTGATCGGTGCAACCACCAGAAGCGGCCTGCTGGCAGCTCCCTTACGCAGCCGGTTTGGGATATTCCATCACCTTGATTTTTATGACACAAAAGACCTGTCGCAGATCATCAAGAATTCAGCTAAGACATTTGCCGTGGATATAGACAGCCAGGCCGCTGATGAGATTGCCAGGCGTGCCCGAGGGACTCCTCGGATCGCCAACCGCCTGTTGCGCCGGGTCAGGGATTATGCGCAGGTTAAAGAGGTAAGAAAGATAAATTTAGAGATCGCTTCAATGACTCTTGATGAACTGGGGGTTGATACCGGAGGATTGGATGATATTGACCGCAGGGTATTAAAGACCATTCTGGAGGTATATGACGGCGGTCCAGTCGGGGTTGATTCCTTAGCAGCTACTTTAAATGAAGAAGTCGATACCATTGTTGATACTATTGAGCCATTTTTGTTGAAAGCAGGATATCTAAAGCGTACTTCCCGCGGCAGAGTCGCGACGCAGCTTGCCTTTAAACATTTCGGATTAAAATATAAGTTCGAGAAACAGGAAGAGTTATTCGAGAAGTAATTGTTTATGAGTTATATTTGAGCTGGTATGAGCCAATAGATTGCGCTCATAGCTCATGGCTCATGGCTCATTGCTCATATGAGTTAATAGATTGCGCTCATGGCTCATAGCTCATTGCTCATATTAGTTAATAGAGTGTTCTTTATTAGTAATGTTTTTGCTTTTACCATGAGCCATGAGCCATGAGCCATGAGCTAACGTGTCTATGAAACTACTCTTACACATATGCTGTGCCCCATGCCTTATTTATCCCTTGTCCAGTTTAAAGGATCAGGGGGCAGAGGTAAAAGGGTTATTTTATAATCCCAATATCCATAGTTTTGCAGAGTATATTTTACGAAAAAACGCATTAGAAGAGTTTAGCAAAGCCGAGGGCCTGGAGGTAACTTATCCAGAGTATTTGCCGGCTGAATATTTTCATGCAGTAAACCTGAATGAGGATGATGAGAAAAGGTGTTTTCTTTGCTGGTCATTGCGGCTTAGGCAAACCGCTTCTTTTGCCAAAGAAAAAGGATTTGATGCTTTCTCTACTACTCTTTTGGTCAGCCCTTATCAAAATCATGAACTGCTTAAGGCCATCGGCGAAGATGCGGCTCGTTCTTTCGGGATAATTTTCCATTATCAGGATTTTCGTCCCGGGTTTCGCCAGGCCAGGCAGAAGGCTGTAAAACGCGCGTTATACCTTCAGAAATACTGCGGCTGTATTTATTCGGAGATCCAGAGGTATAATCACAGGAAATTCCGCCAATGAAATATAAGGGGGTTGTGATAATTGTATTTGTTCTTGTGGCTGTCTTTTGCCGGGAGGCGCCTGCCGCAGGCAGCCATACTGAAAGATATATCCGGGTTGCGATCATCCAGGATGCGGTATCGTTAAGGATCAAGATAAACGGGGCTTATCAGGTTAAAGATACTGGCGGTAGTAATAATTTCATCCGCGGAATAGATTTGAATACTACGGCTACAGTTTCTAAGAAAGGCGTATCTTTAGGAGTAGAGGAGTTTGTCTCCGGCAGGTTGTTAGTCATCCCCGATCAGCCGGATGCAATAATGATCAACGGCCGTTTCTTCCGCGGCAATATTGCATTGATAAAAAAACCTAACCAGCGTTTATTGGTAGTTAACCACGTAGATCTGGAAGATTATATCAAGGGGATACTTTACCATGAGGTATCGCATTATTGGCCTAAAGAGGTTTTGAAGGCACAGGCGATAGTTTGCCGTAGTTATGCGCTTTATCAGGCCCAGGAGAATAAATCCGGGGATTTTGACCTGACCAGTGATATTTATTCTCAAGTATACGGGGGCCGGACCTCGGAGCGGTACCGTACCAGCCGTATGGTCGAAGAGACAAGGGGCAAGGTTCTTTTTTATAATAATAAAATACTTCCGGCGTATTTCCATGCGACCTGTGCCGGCCATACTGAAGATGTATCCCGACTGTGGAATATGCGCCTTGCGCCTTTAAAAGGGGTGGAATGCAGTTTTTGCAAGAAATCACCGCATTTTAATTGGCACTTGGTTTTATCATTCTCGGAGATCGAAACTATCCTGGCAGGTTCAGCTTATAAAATAAAGGGCATGCATTCTATTCAGGTTGTTTCAAGGGATGCTTCCGGAAGGGTCATTAATTTAAAGATGGTTTCGTCTAAAGAAGAAATCGAAGTTTCGGCTAAAGATTTCCGGAATCTGGTTGGCCCCAATCGTATCCGGAGCGCCAATTTTACTGTCAATACCTTTGGCAAGGACGTGGTATTTGAGGGCAGCGGTTGGGGGCACGGAGTGGGGTTATGTCAGTGGGGGGCGTATTTTATGGCAAAATCCGGAGTTAGCTATCAGAAGATCCTGAAACATTATTATCCCGGCTCGGAGATCGTTTCGATTTACCATGAATAACCATTTAAAGCTATCGGATTTCGATTATTACCTCCCTAAGGAGTTGATCGCACAGCATCCTCTTAAAGAGCGGGATGCTTCGCGCTTATTGGTGGTGAATCGTGCGCAAAAGACGATAGAACACCATGCTTTTCGTCAGGTCACAAATTATTTTTCTCGAGGGGACCTGTTGGTTTTAAATGATACCAAGGTCCTGCCCAGCCGCCTTAAGGCAAAACGTGCCACTGGCGGTAAGGTTGAGATCTTGCTTTTAAACCGTGTTTTTGGCTTGACCTTTAAGGTGTTGGTCAAGCCTGCGCGAATAAGGATTAATGAAGAGATTATCTTTGATGACCCTAATATCTCGGCCAGGATGACCGCCCAAAACGAGGTCACTTTTACCGCTAAAGATGTAGATGCGGTTTACTCGCTGGGCCGGATGCCAATCCCGCCGTATATTAAACGAGAACCTGATGATTTGGACGCGCAATATTACCAGACGGTGTATGCCCGGAAGGCAGGAGCAGTTGCTGCTCCTACTGCCGGATTGCATTTCAGCAAAGAACTCTTGAGGGATATCAATTCGAACGATGTGAATATTGCTTATTTGACCTTGCATGTTGGTTTTGCTACCTTTCGTCCGGTAAAGACCGAGGATATCACAAAACATCAGATGGATTTCGAATCTTTCGAGATCGGCAGTGATTCTTTAAGGCTTATTGAAGAAACCCGTCTCAAGGGAAACCGGATATTTGCGGTAGGCACTACCAGTACCCGGGCACTGGAGACATATGCCTTAGGCAGCCAGGCAGGCAAAACCAATTTGTTTATCTATCCCGGGTATAATTTTAAAATAGTGGATTCCCTGATCACTAATTTTCATCTGCCGAAAACAACCTTATTCATGCTGGTCTGTGCTTTTGCCGGCAAGGAGTTGATCCAGCGGGCTTATGAGGAAGCGGTAAAGGCAAAATACAGGTTCTACAGTTATGGCGATGCGATGTTGATTATTTAACCGGCAAGAGAATGTCATTCAAACTTATCCATAAAGATGCATCAAGTAAGGCGCGTTTAGGTAAATTGACTACTGCGCACGGCCAGATCGATACTCCTTGTTTTATGCCGGTTGGGACGCATGCAACAGTAAAAGGGGTGTCCCCCCGTCAGTTAGAGGAGTGCGGTGCACAGATCATTCTTGCTAATGCCTATCATGTTTTCTTGCGCCCGGGGATCGATCTGATCAAAAGGTCCGGGGGATTGCATAAATTCATGTCATGGAGCGCCCCGATCCTTACCGATAGCGGCGGTTATCAGATATTCAGCCTGGCGCTTTTGAGGAAATTGACCGATGAGGGGGTAGAATTCCAGTCGCATATTGACGGCAAGAAGCATTTCTTGCGCCCGGAGGATGTAATCGATATACAGCGTGCTTTAGGAAGCGATATTATCATGCCTTTGGATGAATGCGCGCATTATCCATGCACGAAAGATCATGCGCGCCTGGCGATGGAAAGGACCCTTAATTGGGCAGTACGGGCAAAGGATGCGTTTGCCTCCAGTGATGCCTTAAGCGGCAATGATCCCCAAATATTATTTGGGATTGTGCAGGGAGCAACCTATGAAGACCTGCGCCGGGAGGCGGCCTTAAGGATGGTAGACCTCGATTTTTCTGGATATGCGATTGGCGGCGTTTCCGTAGGCGAGCCGAGCAATCTGATTTATGATGCGGTAAGAGTTGTCGCGGATATTCTGCCGTCTGATAAGCCCAGGTATGTGATGGGGATCGGTTATCCCCAGGATTTAATAGAGGCCATCGGCTTGGGCGCGGATATGTTTGATTGTGTGGTCCCTACGCGTTATGGCAGGAATGGCACCGCTTTTACTTCTGCCGGAAAGGTCGTTATCCGTAACGCAGTATATGCCGAGGACCTTGCCCCGCTGGATGTTAATTGTACCTGTTATACATGCCAGAATTTCAGCCGCGCGTATTTAAGGCATTTATTCAATTCCGAAGAGATGCTTGGTCTTATACTGCTTTCTTTGCATAACATCCATTTCTTTATAGGTCTTGTCGATAAGGCGCGCCAGGCGATCGGGCAGGACCGTTTTGAATTATTTAAAAGGGATTTTTTCAGGACCTATGACCAAGATAAGAGGTGATTACGCAGGGCGAGAAAGGACGCAGGATGAGGATTGATGTAATTACAATATTCCCCGGGATGTTCGAGCCGGTTTTATCTGAATCCATAGTTAAACGTGCGCAGGCTAAGGGTAAAGTAGAGATAAACGTTCATGATTTGCGCAAGTTTACTGTGGATAAGCATCATAAGGTCGATGACCGTCCGTTTGGTGGAGGTTCGGGAATGGTAATCTGCCCTCAACCCGTATTTGACGCAGTTAATGATTGCAAACATGGCCCTAAGGCAAAAACCATACTTTTGACCCCTCAAGGCAAGACTTTTAACCAGAAAATGGCAAAAAGACTTGCTAAATATAAGCACTTGATCCTTATCTGCGGGCATTATGAGGGGGTGGATGAAAGGGTCAGGCAGCATTTGGCAGATGAAGAGGTTTCCATAGGCGATTATATTTTAACCGGAGGGGAATTGCCGGCAATGGTTTTGATCGACAGTGTGATCCGCCTGCTCCCCGGGGTTTTAGGCGATAAAAATTCCTTGAATTTTGAGTCATTTGAATGTAATCTATTAGAATATCCGCAGTATACCCGGCCGGCGGATTTCCGCGGTTTAGGCGTGCCGGATGTGCTTTTGTCAGGCGACCACAAGAAAATAGAAGCTTGGCGAAAAAAAGAATCATTAAAAAGAACAGTACAAAAGCGGCCCGATCTTTTAGGGGCGCAAAAACATAAGGAAAGGAAGAGTAAAAATGAATAAGATCCAACTTATTGAAGCTGATTTTGTTAAAAAAGACGTGCCTAAATTCAATGTAGGAGATACGGTAAAGGTTTTAACCAAGATCCAGGAAGGACAGGATAAGGTGCGCCTGCACCCTTTTGAGGGGATTGTGATCGCCAAACAAGGTAAAGGTATAAAAACCAATTTTACCATAAGAAAGATCTCTTACGGCGAAGGTATCGAAAGGATATTCCCTTTATATTCACCTAATATTGAGCGTATTGAACTGATCCGCTCGGGAAAAGTAAAAAGGGCCAAGCTTTATTATCTACGGGGAAAACTCGGAAAGAATGCGACTAAGATTGCAGAATCGACCGATAAACAACAATGATCCGTTAGTAATGTTTTCTTGTGCTTTATTACGAAAACAACCTTAAGAAGCAAGGTTATAAGATTATCATCGGCGTAGACGAGGCCGGGCGCGGTCCATTAGCCGGGCCAGTGGTTGCCGGTGCGGTGGTTTTAAGCGACCGGTGTTTTAAGAGCCGCATAGATGATTCTAAGAAATTAACCCCCCTGCAACGAGAAAAGGCGTTTTTAGAGATTACCGCCGGATCTGTCTTTGGGATCGGAATAGTCAATGAGTCTGTCATTGATTCCTTGAATATACTGGAGGCGACCCGTATTGCCATGGAACGGGCAATAGACGCAGTTGTGCATAAATTAAAGCCGCATCGAAAAAAACAGATCCATGCCATTATCGATGGCAATATGAAATTTGACCTGGGTTTTGGTTATACCAGCATTATTCGCGGGGATTCTAAATCCAAAAGTATCGCTTGCGGATCTATTGTCGCCAAAGTGGCTCGAGACAGGATCATGGCGATTTACGATAAGGTCTATCCCCAATACGGTTTTTTGCGGCACAAAGGTTATCCGACCCTGGCTCATCGGCGGGCAATAAACAAATTCGGCCTATCGCTTATTCATAGAAAAAGTTTTTGCCATGTCTAAAAAAAGATTTTATTTAGGCAAAAACGGTGAAGCCTTAGCAGAGGAGTTCTTGAAAAATACCGGCTATTCGATCTTAGCCAGGAATTATAGGACTAAATTAGGAGAGATCGATATTATCGCCCGGGAAAAAGAGACCATCTGTTTTGTCGAGGTAAAAACACGCACAGGCGAAAGGTTTGGGCTGCCTGAAGAGGCTTTAACGTATCACAAACAACAGCGGATTTCCAGGGCTTCGCTTGTTTTCTTAAATGAAAATAAACTCTTTGATCAAAAGGCGCGATTCGATGTAGTCTCCATAATGCAAAGTGGGGATACAGCGAAAATCAATCTGATCCGTAACGCCTTTGAATTGGATGAAAGGTTTACCTGCTAAGATGCTTCCTGATTTTAAGATCGCCCAAGCCGCAAAGAAACTGCCAATAGAGGATATTGCCCGCCAATTGGGGATAAACAAGAAGTACCTTTTCCCTTATGGCCGGTATATCGCAAAAATTGACCTGGATATCCTAAAAACCCTAAAAGGAAAAAAACGCGCTAAATATATCTTAGTTACTGCGATCACTCCTACACCTTTAGGTGAGGGTAAGACCGTTACTACCATAGGCCTTTCGATGAGCCTGAATCGCCTGGGTGAACTTACTTCGGCCTGTATCCGTCAGCCATCTTTAGGCCCGGTGTTTGGAATAAAAGGAAGCGCTGGAGGAGGCGGGTATTCACAGGTTCTGCCCCGGGAAGATTTTGACCTGCATTTTACCGGTGATGCGCATGCCGTAGGACTGGCGCATAATTTAGCCGCGGCGTTCATAGACAATTCTATCTTCCGCGGCAACCCCAAAAAGATCGCCGCTGATAAAATACATTGGAATCGGGTGGTGGATATCGGTGACCGCTCCTTAAGGCAGGTGAAGGTGGGTTTAGGGATTAAAAATGATCGTTTTTCCCGTCTTTCCGGTTTTGAGATCACCCCGGCATCCGAGATCATGGCAATACTGGCTTTAAGCAAGGATATCGGAGATTTAAGGAGGCGTTTGGGACGGATTGTCCTGGCAGAAAGCGTTGATTCCAAGCCGGTGACTGCGGAAGATTTAAAGGTCGCCGGTATCATGGCGGTGCTTTTAAAGGATGCGATCAAACCCAATTTGATACAGACTATAGAAAACACCCCGTGTTTTGTGCATACCGGCCCTTTTGCAAATATTGCCCATGGCAACAGTTCGATAATTCAGGATGAGATCGCCATGGCTCTTTCTGATTATGTGGTTACCGAGTCGGGATTTGGGGCGGATTGCGGCGCGGAGAAATTCTTTGATATTAAGTCCCGGATAAGCGGGATCGTCCCTGATGCTGCGGTTTTAGTTTGTTCGATACGTTCATTGAAGGCACACAGCGGAAGGTTTAAGGTTATCCCAGGGAAACCTTTGGACCCTGGTTTGAAAAAAGAAAGTCTTTCTGCAGTAGAAGAAGGCTTAAGTAATTTAAAAAAACAGATTGAAAATGTAAGGATCTTTGGCGTGCCGGTCGTGGTAGCGGTTAACCGGTTTGAAACCGATACCCGCGCCGAGATTGACCTGGTCCGGCGGAAGGCTTTGGATTACGGCGCTTTTTCTACCGAAGTAAGCGAGGTTTGGCAGAAAGGCTCTTCTGGCGGCTTGTCATTGGCCAGAAGCGTGATTAAGGCCGCATCACTTGATAAAAGATATCGGTTGCTTTATTCCCAAGGAATTGGTATAAAAGAAAAGATAGAGTTAATTGCCAAGCGCCTTTATGGGGCGAGCCGGGTGGAGTATTCTGCTCTATCCCGGAATAAAATCAGGCTATATACTTCCCGGGGATGGGATAAGCTTTTGATTTGTATGGCAAAAACCCCGCTTTCTTTATCCCATGACCCGGAATTAAAGGGGAGCCCGCAGGATTTTGTTTTGCCGGTAAGGGATATCCGGGCTTTCGTTGGCGCGGGATTCTTATCCTGCCTGTGTGGAGCGATCCAGACCATGCCGGGTCTTCCCAGCCATCCGCGGGGAGAAAATATCGATCTGGATAATTTCGGCCGTGTTATTGGCCTGTCTTAGGAGAAAAAAATATGTACCGCAATCATACTTTATCAGAATACCTGGAAGATCTTAGCGCAAGGCTTCCTGCTCCCGGAGGAGGATCGGCTGCGGCGGTGAATGCGGCGATGGGAGTGGCTTTGGTGAGCATGGTGGTTAATTTCACTATCGGGAATGCAAAATATGCTAAATATGAAACTGACCTTAAAGATTTACTTGTGAGGTCAGAAAAGTTAAGGCTGGAATTCCTGAAGTTAGTGGATCTTGACGTGGAGGCTTATAAAAGCCGGAATATCCGCGATTGCCTGAATGTCCCTTTTATGTTGGCCCGCCTGTGTTTAGAGGGTATGAAACTATGCCCGCCGCTTATTAAAAAAGGCAATTTAAACCTGATCAGCGATGTGGCGGTCGCAGCGGTAATGTTAGAGGCGGCTTTTGCCAGCGCGTATTTTAATGTGGAAATAAATTTAAAGAGTTTAGGGGATGAGAAACTCGCCTCTGGTATAAGAAAAGAGCTGGATCAAAAACAGGCCCGGATAAAGAAGATAAGGCAACTAACGGAGGAAAAAGTTGGCAAAGTTATTAGAGGCTAATTCGATCGCCGCCCGGATTAAAGATAATATAATACAGGATATTTCCGTCTTGGGGTTTAAGCCGGTTTTAGCCAGTATTGTGGTCGGCCAAAATCCCGGGGCATTGGCGTATGCCAGGTCTCAAGATAAATCGGCAGCCCAGTTGGGTATCGATTACAAGCTCTATAATTTAAAAGATGACATTTCAGAAAAGTCATTATTTGAGATCATCCATAAACTCAATCGCGATAAATCGGTGAACGGGATAATGATCCAGATGCCGTTGCCGAAACAAATAATCTGGAAGGATGTTATCGAAGAGATCCATCCTGAAAAAGACGTGGAGGGAATGCATCCGGAGAATATCGGCAGGGTTTTATTAAAGGATGCCCGGATTGTCCCCTGCACTGCGGCCAGTGTGATGGAGCTATTAGGCAGTACTGGGGTCAATTTAGAAGGCAAGGATGCGGTGGTCGTCGGCCACAGCGAGATCGTCGGCAAACCCTTAGCATTCTTATTGCTGGATAAATTAGCTACGGTTACGGTCGCGCATATCGGCACCAGTAAAGCCGGGAAATTAGAAGAACATCTTAAGCGCGCCGAGATCTTAGTTGTTGCGGTGGGCTGTCCGGGCTTGATTAAAGGCGATTCTATAAGGCCCGGTGCAATAGTCATTGATGTGGGGATTAACCGCCTTGATAATGGCAAGATCGTTGGGGATGTGGAATTCGATCCGGCACGAGAGCGCGCGTCCTATATCACTCCGGTCCCCGGAGGGGTTGGCCCATTGACGGTGACAATGTTAATGCGCAACCTGGTAGAGGCCGCTAAATTACAGCGTTAATGTAGCCCTATGTTAACAATCCTGCTTTTGACCATATCTAATGTGTTTATGACCTTTGCCTGGTATGGGCATTTGAAATACAAGCACTCTCCTTTATGGATCGTAATCCTTATCAGCTGGGGGATTGCCTTTGCCGAGTATTGTTTTCAGGTGCCGGCCAACCGCATCGGTTCTTACAAATATTCTGGCGCGCAGCTGAAAACGATCCAGGAAGTGATTACCCTGGTGGTTTTTACGGTGTTTTCCGTGCTTTATCTCAAAGAGGAATTCAAATGGAACTATGCCGTAGGATTTGTTTTTATCCTGGCGGCGGTATTCTTTATTTTTAAAAAGTGGTGATGGGCGGATAATCCATGACATTTAAAGAGAAAATACAATCGGACAAGTTTTTAGTGACCTCTGAAATCGATCCGCCAAAGGGGATCCAGAGCAAGCAGATATTGGACAATGCCCGCCTGCTTAGTTCCAGGGTAGATGCTTTTAATGTTACCGATCTGCAGAGTTCTTTGCTGCGGGTGGGGTCTTTGGCCTCGAGTATACTGCTTAAACAAAATGGGTTTGAGCCTATCTATCAGCTTACTTGCCGCGACCGCAATCGCCTGGCTTTGCAATCGGATATTCTGTCTGCGGCGATGCTGGGTATTGAGAATATACTGATTCTTACCGGTGACCATCCGGTTCAAGGCGATCATCCCGAAGCCAAGCCGGTATTCGACCTTGATTCTGTGCAGTTATTGCAGGTGGCAAATAAACTTCAGCAAGGGCAGGATATGAAGGGATTCAAGCTGGTTGGTGTTCCTCCTAAGTTTTGCCTGGGGGCAGTGGTGAATCCAGGAGCAGATCCAATCGAGCCGCAGATCATCAGTATGGAGAAGAAGATCTCAAGCGGCGCGGAGTTTTTTCAGACGCAGGCGGTTTACGACCTTAAGGTGTTTGAGAATTTCTTAAAGAAAACACGGCATCTCAAGACTAAAATTATTGCCGGAATCGTCTTGTTGAAATCCGCCGGGATGGCGCGGTATATGAATAAAAATGTCGCCGGGGTAAATGTCCCCGATGATTTGATCAGGGAGATGGAAGAAGCTTCGGATAAGGCAGCTCAATCCGTGGATATCGCATCACGGACGATACTTGAACTAAAATCAATGGCCGCCGGGGTGCATGTTATGCCGATTGGCTGGTATGAGATCGTTCCCAGGGTTTTGGACGCAAGCGGGTTATAATTACAAACTTAAAACTATGGCAAAAATAGTGGTTATTGGGAATTCGGCTGCCGGGTTTTCCGCCTGTCAGAGGCTTGTTGCACTGGGGCTAAAAGAGGTCACCGTGGTGACCAGGGAGAATACCATAGGTTATTACAAACCCAGGATTTTGGATTATTTATCTTCGGTTTCGACAGAGAAAGAGATATCAATATGTGCACAAGATTTTTATGCGCTCAATAACATAAATCTCCTGAAGAACAGCCAGGCCTGCCGGCTGGACACGAAAAAGCAGCGACTGATATTAAAAGACAATACAAAAATAAATTACGATTATTTGATCATTGCTTCAGGCGTAAGGCAGGAGTTAGGGGTTTTTACGGGTAAGAACAAGGAAGGGGTATTTGTTCTTAATGGTTTAGAAGATGCTATTGCCATTAAGAAACGCTTGCTTGTAACGAATACTATTTGCTTGATTGCAGAGTTGTCCTTAAGTTTGCGGCTTGCGCAGATATTTTTTGCTTTGGGAAAAGAGGTTAAACTGATCTCTGAATCCCCGGCTATACTTCCCGAACCATTATTATCGTCTGGAAAAGTTGAGTTGATTATGCAGGCTGCGGTGCAGGAGTTTATCGGCGACGGCGCGCAATTGCAGGCGGTAAAACTAAATAGCGGCAAGGTGATAGCTGCCGATATGGCGATTTTTGCAGGAGGATATACTCCCTGCACAGCTTTCTTAAAGGAAACCGATGTTAAGATGGAGAACGGTTATATCCTGGTGGATGATGCGATGAGGAGTAATATTGATAACATCTTTGCCTGCGGGTCTGTTTGTAAAAAAACCTCCAGTATGGATGAGCAAAAGAATTGGGAGCAGGCTTGGGAAGAAGGCTCTTTAGCTGCAGTGGAAGTAGCCCAATCAATTGAAAGGAGTAAGGCTGCATGTCAGACGTTTTGATCCAGTTGGGGGAAAAAGGCAATGAAGTGATTGGTTTGGCCGCCAGGACGTCTTTGGATGCGGCGATCAAATTCAAAGGCGCTCAACATAAAATAGGATTTCCCCAGACAAATTATTATTTCCCTCTGGTTAATGCCTTATTGAAGATCGAAGTCAATACCCTGGGTGATTGTCTCCAGGTATTAAAAGAAGCGGAAAAATTGAATAATAACCAGGCCTGTTCCAGCGGATTGATCGAAAAAACCCTGGGCGGCATTCTTAATAAAGGGCTTGCGGTTCTATTTTGCGAAGAGGTATTGGCGGCTTTAGAGTATTTGAATCAAGGCCATCCCACAGAAGGATGTGCGGGGTTTTTATCGGATACTTTATTACGTTCATTGGGGATCCAGTTGGTTGATGGCCGGATAGCCGGGATCGCGGTTATCCTTGGTCCGGCTAAGGATGAAGATTCGGCGATGCAGTTGGTGCGGGATTTCCAGAAACGCAGTATTGTCAGCCTCCTGGCAGGCAATATCGGGGGGAACACTTTTAAAAAACAATTAGAGGCTAAATCGGTTGAACTGGGTCTGGAGAATTATATTGTGCCCTTAGGCAGTGATTATTTGTCCGTAATTTATGCTTTGAACTGGGCGGTGCGTGCGCCTTTGACTTATGGCGGATATAAGAGCGGGCAATGGCAGGAAATACTCAAATATACCAGGGATAAAGTCCCGGCATTTGTGGTGCTTTTAAGCCATGTCGATGAGACGATCGTTGCTACCGGCCTGGGGGCATTGGCGATGGGGTTTCCGATTATCACCGATCTGGATCTGCCGCAGATAGGCAAGATCGATACTACTTCGTATGAAGCATTAGTGACACAAAAAGAATACAAGTCCCTGGCGGCACAATGCATAGAGACCAGAGGCCTTAAGGTCAAAGTCGTTTCTGTCCCTGTCCCGGTGCCGTATGCCGCGGCATTCGAGGGTGAAAGGGTAAGGCGCGAACAATTATATGCCGAGTTCGGGGGCAAGGCCAGCACTGCATTTGAATTCCTGGTTACCAAAGGAATAAGCCAGGTCGAAGACGGCTTGGTAGAATTGTTTGGCCCGGATATTGATGATCTTCCTCCGGGTGAAAGATCCATGCCTCTGGCAATCATCGTTGAAGTCGCCGGCAGAAAGATGCAAAAGGATTTTGAACCGATACTGGAACGTCAGATCCATCGTTTTGTTAATTATGCCATGGGGTTAATGCATGTCGGGCAAAGGCAGATGAATTGGATCAGGATATCTCAAGATGCTTTTGCCAAGGGGTTCAGGTTAAAACATATCGGCGTGATACTGCATGCTATGCTGCATCAGGAATACAACGCTATTGTGGATAAAGTTCAAGTAAAGATCTTTACCCGGGAGGATGATGTAGGCAGGCTGTTACCGCAGGCGCTAAAGTCCTATGACGAGCGTGATGAACGATTAAGCGGAATGACCGATGAAAGTGTGGATACTTTTTACTCCTGCCTGCTTTGCCAGTCTTTTGCCCCAAACCATATTTGCATGATCACTCCGGAACGCCTGGGTTTATGCGGGGCGTATTCCTGGCTGGATGGCAAGGCTTCCTATGAGATTATGCCAACTGGGCCGAATCAGCCGGTAGCTAAAGGCGAAGCGATAGATAAGAATCTTGGAGCGTGGAAGAATATCAACGATTTCTTTTACGAAAAGTCCAACAAAACCATCGAGCGTGTGAATATGTATTCTATGATGGATGCCCCGCAATCTTCCTGCGGGTGTTTTGAATGCATCGTGGCGATTATACCGGAGGTGAATGGGGTGATGGTAGTGCACCGGGATTATCCCGGGATGACCCCCTGCGGGATGACGTTTACTACGTTGGCGGGTTCTGTAGGCGGGGGGGTGCAAACTCCGGGGTTTTTAGGTGTAGGCAAACTTTATATTGTCAGTAAGAAATTCATTTCCGCCGAAGGCGGACTAAAGAGAGTGGTTTGGATGCCTAAGGAATTGAAAGATGCCTTGGCGGATAAGCTGGATAAACGCGCCAAGGAGTTAAAAGAACCGGATCTGGTCAATAAGATAGCTGATGAAACGGTGGCGACTACATCTGAAGAGCTTATCAGTTACTTGGAGAAGTTTGGTCATCCGGTCCTGGGAATGCCTCCGTTGTTTTAAAGGATATTAAAAAATTAACTTGACGTAATTTTATTTGTATGTATAATTAGTTTAAACACAAATACATATGCATATCCCTTCCTATAAAATAGTTTTAAATACCGCGCTTATAACATTATCCCTTGGATCATTATCTTTGGTGCATGCCTTTGAACTGGGTGATTTAGGCAAAGGATCTAATGGCAAGAACTGCGCAGTTAAATTTGAACCGGCTTCGAAAAAGGAATCTCCAGTAAAAGCCAAGGCCAAAAAACCGGCGGTCAAAAAAGATGATGATTTGGATTTGACCGTGATGCAGAAGCAGGCAAGGCAGTACCGCGGGCAGGGATTTGAGGCGCAATCCCGAGGCGATCTGCAGAGTGCCACCAGTTTTTATCAAAAGGCTATCGAATACGACCCGAATTATCCTGTTCCTTATAATGATTTAGGCGTGATCTATGAGAAAAACGGGGAGATTGACCGGGCGGAAAAAAGTTATCAAAGGTCGATCCAGGCTGATCCGGGGTATTTAAGCGCTTATTCGAATTTGGCGCTGATTTATGAGAATAACCGTGATTTGGAAAAGGCTGCCTATTATTGGGGAAAAAGGGCAGAGTTAGGAGAAGCCGGTGATCCTTGGACGATCAAGGCCCTTCAGCGGTATAACGATATACGTATCATTACCGGAGAGGTTTCTGTTGACCCGAGAGAACAGCAGTTATTGGATTTGGTAAATGATGTTTCTGCTAAAAAAGAGCTTTGGCGTAAGGATAACAAGGAACTTGCCAAACATTATATGGAAGAGGCCGAGATAAATTTCCGTAAAGGCAACGAAGTCCTTGCTTTGAAGAAAGCGCAAGACGCACAGCAGCTCGATCCCACGAATGACAAAATCATAGAGTTTATAGAGAAACTACGGATAAGGTTGTTATCAAAGTAGAAGGCTACAACTATTAATCTCCTGCCAATATTTATTCCATGTGCAAATCATAGTTAATGGCGAACAAGAGTTTATATTTAATTGATGCAACTGCTTTTTGTTACCGGGCATTTTATGCCTTGCCCGGGCTGGCTACTTCCTTTGGCCAGCCGACAAATGCAATTTACGGTTTTATTAATATCCTGAATAAGGTCATTAAAGACAACCATCCGGATTATCTGGCAGTTTGTTTTGATGTGTCCCGGGATACCTTGCGCCAGCAGAAGTTCTCTGCATATAAAATACAGCGTCCTCCAATGCCTGACGGGCTTTCCAGCCAGATACCGCTGATAAAACAGATTGTCAAGGCTTACGGCCTGCCGATATTCGAGAAGAATGGGTATGAAGCGGATGATATCATTGCCGTTATGGCCAGATACGCAAGATCAGAAGGTCTATTGGTTACTATTGTTAGCTCTGATAAAGATATCCTGCAGTTGGTAGATGAGAGGATCGTGGTTTTCAGCCCGTATAAGGACAGTGGCACGCTTTATGACCGCTTAAAGGTAAGGGAGCGGTTCTCGGTTGATCCGGAGCAAGTCGCGGATATTATTGCTTTGATGGGTGATGATGTGGATAATATTCCCGGAGTCCCGGGGATAGGAGAGAAGACTGCCGTTAAATTGATCGTTCAATTTGGCAGTTTGGCGCAATTATTGAAGAATATCGATAAGATAGGCCCGGAGAAGATTCGTGCCTCTATCCGGGATAATATTGAGCAGATCAAGTTGAATGAGGAGTTAGTGCAGTTAGGACAGGGCCTGGAATTAGAGTTTACCCTTGATGCGTTAAAGATAAAACCTGCCGATACCCAAGAGATATTCCGTTTATTCAAGTATCTTGAATTTAAGAAATTGATCAAGGATATTGCCCCGGAAAAAGAAAGCCTTCCTGCAGAGGAGATTGTTCCTTTAAAGGATACCGAGATCGCAGAGGCCTTGCATCCGGGAGACGAACTGGCATTGGCCGGATCGGAATTGGATAACCTGGTATTCTTTGCTAACGGCAGGTTTTTTTCTTTAGATAAAGCCGGAACTCATATTAAGAATTTCCTGGAGGATCCGCGGATAAAGAAAATAGGCCATGGGCTTAAAGAAAACAAACTTATGTTAGCTAAAAAAGGCATCATTTTAGAAGGGTTGTATTTTGACACCCTGATTGCCGGGTACCTGCTTAATCCTTCCAGGCCGGAATACGGTCTGGAGGGGCTGGCTTTGGATTATCTGGATGCCTCTCCGCAAAAGGCAGGGCTTGATCCAGCTAAATCCCTGGATTTGATCTTAAAGTTAAGGCCTAAATTAGCCGCAGAATTAAAGGAAAAGTCCCTTCAGGAGCTGTTTATTAAAACAGAGATGCCGCTTGTAAATATATTGGCGGAAATGGAGCTTGTCGGTATAAAATTAGACTTGCAATACTTGAACCGGCTGTCTGGTGAACTGGCGGAAAAGCTTAAAGATTTAGTGGCCCGGATTTATGATATTAGTGGTATGGAATTCAATCTTAATTCACCAAAACAGTTAAGGCAGATCCTTTTTGAAAAGTTGAAGTTGCCGGTAACTAAAAGAACCAAGACCGGTCCATCAACCGATGAGGAGGTTTTAAGGGGCCTGGCTTCTTCTCATAGTTTGCCGGCGTTATTATTGGAATACCGGCAGTTGACCAAATTTAAAAACACCTATGTGGATGCTTTGCCGCTGTTAGCCGATAAGAAAACAGCCCGCGTGCATACTTCTTTTAATCAGGCAGGTACTGAAACCGGCCGTTTGAGTTCCTCTAATCCTAATCTGCAGAACATACCAATTAAGACAGATATCGGAGCCAGGATCCGTAAGTGTATCATTTCTGGCGGATTGGGATGCCAGTTGCTCTCCTGTGATTATTCACAGATCGAATTGCGCCTTCTGGCGCATATGTCGGGCGATGCGTATTTGATCCGTGCTTTTCAGGACGATAAGGATATCCATAGAATAACCGCTGCCCTTATCAATAATATTGATGAAGAACGCGTTACCGCTGCAATGCGCGAGATGGCTAAACGGATAAATTTCGGGATTGTCTATGGCCTAAGTTCCTGGGGCCTGGCCCGCGACTTGAACATGCCGGTAGAAGAAGCGCAGAATTTCATCGATGCTTATTTTGCCAGATACCCCGGGGTAAAGGAGTATATTGATTCACAGATCAAACGCGCCCGTAGAGACGGGTTTGTTACGACCATCCTTGGGCGCAGAAGGTATTTGCCGCAAATCAATGACCGGAATCAAATGATCCGTTCCATGGCTGAACGCCAGGCAGTGAATACCCCGATCCAGGGGTCAGCCAGCGACCTGATCAAATTAGCCATGATCCATATTGATCAGGGTATCAGGGCGAGTTCTTTCAAGGCCCAGATGATCCTGCAGATCCATGATGAACTGGTATTTGATCTGCCAGTAGATGAATTGAACGAATTTTCCGGTTTAGCTAAAGACAGTATGGAAAATGTTTTAAAGTTATCTGTGCCGGTCAGGGTGAGCATGAAAACAGGCAAGAATTGGCTGGAAATGGAACCTGTGCATTTTGCAGGCTAAGGAGGGCAAATGAAGATAGCGATGTGCGCATCAGAAGTTGTTCCTTTCGCAAAGACCGGGGGTTTGGCGGATGTGGTGGGAGCGCTTCCCCAGGCATTGGAGGACCAATCCCAGGAAGTCATCATCATTATGCCGGCGTATAAGTCTATCCACAACGCAAAATGCAAGATCCAGAGGCTAAAAGGGGACATTTCATACTCTATAATAAAAAAGAATATTAAAGTCTACTTTATCGGCCATGCGGAGTATTTTAACCGCGATTGCCTTTATGGTGATAAGTCCGGAGATTATAAAGACAACCTGGAGAGATTCTCTTATTTCTGCAAAAGTGCTTTGGCCTTATTGAAAGAATTGAATTTTCAGGCGGATATTATCCATGTGCATGACTGGCAGGCGTGTTTGGTCCCGGTATATTTAAAGACGATTTATAAGGATGATGCGTTCTTCCAAGGGACAAAGACAGTGTTGACCATTCATAATATCGGTTACCAGGGTTTATTTCCAAAGGATGAGTTTCCTAAGCTCGGTTTGGATTGGAGCTTGTTTGGTATTGAGGGCCTGGAGTTTTATGGCCGGATAAATCTCCTTAAGGCAGGAATGGAATTTTGCGATATCATGAATACCGTCAGCCCCACCTACAGCAGACAGATCCAGACCAAGGATTTCGGTTTCGGCCTGGATGGAGTGTTACTGAAGCGCCGGGATTTGTTGTTTGGGATCTTAAACGGTATCGATTATGCGGTTTGGAACCCGGCAACCGATAAATTCATCGCAAAGAATTTCTCCGCTTCCCACCCGCAAGGCAAGGCTGTTTGTAAAGAAGACCTGCAGGCATTTTGCAAGCTGCCGTGTAAGAAGAATGTGCCGCTTATCGGGATTGTATCGCGCCTTGCCGAACAAAAGGGTTTTGATATCCTTGCCGAGAGCATAGATAGTATCTGTAAAATGGATATTCAAATGGTGATTTTAGGCACCGGTGATTTAAAGTATCATCTTGTCCTGGAAAAAATGCTTAAAAAATACCCCAAGGTCATTTCCTTGAACCAGAAATTTGATGATCCTTTGGCGCATAAGATATACGCCGGATCGGATATATTCCTTATGCCTTCCAAATATGAGCCTTGTGGTTTAGGGCAGTTGATCAGTTTCCGGTATGGCACTGTTCCCCTGGTTTTTAAAACCGGAGGATTGGCGGATACGGTGTCTAAGGAGAATGGCTTTGTTTTTGATAAATATACTAAAGACGAACTTAAGAAAACGGTCAAAAAGTCGGTCACTGTTTTTGAAGATAAGCCGGCATGGTCGCGCCTGATGCAAAGGGCGATGGATTATGATTTTTCCTGGAAGGAATCTGCGCGTAAATATATAGAGTTGTATGCTAAAGCTAAAAAAGGGTAAAAGGATCGTTATCGGGCTTACCGGTGGTTTTGCCAGCGGTAAAACCACTGTCGCCTCTATCTTTAAGGCGTTGGGTGCTAAGGTGATTGATGCAGACCTTATCGCACATCAAGCCATCTGCCCGGGCGAATTGGCGTATAGAAAAGTGGTTAAGGCATTCGGGCAAGAGGTCTTAAACAAAGATTTGAGCATTAACCGGCATAAATTAGGCAAAATAGTTTTTGCTCGCCAGAATTTGCTGAAATTGCTTAACCGCATTGTTCATCCGGAAGTGGTCCGCAGGATCAAACGCCAGATAAAATTGTCTCCTAAAGGTCCGGTGGTTTTAGACGCGCCTTTATTGGTAGAGGCGGGCTTGGCTTGCCTTATGGATAGTATTATCGTGGTAAAATTGCCGCTGACGGAACAAATTAAAAGGGCTAAAAAAAGAGACGGCCTGAAGAAGGAAGATGTCTTAAAAAGGATAAAAGCGCAATCATCACTCTCGGATAAGGTCCGTTTAGCGGACTTCGTAATAGATAATAGCGGTTCACGGGCAAAGACAAAAAAACAGGTTATGCAGATATGTTATAAAATGGGGCTGGCCGTAAATTAAACATTAAACGTTCTGGCCCTGCCGGCTTAAATGTTGGCATTATTAAGGAGGAAGTTGTGGAGAAATTAGATATTCGTAAGTTGAAGGATATGAAGATTACCGAATTGAATAAGTTGGCCAAGGAACTCAATGTCAACGGTTTTACCGGGCTTAAAAAACAGGATCTCATCTTTAAGATACTGCAGGGCCAGGCGGAGAAGGAAGGATTGATGTTTGGGGAGGGTATTTTGGAGATCCTGCCGGAAGGTTTTGGTTTTTTGCGTTCGACCAATTATAATTACCTGCCCTGCCCGGATGATATTTACATTTCTCCTTCTCAAATCCGGAAATTCGATTTAAGGACAGGGGATACGGTCAGCGGCGAGATCCGCCCTCCCAAAGAAGGGGAAAAATATTTTGCCCTTTTAAAGGTAGAAGCGGTTAATTTTGAGAATCCGGAACAGGCCAAAGAAAAGGTGCTTTTTGATAACTTGACCCCGATCTATCCCCGGGAGCATTTTATCATGGAAACTTCCCCCAGTGAGGTTTCTATGCGGATCATGGACCTTTTGGCTCCGATCGGTAAAGGCCAGCGTGGCCTGATTGTGGCCCAGCCGTACAGCGGGAAAACTGTTTTATTGCAGAAAATCGCTAATGCGATTACCACCAACCAGCCGGATGTGATCTTAATCGTACTTTTGATCGATGAACGCCCGGAAGAGGTCACCGATATGCAAAGGCATGTTAAGGGAGAGGTCATTTCTTCGACCTTTGATGAACCGCCGGAAAGGCATGTGCAGGTAGCAGAGATAGTTTTAGAAAAAGCCAAACGGCTGGTAGAGCATAAACGGGATGTAGTGATCCTCTTGGATAGTATCACCCGCCTGGCACGCGCATATAACTCCGTGGTCCCGCACAGCGGCAAGGTTTTATCCGGCGGTATTGATTCAAATGCCCTGCAAAAGCCAAAACGTTTCTTTGGCGCGGCGCGCGCGATCGAAGAGGGAGGGTCTTTAAGTATTATCGCTACGGCGCTTGTCGATACTGGAAGCCGTATGGATGAAGTGATCTTTGAAGAATTCAAAGGCACCGGGAATATGGAGATCCAGCTTGACCGTAATCTATTCCAGAGGAGGATCTATCCGGCAATCGATATCAAGCGTTCCAATACCCGGCATGAAGAATTGCTTTTAAAGCCGGATATCCTGCAGCGGGTTTGGATACTGCGAAAGGTTTTAAATGAATTGAGCAATGTGGAGGCAATGGAACTTTTGATTGAGAAATTATTAAAGACCAAGAACAATGAAGAGTTCTTGAACAGTATGAACCAGAAATAACTACTCATAAGGAGGGAAACAAAATGCAAGACAAAATTCATCCCAAGTACCAGGATTCAGTGATCATCTGCGCCTGCGGTAACACAGTGCATACACGTTCTACCAAACCGAGTATCCGGGTCGAGGTATGTTCGAAATGCCATCCATTTTTTACCGGCAAACAGAAATTCGTGGATTCGGCTGGACGCGTGGATAAGTTCATGAAGAAATACAGTAAAAAAGCCGGCAAATAATCTCTAAAAATGTTCGATCACTTAGAAAAGATAGAGAAGCGGTATGAAGAGTTGGAGCAGATCTTGGGGTCTAATCAGGCCATCTCCGACCGGGAGCAGTATAATCGATACGCCAAGGAACTTTCCGACCTGAAGGATGCGGTATCGTTATTCCGGGAGTATAAGGAAGTGCTCAAACAATCCAAAGATCTGGAAGGCGAATTGTCCCAAAAACACGACTTGGATTTCCTGGAACTGATAAAAAGAGAGATCGCCGAGTTATCCTCCAGGAAAATTGATTTAGAGGATAAGCTCAAAAAACAGCTTACCGGAGAAGATAAAGACCTGGGCCGGGATATAATGGTAGAGATCCGCCCGGGGACCGGCGGTTTGGAGGCAGGATTGTTTGCTGCGGATCTTTATCGGATGTATACGCAATATGCTGCGGCTAAAGGCTGGGGCACGGAAGTCATGTCTTCTCATTATACCGAATTGGGCGGGGTAAAAGAAATCGTCTTTAGCGTCAAAGGCAGAGAGGCTTATAAGCGGCTTAAGTTCGAAAGCGGTGTGCATAGGGTTCAGCGGGTTCCGGAGACGGAAGCGCAGGGCCGGATACATACTTCTACTGCGACGGTGGCGGTGATGGTTGAACCTAAAGAGGTTGACCTGGTGATCGAACCGAAGGATTTACGTATCGATACCTACCGGGCAAGCGGCCCGGGCGGTCAGCATATGCAAAAGAGCGATTCGGCGGTAAGGATAACACATATTCCCAGCGGTGTAGTTGTAGCTTGCCAGGATGAGCGGTCGCAGTTAAAGAATAAGACCAAAGCCATGAGGATCCTGGCGGCACGCCTTTTGGATTCGAAAAAACAGGAAGAGGCCAAAAAGATGGCTCAAGAAAGAAAGTCCCAGATCGGCACCGGAGATAGAAGCGAAAAGATCCGTACTTATAATTTCCCTGACCGCAGGGTTACCGATCACAGGATAAATTTCTCTCTCTACCGTTTAGAGGCTGTTCTTGACGGTGATTTGGATGAGCTTTCCGAAGCTTTGCTGGCGGCAGAAGCCGAAAGAGCCGGCGAGAATAAAGTTTAGAAGAAAAGGAGGCCAAGATGCTGGATCTAAATGCGATTGTGGATTTATTTGCGGATATATTCTCTAAGCCGGAAAACTTCGGGATATTGTTATTGGTTCTATTGCTCCTTTCTCTTTTTACTGTCCTTTGGATCGTTTTAGCTAACAAGGGTCGGTTGAAGTCCCTGGAAAGTAAAAAAGATATCGAGATCCGGCTTTTGAAATCACAGCTTCAAGAATTACAGGCAAAGAATGATGCATTATCCAAATCCCAGATTTGGGATTCGGAAAAGAAAAAAACCGAGAACGCCCCTCATCGAGGGGAGGCCGCAAAATAGCATATGACAGAAGCAGAGTTTTTATTCTCGCAGATCATTGGTTGTGACCGGGCATCTTTATATCTTAACCGGGATATGCACTTAAATACGCGTGATGCCGGTTTTGTTTCCTCGGCCTTAAAACGCCGGTTTTTGGGTGAACCGATACAATATATCTTGGGCGTGGCGGATTTTATGGGGATAGAGTTTAAAGTAACGCCCAGCGTACTTATTCCCCGTCCGGAAACAGAGATCCTGGTCGAGACCGCGGTAAAGCTGCTTCCGTCGGCATTCTCCGGGGATATCCTGGATATTGGGACCGGTTCAGGCTGTATTGCGGTTTCCTTAGCCAGGGCTTTCCCGGGGGCGTCTATCAAGGCGGTGGATATTTCTTTTGAAGCTTTGCAGGTGGCAAAAGCAAATGCGGTTTCCAATCATCTCCAGGCACAGATAGAATTCATCCATAATGATCTATTCCCGCCTCGTCATCATAGCCCCGGGAAATATGATTTGATCATCAGTAATCCTCCGTATATTATTTCGCAGGAAATAGATGGTTTGCAGATAGAGGTGCGAAAAGAGCCGCGGCTGGCTTTGGACGGAGGTATCGATGGCCTGGATTTTTATCGCCGGATCATTGAAGGATCTTTAAACTACTTGAATGGCTCTGGGCTTTTGATCATGGAGATGGGTTTCAATCAGGCCAAGGCGATAAAAAATAGTTTTCAAAAAAGCCGAAACTTTGAGATAATAGAGGCGGTTAGGGATTATAGCGGGATAGAACGGGTGATCGCCGCCAGGCTCATTAAATCTAAAAGGTGAATCATTATGGATAAATTGATTGTTGAAGGCGGGTTGAAGCTAAAAGGAGAGGTTACTGTTTCCGGGGCGAAGAATGCGGTGTTGCCGATATTGGCGGCGACGTTACTTACGGATGATGCATGTATCATAAAAGGAATGCCGGATCTAAGGGATACCAATACTATGCTTAAGATCCTGCGGTCTTTGGGAAAAAGCGCGGAATTCGAGAACCAAACCGCTATTATCAGCCAGGCGAAAAACGCCAATTTTATTGCCGATTACAAGCTGGTTTCTACTATGCGCGCTTCATTTTGTGTTTTAGGCCCGCTTTTAGGCAAGTTGCGAAAGGCCAAAGTTTCTTTGCCCGGAGGATGTATCATTGGGGTGCGTCCGGTAGATCTGCACATCAAAGGCCTCAAGGCTTTGAATGCCGCAATAGATATTGAAGGCGGTTATGTCGTGGCAAATGCCTCCAGGCTTCGTGGGTCGCATATATATTTGGGGGGAGTATATGGTTCTTCGGTTTTAGCTACTGATAACGTAATGATGGCGGCTTGTTTAGCCGAGGGGAAAACGGTCATTGAATCTGCAGCCTGTGAACCGGAGGTTTATGATCTGGCGGAGTTTTTGATCAAAATGGGAGCCAAGATAAAAGGCCATGGCACTCCAACGATAGAGGTGGAAGGAGTAAAGCATCTGCATGGGGCAGAGCATAAAATAATACCGGATCGTATCGAAGCGGGGACGTTTATCCTTGCGGCTTTGATCACAAAAGGGGATATTACGATAAAAAATGTTTCATCGGGGCATCTGGGAGCGGTTATTGACAAGCTTGAAGAATCCGGGGTTGTGATGAAACTAAAGGATAACGCTATCCGGGTTGCTTTAAAAAAGAAGCTTAAACCGGTAAATATAACTACTCTTCCTTATCCGGGGTTTCCGACCGATATGCAGGCCCAGATGATGAGCCTGATGGCAGTGACTCCCGGGATCAGCGTGATTACCGAGAAAATTTATCCTGACCGGTTCATGCATGTTGCAGAATTGAATCGTATGGGTGCCAACATTCAGAGGGAAGGGCCGCATGCCATAGTTTCCGGGGTAAGGCAGTTATCCGGAGCTCCGGTTATGGCCTCTGATTTACGCGCGTCTGCTTCTTTGGTTTTAGCAGGTTTGGTGGCCAGCGGTAAAACTTCTATTTCCCGGATTTATCACTTAGAGCGCGGTTATGAGAATATCGAGGATAAATTGATCGCTTTAGGAGCCAGGGTGTGGAGGGAGAGGGAGTAAAATGATCTTAATGCTCGATAATTACGACTCATTTACCTATAACCTTGTCCAGTATTTGACGGAGTTGAATGCCGAGGTAAAGGTGTTTCGCAATGACCAGATCAGTTTGGATAAGGTCAAACAACTTCATCCCGAGAAGATCGTGATCTCTCCCGGCCCGGGACGGCCGGAAAACGCAGGGATATCCTGTGATTTGATCAGGGAATTTGCGGGGAGTGTGCCTATTTTGGGCGTGTGCCTTGGCCATCAGGCGATAGGTTTTGTTTATGGCGGCAATATTATTTCTGCCGGACAATTGATGCATGGCAAGACATCCCGTATTTTCCATAACCAAAAAACAATTTTTAAGGGGATTCCCAATCCTTTTGACGCGACCCGCTACCATTCACTATTGGTTGAGAGGGTATCTATTCCTGAATGCCTGGAGATAGTCGCCTGGACAAAAGAAAAAGAGATCATGGGATTAAAGCATAAGAGGTATCCGCTTTGGGGTGTGCAGTTCCATCCCGAGTCCATTTTGACTAAATCCGGCAAGGATCTCCTCAAGAATTTCCTGAAAATATGATCTTAGACGCTATAGAGCTATTATCTAAGGGCCGGGATTTGACTGCCGGTCAGATGGCCTTGGTCATGGAAGAGATCATGTCCGGCCAGGCTATCCACGAAGAGATAGTTACTTTCCTTACTCATTTAAGCAAAAAAGGCGAAACTCCCGCTGAATTGGCTGCTGCCGTTTCCGTCATGCGCCGTTTTGCTGTGCAGATCAAAACAAAGCATAAGGTGGTCCTGGATACCTGTGGTACTGGTGGGGACTGTTCCGGGACATTTAATATTTCAACCGCTGTAGCGTTTGTAGTTAGCGGTGCCGGTGTTGTGGTCGCTAAACACGGAAACCGTGCGGTATCCAGCCGTTCGGGCAGTGCCGATACCCTGGAGGCATTGGGGATCAATATCCATTTAAACCCGCAGATGATTTCAAAATGCCTGGATGAAATAGGGATCGCTTTTTTATTCGCACAAAACCTGCATCCGGCGATGAAATATGCCATGTCAGCCAGAAAAGAGATCAAATCCCGCACGATCTTCAATCTTTTGGGGCCGCTAAGTAATCCGGCCTCGGCTACGCATCAGTTGATCGGGGTTTACCATCGGCGTTGGGTTGAGGTCCTGGCAGAGGCATTGAAAAACCTTGGCGCGTTCCATGCCCTGGTAGTGCATGGCAGTGACGGGCTGGATGAAATTACGACTACCGGTACAACCTTTATCGTTGAGGCCAAACGCGGCAAGATCATAAAATATGATGTTTCTCCCGGGGATTTTGGGTTTAGGCCGGCTGTTTTATCTGATCTGGCAGGCGGGGTGGCAGCGGATAACGCTAAAATCATTCTTGAAATATTAAACGGCAAGAAAAGCTGCCGGAGGGATATCGTTATTTTAAATGCCGGGGCGGCTTTATACGCGGCTGATAAGGCCGCCTCGATAAAAGAAGGCATTCTCCTTGCAGAAGAATCCATTGATTCGGGGGATGCCTTAATGAAGCTTAATTCATTAAAGGAGTATGCACAATTATGAAGAACCCGGATATCTTAAAAACCATAGTCATGAAGAAAAAAGAGAAACTCGAACTGGCAAAGATTGCCTTGCCGCTTGAAGAACTAAAGAGCCGTGTGTCTGGGGTTGAGACATGCCGTAATTTCCTTGAAGCGATAAATAAGCCGCGGCAGATCTCGCTTATTGCCGAGATCAAAAAGGCGTCCCCTTCAAAGGGAGTGATCCGGGATAATTTTGTCCCGGCAGAAATCGCCAAGATCTACCAGGAACAGGGTGCTGCGGCTATTTCGGTTTTGACCGAAGAGGATCATTTTATGGGCAATCTTTCCTATATTAGCGAAGTAAAAAAGGCGCAAGATCTGCCGGTATTGCGCAAAGACTTTATTTTTGATGCCTATCAGGTTTACGAATCGCGCCTTTACGGTGCGGATGCCATATTGCTGATCGAGGATTTGCTTACCAAGGATCAATTAACCGAGTTAGTCATCTTAGCGGCATCTTTAGGTATGGATTGTTTAGTCGAGGTGCATGATGAAAAGGCGCTGAAAAAGGTGCTGGGCCTTAAGCTTAAGGATATTCCTTTTGCTATTGGGATTAACAATAGAGATTTGCATACGTTAGAGGTTGATCCTAAGACTACCGAACGGCTTTTTATGCTTATTCCGCGCGGCAGGACGGTGGTGATAGAGAGCGGGATCAGGTCCCGCCAGGATGTTTCGTTCTTAAAGATCCTTGGTGCTAACGCAGTATTGATCGGCCAGGCATTTATGGAAGCAGACGATATTGCTAAAAAAATGAACGAAATCATAATTTAATCTTTGTATTTTGCAGGCGCTTTATCGCTTGTCGGGAATAATGCCAGTTGCAATGTCTATGCAACGTCTTGGGGGAAGAGATGGTTAAGGTTAAAATCTGCGGGATAACCAATCTTAAAGATGCCTTGGCTGCAGTAGGGGCCGGGTGCGATGCTTTGGGTTTTGTGTTTTATAAAAAAAGCCCCCGCTATATTACACCGGCGAAGGCGGCCGGCATAATCAGATGCCTGCCGGCAGGTATTATTAAGATCGGTGTTTTTGTCGATGCCTCCGAGAAAACAATTAAGAGGATCTCTACTGTTTGCCGCCTTGATCTATTGCAGTTCCATGGGCATGAGACAGCTGGCTTCTGCAAAAAATTCAGGGGTTTAAAGATCATTAAGGCATTTCGCATAAGGAATAAAGAGGATTTAGCGTGTGTCTTGGATTATAAGGTTTTTGCTTATCTTTTCGATGCTTTTTCAAGGTCAGGCTTTGGAGGAACAGGCAAAAAGTTCGACTGGAAGTTGTTGAGGCATCTGAAAAAACCTACCCGCCCGGTCTTTCTTTCCGGAGGGCTTACTGCCCGTAACGTCGGAAAAGCGATAAGTTTACTGCATCCTGATTGGGTGGATGCCTGTACTTCCCTGGAGGCAACCCCCGGCAAGAAAAACCACAAAAAACTGAAAGCCTTCATTTCCCGGGCAAAAAACAATTAAGGTCTATGCTGCCAAAAGGTTGGCTAAAGAAAAATTATTTATTAGTGGCCTTTATCCTGGCGCTGGTTTTCAGCGCATTCCTGCATTTTCGAGGCCTTGGCGGCGTAACCATCCTGGACGATGATGAATCCCGGGCCTTTGTCCTCCAAGGGAGCGGCCCGTTAATCTATTTTATCTGCCGTCCATTTTATCTTTTATCCGGGCGTGATCAAGCCAGCGCGTTCTATATCGCCGCACTCCTTGGTTTTATCAATATCATTTTGTTTTATCTTCTCTGCCGCAAGTTGTTCGATAAGGACCTTTCGAAACTGGCGGCCATAATCTATGCCTTGTATCCTGTGCGCATGAATTACGCGCGCACTTTATATCCGGCGGTATTCATAGAAAGCGCGTTCTTATTAGCCCTGCTTTTTCTATTTTCGGGCTTAAACACGCGTAAATCATGGCAGGGATTTGTTTTTGGGGTATCTACTGTCGCTATTTTCTTCATGCATTATTCCGGTTACGCCCTGGTCATTGCTCTGATATTGGCAGTGATAGGATTAGGCATATGGCGTAAGTATTTTCGATTGAGCCGTGAGTTTATCCTGGGGCTGGTTGCTGGCTGTTTCATCCCTTTGGTGTTGATAATCTGGTTTTGGCCGGGTAATGATTATTTACAGCAGGTTGTCCAATTTATGGGAAGGTATAAGAGTTATATGACGCATACCGGGACCCTTTTATATTTTAACCGGGCGATCTTCCAGCAGATGTTTTCCTCCTGGCAGTATATCTTTATCAGCCTGGTTACTGCGGTTTCATGTTTATTTGTGTCAGTATATCCCCGGGCTAAAAGGAATAAAACCCTGGATTTGTTGCTGCTTATTTCATGTATTGCTTTGTTCATATTACAATTTGCGACTTTCTTAGGAAGGCATCCGCTTAACATAAGACACATAGTTTGGCTGGTTTCCCTCTACTCTGTGTGCATAGCACAGTGCATTTTCTTTTTATTATCCCGAAGGCGAGCCTTTGTGAAAATAACTGCAGGGGTGGTTCTTGTTTTATTCATTTGCGTTACGGCGCAGGAGAGTTATCAGATCACGGCTGAAACCTTTACTTTGACCCCGATCAAGGATTGGCTTAAGGGAAATAATATCCTCAAACGCCAGGTTATTACTTCATGGTGGATGCTTAACCGCGCTGGTGAGATAGACGGCGTATCACTTGTTCCAACCGCGTTCCAGGATAACGGCGGCTCTTTTGAGTTTGGGATTCTCTGGCCGCTTGTATTTGAGGCATACCGCAAAGGCAGCTGTAAATATATCCTTACTTCGGGAATAAGCGGAAGGTTTTGCCTTGGAGAAGGGGATATAATGCTTAAATATGTTGATCCTGTTATGTCATGGCCGCATCCATATTCTAAATTCAAACGCCGGCCGTTTTATGAGCCAAAAGAGGTCAATATAAGTCTTTACCGCTTGGATGATGTTTTCTCGGAATGGAATATCAATACTATACAGTTTAACGCAAGAAGAGACCCGGGCTAAGCATATTAATATGTATAAAGTAATAGAAAAGTGCAGGATTTGCGGAAACCCTGATTTGGTTGAGGTTGTTAATTTAGGCAAGATGATGTTAACGGGTGTTTTTCCCAGATCAAGATCAGAAGGCATCACTTTCGGCCCGGTTAGCCTGGTGAAGTGCTTTGGCTCTACGCAAGCCTGCGGCCTGCTCCAGTTAAAACAATCATATGATCCTGCCCAGTTATACGGGACAAATTACGGGTATCGTTCGGGACTTAATCGCAGTATGGTGGAACATCTGCATAGAAGGGTTGACCATATTTTGGATATGGTCAAGATTAAAAAGGGTGACCTTGTCATCGATATCGGCAGTAATGACGGGACAATGCTTTCGGTTTATCCTCCAGGTGAGTTTGATCTTGTGGGGTTTGATCCTGTCGCTGTTAAGTTTAAAGGGTTTTATGCCCCACGGATCAACCTCGTTTTCGACTTCTTTTCTAAAGATATATTAGCCAGGGACTTTAAGGATAAAAAGGCAAAGATCATTACCTCGTTTTCCATGTTTTATGACTTGGAATGCCCGCTTTCTTTTATGCGAGGAATTTCTGAATCCTTAGATCAAGAAGGGATCTGGCTGTTTGAACAGAGTTATATGCCGCTGATGTTAAAGAAGATATCTTTTGATACGATCTGCCAGGAACATCTGGAATATTATGCCTTAAAACAGGTAAAATGGATGGCGGATAAGGCCGGACTAAAGATCATTGGGGTTGAGTTCAATGATATTAACGGAGGAAGTTTTTCTGTAACCGCGGCCAAAAGCACTTCTTCTTATCCCGAAGCCGCTGATCTCGCCTGGCTTGTGGAGCAGGAAAGGCTTGCAGGACTTGATCTTTTGGATACCTATCATGAGTTTTCCAAAGATATTGAGAAAGCCAAGAAGGATTTGTGTGATTTTATCAATAAGGTTAAAGCTGAAGGGAAAAAGATCTTTGGGCTTGGGGCGTCCACAAAGGGCAATGTTATCCTGCAATATTGCGGGATCACGGATAAGGATATCCCTTTTATTGGCGAGGTCAATCCCGAGAAATTTGCGGCCTACACTCCTGGAACATTTATCCCGATCATCCCGGAAGATGATTTATTAGCGATGTTCCCGGATTACCTTTTGGTTCTGCCGTGGCATTTTAAGGATTTTTTCCTTAAAAGCCCTAAATTCAAGAACACTAAACTGGTATTTCCTTTGCCTGAAATAGAGGTTGTAGAAGCGTAGATGGCGAACATACTGCTGATTTCAATAAACGATTTTAATGCGGAGGGATTGCGTATTCTGTCTGCAGTGCTGAAGAATAACCAGCATCAAGCTCATATCGGTTTTATTAAGAGCTACGATATAGGCAAGAAAGCCGAGGAATATGATTGGACCGGGATAGATAATACAGGCCGGGAGTTCCGGTATGCCCGAGGCTCTGCGATCAGTGATACGGAAAAAACGATCCTTCTGTCTTTGATCCGGGATATCGGCCCAGGGATAATCGGTATTTCAGTGACCACGCCATTAAGAAAGACAGCCGCAGAAGTTTCTATGTTGATTAAAGGCAGCTTTAAGACACCGGTTATTTGGGGAGGAGTTGATCCGACGATCAATCCGCGTGAATGCCTGTCTTATTGTGATTTTGTTTGTATAGGAGAAGGCGAGAGGAGTATTGTTGATATCGCCTCATTACTGGACCAAAATCGCGATATTCGTCAGGTAAATAATTTAGCGTACTTGGCCGGGAGCGAGTTGATTAAAAACCGTCTTTATCCTTTGATCCCTGATTTAGCCAGCCTTCCGTTTAAGGATATAGATAGTAACGGTAAGTTCCTGATCGAAGATAATTCATTGCTGAAGGATTTTAATATAGCAAGTTACACGAATAACCATTCCTATCATATCATGAGCGCCAGGGGCTGTCCTTATCGATGCGCATATTGCTGTGAAGATTTCTATAAGGAATTATATGACAATCAGGTGTTCTTAAGAAGAAGGACTCCTGTTCACGTGGTGAACGAGTTGAAGAAAGCAAAAGAAATCCTGGGGTATAAACATGTTATATTCCAGGATGAGGTGTTCTCCTGTGATTATGAATGGCTCCGGGAGTTCAGCGCTATGTATAAAAAACAGGTCAGCAGTGAATTCGCATGCAATATTTATCCAAATAAAGATATTGAAAAATATGTGAAGGTCCTGAAAGAGACGGGACTGATTTTTGCTTGTTTAGGGTTACAGTCAGGCAGCCAGGCAATAAACAGCAAGGTATTTAACCGGGTGTTTGACCGCCAGCTGTTCATAAAAACCGCGAATTTACTGCATTCTGCGGGGATAGGTTATTACGTTGATGTTATAACCTTCAATCCGTTTGAACAGGAAAAAGACCTGCAATCGACTTTAAGTGTGCTCAAAGAACTGCCGAAACCGTTTAGTTTGTGCGTCAATAAATTATATGCCTGTAAAGGTACCCGGATACACGGATTGCTGCAGGGTTATAAGAGATCCCGGGGAGAAAAACCCCTCCGGGAAGGCGTTTTTATATATTATAGCTGCCTGTTCTGGCTGGCAGTGAATCACAGCAAGGCACTGGTTGGATTAATAGATAATATGCGGATATTTAAATATCTGGTGTCCTTACTGCATCGCTTCCGGAAAATAAGATCTAGGTGTCTGTCAATTCAAGGGCATTAAGCTGGTGTTTTCTTTGCCTGAAATCGAGGTTGTATAAGTATAGGCGGATAAAATAATTCCGGGTTCGATCCATATATTTTTATATTAATATGATTTTCAACTGGGGTTGTATTTTTCATTCATTGGTCCTGACAGTTTCTTTTGTGTTTTCTTTTATCCTGGCAAGAAGGAACAGGTCTTTTTGGGCCTTTCTTTTTAGCTTGGGTATTGGTTTATTGCTTTTTGAGCTGGCAATAGCATTAATGCTATATTTTCCTCTGTTTGCCAGGTTAGGGCCGCGGGGGTTCCTGCGGAATATATATATGAGTGGGTATCGAAATATAATCCAGCTGGAACCGGAGTTTGCCCGTTACGATCCATATCTCAAATATACCCTCAAACCGGGAGTTTTTCTGTTCCGCAACCCGGAATTTGCTAATGAGTTCAGGGTTAACAGCCTTGGGGTACGTGACGATGAATTCTCTTCAGAGTCTCCCGAAATAGTCGTAGTAGGGGATTCCTTGCCCATGGGCTGGGGAGTTGGCCAGGATCAAACATTCGCTCAAGTGCTCGAACAATCAAGCGGGTTAAAAGTCTTGAATGCCGCTGTTTCTTCTTACAGTACTGTAGAAGCTCTGCGCATAATCGATAGAATAGATATTTCAAAGGCAAAATACCTCATTATCGCTTATGGGCATGGCAAGTATTTCGAGAACCTTGGTTACTATAAGGCGCAGGACAAGTTCAAGGTCTTGAGCCGTAAAGAATACGAGCAGGCATCGGACAGTTATCACAAGCTGAAAGAATACTTGCCAATGAAATATACAAGCCTTGCCTTCCTGGAATTAAGAAACAGATTGTTCCATATTTCGCCTCCTGTAATTTCTATACCTATGGAGACAGAGGCGAAAGTTTTTCTAAACGCCGTTGTTAAGGCAAGCCATAAGGATTTAAGCGGGATTAAAATAATTGTTTTATGCGAGAAAGATTTTGTCGAACCATTAAAAAGAGCTGTTGCCGCATTTAAAACGCCCGGGCATTTTATAAGGGGGGTGACAATTATTGGTCAGCCGGAAATAATAGGCGATCGTGCATATATCCTTGATGATCATCCGACAGCCGAGTGGCATAAAGCTGTTGCCGTTGAAATAGCCGGGATTTTGAGGGAAAATGGTTAGTAAGGGATAAAGATTTGGGGCGGCAGGCAATTTCCCCTGCCGCTTTTACTTCTTATATTCGGCCAGAAAAATATCCGCCATTAAACGATGGCCTTTTTCATTAAAATGCATGTCGTCTTTAATGAAATATTCACTAACGGCCGGTTGCGCGCTGGTTTCTTTATCGCCGTCTACGAAGTAGGGGAAAGAGTTGATAAAATCCACCTTGCGCTTTTTACACCATTGGCTCCAGTGTTTGGCATGGATCGAGTCCAGATCATGATGGATGACTTGTAGCGGCCACGGGTAAACCACCACCGTAAGTTTGATCTTATTCTTTTTTAGCAGATCATACAGTTTATCCATATAAAACTGCATTTCACGGATCCCTTGCTGGCCATATTCCCTATATAGTTTATCGTCAATTGTCCATGCGCTTATGTTATAAATGTCAACATCTCTTTGCAGGGTAGTTTCTTCCTTTGGGGCAAAGTGGCTGTATAAATTACTTATAATCGTATATGATAGTATCGAATTATTTTTGAAACTGGCTTTAAACCTTCTCCACAGGGTCATATAGTATCCTTCGGTTTTATCAATTGTGCATGCCGGCACGTATCCTTGCGCATCAGACCAGACAACGTTGCCGCTTTCGTCCAAAGAATAGTTTGTTGCTTCATTAGCCGCGTCGCTTATATCCAGGAAAACGGCTAACCGGTCGAATTTTAAACCGGCATCTTCGATAAGATACTTTATCTTTCTCCAGTAGATGATCGGCGAATATGAGCTTACCCCGGCATTGAGTACTTCGATGTTTTCTTTGGATAATGCTGTATCGATCAGCCCGGCAAATGTATGTTCATAATTTATGCCTAATCCTTCCGTAAAAGAGTCTCCGATAAGGACAAGGCGAATGTTCTCCGGGATCAAAGGGATCTGTCTTGTTGATTTGTCCCGGAATCCCAGGGAATTGGTATAATAATCTGACCTGTTGCATCCCCAAATGACCCCGAGAACGGTTTTATTTTTGGCCAGGTCATGATGGTATAGTTTCGATTGCTCCCGGTAAGCTTTTTCCAGCCTTTTATACTCGATATTGTGACGTTCTTCTTGTCTTGCCGCCCAGGAATACCCGTGCATGAACCTGTAGATATTGGCGCTTAAGTAATCAAGGGTAAGAGCGGTTATTATAAGAAAACACAGGATTGTTTTCTTGGGATGGCGTTCGAATAGGGCGGAATTACTATTTTTCTTGTTTTCCATGCGGCTCCGTCTGCCTGGCGGTTTATCAGTTGCGCCAGGGGGGTATCTTTAATATATTATTATACACTGCAATTTAAGATATTTAAAGGCTTTAAGCCGTATCCTGTGGAGAAATGCGATGTGATAATCTGTCCGGAATAAGGCAAAGATGCTTTGAATTTATGGCGGATAGCAGTATAATTAGCTCAAACAGCAGTTAAGCGGTGACTGCCTGTAAATAAATTGTCCCCGTATAAAGGAGATGTATGTTTTCAAAAACCGGCGGTTTCTTAAAGTATTGGCAGTTGGTGTTTGTGTTTTCGGTTACATTCACTAAAATCCGGTATAAACAAACCTATCTGCGTTTTGCCTGGACGATGATCCAGCCTGTTTTTTCCCTGTTTGTGTTTACCTTTATTTTCGCCAAAATGGCTAAATTTCCTTCTGAAGGAGTGGCGTATCCGGCGCTTATTATAGCGGCGATCATCCCTTGGGCATTTTTTGCTTCTTCGGTCTCTTCCGGGGTAACTATTCTTTCCGATAACTTCAGCCTGATAACGCGGATAAACTTCCCTAAATCCACTTTGGTCCTCGGTACTATTCTTTCTAATCTTTATGATTTACTGATATCTTTGGTCATAATGGTGGCAGTGTTTAAGGCCTATGATGTGCATCTGGGGGTTTACGCCTTCCTTTTTATCCCCATACTGATAATCCAGATAGTGTTTACCGCAGGAGTATGTTTAATAATTTCCGTAATTAACCTGTATTTAAAGGATATAAAGCATGCCATGGCGCTGATACTTCAAATATTAATGTTGGTCTCCCCGATAGGGTATTCTACCGGGATAATCCCGGAGGACTTAAGGGGGATTTATTTTCTTAACCCTATGGCGGGTTTAATCGAGAGTTACCGCTATGCACTTTTGCATAACAGCCCTTTGGTTTGGGAGGATTTCTTTATGGCAGTGTTTATTTCCGGATTGACTTTATTGACCGGATATATAGTGTTTAAGAAAAATGAGCCTATCCTTGCGGATATAGTTTGATATGATAAATACCGTCATTGAGTTCAAGAATGCTTCAAAGAGGTATCATTTACGGGAAAAGCTTTTTTCATCCCGGGATTACTTATGGGCTTTACGGGATATTTCTTTTACGGTCGCCAAAGGCGAATCCGTAGGACTGATCGGAGCAAACGGCGCCGGAAAGACTACGGTCATGAGGCTGGTATCTTCTATTACCAGGCCTACAGAGGGAGAGGTGTCGGTTGCCGGTTTAGTAGTGCCGTTAATATCGGTTGAGGGAGCGGTTGATCTTACCTTAACCTGCCGGGAGAATATTTATCTTATTTGTGCTTTATTCGGCCTTAATATGGCAGATATAAGAAAAGAAACGCCAGAGATCATCGAATTCGCCGGCCTTCGTGGTTTTGTCGATACGCAGCTTAAAAGGCTTTCGCGGGGGATGATCACACGCCTTTCGTTTTCGATATCCGTCCATGTGCCTGCGGATATCATGCTTATCGATGAAGTGCTGACTTTGGGAGATAGGGAATTCCAGGATAAATGTTTTACCAAGATCAATGAATATAAAAGATCGGGGAAAACCATAATATTCGTTTCGCATTCCATGGATGATCTAAGGAGAATCTGCGATAGGATAATCTGGTTTGATAAAGGAAGAATATTAAATGATGGCCCTAAGGACACTATTATAGATGAATATTCCGCGGCCAAAGAAGATCCTCTTAGTTAGCCATCTTTGCCGGGATAACTTCCTGGAAGGCGCAGGCCTTTATCTGCTGTGGCTGGGAGAAAAGATCTCGCAATATGGTTTAGGGGAGCCGGTATTCTTATCTCCTGGCCCAGGCTCGGTCAATCGTTTGGCTGAAGTCTCCGGCCTTAAGCCTTTAATCAGGCATTACGATCTATTCTGGGATATATGGAACTATGACCCGGATATTGAACGAAAGTTCTCTGATTTTGTCTGTACGAACGCTCTAACGGTCAAGGCCCTGCAGGAATTGTTCATTGCCAGCAAGATCGATCTTGTCGTGGTAAATTGCCTGGTTAACCCTTTGCCTGCGGTGGCAGCCAGCCGGCTGGGGATCCCGGTTATCTGGAATATCCACGAAACACTCGATCCATTTAATGGCGATAGGCATAAGATAATGAGGTTATTTAATCGCCGTCAGCATAAATCCGCGGTTTCGGGGATACTAAGGAAGTTTTCCGTGCATCTAAATTTCGTATCAAACCTTTCTTTCGAGAGTTTTTCTTATAAGAATAACTTGCGCGGTCATTCAAGCATCATTCCACCACCGGTAAGAGATTATCTTTTTCAGGACGCGCTTCTTTTTACTAAGAGGGAAGAACCGGAGATGCCTGTTATAGGATTTGCCGGTACGCATGTAAAACATAAGGGGATAGAGGATTTCCTTAAGGCCGCGGGGGTGTTGATTGAAAATGGTTACCGGGTGAGGTTCCTGGTTTGCGGAGCAGATTCTTCGCAGGCATACCGTGTGCATCTTAAGGATCTTATAAGTAAATATAAATTAGAGGGGCATATCGAGATGCTTGGGCTTATAAGTGATATGCGTGGTTTTTACCGGAAGATCGATATTTTCGTCATGCCTTCGTCTTATCTGGAGCCTTATGGGATGGTGGCCGCTGAAGCCATGGCATACGGGATCCCGGTCATTATTTATCGCAAATCCGGGGCAGGGGAGTTAATAAAGAATGGGGAGAATGGATTTTTGATCCGGGGTGATTATAGGTTGATAGTAAATGGCATCATCCGTTTATTAGAGGATGTGGAATTGCGCCGGAATGTGGGAGTAATGGCATCTCGCAGCGTAAGGGAAAGGTTATCTCCGGACCGTATATTCGGGGAGTATCTAAATATCATCGAAAGATCACTGGCAACCGTCCGAAAATGACAAGAAAGATCAATTATTTGATCCCGGCTCTTATTATCATCATTGTTTTAACATACTATAAAGTGGTTTCCTTTTATTTTAGATATGACACTTTTGTTTGGCTCGATAAAACGATATTTGACCATTTTAACTGGCAGTATTTCTTTGGTTACAACAAAGCCGCCGCATTCTATTTGACCCCCGTGGGCAATTTATTCTTTCTTTTAATGTACAAAGCATTCGGGTTATCACCTGTAGGCTATCACCTGGTTTTACTGCTCATACATATTACAGCGGCACTTTTGGTGTATCGTTTAACTTTCAAAATCGCCCAAAATAATGAGTGCGCATTCCTGGCGGCGCTTTTTTTCGGTATATATCCGGCTAATATCGAGGCCGTAGTTTATATTGCGGCATTTCACCATTCTCTTTGCGCAGTTTTTATCATGGTGTCGTTCTTAATGTTTGTGCGTTTTAAGGAATTGCTTCAGACCAGGGCCTATGTCTTGAGCTTGGTATTCTACACCTTATCCCTGGTGGTCAAACCAACGGCAATAATCGTGCCTTTATTGTTTTTGGGGTACGAATGTATTTTATCCCGTGGTTTTTCGATAAACCGGGATATCAGAAAATATATACCGTTTGCGATTATCTCTTTTGCCTATCTGCTGGTCAGTTTTGCAATCGGCAGCTTTAATCAGGCGTATTTACCCATGCAGAACCAGTATTACTATATAGGAAGGCATATCCTGGAGAATATTTTCGGTTACTTTAAATACATGGTATTTCCTTTTGATAATGCCGTTAAAGCGGTCGCGGATATTTTTAGCCCGCAGGTTAGCCGGGTTTTTGGGGCGGCACAAGGAATTTTTATGGGGGCGGTATTTTCTCTGGCGGTTTATCTTTCCTTAAGGGACAAAAGGATAAGGTTCTTGTTTTTTTGGGTAATCGTTTCACTTTTGCCGATACTGCCGTTTGAATTTTCTCCGCAGTCACGGTATGTCTATCTTTCTTCAATAGGATTATGTGCCTTGTTTGCGTTGGCCTTAAGATCAGAGAAGTTCATGCGAAAATGGGTGTCAAGGGCTGTAACCCTGGTTTTTATCCTGCTTTATTTCTTATCCTGCCGGGTCAATCTGTATCAGTATGAAAATGATTATATCTTATGGAAAAACTGGGCTATGGATATCGGTTCCATTCCTAAACCTTTTCCTGAAAAGGGAAAGCTGTATTTACTGGATTTTCCGAAACTTGCAGTTTCCCGTGATGATGAGATAAGTTCTTTAGCGCGGGTGGTTTTGAACAGCCGGGATTTGGAAGTGGAAGCGGTTTATCCACAAGCGCAGGGAGGATATTCTTTACCGGAGACGGAGGTTTATTCATTAAAATACGAGAACAGGAGATTGATTCCGTTTAAAAGAGCGCCAAGATGACTGATCCCGGACTAAGCGTAGTAATGATCACTTTTAACCGCCAGGAAAAGATTGCCCAGGCCCTTGAAAGCGTAAAGTGGGCCGAAGAGATCATTGTCCTGGATAGTGGGAGTACGGATAATACCGTGGATATATGCCGGAAATATACTAATAAGATATTCTTGCCTCCGCAGGAGTTTATTGATAGAAAATGCCTGGGCCTTAACCTTATTAAGAACTTCGGGTTTGGCCTGGCAACGCAGGAGTGGGTATTAAGCCTTGATTCAGATGAAGTGGTGACGCCTGCTTTAGCCGAAGAGATCCGCAGGGTGGTAAATAGCGGTTCTGATTATGCCGGGTTTTTTATCCCCAGGAAGAATTACTATTGGAAGAAGTGTGTCCGGAGTCTATCCCCGGATTATCAGTTAAGATTGTTCAAAAAAGGCTTTGGTAATTTCGCTGGTGAGTATGTGCACGAGAAGCTTGAATTATCCGGTAAGGCAGGTTACCTTAGTGAGCCGCTGATCCATTATAATTATGATTCGGTCGGTGATTTTTTGATGCGCTTGGAATATTATTTGCCTGATGAGGTTTCAAGGCTCAAGCGGTTTTGTGCGCCTAAAACAATATTAAAATTGTTCACTGTTCCCGCCGGAAGCTTTCATTACTACTTTTTCAAACAAAAAGCGTATAAGGATGGGGCCGCAGGTGTCATTGTATCCGCGCTTCATGCGTATTATCATGGCCGGGTATATTTACGGTATTTTTTCTCTCAATGAACGGTTAGGATATGGAATTACTTATAATCATCGTTAATTATCATAGCGAAAACCTGCTCTTTGACTGCCTGTCTTCCGTATATAAGAGCATCTGCGATCTTAAGTATAAGGTAGTTGTAGTTGATAATAATGAACAGGAATTTGCTTTCGAATGCCTAAGCAAAGTGTTCTCCGAAGTTCAATTCATTGTAAACAGAAAAAACATCGGGTTTGCCGCCGCTACTAATATCGCGCTTAAGTTATACCCGGCGCCGTTTACGCTTTTATTGAATCCGGATACAGTATTATATCCCGATGCGATCCAGGTTATGGTGGATTTCATGCGCAGCCGGGATGAAGCCGGGATAGTCGGGGCAAAGCTGGTGGATAAGGAAGGCGCCTCAAGTCCTAATCCTTCCTGTACCGGTATTCCGCAAAGCCCGGCGCAGGCACTGTTTGAATACACTTTTTTCGGTAAATTATTCCCCAGGCACAGGCTGGTAAAAGATTATTTTCTCACTGATTGGGGGCACGATACTTTGCGTGAAGTAGCAATGGTGCAAGGGGCCTGTTTTATGATCAAAAAACCGGTTATCGACCAGATTGGGATCTTGGATGAAAGGTTCTTTTTGTATTGGGAGGAAGCGGATTGGTGTATGCGGGCAAAAAGCAAAGGCTGGCGGGTGTATTATCTACCCGGAGCGCGCTGTCTGCATCTCGGAGGGCAAAGCACAAATAATAAAGAGCAGGATTATACCCAATTCTATAAAAGTATGTATAGATTCCATGCCAAACACTATGGATGGGGCATTTCCTTTATGTTAAGGTGTATGATCATATTGTCCTTCTTCCTGGGATATCTTAAGCTTATACTGGTTTATTTGGCCGGCAACCTTTTTAAGAAAAATGAGAAAAGTCAAATCTCGGTAATGGGGCAAAAGATCATCGCCCAGTTCCGGTTTTGACCTTATAAAATGAAAATAAAACTTCTTACTACATGGAATACCCGATGCGGGATCGCTGATTATTCAAAACGGTTGGTGAATGAGCTTTCTAAAAAGTGCAAGATCGAGGTTGTCCCTGTTTCGCCTTCTGCCAACCCGTTTTACTATTCGGCATTGGGTAAAAGGCTGAATGGGGCAGATATTGTGCATATACAGTATGAATATGGTTTGTTTATCCATAGCAATCCTTATATCGATCACTTTTCAATACTGATCAATCAGGTAAAAAGCCCTAAGGTATTTACCTTGCATTCCTTGCTTGTCCCGATTTCTCCTAAACCGCTTACCGGGGGCTTATTGAAGGATCTCGAGTTCGGATTAAGGAATATGCTTTATGCTCCTTTTAATAACCAAATATGGCTTGAGCGTTTTTATGCTAAAGCGGATCATTTATTTCTGCATAACCGAAGAGATGCGTTGGTTTTAGAAGGCTTGGGGGTTAAGAAAGAAAAAATCTCTACGGACCTGCCGCCTGTCGTTCGCCGCACGGTTTGCGGTAGCGGTTCATCGGCCGCAGATAAATATGGGTTGAGGGATAAAATAATCCTGACAATCTTCGGGTTTATCAATCCTGCGAAAGGGTATGAAGTGGCGCTTGAGAGTATGCGGGGCCTTCCGGATAACGTTTGCCTGTTGATTGCCGGCGGTCTGCAGGGGGCCTCCGGGGCATCTTATTTGCGGCAGCTCCAGCGGTTGATCAGAATGAAGAACCTGGATAAAAGGGTAGTTATTACCGGGTACCTGTCAGAAGAAGATGCCGCCAGTATTATGGCTGCCTCTAACATTGTGCTGGCGCCTTTTACCAGCACCAATGGTTCAGGTTCGATGGGGCTGGGGATCTCTTATCATAAACCGGTCATTGCCTCTGACCTTTGTCCTAACAAAGAGGTGTATGAGGCTTGTGCTTGTATTGAGCTTTTCCACTCGGGTGATGCCAATGACCTGCTTGATAAAATAAAGAAACTTCTTTCTTCTAAAATGCGCAGGGATGAATTGTCGAAATCGGCTGAAAAATACTGTTTGAAATATAATTATGGGCGATTGGCAGAAAAGACTATGGAGATTTATCATAAGCTTTTGTCTATGGATGGGTATAAAAACAATGGATAAAAAAGAAGTGGTGGTGGTTATTCCGCATTTTAACGGGTTTCAGCATTTATCCGTCTGCCTGGATGGTTTAAAAAAGCAATCTTTTCCGGGTTTTGCAGTGATTATAGCCGATGATGGTTCAACCGATGGTTCGGCCGGTTATTTAAAAGAACATTATCCCTGGGTTAAGGTATTGTCCCTTGGCAGTAATAAAGGATTTGCCAAGGCGGTAAATTCCGGTATCGGCAAAGCCCTGGATGATAAAGAGGCGAAATACATCGTTTTGCTTAACAATGACACATATCCCGAATATGACTGGTTGGAAGAACTGGTTAAGGCAATGGAATCTGATCCTTCCGCCGGTTTTGCTGCGTCGAAAGTGCTTTTTATGGAAGACCGGAGTATTATTAATTCCGCAGGGGATAAACTTAGCAAAGCAGGATTTGCCTCTAACTGCGGCGCCTGGGATCAAGATGGGGCCAAGTTTAGCCAGCCGGGGTATGTTTTTGGCGCATCCGCCGCCGCTGCGATCTACCGCCGCAAGATGTTTGAGGATGTCGGCTTATTTGACGAAGATTTTTTTGCTTATTGCGAAGATGTAGATTTAAGCTTTCGCGCGCAGATCAAAGGGTATAAATGCCTTTATGTGCCGCGCGCCCGGGTTTATCATCATGGATTCCTTACCGGCAAGAATATCGCCGATTATTACAACGCCCGGAATACGCTCTTTGTGGTAATAAAGAATATGCCGTACAGGTTGATCTGCAAGTATCTTTTGTATTCATTTTATTCGCATTTTATTTATGTTTATGAAAAAAGGCGTATATTTTTTACCGTTCTTAGGGCTTACCTGGCGGCTTTTATTCAAGCCGGCAGGATGTTAAAGAAAAGAAAAGCCATTCAGCGCGGGATGAAGGTATCGGTAGAGTATATAGATTCTCTATTGGCGTGATATAGGATTTTTACGGATCAAAAGGGTTTTATATGAACATCGGAATAGATGCCCGTTATATATCTGACAGGCGCACCGGACTGGGCCGGTATGCGTATGAGCTTTGCCGTAATCTCGATGCGCTTTTACCACAGGCGAAGTTCTTTCTTTACAGCAGCCGCCCGATCGAGATGCCGTTATGGTCTGGCCGCTGGATAAAACGGATTGATTCCGGTATTCCGCGCTTGTTTGCTCGCCAGCTTAATTTATGGCTGAAGACACGTTGTCATTGTCTCTGTAAAAATGATCCTCTGGATATTTTTTGGGCCACAGCTACTCTTCTTCCGCATCTTCCCAGGAGCGTTAAAACCATATCCACCGTGCATGACCTGTGTTTTGCCGTCTCCCCGCAGAGTATGCAGATCAATTCCTTATTGATGCAGAAGTTGTTTTTTAAGAGCGATGTATTAAAAGCCGATCATCTGGTAGCGGTATCTTCAGGGACCGCCAAGCGCCTTTATGAATATTGCGGCAGGAATGTTTCTTTGATCATGCCTCCTTCAGCTTCGGAGCAATTTCGTGTTTATCCCCAGGAAGAAGTAGAAAAGGCACGGAGGCTTTATCATCTGGATTTTCCCTATATCCTTTCTGTGGCGACATGGGAGCCGCGGAAGAATATTGCTTTGTTAATGGAAACATTCATTGCAATGAAGAATGAGGGGTTATTACCCGGATACAAATTAGTATTGATAGGCCAAAAGGGATGGAGATACCGCAGGATTCGCTCGATCTTGGATAAGCACTCCCAGGATATCGTTTGTTTAGGGTATGTAGAAGACAAATATCTTGCGCATATTTATCAAGGGGCAGGACTTTTTGTATTTCCTTCCATATACGAAGGATTTGGTCTGCCGGTTTTAGAGGCAAGGCGTGTAGGTACGGTGGTTGTGGCAAGCGACACCCCGGAACTAAGGGAAGCTGGCGGTAGTAGTACGCATTACGTATTTCCGGATAAGCAGGGGATACGCCAGGGGATCGTTCTTGCATTATCCGGCGATTTAAGCAAGAAGCCTTGTAGTGATTACGTGTATTCTTGGCAGGCCGGAGCAAAGGCACTCGCTCAACTTTTTTCTGAAACGGTTTCCAGGTAAAGTTGGTTTAAATCCCGGGTGATTATATCCCAAGAGTAATTTTTCAGCAAATCCCGGGGATATGAGGGGATCTGGTGTGCGGTTTCGATCGCTTCAGCGAATTGGTTTAATTCTGCGGTTTTTACCATGGGTATTAGATCGGGATATCCACGCATACCGAATGGGGTTGAGACCACCTTTAAGTTAAAGGCCAGGTATTCCAGTATTTTAAATGATGTGCCTCCTCCAAAGGTAACAGGGTTTAGGCCAACCGGCGAAAGCGCGGCATATTCTGCAAAACCATCGATACGGTCGTCAATAAAAACATTCTTCATGCGGCAGGAATGAAACCTTTTGCCGCAACCTCCTTTGATTACAATTGCCCATTCATCTTTTAGCTGTTGAGCCAGGTGATGGATGATCCAATCTGCTGCCGCGCGGTTATGCGGGACGTTACTTCCGCAAAAGACCGCGATTTTCTTGTAATTTTGCAGTCCGGGGCTGGTTTTTGCCAGTGTCTTTATGTATTCTCCTGGTTTTGGCTCCAGGTCTATTCCGTTTTGTGCGATATATATTTTTGAGCCGGATACTCCATATAGCTCGATGAACCTGGATTTGTCAGCCGCGGAACAGGCCAGGACTTTATCCGCCGCATGGACAAGCTTTTTTTCTAAACGGTATATTCTGCGGGAAACCAGGTCTTTTATTCCGGCCATCCGGCATTCGGAGCGCGAGTAATCGAACTCTACATTTTGTGCATTATATATTATAGTGCTTTCTTTAGGCAAACAATCCGTCAGGTCAGCGAAGCTGGCGTGTTCAAACTGGTATATATCCGAATGATCAAGATGCCTGTGGATAAGAAAACGGTATCCCGGATGAAAGGAGGCGAGGAACTGGTATGGGAATGGCCGGTCAGTAAACAAAAATGAATGGATAAAAGGGTAATATATATTATAAAAACGCGGGTTATTCCCCGTGTTTTCTTTTTGCCTTATGTATCCGCATGGCGCAATGATATCGACGGCGAATCCTTGTGCCGCTAACCCGGAACAAATTTTGAATATCCGGATCTTTCCTCCGTAAGAAAGGGGTAAGACAGGGTAAGGCGAGATGCAGGTGATTTTCATATTGCTTTGAATATATCATATAAATAATGATAATAAAAGCCAAAAACGATTATGTGTGGGGGCGGTCTCGACCGCCCCATACATGTATTGGCGGTATTTTCAAAACCAGGAACAATTGCCTTGATTTCTCGTCTTAAATAGGTATAATCAGACTCATAGTGGATATCCTCGTCATACTCCGGGCTTGAAAAATTAAAATCAATCAGTAAAACAACGATAAATAATTTATCCGTATGTCCTTACTCCATTGGTTAAATAAAAACCGGTTATCAATAATCCTGATATTTACGCTGGTTTTCAGCGCATTCCTGCATTTTCGGGATCTTGGCGGCGTAACCATCCTGGATGATGATGAATCCCGTGCCTTTGTCCTTCAAGGGAGCGGGCCGTTACTCTATTTTATCTGCCGGCCATTCTATCTTTTATCGGGGCGTGATCAAGCCAGCGCGTTCTATATCGCCGCACTCCTTGGTTTTATCAATATCATTTTGTTTTATCTTCTCTGCCGCAAGTTGTTCGATAAGGACCTTTCGAAACTGGCGGCCATAATCTATGCCTTGTATCCTGTGCGCATGAATTACGCGCGCACTTTATATCCGGCGGTATTCATAGAAAGCGCGTTCTTATTAGCCCTGCTTTTTCTATTTTCGGGCTTAAACACGCGTAAATCATGGCAGGGATTTGTTTTTGGGGTATCTACTGTCGCTATTTTCTTCATGCATTATTCCGGTTACGCCCTGGTCATTGCTCTGATATTGGCAGTGATAGGATTAAGCATCTTTACCCGGGATAAGATCAACAGGTTGTGTTGGTTCCAGTTTAACGTTCATTTTGTGCTGGGGGTGGTATTAGGGTATTGCCTGTTCTGGTTCCTGTTATTCTGGCATTCTCCGGGGTATGATTATCTGGGACAGCTTTTTTGGTTTATGAAAAGAGAAGAAACGTACATGGCACATATCCGTACCCCGGTATATTTTCACAGCGGGATATTCTACCAGATGTTCTCTTCTCTGCAATATATCCTGATAAGCTCGGTTACGGCGATCTCCTGTTTATACGTATTGGTTTATTCAATCATCATACGGAAGAAGCCGGTATTATTGTTCTTTTCCGTTTTTTGCATCGCCGCATCTCTTTTGGCGGTTGTCGCGTTTTTAGGACGGCATCCTTTAAAAATACGGCATTTAGTCTGGATGGTTTCTGTTTATGCCGTCTCTATTGCACAGTTAATTTCTTTTTTGTCTGCCCAAAGAAAGTGTATTGCAAATTTGGCAGCTAAAGTTATCCTTTGCGTATTTATCTCTGTTGCCGCTTACGAAAGTTACCAGATTACCGCCGAAACATTCAATTTAACGCCTATTAAGAGCTGGCTTAAACAGAATAATATCCCCAAGAGCCAGATCATAACTTCATGGTGGATGCTTAACCGGGTGGATGACCCGGATGTAGCTTCATTTATCCCCACTGATTTTCGCAAAAACGCCGGTATCGGCGGCTCTTTCGGTTTTGTACTGATCTGGCCGTTTATTTTTGATGCATACCAGCAGGGCAGTTGTAAATACATCCTTACTTCAGGCATAAGCGGCAGGTGTTATATCGGTTATGACGATATAATGCTTAAACACGTAAAACCGGTTATGTCATGGCTGCATCCGTATTTTAAGTTCAAGCGCCGGCCTTTTTGCCGTCCGGTACCGCTTTATATCAATCTTTACCGGTTGGATGATGTTTTTTCGTCTTCTAATCTGGGGTCTCTAAAATCACGCGGTGAGGAGTGACCGGATTGAGGTTTAAGGAGGTAAAATTTGTCAGTTATCCTGGGAATTGTAAATAAACGCGTTCATTCGGGTTTTGACGAGGATACGCTCTCTGGATTCCGCGATTGCCTTTCCTTGGGTGGACAGCGTAAGGTCTACAGCCTTGATTGCGGCAAGGCTATGTTCTATTGTGCGGATCATCCGGATGTAAATCAAAATTTAATAGCCCGCGATGAACGCAATGCACAGGTAACTGTATTTGGAGGAAGGATCCTTGAATACCGGGGCGCCGATAAAGCGGCATTTTCCTGTAAGCCTTGGGTGGACCCGGCGCTTTTCTGCCTGGAAGGTTTTTCTCAATCTGGGGTATCATTCTTAAAGGGCCTCAATGGTACCTTTGGAGTGGCATTATGGGATAAAAGAAAAGAACGGTTGATTTTGGCAGGCGATACATTTGGGCTTTATCCGTTGTTTTATTATGATTCCAATGAAATATTCATTTTTTGTTCAGAATATCAGCCGATACTAAAATACAAGGAGCTTAAACCTGTCCTTGATCCGCAGGCAGTTGCAAAGTATTTTATCTTTGGTGCAGTTATGGGAGAGAGGACCCTGATTAAAGGCGTCTTAAGGCTTCCACCGGCATCGGCCTTAACACTGAAGGATGGTTTAGCCGGGATAGATGCTTATGAACATGTGGATATCCATATCCAGAGGGACAGGCCAAAGGGATATTTCATTGAGCGTTTCGAAGACAGGCTAAGGCATGTGGTAACATCCGGGTTAAGTCGGTTTGACATAGACCACTGTGATTTATCCGGAGGCTTGGATACCCGGTTCATTCTTGGCCTAATCCCGGTTGGGGCGGCCCAGGGCTTGAAGTTTATTACGTATATGAACGCGTATCTTGATGAAAAAACGGACAGAAACGTCATTTGCGCAAAACGCCTGTCCCGGCAGTTTAAATTGCGCCACAATGTGATTGCCGGCACCAAACCGGTTGATTTTTCTCCGTATTTTTTTGAGCGAATAAGGTATGTAGAAACAAATAACCCTGCGCTTTCTGGTAGGGGCGGAGGGGAATTCTTAGGAGGGGAGTTCATTAAAATCTATAACCAGTTCTTCAGGCCGAGTAATGATCCCGGGCAGTTAAGGCGCCAGTTACTCGGGTATTTTTCAAAACGGTTTGTAAATAGCCTCGGATGCCTGGAAGACTTACTGGTCCGCCGCCTGAACAGCAAAGAGGCTTTAGCTCGAGAAAACACGGTTTTTTTATCCTCGGTTGAACTGATCTTCCGGTCGTTCCTTTCGTCGCTTTATTACGGAAGTTTCCGCGGCACGGCGTTTACCTGCCCTTGGGAATGCTTTTTAGGCACTGAATTTTCCCCGTTTACCGATAAGGAGTTCTTAAAGCTCATAGCTATAACCCCTCCGGAATATCTTATGGATTACGGCTTGTATATCGCTATTCTGAAAAGACACCACCGCAATTTATTGAAACTGCCGTATTTCTCCTGCGCATGCCGGCATCCCGGGATCAGGCATTTTGGGCCTGGGAGGCATACTTTTATGCGCAAAGAGAACCGGCATATTAAGTTTATCAATACCTGCATTAAGGATCCGGATGCCTGGGTTAAGCAAAATCTTATCTGCCGGCAAAAGGCAAAGTCGCATCTTAGGTATTACCATTCGGTGCGGGACCTCTTTGATCAAAAGATGTATGAACTGGCAAAGGTCACCGATTTCCAGGCATGGCTTAACTACATAAAAAACTGAATGAAAGAAGAACTTTCCCTAAAACCCGGTATTGTGCTGGTCCATTCCCCGTATATGTATATCCCACAAACTTACGGAAATGGAGGTGGGTTTATCCGTCCTCCTTTGGGGGTGGCTTCTCTTTCTGCATACCTTAAGCAAAAAGGTTTTGCTCCGTTTGTTTATGACTTAAACATTAAATTATTCCTTGGCGTTTCATCCGGGCATAGGTATCTCTGGGATAAGGAGTCCAAGCACCTTTGGATGAGGCGGGAAAAGTTTTTTAAACAAGTGCTCCCTAAAATACGCGCCGAGGTAGAAACTACGGCGGAAAATATTATCGCGCATGCTCCTGACCTGGTTTGTTTTTCAGTTTATAAGACCTCTATTGTTTTTTCCTTGTATTTAGCCGGTTTACTTAAAGAAAAAAGAAAAGATATTTCCGTAATTTTGGGTGGCCCTGAATGCAAGGCATCTAATGCCGCAGAGATTATCGATAGTTCCCCGGTAGATGCAGTTGTGGTCGCAGAAGGCGAGGAAACCCTTAATGAAATAGTGCATAATTTCCGAAATAAGCGCATGTTAATTCCCTGCAGAGGTGGTTTTTTCCGTTCTGAAGGTAAGATCATCTTTGGCGGGCACAGGCCGTTTATTTCGGAGATCGATAAATTGCCGCTCCCGGATTTTTCCGGCATAATCGATGATTATTACAGGCTTAATAAGGACAATCTGGCCTTACCGATCTTGTGGCTGCGCGGATGTACTAACAAATGCACATTTTGTTCCAGTCCGTTACTGTGGGGTCATGCCCGTTCAAAGTCTCCGCAGGTGATTTTCCGGGAATTCAAAGAACAGAGCACTAAATATGGAATTTCACGTTTCATTAAGAATGATTCCATTTTGTCTGGTTCCGCTCAACACATAGATGAGGTATGCGACCTTTTAATAAAAAATGGCCTGGCTGTTCAATGGGGAGGGTCATCCCGGATCGATGATTTCTTAAGGCCTGAACTACTGACCAAAATGCGTAAGGCCGGATGTATGCATTTGAGTTATGGTATAGAAAGCGGCTCGCAAAAGATCATCGATGCCATGAATAAGAATTTCTCACTCTCCTTTGCCCGGGAGGTTTTGTCTGCGACTAAGCGCGCCGGGATCCGGGTTTGCGTTTATATCATGTATGGATACCCGGGGGAATCACTGGTTGATTTTTTTAAGACCATCGCGTTTCTTATTAAGAACAGGCGGTATATCGATTCCCTTGATTGTTCCCGGTTCGGTATTTCTTACTCCCTGTTAGCGGTTCATCCCGCCAAATACGGGATATCCCTGGATAAAAACGGAAGGTACCGTCCCCGGTATTATTTTATTTTTGATATTCTCACCAAAGCAAAAGGCCTTTTCCTGGCCCTGTATTGTTTTATTGCTTATAGGGAAGTCTTGGATAATACTGTCGGAAGCATTTATAAGCCTTTACGGTTCATCCGGAGCAGATTCTTCAGGAAAAATATACCTTGAGTCCAAACTTCGTCATGGCGAAGGGACAATTCTTTTGCTTGTCAGGTAATCCAGCAATTCCTCGGCGTAGAATTGGTGTAATATACGGCTGGGGTGGCCGTTGGCAGGGTTGGCCCATAATTCCTTCCTGATTTGTTGCGGAGTATAACTGCCGAAACGCGCGTTCGCTTTCGGGTACAGGTCAAGGTAATCAATCCCATTTTCATCAAGCACTTTAAAAAGCATCCCGTAGTAATATCCAAGGTCCTTTAGTTTGCCCTGATAAGATACCCGGTTGTATCTTTCCATGGTCGGCAGGGTAATAAAGAGGCAGGGTATTTTTATTTTTTGTAAATGGTCCTTTAATTGCGCGACCACTTTTTTATACTCCTGCCAATTCCCGCCGGAATAAAGATCCCTCCAATACATTTCGTAGGTAATAGACTCGATCCCGCGGTTAATAAGATAAGCAGTGTTCTTGAATAAATTGTTCTTTATGCGCAGGTAGCGGCGGGGTTTTGCCAGCCCTCGTACCTCGGGGTCATTCTTTACGAACCCGATGATAAGATAATCGATCTGGAATTTGCTGCCTTCGCCAGTTAAGAAATCGAGTTCATCCTGGGTGCTCCATCCGTGCCGACCCCAGGTCAATACTTCGATCTTATTCCCGTATAATTTTTCTAATTGTGCCGCCAGGATGTGGCTGAAGGAATCCTTTCTTTCTAATCCGGAACCCCAGACATAGGAATCGCCCAGGATTGCTATCCTAAAGGCCGTTTGCCGGGATTTCTTATACTCACGGTGTTTGTCATCAAAACCCCAGCGGTTGCTGTTTTTTATCTTTTCGGCATTGATTGCTTTGTCATCGGCCAGGTATTTTACAGAACCAAGGATTTTCTGGTTATTTTGCGTGCTTAAATAATATTCGGTCAAGGTTAAGGTGGATAATAAGAGAGACAGGTTTATTAGGAAGATGGTAATGCGGCTTTTTTTCTTGAATATATAATCCAAAAAGAAGGTTGCGGTTATAATCGAGATAATGGCGAGCCAGTTTTTTGCGGCCTTAAATGCCAGAGCTTGGCAATAGCTGGATAGTAAAACAAAAGATGGGTTCCGGCAGAAAGCATACACCGCATTCAGCAGTTTATGTAAATACCCGATTATTGATAAACTGTCAAAACTGTAGCAGAACACGGATATTACCACCAGCATTATCGATGCAAACTTAAGTTGGCTGAAAAACCTATATTTTTTCTTTTCGGATGATTTCATCGTATATTTGGGCCCGTTTATCCCAGGTGTGTTTATTCAAGATGAGCCGGATAGCGTGTTTTTTATCCCAGGCCTTTATGTTGGCGGCTGTTTCGATATCCTGGGCCATGGCCTTTGGTTTTGAGTTTGGGCTGATAAATCCCAATTTAGCATCGATAAGGAGTTTTTCGTTGGGGAACCCTTTTTCCATGACTGTAGGAAGCCCTGCCCGGAGATAGTAGTATAATTTGGTGCTTTCGTTATTGTTTACTTTTTTAACCGGAGAAAGCACGATCCCTATATCGGCATGAAAAATGTATTGCCAGCTTTCCGGGTAAGGGATCGCCCCCAGGTGGGTTATGGCTTTAGGGTCCAGCTTTGTTATATCTCCCCGGCCGCAGACAAAAAGGCGGATATTCTTTTTTGCCAGTAGATTGCCGAGCGTGTTAAGTTTTTCTACCAGGATTGCGTTTGCCTCCGGCTGGGTATCTTTAGTATAGAGATTTCCTGCGTAGATGCAGTGTATCCTGCCGTCGTCAGGATATGGAGATGCGCCTTTTTCAGGGATCAATCTGTCTGTTGCTCCGGCAACGATGAGCAGGTTGTTTTTGATTCCGAAACATTCCTGCCATAATCTTTTGGCATTACCGGTCAATACGCTGATATACCGGCTTGTTTTATTGATCAACTCCTGTGCTGCATAAAGGTCTTTACGTATCCTGCCGTAAAAATAAATGTCTTTTCTGTCTGCCGGCGCTACCACTGACCCGAGTTTTGAGATAATAAAAGGATGTTTTAGCCCGCCGTATTTCTTTAGGGTGTTGAACCCGGCATGGTAGACGGTTTTTACGACATCGTAATTATTCCATTTGACTTTATCCAGCCGGACGCGCCTAAGGTTTTTAGACATGATTATGGGGAAGTTGTTTTCTCGCAAGTCGAATTCATTACTGGCGATATCTACTTTATGTCCCAGATGTGCCAGCTCTTTTGAGATACTGAACCAGCGGATATAGGACATATCTACCGGGGTCAGCCGTTCATTAAGGATATCCGGCGCCCGCAGTATATCGGTATATACGGTTATTATTTTTGCCATAGGTTGTGCCTTAAAATGCGTTTGTTAATCTGATATCTTCTGCCACACGGTCCAAGGTGCGCAGATTGCCTATTTCCTTTAATTCGGCTAAAAGGTGTTCATACCCGGTTATCCAGCCAGCGGCATAGCAATCATGGGTACCGATAACAACGAAATCATTCTCCTTGGCGAGCCGGATCACTTCGTTTTTCCATTGCGCATAGGTTAATTTCTTTTGCTGGAGAGGGTAATCGTCGATAGCAATCGGGATTCTGACGATCCTGTTCTTAAATACAGGATAAGTTATTCCCAGTGATCTTTTAGAACTTGCCAGCCATTCGAAGTTATGGTGGCATAAATTATTATCATTAAGCTCTTGCGTAATAATCGACCGGGGAGCCCGGTATCCTTTTATCCGGTAATCTATTTTCCGGCAGCGCTCGAGCTGATATTCACCGGGATTATGGTCGTAAGAATGAAAAGCCAGGCAATGCCCATCCTGTTTGATGCGGTATTTAAGCCGGGGCATGATCGAGCCAACAACGCTGTAAGTGGCTTTAACCCCGGATTTTCTTTCGATCTCAAGCATTGTATCCAGGGCGCGGGCAGAAATTTGAGCGGATAGGAAAGTATTTCCCCCGCCGGTTGTGCCGAGTGTCTGCTCGATATCATGCAGTATGCATATCACCTTGCCCCATTCATGTATATTCTGGCACTTTTCCGGTTTAATTAATTTGTTCCTGTTATCATTGACATTGATTCTCCACCACTCTTTCGACCTCTTAGCGTCCAATAATCTCAATACTTCCCGGTCGTATATCCGGTTAAAAAGTTCCGGTTGAACCTTTCTTTTGGGGTCAGTATTAGCTATGCTGAATGCCGCGGTAGGGGAGTAGATGGTTTTAATGTTTTGTTCGACAGCAAAACACAGGATGCTGTTTAAGAGCATAATGTTCCATCCGGCAAAGAGTTTTTCTACCCGGGTTTTGAATTGGCGGAGGCGGGATATTCGCTGGACGATATCAGAAACATGGTTGTTGGTGTACATTACCCCGGGGCTTTTTATCGCTACATTTGCGGTTGCGATCTGCCCGGGCATCCCATATTGGCGTTTATGCCAGATGATATTGTCATCGAAGAACAATGTTTCAGGGAATTCGTCGGTTTGCGGCGGGCCTGCAAACAGGATTATTTCCCACAGGCGGTTTGGATCATTTATCCCGCACATGCGTTTTGCCGCTTTTAATCCATCTGGCCCGGCCGAAGGCAGGAAATATGTGTTATGGGCAAAGAATTCCCTTTTTCGTACGCCATTTCCCATAAATCCCGGGAGTAAACCGGCAGAAAACCGGCGGTAGTTTGCGATGCCTATAACCGGAAAGTTTGTTTTTTCATAACTGTCCAGTTTATCTTTTATAATATAACCGTTGATCGCCCGGTGGATATATTTTTCCGTCTCTTCCTGGGATACCCCGTGTTTCCTGAATCGCCGGCGGATGATATCCATCTGTTTTTGCGCCGAAATATGCACGCTCAACCGGCTAAAGGCATGGTGTATACGGTAGTAATAAAGGCATTCTTTTACCGCCATGAATTTGCATTTTGCTTCCGCCATTCTCCATGGCAGGTCATTATCGTCGCATCCGTGGTCGCTTATTTCTTCGTCGAATCCGCCTAAAAGCAGGCTTTTCTTGCGCCGCCAGCATAAAAGATGCTTTACCGGTGAGCCTCGAGTTTTGAAGTGGTCAAGGGAGAATTTATCATAAGCTGGCATTATTCGTCCGCGGGGTTTGCCGCAAGAATCGATATGCCGGCGCGAGGAGTAAAAGAAATCAACTTTTGGGTATTTACGTATATATTCCTGCAATATGGAGACAGCCCTCCGGGATAATTTATCATCACTAAGCAGTATGGACACGTAATCGGTTTTTGCGGCGTTTAATCCGCAATTTAATGCTCCTGCAAAAGAGCCTTTATTAGAAACAACAATGTGGAAGCGGGGATCATTTTTATACCCTTGCGCGATTTTATTGATCTGCGCGGGTGTATTGTTTTCCAGGATGAGAATAAGCTTCCAGGAGGGGGAAATTTGGTTAAATACCGATAAAAGGGCATCTTTGAAGAAGATAGGGTTTTGGTCCTTGCAGGGCAAGAGTATGGTTATTTCCGGCATGGTTATTCTTGTTTAAAGGTAGATAAATCCAAAGCGCAGAGAACCGCAGAACATTCCGGATTTTTTTGCGGCCAGGGAAATTGTATCAAAAAATAACTCCTGGTTCAATTCTTTATTGCCGGCAGTAACCGCTAACTTTAGGCAGTTTGCCAGGAGCTTCTTGTAATGGCTTGAATTTATCCGTTTAAAGTCTTCGCGCCTTTTTAGGAATTCCATATATTCCTTGGCTAAAGGCGGGGCGTAGAACCCTTGCAGGAATATTTTCCTGAATAAGCCGGATAAGGTGGAGGTGTTCTTGTGGTAGACGATTGCCTCCGGAGCATAATTTATATTATACCCTTTTGATATCATCCGGAAGGAAAATTCTACATCACCGGTTTGGCGCCTCCGCCTGCTGAATAATCCGATCTTATCGAACAGCGACTTGCGTATTGCGATATTAGCGGTTACAGCGTATGGGCTTTTATAAGAAAGGTTTGTTTTCTGAAACATATGCTTTTCATAATATTTTTCTACTGCGGTTTGCGGCTGGTATGCGTAAATTTCCCCTGCGACTGCCTGGGTATTTGGCTTAAAAGCGGCATATATTTTTGACAGCCATTCCTTTTGTGCAACGCAGTCGGAATCGGTAAAGGCCATTATCCCTGCTTTTGCCTGTAATATGGCGGTATTCCTGGCGGCTGAACTTCCCAGATAATGTTTTTCCTGTAATAACACAAGGCGTTGGTTGTACGCCTTAAGTATTTCCGGGCCATTGTCAGAGGAGTCATTGTCCACCATGATGATCTCATAGTTATGGACAGGGAAATCCTGGGATATAAGTGATTCTACGCAGGCTCTTAAATTATGCCCGGCATTCCTATAGGGGACGATCACGCTTATTAAAGGGGTTTTATTCTGCATGGGGAATGTTTACTTAAAATCCAAGTTATCGGTGAATTCTTTAAAGGCCTTCGTGTTTTGCGCGGTATCTCGTGTCAATGTGAAGTCATAAACAGCTGATTGTGCTAAAAGCCCTGCCGCCTGGATTAAACGTTTTATCAGTACAGGTATTTTAAGGAGTATCTCTTGGGCGCCATTTTTAAAGATGAACTCCATCCCTTGATAAAGCCCGATCCCGACTACCGCATCGCGCATCAAGGAACTGATGAGAGCACTTTTGGAGGTCTTTTTTATACAAGGGGTCCCGCCCAACACCATCCGTGTTTTAAATATCACGATCTTATGCAAAGGTCTTTTTTCGATTTGCCCGTTTAAAAAGTCAAGGTCAATGAAATATTTTGTCCCGAATTCCATCCGGTCTATGCGATAAACGAATTTTTCCGGGATGTGCGGGATACTTTTTTTGTCCATTACCCCGATCCTTACCGGAAAAGGCAGGATTTGTTTTTTTTTGTATAATGGGCAATCGTCAGAGATGAGGCGGTATTCTTTATTTTCAAGAAGCGCCATGGCTAATGTTGATTTGCCAAAGCCCGGAGGCATGAGAAAAATAAAGGCTTTATCGCGGCAGGATATCCCCAGGCTGTGTATCCTTAGGTATCCTTTTTGGTCGCAGAAGCGGCTGATCGCAGATGTTACCAGAAGATAAAATGTTTCCGTCAGAAAGTTTTTATCTGTGCTGTAGATATGGTATAATGATCTATCGTCTGACTCGGTCACTATTCCTTTGCCGAAATAATCAATGATCTTTCCTTCTTTAGAATTGAATACAATATTGCGCGGGGTGGAAAAACTTGATACTGCCTGCGGCAGGCGGTCGTAACTAATGTTTTCTTCGTGAATGGATACTGTAACCGTAGGATGCTTGTTTTCGAAGGATTTGGCGCCCTTGAACGGCCTGATCAATTCTTTGGATAGGTCTTCTTTTTGGCAGTCCAGCTTTAAGGATAGCCCGTATATTTCTAAATATGTGTCCATGTCGTTACAGATTTTAACATAGTTGAACGGTGAATGCAATGTCAAAACGCCCGAATTGTGATATCCTGGACCTGATTAGAGAGGCAGTATTAAAGGCAAACGCTATACGGCCATTTTCATCTTTTACGCAAGCCATTTATCGGGCCGCGCTGAAGATATTCATTCTTTACTGCAAGAATTGCTGCGATGTAAGAAGTATTATCCTTAAACAAACTCCTTCCAGTATCAATTGGGTTCCCGGAATAAGCGACCTGGATGTTTTTCTTGTTTTAGGCGATAAACTCCCGGCATCCGGGATATTCGAGAAAGTATGCTTATTTTGGCGCGTTCATTTATTTTGCCGGAGATTCCTGCCGGTTTTTGACCGTGAGCTCATGCTTATTCAGGAAGCGTATCTCTCTAATTGGCGCAGATACGTGGTTACGGCCTCTAATTTAAAAGGCAGAAATGTGGCCATTTGGGGCGAGGACTTATTTAAGGGCCAGGAATTTGGTTTGCGGGGTTTTCAAGATACTGATTTGCTGGGATATGTTTTCATGTTCTTGAGGCTTTTTAACCGTATATCACAGGACAAATCCCTGACCCTTTACAAAAAGCGTTTGATATTCAGCCGGATTACTTATAAGGCGGTTAGATCCCTTAATCCTTCCCGGAATGATTTAGCCGATAAATCAGGTTTCATCTTAAGGCTTCGCAGGAACAGCCGGGACCAGATGCTTTTACTTTTCCTAAGGCAGTTAGAAGAGAAGGCAAAGCACTCCATTCGCCAGCGCGTTATAGCGCGCAATCCAGGTGTAGATGATTATAACGTGATCAATGATGGGGGTAGTGTCCCTGGCGGTTTGGAGGCGCGTTCTGTTCAAATCAAGGGATCATTTTTTAATTCTCCGGAGCTGAAAGCGGGTTTACTGGCAGCCTGGATACCACCGCTGAAGTTGGGCAGTTTGATGGTGGTTTTAAAAGGCGATATGGATGATGTTGAGTCTGCATCCTGCATGCGGCTTGTGCGCCAGGTGTTGCTTCGGTTGTCAGTTTTCCCGGAATTCTTATTTCCTGAATCTGCCCGGTATTTCTTATTATGCGAGGATCCATTGCATTTACTGCGCCTGCCTTTGGAAGGAAAGGTTATTTTTGACCAGGGGATAATCCCCAAGAAGATTTTACCGGAAGGAGTATTCTTACTTAGGAATTTCCTGGATAGTTCGGCTAAATTGCTTTCATTGACACAGGAGGAGTGGGTGTTTAATCCAAAACATCCCTGGTACAGGGATTTGACGGATATGAGTTTTGTTTTAGAGCGTTTAACCGCCTTGAGGGTATTTCTTGAGGAAGACAAAGTGTATCTTTTTTCTGCAGGGATTAAAGACCGGGCACAATCCCTTTATCCCGGTTTTTCCCGAGAAATAAACGAGTTTAAAAAAGCGCATCCCCGTGTATTTAACCGGAAAGAGGCGTTAGCCAGGTATATTGTTTTATCTAAGCTCGTAAGAGAGATTAACCGGTATTTATCGGAGAATCAAACTGCAATAGACAGGAAAATGGCTGATCGTATGTTTATCAGGGAATGATTTATTCTGCCAGTCTACGGATCAGCCGGGTATATCCTTCCAGCATTTTATTCAGGGAGAATTTATGCACCTCTTTTTTGGCATTAGCGCAAAGCCACGATGATAGTTGTTTGTCATTTAAGAGGCGCAGGCATGCGTTGGCCATGCTTACCGGGTCTTTTACCGGTACAAGCAGTCCGGAATAACCGTCTTTGATTATTTCCGCCGGTCCAGACGGGCAGTTAGTGGACAATATCGGCGTTCCGCAGCACATTGCCTCCAATAAGGTGTTGGGGCATCCTTCGCACAGAGATGAGAGAATGAATATATTTGCGTGCGCCATGAACTTAAAAGGGTTACGGTGGAAACCAAAGAACTTGACGTTGTCCTGGATATCCATTTCATAGGCAAGGTTTTTTAGTTCGGTTTTTCTTTCTCCGGTCCCAAAGATTGCCAGCCTGCAGTCAGTATTTGGCTTTAATATTTCCAGCATTTGCAGCAAGTATTCTTGCCCTTTTTGCATGCGTAGTGCCGCGACGTTTATGACCCACGGGGTTTTCTTATGAAACCATCTTAGTGGGGGGATTTTTTCTTTTGCCAGGCGGGACACTTTTTCTATATCAACACCGTTGTAGATCACCTGTATTTGTTGGGGCTCGATGGCAAAGTTTTTTTGCAAGTCATCTTTTACCCCGCCGGATACTGCGCAAACCATATCGGCTGAAGGGTAAAGGATTTTGATCATATCTGCGAGTTGTTTGTTATTATTCTGATGCGGATTGATCCTGGGATACTTTTTAAAAGCTGCGTTCTCGATTATCCCGTACATAGAAGGCGGCAGGCAGTATTTAAGGTTTCCTACAGTCTGGTATGTTTGTGGGGAGATAGAAGGGGTGGTATGTTCCGTTAAGACAAGCTTGGGTTTCCTCCGGGATATGCCGCGGGCGATTACTGTCTCGACGTTTACGTGTTTAAGGAAACTGATGACAATATCGACCTTTTCATAGTCAATGATTTGGGCGATCTTTGTTATCCGGTTTGAACGTTTGGCGTTATCATGATTTGTAAGGGTATATGTCTTTATTCCTGGTGACGGCAGATAAAGGTGCCTTGGGGTATAGAACAGGCAGATTGGTTTGACCGCTTTTTGATCGAGGTTTTCTGCTAAATTGGAAAATACCCTTTCCGCTCCGCCGCCGTATAAGGCATCGATTACCAGCAGTAAACTTATCCTTGGCTTATTTTTGGATTTTTTCATGTTTCTATATTCTATTATAATCCCGGATATTCTGCAATAGGACTTTGCCTGGCCGGGAAAAAAGTTATAAAAAAGGGGATATTTGTACTTTAAAACCAGCAGGGATATGGTATTTTGTTTTTAAAGAAAGGGTATCCTTGGGTATTCTTGCTTAAGGTGTATTTGTCTATAAAGCTGCAAAATGGGTTGACAATATCCGCGGGTTAAGTAATATGTCATAGTGCTGATAAATAAAGGATGAATAGATATGCCTGATATTTCGGTTATAGTAGCTGCGCATAACAGCCAGCGGACAATTGAAGAATGCCTTAAAGCGATACGCCGCGCCGGCCCTGGCTGTGAGCTTATCGTTGTCGATGACGGAAGTTGTGATGAAACGTTCTCGATCGCCTCTAAATATGCCGATCATGTATTGAAGTCGTCTGTAAGACAGGGAAGGGCTCATGCCCGTTGGAGGGGAGGGCAATCCAGCCGGGGGGATATAGTAGTCAATATCGATTCGGATGTCATTATCCCGGAGGATTGTTTTAAAAAAATCTCCGCTTATTTCCTGAAGCATCCTGAATATGACGCTTTGACCGGGATCTTATCAGAAGAACATCCCTACCCCGGGTTTTTCACGCAATACAAAAACCTTTATATGCATTATATATTCTCCCAACTTCCCCAGGATGTTAGTTTTTTATACGGGTCTATCTATGCCTTCAGGAAGGCATCTGTTTTAGCGCATGGTTTTGAGACTAAGATCGCTGATGATACGGCTCTTGGCCAGCATCTTGTTACCTGCGGGAAAAAGATCCTTTTTGCCCGGGACCTGGAAGTGATCCACCTTAAACGGCATACGTTTTTGTCTATTATCCGTAATGACTTGCGGATACCTTTTGAGTGGGCAAAGATATTTTTTGTCCATAAAAGCTGGCGGCATATCGGGCGTTCTTCGATGGTGTTTGCCCATGCTTCTAAAAGGCAGATAACCAGCATTGTTTTTGCGGTAGCGGGGCTGGGTTCTTTAGTGAGTTTAATTTTAGGTCCATCATTTTTTAGAATATGGCTGGCCGCATCTTTATTTATCTCCTGGACGGCATTAAATTCCGGATTTTGGCGGTATCTTTACCAAAAGCGCGGGATGTTTTTTCTTGTCCGTGTGGTTATCTGGACTTTTTTTGACCAACTGCTTATGTTTGCAGGAGTATCCATTGGATTTTTAACTGTTTTGGCGGTTGATTGCAAGAAAAAACTCCAGACAGTGTTAACTAAAAGGACCTTTTATGCTGAAAGAAATTAAACGCCGTTTTGTTTGTTTTTTTTCGTTACAGAACAGGCAGGTAACCAAAGAATTGGTATTGGCCAATATAAAATTGAGCGATTATCACTCGATCTTAGGGGTGCTTTGCAGTTTGATCGGACCGGTTTCGGTATTAGCGGTGATGTATTTTGTTTTTTTCTCATCTTTAGGCAAAGGGATACCGGCATATCCGCTTTACCTTTTGACCGGTATTGTGCTGGTTAATTTCTTTACCGTTTCTTCTGTTGCCCTGGCGGATACTTTCGTAAAGAACCGGGATATTGTTAATAATACTTTGGTATTAAGGGAAACCCTGCTTTTTGTAGAGATGTCGCCGCATCTCCTGAAATTTATCATAGAATTGATCATTTGTTGTGTTATCAGTGCGGCTTTAGGCCTTTTTTATTGGGGAAATATTATTTGTCTGGTGCCGGTATTATTGGGAATTATTTTACTGGTAGCCGGAACAGGATTTATACTTTCTATCCTTAGGTGTTTTACTTATGATACGCGGCATATCTGGGGTATGCTGTCACGGTTGTTATATTTTGCAACTCCTATATTCTATACCTTGGATGGGGTATCCGAAAGGATAAGAAGCCTGCTGGAGTTTTGTAATCCGTTGATCCCGATCCTGGGGGCGTTGCGTTGGGCTGTTATTGAGACTCCGTTTTCACGGTTTAACTGCTGGTGCGCTTTTTTCATCGGGATGGTATTTTTTATCGCAGGGTATATATTCTTCATTGTTTTTGAAGACAAAGCCATGGAAAAAGTATGAGCGAAATTTGTATTAAAGCCGAAGGCGTCGCAAAATGTTTCCAGGTCTCCACTGTCCAGCGCTCGACCTTTAGGCTGGTAAAGGCATTGTTGTTCAAGGGCTTTATTAAGCGTAATTTCTGGGCGCTTAAAGGCATTGATCTGGAACTCTTCCGCGGCCAACGCTTGGCATTATTAGGCAATAACGGTTCAGGAAAGACCACTCTTTTAAGGGTGCTATCTTCTATTTACTCCATGACATCAGGCAGTTTATATCTCTCCGAGAGGCCGGGGGTTTTCTTTAATTATTCGATCGGCGGATCTTATGGGGACTTGGACGTGGCCGAGGCCGCTTATATTCTTGGAATGTTTTATGGCATAGATAAACAGGTAGTTAAGAACCAGATTGACGATATTCTTAAAACGGCCGAAATAGAGGAGTTTAAATTTCTTCCTTTTAAAGATTTGTCTCTTGGGCAAATGCGCCGTTTATCTTGGAGTGTTTTTTTAAAGCATGGCAGCCGGATCATATTCTTAGATGAAGCTTTTGCATCCCTGGACCAGGTATTTTCCGATAGGATCCTTGGGGTAGTACAGCAGTCTTTTTTAACCGGCAGGTCAGCGATCATCGCTTCGCATAACACAAAGATGCTTAGGCAGCTTTGTGACAGCGCGGTATGGCTTGATGCCGGCAGGATAAAAGCTTTTGGCCCGGCGGCAGAGGTGATCGATTCATACGAAAAGAATATGAATAGATAGATCGCTTGAATGCGCTGGGTAAATGCCTGATAGATAAGGGAATAATTGTTCTTTTGCCTTTATATTGATCAGCGGATATGTTATTATACAAATATATTCCACGGTTTTAATCAATAAAGGAGGCTTTGGGTATGGCTAAAAATGATTTTGATATCTTTGCGGATGGCACCGGGTAAAACATGGTCTCCGGGGCTAAGGATTTTGCTGCGAATATTTTATTGCCGCTTTTGCCTTTTTTGTTCCTATTTGTGTTTTTTGTCTCTTTTATTGTTTATATCAAGCCCAATGAGTATGGTATTAAACAGGTGAATATCGGTTTCCATTCCGGGATCCAGGCGAAAGTTTATGAAACCGGGTTGCATATTGTCATGCCCTTTGGGATCGAAGTGATGCACCGTTTTCCCAGGGACCTTTTGGTTTTTGAACTTACCGATTTCAGGGAGACGGCATCACGGGATGCCCGGACAGTTAAGGCGGCGCATATCCAGACTTCTGACGGTTTCTTTGTTGATGTTGATGTGAGCGTGCTTTACCATATCAGCGACCCTTATAAGGTGATTACGACCCTTGGCCCGGGCAAGCTTTATGAGGATAACGGGGTTATCCCTAAGGCCGAACCCAAACTGAAAGAGGCTTTGGGTGAGATGACTACCGAAGAATTTTATAACAGCCCTTTACGGGTGGCCAAAGCCGGATATGCTTTGGAATTACTGAATGAGGAACTTAATTCCAAAGGGATCGTTATTGATCATGTATTAGTGAGGTATTTTAAATATAGTAATGAACTTCAAAAGAATATCGAAGAGAAAAAACTTAAAGACCAGATGGTGTTTACCAATCAGTCCAAGGCCAGGGCGGCTGCTGAAGAGGCCTTGGTAAAGAAGGTCCGGCAGGAGGGTGAGGCTAATATTAAGGTGAGGATGGAGGAGGGGAATGCTTATGTGGTAAAGCGTAATGCTGAACGCGACCTTTATGCCAGAAGCAAAAACGCTGAAGCAAACCTTGCGATCAAGCTTGCCGAAGCGCAAAAAACCGAATTGATAAATAATGCCTATAACCAGAGGGGTTCGGATAAGTTGGTGGGGTTAAAGATGGCCGAGGTTTATAAAGGGTTGAATGTGATTATGCTTCCTTCCAGTGGTCAGTATGGAGTTAATCCTCTTGATTTGGAAGGTTCTTTAAAGGTTTTTGGTGTCGAAAATATAAAGGAGTAGCCAATGCGTTTAAAACCATCGTTTGGTATCTTGGTTCCGGTATTGATTTTTGGAGCGGCTTTTTTGTTTTTTCCTCATAGTACAAAGTCAACCGAGGTTGGCGTCAGGGTTGTTAAATGGTCGCCTTTCGCTAAAAAAGGGGTTGACCCCAGGATTTATTCTCCTGGAGCTACTTATTTCTTTCCTGCGGTTATCAATGCCTGGTACACCTTTGATACCAAACTGCAGAACATGGAAATGACTGCTTCATCTCGTAGAGGAAGAGGCGGGCAGGATGATTTGATCTTTAAGACCATTGATGGGAATGATATCGCTTTGGATGTGATCTTAGCCTATCGCATCGAACCGCAAAAGGCTCCATATATCCTTCAGCATGTAGCTCAAAGCAGCTGGGAAGTAGAAGAGAGGTTAGTCCGTCCGATCACGCGTAATGTCACCCGGGAGGTTTTCGGGACTCTTAAAACCGAAGATTTTTATGTGGCTAACAAAAGGACAGAAAAGGCAGAGGCGGTAAAGGTTGCCTTAAATAAAATGCTTAATCAATACGGCATTATCGTAGAAAGTGTTTTGCCTAAAGATTACCGTTTTAATCCTCCATATCAAAAGGCGATAGAGGAGAAGAAGATAGCAGACCAAATGGCCGAAAGGTTTAAATCCGAGGCCAAAGCCACCATTGAGGAATACCTTCAGCGAATGCAGCAGGCGCAAGGGGAAGTCAACAAGATGGTTGCCGATGTTGACGGTGAATATATGCGGGCCAAGATTGCCGCGGATGCTTATTTTGAGCAGCAGACAATGCTTGCCAAAGCCATCGAAGCCGAAGGCAACGCCGAATCCAAAGGTATACAAAAAATGGTAGAGGCGTTGAATAGTTCAGGTGGCCGTACCATGGTGAAGATGAAACTGGCTGAATCCCTTATGGGTAAGAAGATTTATATCCTTCCTTTTGGCGAATCAGGGGGGATTGATTTAAAGACCACTAATATCAACGAATTACTTCGGATTTACGGCCTTAAGAATTTAGAATAACAGGGGTTAAGTCCTAAGGAATTGTTTGCTTAACATGGCCTCGGAGATCTCGATTACCGTAGGGCGGCCATGCGGGCAGGTGAAAGGGTCATGCGAGGTTAACAGCATTTGCTTCAGGTTAACTGCTTCTTCCGGGCTTATATTATCTCCGGCCATAACTGAAGACCGGCATGCCATGCGCGCTAAATCCTCCGGGTTGAGGCGGGAAATATTCTTTCCGGATAGAATGTTGCGCACACTTGCCTCGGGCTGGGCAATTAGCTGTGGATGCGAATGCAGAGCCAAAGTTTGTTCATCAAAAAGCGTTGAACTAAACCCCATTTTCTCCAGAGTTTCCTTATTTTCCTCCCAAGAAATAGCTTCCTGATGCGAAAGCCTGATCAGTATCGGGCTTAAAAGCGGCTGGATCTCCACATCGCCTTTTTCTATCTGTATTTTGAGCTTTTCGAAATTTATCCTTTCATGAGCGGCATGCTGGTCTATGACCAGCAGTGAACCTGTGCTTTCGAACAAAAGGTATTTTTTAAGCAAGTTCCCCAGATACCGCGCATCTTGCAGTTTTGCCTTTAAGTCCAGGATATTTTTACCGGGTGAATCTGTCTCTTTGTAGAACAGGATATTTTCTTGTATCGAAAGGGTGGTTTGATTGTTTGGGATGGGGACATTCGCAGAGGGTATAGACTTTTTCTGCTCTTGGATTTCTTCCTGGGGCGGCAGGGTGAATACTGATCTTTCCGCCTGCTTGGCTTTGCTATGCGTCATTAGTGACTGTTCGGTAAAGTTACGCAGCAAGGCTATGAGATTGATCTCGTTCTTGATCTTTATTTCGCGTTTAGTGGGATGAACATTGACATCCAGGTTTTCCGGGGGCATATTAATGAAAACACAAAAGAACGGATATACCCCTTTGTCCATGAGCAGTCGGTAAATATCATTTATATGGAAACCAATGGTTCTATTTTGCACAGGCCGTTTGTTCACAAAGATAAACTGCATATCCTTGCGGGTGCGCTGTATATTGATGTCACCCAGGACTAATCTTATCGAAAGGTTATTTTCTTTAAACTCACGGTTGTTTTCGATAAGGTATTCCTTATCAAAGCCTAAGGTGTCTTCGATGCGCTGTATTAAATTTTGTGCTGGTTCAAGGTTAAACATTTTCTTGTTATCGTGCGTGAATGATATGCGCATTCCCGGATAGAGTAAAACATAAGGGATAAATATATCCAGGAGGGCATTGAGTTCGGTTGAATTGGATTTCAGGAATTTTTTTCTGGCCGGGGTATTAAAAAACAGTTCTTTTACTTCGATATGGGTGCCGTTGTGCATGGGGCAGGGTTTTTCTTCTATTCTTTCCTGGGCGCGCAAGTGTATCTGCCATCCGGCATCCTGGGAGCTTGTTTTAGTCCGCAAGATAATATCAGACACTGCGGCAATAGAATAAAGAGCTTCTCCGCGAAATCCCAGTGACTCTATAGCATAAAGCATTTCAAGCGAATCAAGTTTACTGGTAGCGTGGCGGTGAAATATCTGCGACAGGCTTTTTTCACCGATCCCGGTGCCGTTATCGCTGATCTGGATCAGGCTTTTTCCGGCATCTTTTATGACTATATCTATGGATGTACTGCCGGCATCGATTGAATTCTCCAATAACTCTTTTAAGACCGATGCCGGACGCTCGACAACCTCTCCAGCAGCGATTTTAGAGATTATCTCATGGGGGAGTATTTTAATTTCATTCATTTTGCTCGACCTTGTCCTTTAACTCCTGCAGTTTGTTCAGCGCTTGGATTGGGCTAAGCCGGTTAATATCCAAGGCATGGATTTCTTTTTTGACCTGTTTCCACAAAAGTTCATCCTTGTCATTGAACATTGGGATCTGTGTTTGACTTGGAATTCGGTTGCGGATATTTTCCTGTAAGTTGCTGGTTATTTCAAGCCGGGCCAGGATCTGTTCGGAACGCCTGACCACTTCTTTAGGGATCCCGGCAAGTTTTGCCACATATATCCCATAACTGTCGTCTGTCCCGCCGGGGACGATCTTATGCAGGAATATCACTTCATCATTCCATTCTTTGACCGCGACATTATAATTCTTTACTCCGTTAAACTCTTCGCTAAGTGCGGTCAATTCATGGAAATGAGTGGCAAACAGGGTGCGGGTTTTAGTTTTAGCCAGGTATTCGGAAATTGCCCAGGCTAAACTTAGTCCGTCAAAGGTAGATGTCCCGCGGCCGATCTCATCCAGAACTACCAGGCTGCGCGGGGAAAGGTTATTTAGTATCCCGGCGGTTTCGCTCATTTCTACCATAAAAGTGCTTTGCCCTTTATTGATCTGGTCATGCGCGCCGATACGGGTAAAGATCTTATCGACTATCCCTACGGATGCCGCTTCTGCCGGGATATAACTGCCCATTTGGCTCATGATCACCAGGATCGCGGTTTGGCGGATATAGGTTGATTTTCCGGCCATGTTCGGGCCGGTAAGAATGATCAGGTGGTTTTCTTCAGTATCCAGTAAAGTGTCGTTGGGGATAAAAGGCTCGCTAAGGAATTTTTCTACTATTGGATGGCGGCCGTCTTTGATCTCTATTTTCAAATCATCGGTGATTATCGGGGAGATATATCCCGGGATCTTTGCGATAATGCTAAGCGAATATAAAGCGTCAAGAGTGGCTAATTGCATACTGAAGGCATGCATTGCTTCGGATTTATCCAGTATCGCCCGAAAGATCTCTTCGACCAGCCGGCGTTCGATCTGCAGGATTTTATTCTCGGCAGTAAGGATTTTTTCTTCGAACTCTTTTAACTCCGGGGTGATATAGCGTTCGCCGTTAGTGAGTGTTTGTTTGCGGATATAATCGTGAGGGACTTTATCGATATTAGCTTTACTGATCTCGATATAGTACCCAAAAACCTGGTTAAACCCTATTTTAAGTGAATTTATCCCACTACGTTTTATTTCCCTTTCCTGCAGGTCTTTGAGCCATCTTCGGCCGTTTTCCTGGATATCCCGCAGGGCATCCAATTCTTTATTATAAGCGGCGCAGATAATTTTTCCTTCGGGATGGGATAATGGGGTATCGGGATTGATGGCTTTTTCCAGGAGCTGGCGTATTTCTGGGATATCATCGAATTTAAAAAGCGGGTTTTTTTCAAGTAAAGGAGCGGTTATTTTGTGTATATCCGGATGTTTGAGCATGGCTAATCTTAATGCCATCAGGTCGCGTGCACTGCCTGTTCCACAGGAGATGCGCGAAACACTTTTTTCTATATCCGGGGTATTGTGCAGACAGCGTTCCAATTCTTTCTGTATTTCTGTGTTATCAGCTAAAAGTTTTACCGCATTCTGGCGCTGGATGATAGCATTCCTTGATTTCAACGGATGATAAACCCAATCTTTGAGCATACGCCTGCCAAAACAGGTTTGGGTATGGTCTATCGCCTGCATCAGGTTTTCTAAATCCAAGCCGTAACAGGCCTCGGGGGAAATGAATACATATTCCGTATCGGCATAAAGCGAGATCTTATGCAGATGGCGAAGGGGTTGTTTATGCATCTGTTTTAAATATGCCAAAAGTGCTCCGCTGGCAGAAATGCTTGATGGCATCTCTGCGATACCGAACCCGCGCAAGTTATGGATTTGGAAATGTTCCAGCAGGCTTTTTTGGGCGATATCGGGATTAAAGCTCCAATCTCCAATAGGGCTTAAAGTAAGTTTTCTTGTTTGTAAAAAAGGGGTTTTAAATATTTCCCGGATTTTATCCTCCTGGGAAAGTGCAAATACGCATTCACAGGCCGGGATTTTCGAGATGGCTTCTGCCAACTGGAGAATTGAGGGATACTCTTTGGTATAGATCGTTCCGCTTGCAGTATCGGTAAAAGCCAGGGCATAGGCCTTTTCCATAAGATTCAATCCGATTATGTAGCGCGATTCAAAACTGTTTTCGTCAATATAAGTGCCGGAGGTAATGATCCGGATTACTTCTCTGCGCACGAGCCCTTTCGCTAGGGCAGGGTCTTCAACCTGTTCGCAGATAGCCACTTTTAATCCAGCTTTAATCAGTTTAGAGATATACCCTTCTGCCGCATGATAGGGTATCCCGCACATGGGGATCCGCCCGGATTTCCCGGCATCTCTGGAGGTGAGTACCAGATTTAAGATAGCGCTTGCGCGGGTTGCGTCTTCAGCGAACATTTCATAAAAGTCACCCAGGCGGAAGAAGAGTATGCACTCCTTATATCGGGCTTTGATCTCCAGGTATTGTTTAAGCATCGGGGTAGCTGTATCCATAGTAGCATATTTATACCACAAATTAAAAGCTTAGAAAACCAAAAAAGCAAAAAAGGGGACGTTTCTATTTTTCGGGATCTTGGCTTATTGAAAAATAGAAACGTCCCCTTTTTTGGTCTTCTTTTTTGCTTCTGGTTTTTTAATTTAACATATTTTGATTTTGTATTATAATGATACATTCACAGAAAAGGAATATCTGAATGGCTACGATTGTATTGGTCCATGGTGCGTATCAGGGTGGATGGTGCTGGAAGAAGGTTGTGGACTTGCTTTCTGCAGAGCACCTTTCTGTCATTACTCCTACTCTCACCGGCCTTGGTGAACGCAGCCATTTGCTTTCCAGCCGGGTAAATCTTTCCACACATATTACCGATATTGTTAATGTTTTAAAATACGAAGAACTGCATGATGTCATATTAGTCGGCCATAGTTATGCAGGAATGGTGATTTCTGGGGCCGCAGAAGTTGTCCCGGATAAGATCAAACATCTGGTTTATTTGGATGCAATATTGCCGGTTGATGGCGAAACGATGATAGATATACAGCCCAGTATTAAATCCCGGGCAGGCGAGATCATCGTTTCAGGCGAGAAGGTTGTGGTGCTGGTCCCTCCGGCACTTGGTGTTTTTGGTGTAGATCGTCCGGAAGACGTGGCTTGGATGCAGCCTCTACTTACTCCGCATCCGTATGCATCTTATACCGAACCGATAAAAATCACTAATCCAAAAGTTTCTTGTATCCGCAAAACTTATTTATTAAGCGAAATTCAGGCTTCCCAGGAATCTCGGCATGCGCATGAACTTGCTTTTGAAAGGGCTCAGGGCGGGCTTTGGTCGAGAGAAAAGATTCCCGGCCCGCATGCGGCGATGGTTACGCATCCAAAAGAGTTAAGCAAAAAGATCCTTGAATTAGCACAGGATAATTTATGAAATTGATCTGGATTTTGAGTGTCAGCGTCGCCGTTTTCTTCAATCATTCCTTATCTTTGGCATTTTCAAATGAAATTACCAATAAGATTAAAGATCGCACTCCCTGGTATTATTTAGAGGCGGATTCTGAACAGCGCCAACCGGTTTATCTGGGGGCGACTCCCAGAGAGATTGCTTTGGGATTGGCTCCTGTAGATGCCGGGCATCCGGTTTTATATGAACCTCTGCGCGGCCAGGCTGAAGAGCAGATCAAAATGATCCAAAGAGTTTTAATTGAACGCGATCTGATCCATCCTCGCGACGCCTTTCTGATAGAGGCATGGCCGGTCAAGGACGATTACGGTCAGTTTACCTGGGCTTTTGCCAGATGGAGTAAGCTAAAACCCAGGAAATGGCGCTGGCTGGATTCTGAAATGATCTTTCCGTCCACTATTATTACAGGTGAGGCAGGAGCACTTCTGCCGGTTTTATTGGATCCTTCTAAAAAAGAAGATTTTTCGCTTATTTTCGATGATGTTTTGTCCCGGGATTCACTTTATGATAAGCCTGTTTTCGGTGAATGTATCTGGACCGGGGGAAAAGATGATTCTTCGGTTATTGAAGCTTGGCTGCCTTTAGGCCAAACAGAGGAGTATTCCCGAAAGGTCAAAAAAGAACTGGCGCTTACCGGTTCTTCTGTTTTTTGCCGCTTGCTTCCTCAACCGGCACGGTTGAATGCCGAGCCTGTAGTTTTTGTTTTTACGGTAAAGGCTGACTCGATCACTTGGCCGCAAAATATTTTATGGAAAAAGGAAAATAGGGATTTGCTGGAGATGCCAACACCGTCATTATTGGTCAAAAACTGGGGGCGGGATTTCGCGGCTTTATACAGGAACGACATGCTTATTTTCTCCGGAGAACATCAGGCGGTTTTTCCCTTGACTAAGCGTTTGTGTTGGTTTAAGAATAAGAATAGCCTCGACCCGGAGAATCAACTGGAATCGGTGATTGACTATTTGGAAGAAAGGTATAGGTCTTTAGGGATCAAAACTGTCCGTCAGCGGTTTACTTTACGCGGTATCCCGCAATCCAATTTGCTTGCGGTGATTCCTGGGAGTGATCCAGGGCTTAAACCGATAGTGATAGCTGGCCACATCGATACCGCATTTTGCGAGGATGTTTTTCGTGCGACTGCTAAACGTCTGTCCAGTCCGGGAGCCGATGATAATGCGACCGGGACAGCTCTTTTATTAAGCGCCGCCAGGGTTTTGCCGGGGCTTAAACCTTTGAGGGATATTTGGCTTTTGCATTTGACCGCAGAAGAGTTCCCTGCGGATGGCGCAGGCGCGCGCTATTTCGTAAGCCAACTGCTCAAAGACAAAGTAGATATTGCCGGGGTTGTTTTAGCAGACAGCATTGGCTGTCGGCAAAAATCCGATAATATCTTTCAACTTAATTCCGGGGATACCAAGGCCTCTTTATTAATGGCTAAAATAGCTATGGATGCGGCAAAACAACTGCCTCCTTTTGATGCGGTTTTACGCACGCGTTTTGATCAGGACAGTTCTCTTTACAATACCGATGGAGTAGTATTTTCCGATAACGGTTATTCCGTTTTACATTTTAGCGAATACGTGAATAAACCGGAAAACATGTATCATAAAGGCCACCATTATTCTACTGATACCTCCGGCCAAATAGACGTGAAATATGCCTCCAGTATCGCAAAAGTAGCGATTGAGACTGCGGCAATACTGGCGTTTATGCCGGATTTACCTTAACCGTTAAAAAAGGAAGGATCAAAAATGCCTTTGCCAGAAGAGAATAAAACAAAATTCGCTCCTCCACAGCGTTCGTCAAATAATGAGATCATTTCTTCAAAAGAGAAGGTCATAAGCCAACGGCTTTTGGTTGAAGCGATCAATGCCTTCCCGGATTTAGTAATGATCCTGGATGAGAACCGGCAGATCATTTATTGTAATCACAGGCTTTTAGGTTTTTTAAGCGTGGATTCTCTCTCCGATGTGATCGGCAAAAGGCCGGGAGAGGCATTTCGCTGCGTTAATTCCTGTATAGAAGAACCTGGCTGTGGGACATCGTTATTTTGCAGGGAGTGCGGAGCGGTCAAGGCGATCCTCAATGCCCAGAAAGATAATGAAGATGTCCAAGAATGCAGGATACATTCCAGATTAAACGATAATGATATTACTCTCGACCTTAGGGTTTGGGCAGTCCCGATCAATATCGACGGCCAAAGGTATGTAGTTTTTACGGTTAAAGACGTTGCCGATGAAAAACGGCGGGAAGTGTTAGAGAGGATATTTTTTCATGACATTCTCAATGACACCGCTTTGCTTAAAGGTTATACCGATAATATTAAAGACGGGATATTCAAGCACGGTGATGATGTTCTGGGCAAGGTCAGTATGTTCACCAACCGGATCATCGATGCGATCCGCCAGCAGCGCGACCTTATGCTGGCTGAAGAGGGAAATCTGGTATTGTCCGAGGAGGAATTTTCGGTGTTTGCGCTTTTGAATGAGCTTGTTGATTCTTACCGGCACAGCCCGTTAGCTTTAAGCCGCAAAATAATCCTGGATTGTGCAGAACAAGAGGCGGTGATCAAGACCGACCGGGTGATCTTCTGGAGGATAATCAGTAATTTTCTGAAAAACGCCTTAGAGGCCAGTGAAGAAAACGATACAGTTACTGTAAATTTTAAGGTCTCTGGCGGCAAGTCAATCACCTCCGTACATAATTCTCAAGTCATGCCAGAAAATGTCCGTTTACAGGTTTTTCAGCGTTCATTTACCACAAAAGGCAAGGGGCGTGGTTTGGGTACTTATAGCGCCATGCTTTTTGGCGAACGTTATTTGAAAGGGTATGTAGGATTTGAATCTAAAGAAGGCCAAGGGACGACATTCTATTTTTCTTTATAAATTAACAGGAGGACAAAACCATGTCTTTTAGCCAGCAACTATTATTCAGCCTTAATCCGGTATTGTTATGCGCGATCATGTTGTTGTTATCTATGGTTTTGTCCGTAGCAGGGTTGTTAGTTACGCGTGTTTTTATTTCGCATCAAAAACTAAAAGTGCATAATGACGTGGCCGGCCCGATATTCTCGACTTTAGGGGTTATTTATGCGGTGCTTCTTGCGTTTGTGGTTGTGATCACCTGGCAGAATTTCGACCGGGCAAACACTAATGTTGACCAGGAGGCTAATTGTTTGGCGGATCTTTATATGGATGCGGAATCTTTTCCCGAGCCGAGTAAACGCCAGATCCGGTCACTGCTGGAAGAATACAGCAAGACACTAATCAATGATGAATGGCCGTTGCTTAGCCAGGGCAGATCCAGCCTTAAGGCGGATGAAATAGTGCGTAAGATATGGCGGTTTTATACCGGCTATACACCCCAGAGCATAGCCGATGAAGTATTTTTCAGGGAATCTGTTGACAAACTTAATAATCTGGGGGAGTTTCGCAGGATGCGTATTTTAGATTCCCGTACCGGGGTCCCGTATTTATTATGGTTGGTTTTGGTTATCGGGGGAGTGATTACCGTTATGTTCGTTTTTTTCTTTGGGACAGAGAATTTCCGCGCCCAATTGGTAATGACGGTCCTTTTAGCGGCATTGATCGCGTTGATTTTGTTTACTATCCTGGAATTGGATTTTCCTTTTACCGGCGCCGTAGGCATAAAGCCAGAAGCATTGATCCAGATGTCTGCCAGGATTAACACGATGTAGGCGCTTCATTTATCGGAGGATAATGGTGTTATCGGAACTGGAAGTGAAAAATCTATCTGGATTGACCCAGGCACAGGTTTTAAACAAGCTTAAAATTGAAGGGTTTAACGAACTGCCTTCTGCAAAAAGGCGCGGGTGGCTTAAGATAGTTTTAGATGTTTTGAAAGAGCCGATGTTCATCCTTTTGGTTGCTTGCGGCATTATTTATCTGGCACTTGGGGATATCAGCGAAGCGGTGATGCTGTTGGGTTTTGTTTTTGTGATCATGGGGATCACAATTTATCAGGAAGGCAAAACCGAGCGGGCAGTCGAGGCATTACGGGACCTTTCCAGTCCTCGCGCGCTGGTGATAAGGGATGGAATTCAAAGAAGGATCGCTGGAAAAGATGTGGTTAATGGCGATATCATTGTTATTAAAGAAGGGGACAGGATCCCTGCGGATGCCGTGCTTTTATGGAGCATGAATTTAACTGTGGATGAATCTTTGCTTACCGGAGAATCTGTTGCAGTACGTAAAATGCCTTCTGACGCCGCAGATCCGGGATCCCGCCGGCCCGGGGGAGATGACCTGCCGTTTCTTTTTTCCGCCAGCCTTGTCGTACAGGGAGAGGGTATAGCCAGGGTCATTGCTATCGGCGCCAATACTGAAATCGGCAAGATCGGAAAGGTTATCAAGGTATTGGAAAATGGAGAAACGCCTTTACAAAAAGAAACCGCCAGGATTGTCCGGATGGTTTTTAGCCTGGCAATAATGCTGTGTAGCATAGTGATTGTTATCTATGGTTTTAGTAAAGGTAACTGGACGCAAGGGGTTTTATATGGGATTACCCTGGCGATGGCGATGCTGCCTGAAGAGTTCCCGGTGGTATTGACCATTTTTCTGGCTTTGGGGGCATGGCGGATATCGAAGAAAAGGGTATTGACCCGCAAGGTTTCTGCCATAGAAACCCTTGGTGCGGCTACAGTTTTATGCGTGGATAAAACCGGGACTTTGACACAAAATAAGATGTCGATCAAAAAGCTTTATACCGACAAACAAACATACGATATCAGCGTAAATAAAAGTGCTTCACTTCCAGATGATTTCCATGAGCTGGTAGAGTATGGCATACTTGCCAGTAAAAAGGACCCGTTTGACCCTATGGAAAAAGCTTTGAATGAATTAGGATATAAGGCCCTTTATAATACAGAACATATCCATGAGAACTGGCCGTTAGTCGAGGAGTATCCGCTTTCCCGACAGATCATGGCGTTATCCAATGTTTGGGAAACCCCGGATAAAAGAGGTTATGTGGTTTCTGCCAAAGGCGCTCCCGAGGCGATTTATGACCTCTGCCATTTGCCTGAATTTGATAAAGCCGGATTATCCCAGAATGTAAACTCGATGGCAGAAAACGGCCTAAGGGTCCTGGGTGTGGCAAAAGCTTTTTGCCGTAAAAAAAACCTGCCTTTGTCCCAGCATGATTTCAATTTCGAATTTGTGGGTTTGATCGGGCTGGAAGATCCGGTCAGAGAAACGGTTCCCTCGGCAATCGCGGAGTGTTATAACGCCGGAATAAGTGTGGTAATGATCACAGGTGATTATCCGGCTACCGCCAAAAATATCGCCGGACAGATCGGCCTTAAGCCAGGCGGAGAGCTTATTACCGGCCCGGAACTGGACAAAATCTCCCCGGAAGAACTACAAAGAATGATCCACAGGGTCAATATATTCTCACGGGTTATCCCGGAACAAAAGTTAATGATCGTTAACGCCTTAAAAGCTAACGGTGAAGTAGTGGCGATGACCGGCGACGGCGTCAATGATGCCCCGGCTTTAAAATCAGCGCATATCGGTATTGCCATGGGAGAGCGCGGAACAGACGTTGCCCGCGAGTCATCGGACCTGGTGCTTTTAAACGATGATTTTAATGCGATTGTCGATGCCGTCCGTTTAGGCCGGAGGATTTTCGATAATTTAAGAAAGGCGATGGCCTATATTATCAGTGTGCATATTCCCATTGCCGGGATGGCTGTAATTCCCCTGGTCATGGGATGGCCGGTGATATTTTATCCGGTACATATTGTTTTCCTGGAATTGATCATTGACCCGGCATGTTCGGTAGTGTTTGAATCCGAGCCCGAAGAAGAAGACATTATGCATCGTAAACCGCGCCCGAAGAGTGAACGGCTTTTTGGCGGGAAAATGCTGTTTTTAAGTTTCTTACAAGGGATGTTTTCCCTTTTCGTAGTCGCTGGGGTATTTAAATTCGCCTTGTTACGGCAATATCCCGCGGCTGACGCCAGGACACTGGCTTTTAGCACCTTGATCATTTCTAATCTGTGCCTTATTCTTACCAACCGTTCATTGTCAAAAGGGATGATTGCTTCTTTATTTGTTCCTAACCCGTCGCTTATATGGGTGATTGGGGGAGCGGTCGGTTTTTTATGCTTGGTGATTTATGTACCGCCTTTTCAACGGATGTTTCATTTCGGGGCTATGCATCCTGGCGACATTTGTATCTTTCTTTCTGCCGGGATATTAAGTGTATTGTGGTTTGAACTCTTAAAAATAATTTCCGCCAAGAATAAATTAAGGAGGGAGTAGAATGCCTGGAAAAAGAATCTCTTTGCAGAAAAAATGGGCCCAGGGTTACGGGCGGGTTCAGCATACTCCGGAGACTGTCCGCCGGATAGCGAATTTAAAGTCCAAGCTCGAGCATCTTAATGTTAAAGGCGATGGCGGGTCTTTTTACGAACTGTTTATTGCCGCCGATAAGTTGACTAATGCCGGGATGTGGCTGGTGGTACACGATACTTACGCCAGGAATGTTTATTTAGACGGCAGGGCACTTTTTTTGAGTGATTTTAAAGCCCGTCCCGAAGGCCATACCGGCGGGGCGCTGAATATCGTCCCGGCCTATGTAGGATACCTTTTAGCTAATTTACTTACTAATCACACCCGGGGATGGGTAATGGAACAGGGGCATACGGTTTCCGGAATAGATTCTGTTAATGTTTTAGTCGGCAACCAGACCCCTGTATTTGAGAAGCGCTATAATGTTTCCGATCAAGGATTGACCCGTTTTGTCCGTGATTTTTATGCTTACCGCATCGGCAATAAAGGCGTGCCGGTTTCTCCCCGGGGCAGCCATGTTAACGCCTATACTGCCGGAGGTGTAATGGAAGGCGGCTACCTTGGTTTTGCCGGGTTGCAGTATGTGCATATGCCTTTACCAGGCGAGCGCCTGGTAACTTTCTTAAGTGATGGCGCTTTTGAAGAACAACGCGGCCCGGACTGGGCCAGCCGCTGGTGGCGCGCAGAAGATACCGGGTTAGTTACCCCGATCATGATCAATAATGGCCGCCGTATCGACCAGCGCACGACCATGAACCAGATGGGCGGCACGCGCTGGCTGGAAAAACACTTGCGGCTGAACGGGTTTGACCCGGTTTTGATCGATGGCCGCGATCCGGCCTCTTATGCCTGGGCGATCATCGAAATGGAGTTTGCCCTTCAAAAAGCCGCGGACAAGATCGCAACTGGTTTAGCAAAATATCCGGTTCGCCTGCCTTATGGTATCGCCAGCACGATCAAAGGGTATGGCTTTTACGGCCAGGGGACAAACCCGTCTCACAATACCCCGATCGGCAACGTTATGGATGATATCGCGATCAAAAGGTTTAATGCCGGTGCGCAGTTACTGCATGTGCCTGTGGATGAGTTAAAGCCTGCGATCAAGCTTTTCTCTTTCCACAAGAACCGGGTTAAAGAAAAAGACAATCCTTTTGTGAACAGGGATGTAAAAATAAACAATTCTTTTAAGATCAATTTCCGCAAAGAAGGCGATAAGATCTCCCCGATGAAGGGTATCGACGAAACATTTGTCGGAATAGCCAAAGCAAATCCTTTGCTCCGTGTGCGTATCGGCAACCCCGATGAACTAAGTTCCAACCGCATGGATCAGACGCTGGCAGTATTTAAACACCGGGTAACTGACCCGGAGCCGGGTATCAGCGAATCGGTCCATGGTTCCGTGATCACCGCTTTAAATGAAGAGGCGATTGCTTCCGCCGCTCTTGCCAACAAGGGCGGGATGAATATCATCGTGACTTATGAAGCTTTTGGAGTGAAAATGCACGGGATCATACGCCAGGAGATCATTTTCGCAAATCATTGCCAGAGATCCGGCCGCCCGCAAAAATGGCTGTCTATTCCGGTAGTACTTACGTCGCATACTTATGAAAATGGGAAGAACGAACAATCTCATCAGGACCCTATGCTTTGTGAGGCTTTGATGGGAGAGGCGGCACATGTTTCCCGGGTGGTTTTCCCGGCGGATTTTAACAGTGCCGCAGCAGTCCTGCAAAAAGTTTACAATACCCACGGCCAGATATGGACAATAGTTAATCCTAAAGCCGAAATGCCGGTTGTATTTCGTGCATCTTTGGCTAAAGAATTGGTTAAAACCGGTGCGGTAAAGGTTGATGGCGCCGGATATAAACAGGGAAGCGCTAAAATAATACTTACTGCGATCGGAGGGTATCAGTTACAGCAGGTACTAAAAGCTTCTAAACGTCTTGCGCAGGTAAAGGTTCCGCATACGGTAGTTTATATGTTAGAACCCCGCCGGTTCAGCCGACCGAAAAACA
>CAZRVK010000006.1:0-112677 GCA_964603585.1 uncultured Planctomycetales bacterium
GCAATAAAGGCACTAATTGGAGCGATATAGCTAAATTATCGAATCAGGGGATCAACTGGACGGATATATCGGTTGTAAGCAATAAAGGAATCAATTGGAGTGACATCTCTAAATTAAGCAATCAGGGGATCAACTGGAGTGATATCGCTAAGTTAAGCAATCAGGGAATTAACTGGAGTGATATTTCGAAGTTAGGGAACCAGGGGATCAACTGGTTAGATGTATCGGTATTGAGCAATAAAGGTATCAATTGGACGGATATTGCCAAGTTAAGTAATCAGGGTGTTAATTGGCAGGATATTTCTAAATTATCGAATCAGGGGGTCAATTGGTCTGATATATCGGTTGTAAGTAACAAAGGAATAAATTGGAGTGACATCGCTAAATTATCTAACCAGGGTATTAATTGGTCTGATATATCGGTTGTAAGTAATAAAGGGATCAATTGGAGTGATATCGCCAAGTTAAGTAACCAGGGTGTTAACTGGAGTGATATTTCAGTAGTCAGTAATCAGGGTGTTAATTGGCTGGATATTTCTAAATTATCGAATCAGGGAATAAATTGGCTGGATGTATCGGTGTTGAGTAATAAGGGCATAAATTGGGGAAGTGTTGCTTTGTTAAGTAACCAGGGTATTAACTGGAGTGATATTTCTAAACTATCGAATCAGGGGATCAATTGGTTTGATATTTCGGTTGTCAGTAATATGGGGGTTAATTGGGCGGATCTGTCCAAATTGTCGAATCAGGGGATCAATTGGACAGATATTTCAAGGCTTTCTAATGCAGGAGTTAACTGGAATGATATCTCAAAAATATCTAATCAAGGGATCAATTGGACAGATATTTCTCTGTTGAGCAATAAGGGGGTAAATTGGAGCGATATTTCGAAGTTAAGTAACCAGGGTATCAACTGGTTAGATATCTCTGTGTTAGGGAATAAGGGTATCAATTGGAGTGACATATCGAAGTTAAGTAATCAGGGGGTGAATTGGTTAGATATTTCGCTTTTAAGCAACCGGGGTATTAATTGGTCGGATATTTCAAAATTAGGCAATCAGGGAATAAACTGGCTGGACATCTCAATACTAAGCAATAAGGGAATTAATTGGTCTGATATCGCAAAGTTAGGTAATCAGGGAATCAACTGGCTGGATGTATCGGTATTGAGTAATAAGGGGATCAACTGGAATGATATTGCACAACTAAGTAATCAGGGAATAAATTGGAGTGATATCGATAAGCTAAGTACTCAAGGTATAAATTGGACCGATATCTCGATAGTAAGTAATAAGGGAATCAATTGGTCTGACATATCGAAGTTATCGAACCAGGGTATCAACTGGCTGGATATATCGGTTATCGGTAATAAAGGTGTTAACTGGGCAGATATTTCAAAATTAAGCAATCAAGGGATTAATTGGGCAGATATTTCGAAATTGAGCAACCAAGGGATCAACTGGAGTGATATATCCAAGTTAGCTAATCAGGGTATCAATTGGCTGGATGTATCAGTCTTGGCAAATAAGGGGATCAATTGGGTAGATATTTCGAAATTATCGAATCAGGGGATCAACTGGAGCGATGTGTCTGTATTAAGCAATAAGGGGATAAATTGGGGAGATATCTCGAAGTTAAGTAACCAGGGGATCAACTGGCTGAACATTTCTGAATTAAGCAATCAGGGTATTAATTGGAGCGATATCTCCAAGCTTTCGAACCAAGGCATCAATTGGAGTGATATCGCCAAATTAAGCAATCAGGGGATCAATTGGAGTGATATGTCGGTTGCCAGTAATAAGGGGATCAATTGGGCAAGTATTGGGTTATTAAGCAATCAGGGTATTAATTGGGTGGACATTTCAATTTTAAGTAATAAGGGGATTAATTGGTCTGATATCTCGAAATTAAGCAATCAGGGAGTGAACTGGGGAGATATTTCGAAATTAAGCAATCAGGGAATAAATTGGCTGGATATCTCGAATGTATCGAATCAAGGGATCAATTGGCTGGATATTTCCTTATTCAGTAACCAGGGGATCAACTGGACAAATATTGCATTGTTGTCGAACCAGGGTGTGAATTGGAGCGATGTTTCTTTATTAAGCAATAAAGGGATAAATTGGTCTGATCTTTCTAATCTAAGTACCCAGGGTATCAACTGGGTTGATCTTTCGAAGCTGTCCAATCAGGGGATCAATTGGCTGGATTTATCGGTCATTACAAATAAAGGGATTAACTGGAATGATATCTCTAAATTAAGCAATCAGGGAATAAACTGGAGTGATATAAGCAAGCTAAGCAATCAAGGTGTCAATTGGGCGAATGTGGCAGATTTAAGTAATAGCGGTATTAACTGGAGTGATATTTCCAGATTGTCAAATCAGGGTATTAACTGGGTAGATATTGCAGTAATGAGCGATATCGGGATTAATTGGACGGATATTTCCAAATTCAGCAATCAAGGTATCAACTGGAGTGATATTTCGAAATTAAGTAACCAGGGTATCAACTGGACAGATATATCGGTTGTAAGTAATAAAGGTGTTAATTGGGGTGATATATCTAAATTATCTAACCAGGGGATCAATTGGGTAGATATCTCCATATTAAGCAACCGGGGTGTGAACTGGTCTGACCTGGCAAAGCTTAGCAACCAGGGTATCAACTGGTTAGATGTATCGGTATTGAGCAATAAGGGTATAAATTGGAGTGATATTTCTAAAGTAGGTAATCAGGGAATAAACTGGCTGGATATATCAGTATTAAGCAATAAGGGGATCAATTGGCTGGATCTGGCTAAATTATCGAACCAGGGGGTTAATTGGGAAGATATTGCTTTATTTAGCACACGCGCGATCAATTGGTTGGATATATCGAAATTAAGCAATCAGGGGATCAATTGGTTAGATATTTCAGTTTTGGCCAATAAAGGGATAAATTGGTCTGATGTATCGGTAGTCACTAACAAAGGGGTTAATTGGACAAATGTGGCGTTATTGTCGAATCAGGGTATCAACTGGAGCGATATCGCTAAGTTAGGCAATCAGGGGATTAACTGGAGTGATTTATCGGTCTTGTCGAATCAGGGAGTTAATTGGGCGGATATGGCAAGTATGTATAATAAAGGCATTAATTGGAGTGACCTGGCGACGATGCATAATAAAGGCATTAACTGGAGTGATATTGCAAAACTCTCGAATCAAATGATTAATTGGTCAAGTATCGCTTCTTTAAGCAATCAGGGAATAAACTGGTCTGACATCTCGAAGTTAAGTAACCAGGGGATCAATTGGCTGGATATATCGATCTTCAGTAATAAGGGGATCAATTGGGCAAGTGTCGCCTTATTATCGAATCAGGGGATCAACTGGAGTGATCTACAAGCTTTGAGCTCAAGTGGTGTGAATTGGAGTAATTTGAAAGTTATTACTGAAACCGATGTGAATTGGAGCAACCTTTCAGTTTTAACCAGGGCAGGGATTAATTGGAGTGACCTGGAAGTCCTTTCTATTAAAGGTGTGAATTGGAGTGACCTGGCCTATATGACTGGAGCCGGGATTAACTGGCTGGATTTAAGGGGCAGGACGGTTGCCGGTATTAACTGGGCAGATATGGCCAGTTTAACCAGCGCCGGTATTAATTGGTATCAGATGGCAGGAGTTAATTGGGATAGCCTTGCTGGATTATCGAATATTAATTGGGCAAGTGTAACTGCTATTGATTGGACGAAGATCTCTGCTTTGAGCGAGCGCCTGGAAACAATTATTGGCCAGGTTTCTGCCCTTCAGGATGCTATTACTATTTTAAATGGTAAGATCGGCAGTACTGGGGATCCCAAAACCGAATCGCTTTATGGCTTACTGGAGTATGTTTCTACAAAAGTTGATGAGGCGGCTACTGCAACCAGTGTTACAGAGGTGTTGAGTTCCGTAAGTGATATTGAAGCTAAAGTTGGTACGATCACAGATCCGGCCTCAACCGATACTTTATTCGGGGTATTGAATGGAATAGAGGCTTATGCCAAGCTTATCGGGCAGATCAGTGATTCTTCCAGCACTAAATCGCTTTTTGGCAATATTGCTTCTTTGGCCAGCAAGGCCTCTTCAATACTCCAGGAAGTCCAATATACAAGGGATGAGGCTGGAGGAAAAGGTAAGCCAGAGAATACCCGATCAGCAATTGACCGGCTTGCCAAGACAACACAGGAAATGAAAGTGATCATTGATACAATGATGCTTAACAAGGTGGATGGCGATGAAATGGCGAAGCGGATCGTGGATTCTGTGGTCAGTGCCGCCAATGAAAGCGCCAAATCCCTGGGGCTTAAGATGGGGGCAATTGAGAGTTTGACTAAAGCCCAGGCTGGAGACAGCGCAAAATTGAGGCAAAAACTTACTGAATTAAAATCTATTTTGAGCGCTCTTAGCGAGGCTCAACAGGAAAATAAAGCCGTGGTAAAAAGCTGGCTTGAATCGGAATAAGTGGTTTTTGTGATTTACCAAGGGATATACGGATGAGATTTTTATTAAAAAAAACCCTGTGTGGGGGAGTATTCTTATTGTTTTTGCTCTGGGGTATTCCTTTATATGCCGCTGTTAGGGTGAAATTATTGGTTGTAAACCCTTCTGAAACTAAAAGGGATAAAATTGAGGTCAGGTTTGATCTGCCGAAAGAGATAAAAAAAGAAGACGTCCTGGATGCAAATGGCCTCGATGTCGATTATGATGCGCAAAAAGATGTCTATTACGTCGGAAAATCAATTGAGCTGGGGCCTAAGGAAACCCGTGAGTATAAGGTGGTCATACAGGATAAATGGAACATCCCACCAGAGAATGTAGACCGCCTAAAAGCCACATTATCCGAGAAATTGGCGTCTTTAGAGAGAACCGACCAGTATGAAACCGCGCAGTTGCTGGCGGCGAATATAGCAAATAAGCTGGATGAAGTAGTAAAAATCCAAAATGATGCCGCTTCTGATATTAATAAGAAGATCGAGGTTTACCGTGTTAACCAAAAGGTCCTGGATCAATTGGAAAATGATGTGCTATCTCTGGATTACCTGGCGAGCAACGCCGTAGAATTGCAGGAGGCACGGACTATCCGCTATATTGTCGAGGCAACTAATCCTTCTCCTCGCGATATAGAGATGACTGTAACCAATTATCTACCTAAAGGTGTTCAGCCCGAATATATTGTAGGAAACCCCGGGTTTGAGATTAACTATGATAACAATCTAAAGCAGTTCTTTCTTACCAAGAATGAAAATCTAAAGGCCGGCGAAACCAGAAAATATGATATCGAGATAAAAGATATGTGGTCGGTTTCGGCTAAGAATTTAACAAAATATAAAGATGAATCGGATGGCCTGACAAAGGTGTTAGCCGACAGCAAATATAAGAAGCTGGCAGAATTGCTAAATAATGAAATAAATAATGATATAAAAGAAATTTTGTCTTCGCAGTCAGCTGTCAGTAGTTTAAAAGATAAGGTTTCGCTTTTTCAAATAAACTCGGAAAAAGAAGCCAGGATCAAGGCTAAACTCGAAAGGCTAAAAACCCTGCTTTCCGAGCTTGTTACTACCCAGCAGTTCTTTACCGTTTTAAAACAGCAAAATCCAGAGGCAGAGCTTAAGGTAGCGGATTTTAAGAAAAAGGATATTTCTAAAGTCCAGGTATGGATGGTAGTCTTATATCTGGTGGTATTTATTTCTCTGTTTGCGGTATTCTTTGCGGTATATTGGTTCATGAAACTTAGCAAGGATGAGAAAATCAAGTATGATAAGATAAAAAAACCGAAGGTGGAACAGCCCTCGGTATAACAATCTTGTTGTGGATTTATTTGTATGATATAATCAAAACACTATGACCCTACAATATAAAGAATTTGGAACAGTTAAGGCCGTGCGAGGATGTATTGTTACTATAAAAGGTCTGGAGCATTGTATCAACGGCCAATTAGTGCGTTTTGGTTACGGTACCCTCGGCACAATTATCGGGTTCTCCGATACGGAAACCCAGGTCCTTATTCTTAAGGAACAAGAACCGATCAAAACCGGGGATGCTGCGATAATGACCCTGGAGCCGTTTGATGTCCCGGTAAGCGAAAAGTATATAGGCCGGATGATCAATGTCCTGGGTGAACCTTTGGATGGTTTGGGTGTTATTGAACCGCAAAGCTATATGCCTATATTCTCGGAGGCTCCATCTATTCTGGAGAGAGAAGTTATCAAGGAAACCCTGGAGACCGGGATAAAGGTTATCGATACGATCATCCCTATCGGCAAAGGGCAGCGTGAACTTATTCTTGGCGACAAAATGACCGGCAAAACCACTATCTGCACGGATATTATCCTTAACCAAAGGGGTAAAAATGTGATTTGTATTTATTGTTCCGTGGGAAAATCCAAAGCCGCACTTATAAGGGTTATCGATATATTCAAGAAGTTCGATGTGTTTGATTATTCCCTGATCGTTTCTGCTATGGCCGGCCAGCCTCCCGGGCAGATGTATCTGGCGCCTTATGTAGCATGCACTATCGGCGAATATTTAATGAATAATGGCAGGGACGTTCTGGTTATCTTCGATGATTTTACCAAACATGCCTGGGCATACCGGGAGATATCTTTGATCTTAGGAAGACCTCCTGGACGAGAGTCTTATCCTGGGGATATTTTTTATTTGCATTCGAGAATGATCGAGCGGGCGGCTAAGCTGAATAAGGCGCGAGGTGGAGGGTCAATGACATTCCTGCCTATTGTTGAGCTTTTGGAAGGGGATATAACCGCATATGTGCCTTCCAATCTTGTATCTATGACCGATGGACAGCTTTATTTCAGTTCGCAGCTTTATAACGATGGGTTTAAGCCTGCTGTCGGTATAGGTTTGTCCGTCTCCCGTATTGGAAGCAAGGTCCAGTGGCCCGGGATCAAAAAGGTGAGCAAGACTTTAAGGCTGGAATATGTCCGGTTTGAAGAGCTTCAGCGCTTGGCAAGATTAAAGGCGGCTGGTCAAAGTGAAGAGACGGAAAAAGAACTGGGAAAAGGTAAGATATTGTATGAGTTATTGAAACAGGATAGAGATATGCCTTGCCCTATGGAGGTTGAGATATTCTTGTTCCTGGCGCATAATAAATATTTGCTTGAAGATTTAGAAATAAGTGAGGTCATAAATTTTAAAGATGAGATCGGCTCATTTGTTAAGGAGCGTAATCCGGATATTTTGGCTAAATTACGGGAAAAAAAAGATTTTGACGAGGATATGGAAGTGGTCATGGTCGGCTTGATCAAGGATTATATCAAGCAATTAATGGAAAAGCGGGCGGCAGAAGGGATTGAAGAACAGGCTGCGGTCCAGGAAGTCACGATTTCCGCCAAAAAGTAAGTATAGGCAATATTGGTTTTAATATGACGGTAACTGGGAAACTGCATCTTACGGTGCTGGATATTGATTCGATAATTTACAAGGGGGAGGTTTCCAGTATTTTTGTCCCCGGCGATAAGGGGGAGTTTGAACTTTTATCATGCCATTATCCGGTGCTTAGCCTTTTAACCGAGGGTGACATCATTATCGATTGGCGGGAAGCGATCAGCATAAAACGGGGGGTATTGAAGTTGTTGATGAATGATTGCGTTATTGTGGTTGAAGTATTGGAGGAACAAGACTAAGGCATGAATACAATAGTAATCCTGTTAATAATGCTTATTATTACACTTGGTCCGGCGCTGGTGATCGCGGCTATAGGTTTTGCGACGATAAAGGCGTTGGGAAGGAACCCTTCTTCGGCCTCTAAGATATTAATGGGCACGATCATAATACTTGTTTTTGCGGAGTCGATATCGATTATAGCTATGTTGGTTGTCATGCAATTATTTGGCGCTAAATAAAAGGATACAAGGAGAACAAATGAATGAATTTATAATTAAACTTGCGATTGTGCAGACTGTTATTTTTGGGCTGGTCCTTTTTTTCTTAAAGAAGATCCTGCATAAAGATACAGAGAGTTCTGTCAGCCGGCTGGAAAATTCTTATGAAGAGGTAAAAAAGAGAAAAGAGGAGTTGGCAAAAAAGATCATGGAGATCGAGAATGAGTACAACTTAAAGAAAGAAGAAGCGGCGCGTGTTGCCCAGGAAATTAAAGATGCCGCTCAAAAAGAGGCTTATGCCGTAAGAGATGATGCGTTTAAGAAGGCAAAGCTGGAGAGTGAAGATATCATAAGCAAGGCCCATAAGACCGTGGATAAAGTTCGCCAGGATATACATACCGAGCTGGAAGCGAAACTGATCGAATTCTGCGCGGAGTTATTGAAGAGGATATTCTCTCAAGTAGCCCGTTTAGAAGTACATCAAGTGCTGGTAAAAGAGTTCATAGAGGAATTGCGTAAAACCGATATTTCCAGGATCTCTATGGATGCGGATACAGTGGAGATTGTTTCTATCGTTAGTCTCTCAAAAGATGACAGAAGCGAGATCGAGGAAATAATCACGGAAAAGACAAAGAAGAAGTTTACATATTCCGAGAGAGTTGATGAGAATATCCTGGGCGGGGTGATGGTTAAGTTCGGCAGTCTGAATTTAGACGGCAGTCTTGCCTCAAGACTTAAGGATGCGGTTTTATTGCAGAAACAAAAAATAGATGAGCGTGTTTAATGTCTAAAACTAAACGGCTTAAAGTCGATTATGACGATACCAGCGAGATCCTGGAGCTGATGTTGATACTAAAGGATATCGCAACTACCATGTTCACCAAATCTGCAAAAAGAAAGCAGATCCTTATCGATTTTGTCCAGTATTTCATCGATTTTTTCAAGCTGGCTTCTTTCGTTGATTCCAAGAACCCTCTTGTTGCTCCAACCGTCAATACTACATCTGTGCTTGCGATCACCAGTGAATCCGGGTTTATGGGGGATATGAATTCACGGATGGTGCGTGCCATGATCGCAGAGGCGGAGAAAAACAGTGCCAACAATCTGGTGGTGGTTGGTAATAAGGCCGGTGATAAAGTAAAACAGATGTACGGCCGGTCAAAGGAGATACATGTTTTCGGGGATGTCGTAAAAACTGGGCTATACCGGATAAGTAATAATGTTAAGGATTATTATGTCGAAAAGGTTTTATCGGGAAAAATCGGGAGGATTGTCGCGATCTATCCTTTTGCTATCAATATCAATTTGATCAGGCCGAAGACGGCGGTTTTATTCCCCTCTACGGAATTATTTACGGAGTACTCCAAGTCCCGGCAGGATTCCGGTAATACGATTGAACCGGTAACTATTGAATCCGGTTTAAATGATATTATGGGGTATTTATCTTCGGTATGGCTTACTTGCAGAATATATGAGCTCTTGATGAACGCCGAATGCGCCGGATATGCGGCACAAGTGCAGCAGCTGGAAGGTGCCTCTGACCGTTTAAAAAAGGAAAAATTATTTTTAGGTTCAGCAGTAAAGAAATCACGGAAGGCGGATATCTCAAAGAGTTTAGCGGAGGTTTTTGCTTCCAGAATGGTTAGCGGCGGCGGATAAAAAAATGGAAAATAAGAAGAAAAAAGACGAGGATCCCCTGGTAAACGCATCTATCGATAAAAATGATGCGCCAGATATATCTTTAGAGGGTAAAGATGCGCCAAAGGATCCGGCAGGGGATGAAAATCTGTCAAAGGCTCCTTCAGGTGATGGGGCTGTGGCAAAGGCTCCTGTTACAGAAGATGAATTTAAGGGCAAGATAGTTGCGGTCCAGGGGCCGGTTGTGGATGTGCAGTTCCCGGAAGGTAAAGCCACCCCGTCCCTTTATATTCTGCTTAAAACTATTACTTTCGATGGCCGGGAAGTTTTTCTGGAAGTAGCGGAACACCTTTCCAGCACAAAGGCCAGGTGCATTTCCTTGTCTTCGACCCTGAATATTCAGAAAAATGCCGAGGTCGTCGATACCGGCCAGCCTGTAACCCTTGAAGTCGGGGATGAACTATTCGGGAGAGTAGTCGATGTCGCCGGAAAGCCCCTTGATCAAGGGCCGATGATTAAAACCGGTATGGTCGTTCCGATCCGTAAGCCTACACCCAAGACCATCTTTAACATTAACGATAAAATGGGAATGAAACCGGAAGTCCTGGAAACCGGGATCAAGGTGATCGATCTTCTTTACCCATTGGTCAAGGGAAGTAAGACCGGGGTTCTGGGAGGTGCAGGATGCGGCAAGTCAGTTATTATCCTGGAGCTCATCAATAATATCGTCAGTAAGCACAGCGGGGCATGTGTTTTTTGCGGCATTGGAGAACGTATCCGGGAAGGTAATGAACTCTACTATGAATTGAAAGAGCATAATCTTTTGTCAAAAGTCATGCTGGCTTTTGGCCAAATGGACCAGCCTCCGGGAGCACGGTATGAAGTAGTCAATACCGGCATTACTATGGCGGAATATTTGGCTTCGAAGAACAAGGATGTATTGCTGTTTATGGACAATATCTTCCGTTTTGTCCAGGGAGGAGCAGAGGTTTCTACCTTGCTCGGCAGGGTCCCTTCTGAAACAGGATATCAACCAACGCTTGCTTCGGAGGTGGCTTCTGTCCAGGAGCGAATCCGTTCCATTGAAGGCGGCGGCTCCATTACCGCTTTTCAGGCAGTTTATGTCCCTGCAGACGATTTTACCGATCCGGCAGTTGTGGCGATCTTTAGCTACCTGGATTCGGTTATAACCCTCTCCCGTGACCTGGTGCAGAAAGGTATTTATCCGGCGATAGACCCTTTGACCGGGTCATGTACTAACCTGGATTACAATATAGTCGGGCGCCGGCATTATGATATTTCCCAGAAAATAATTTATATGTTAAATAAATACCGGCAATTGTATAAAATAGTGCAGGTTATCGGTTTGGAGGAGCTTTCGAAAGAGGACCGCATTACTTATACCCGGGCAGAGAAAATAATAAATTTCCTTACACAGCCTTTTGTAGTCGGAGAAATATATATCGGTAAAAAGGGCGAATATGTAACCATTCCTGAATCTTTGGATAGTTGTGAGAAGATAATCGACGGCAGGGCTGATAAACTGGATGCAAAACGTTTCTATATGATCGGAAGGGTAAATGATGTTTAACCAAGGGTGTTTATAGCATGTGGTCTAAGTCAGACGAAATTATATTGGATGCGTTGCGTAAAAAGGATTTATTGCCCGAGGAAGAGCTTTTGGGGCTGGCCAAAGGTGCAAAGACTTCCGAGATGGCGTTTATTTTTCTTGTTACAAAGCGCTGCGGGATATCTGAATCGCAGGTAATGCAGTTTGTAGCCGAGGATTTGAATCTGGGGTATTTGAACCTTAAAGATACAAAAATCGATAAGGCGGTCATAGATGCTGTTCCTTATAAATTTGCCTGGCATTATAAGTTCCTTCCGGTTGAGATACAAAACAATATCCTGACGGTTGCGGTCAGCGTCCCGTTAGATATAAAGACGCAGGATGAATTGCGCCTGCATTTCGGCTTTAGTGTTAAGATGGTGATCGCCTCTGAAAATGAGATTATTGAGCAGTTAAAACGCATCTATGGCCTGGGCGCAGAGATGTCAGGAAAAAACGAGGCTGCTGCCCTGGAAAAGATCATTGAACACCTGCCGCAGGAAGAAATCCAGGATATCGGGAAACTGGCGGAAGATACCTCGATCATTAAACTTGTAAACCAGATCATTCTGGAAGCTTATAAAAAACGCGCGACCGATATACATATCGAGCCTTATCGCGGCGAATTCAAATTACGTTACCGTATAGACGGCGTGCTTTATGACGCCAATGTCTCAAGCAATGTCAAGCGGCTTCTTTTACCGATCTTGTCCAGGATCAAGATCATGTCAAATTTAAATATCGTAGAACACCGCCTGCCTCAAGATGGGCGGGCTGTAGTAAAGAGCCAGGATCAGGTAATTGATCTAAGGGTGTCTTTTATCCCTACGCCTTACGGTGAAAGCCTGGTGATCAGGATCCTGCCGGCAGGAAGGACTTTCAGCCTGGAAAAGATCGGTCTTTCTTTATCAGACCAGAAGATATTTGAGAACTTGATCAGTAAGCCGCATGGGATAATTTTTGTCACCGGGCCTACTGGAAGCGGTAAGACCACCACTCTTTATGCGTGCTTGACCAGGATAAATAAGAGGGAACGCAAGATCATTACGATTGAAGACCCCATTGAATATGAGATGCCCGGGGTGATTCAGATCCAGACTATGCCGGAGATCGGGCTGGATTTTGCCCGGGGTTTGCGTTCGATGTTACGGCATGATCCGGACATTATGATGATCGGAGAAGTCAGGGATTTAGAAACCGCCGAGATCGCCATGCGTGCGGCATTAACAGGGCACTTGGTATTCTCTACCTTGCATACTAATGATGCCGCTGGAGGGATCATGCGTTTGCTCGATATCGGGGTTGAGCCATATTTAATCTCTTCAAGTGTCGAGGCTTTTATTGCACAGCGGCTTGTGCGTTTAATTTGCCCGCATTGTAAGGTTGAGGATATTACCCAGCCTTTGGAAGTTAAACGCCAGATCGTAAAAGAGCTGGGGAATGATCTGGATCCGGGTGCAGTCAAATTGTATAAGGGCCAGGGTTGTGACCAATGCAATTTTACCGGTTTCTTAGGCAGAAGTGCTATATTCGAAGTATTGATAATGAATACCGAAATGAAGGAAGCGGTCATTCGCAAGTTAACAACCAAGGCCTTGAATGCTATGGCTGAAGCTGCCGGAATGCGTTCTTTAAGGCAGGATGGATGGCTTAGGGTTTTAGAAGGAATGACTACTCCGGAAGAAATAATGAAGGTCACCCAGGAGGAAAAGTCCGAGGAGCCAAAAGATGATTTGGCCAGTTTTGATGCTCCGTCGATCGAGAGTGACCTGGGATACGAATCATTTGAGGCGGATAAACCTCCGAAAGAAAAAAGGATCTTTGAAAGGCTGGTTGTTAATGTCCCGGTACATTGGAAGAAATATTCGCTGGATAAGAAAGCTGAAAAATCCCCGGTTACTGAATTCGCTACGGTTATTCATAATATCAGCGCAGGAGGTTTGGTATTTTTAACTAAAGAGTTCATTTCTATAGGTTCGATCCTGGAATTACGGATAGATCTTCCGCAGGAACTTCCTCTTAATTGCCTGGCCAGGGTGGTAAGGTTAGAGGAGATGGAAGTAGATAGTAAATACAGTATTGCCGTGTGTTTTCTCGGGGTTTCCGGGGCGGAACGCGCCAGGTTGAATAAGTTCATATCCGAAAAACGAATGAAAGTGTAAGTATCTATGGCAAATTACAGGTATCGTGCGAAAAAAGGTCCAACGGAAATCGTTGACGGCGTAGTTAACGCTGTTTCACGGGAGAGTGCTATCGATATAATCAATTCCTTGGGCTATATGCCGGTGCAAGTGGAGTTGGAATCATCGAATAAGGTGATTCCGCCGCCTAAAATAGATGCCGGAAGAAGCAGGAAAGTCTCTTTACGCGACATAGTCCTGTTTTCGGCGCAACTTTCACGGCTGATTAAGACGGGTGTTCCGATCTTAAAATCGCTCGATATTATCGCAGAACAGACTAATAATAATTATTTAAGAAGTTTGATCGTTAAGATGAGCGACCGGATAAGGTCCGGGGGCACATTCTCCGGGGCATTATTGGATTTCCCGGAAGTTTTTTCGCCTTTGTATGTCTCGGTGATCAGGGCCGGGGAGGATGGGGGGACATTGCCGGTGGCTTTAGAGCGGATCGGGGATTATCTGCGTAAACAGGACGATTTTATTTCACGGATCAAATTGGCATTGATTTATCCTGCATTTATGTTAATAGTCGGAGGGTTGACTGTGTTATTCATGCTGATATTTGTGATCCCTAAGATACAGTCCATTTATACCGGTGCCGGGCAGAACCTGCCTTTGGTTACCAAGATACTCATATCGGTAAGCGACGGTATTTTGCATAATTGGGGAGCAATCGTTATTTTTATTGCCTCGGGCATATTCATTTTTCGAAGATTGTGCAGATTTAAACGGGAGTTAGTCAGCGGGTTAAAGCTCAAGATACCTTTTTATGGTAAATTAGTGCTAAAATCCGAATTGGCGCGCTTGAGTGCATCGATGGAATTGTCCCTTAAAAACGGGATACAGTTGATAAGAGCGATAGAATTGGCATTGCCGGTTTTAGATAATGATGTGATCAAAAATGAAATGAAAAGGATATTCGAGCAAATAAAACAGGGAGAGTCTTTTGGCAGGAATCTTAAGCGCTCAAAGATTTTTCCCGTTTTCATGAGCAATTTGGTGATTATCGGCGAGGAGTCAGGGAGGCTTGACGAAATGTTAGGAGAGGTGGCAAATTATTTTCAACGCGATACCGATGATACCCTGAAAGTTTTCACTACGCAGTTTGAACCCATGGTAATATTGATCATCGGCTTAGTCCTGGGGTATATTGTGATTGCGATGTTATTGCCGATATTCGAGCTTAATCTGGTGGTTTCTTGAGCCGTACAATAAAATGTTCTTGTAATCTTGCGGAGGTAAAAATGCAATTTCCAGGAGAAGCAAAAAAGGGGTTTACGTTGATCGAGATGTTATTGGTTGTAATCATCATCGGGGCCCTTTCCGCCATGGCGTTGCCGCGGTTAACCGGGCGTTCAGAACAGGCAAAGAAAACAGCGGCGAAAGCCGATATTAATACGAATATCGCCACTGCGTTAAAACTCTATGAACTGGATAATGGTACTTTCCCGTCCACTGAACAAGGGATCCAGGCTTTATTATCCAAGCCATCTTCCTCTCCGGAGGCTGGTAACTGGAATGGGCCGTATTTAGAGCGAAAACCGCTTGATCCCTGGGGGAAACAATACATTTATAAGTCACCGGGCGATCATCGGCCGGATTATGATCTTTCTTCTTTTGGTAAGGATGGCAAGGAAAGCGATGATGATATCAGGAATTGGGAATAACCGGGATTCCCGGGGATTTACCTTGATTGAAGTTATGCTGGCTGCGGCGATATTAGGCTCTTCAGTGACGTTTCTTTTTCAGGGGTTTTTAATGTCGTTGAACAGCAGCGGGTATTTGGTAAACCGTATGGCTGCCGGGATATTAGCCAGTAACAGGGCATGGGAGATCCAGGATTCCCTAAGGCATAATACAGGTATGCCTTCTATGATCACTTCGGCAGAAGAGTTGTCAAACGGAACGCGATTTAACTGGATGGTTAATTCCAAGACCTTAGATCAAGAATACGGGCTTTACGAGGTCGATATTAAATATTCCTGGCCCCAGAATAACCGGCAGCCCAATATAAAGAGCGTCATTTATATATTAAAATAAATATGCGTTTATATATAGAACTTCGTAAAACCTCCGGCAGCTTGAAAAGGGGGCTGACTTTTATAGAATTATGCCTGTCGACCGGTTTACTTTCGATAATCAGCCTTGTCCTTTATAGCAGTTTTAATATGGGGATTAAGGCATGGCAGCAGGGCGTTGGAGATGCCCCGGAGGTCAGTATAAGCATTTTCTTTGATAAATTGGCTTTTGACTTGCGTAATTATTTCAACTTCTCATTTACGCCACCCAGGGGTTTGAGTGATGAACTGTCTTTTGCCGCTTTTAATCCTGCTTATGATGGCGATGATGAATATGCGGGTTTTGGCCGCTTTAAATACAGTTTTAACCTTGAAGAAAAGAATGTTTCGCGTCAGTATCAGGATTTTGCTATGGGCCGGGATAAAGAGCCAAAACGAGATCCAGACATAATCTTAAAAAATATAAATTCGTGTTCATTCAAATATTATTATTTTGATAATGCGCTTAAACGCTGGGATTGGAAAAATAATATACAGGAAACATTGCCTTCGGCTATACAGGTCAGCGTAACCTATTTTATAAAGGGCAGGGAATGCTCTTTGTCCAGGATTATTCCCGTGCCTCTTAATAGCGGGGTGTTTTAAAGACACTTAGATATTTATCCGGCGGGTTATACCTTCATGCCTAAAAATTGCCGTTCCAGTATTCTGGTATTGACCGTATGGATTTTATGTGTATTATCCATATTTGCGCTTTACACATCGCATGCTGTGCAGCAAAGGGTATTGATCGTCAGCCGTATAGAAGACAATGAGGATTTGTATCGTATTGCAGAGGCTGGGGTAAAAAAGGCGATTTTGATCCTTAAGAAGACCCGGCCCGGGGAACGTTTTATGGCCTTATCCCAGGAGTGCACCAATAATAAGGCCTCTTTTAAGGATGTAATTGTCGGCCGGGGATATTTTAATGTATCATACCAGGGTGAAACGGTAGAGGAGTATGGCTTTATCGATGAGGAAGGGAAGCTGAATCTTAATACGGCGCCTGCCGAGACTATAAAACGCCTGTTGCAGATTGCGGCAGGGTTGGATGAATCGCCTGCTTGGGGGATTGCAAATTTTATCGTTGATTACCGGGATCAGGATAAATTTACCGCTGAAGGCATCCCGGAAGACTTTGCTTGGCGCGGATATGATCATAAGATCAAGGACCTACCGCTTGAGTCAATTGAGGAGATGAACCTTTGCCCAGAGATGACAAGAAAGATATTCCGTGAAATCAGCCCGTATGTAACCGTTTATGGCAGTGGTAAGGTTAACATTAACAGCGCGCCTGCGGAGGTTTTACTGGCGTTAGTTCCGGATGAGGCCTTGGTAAAGAAAATGGTTTCATTCCGCGCTGGCATCGATAATGTAGAAGGAAACGATGATGATTTTGTTGTAAGGGAAGGGGTGCGTTACCTGGATGAGATCTCAAGGTCTTTGGCGCTTACGCAGAATGATTTGGATAAACTTAACGTTTTGCTTTCCTCCGGGATCATTTCAACAAGTTCCGGCAGTGTTTTTATCGAATCCAAGGCATTCTTAAAAGGCAAAAACAAGTCTTTGCGGGTTGCCTGTGTTTATGATTTAGGCAAAGGTATTTGTTATTGGAGGCAAAGGTATCGAAGCGAATAATCTGATTTACTGGTAAAAATGAGGCGTGAATGTTAAAAAATATCAATCCCATATCTTTATCTGTCGGCCGTAGTGTTTTAGGGTTTAATTTTTCCGCAAACACCGTTAAAATCGTCTGTTCTAAGGTTTCGTCTTCTAAACCGGAGATTACCGGAGTAAAGATTTGTAATATCGAAGGCCTATCCGATGATCAGGCGGCTAAGGCCATCCGGGATGCTGTCAGGGAATTGAAGGCAGTCAAATCGCTTTGTTCCATCTGCATAGATTCCCAGCTTGTAATCACCAAAAACATCGAAATCCCTTCAATCAAGGATGACGAGATCCGGGGGATAATTGATTTGCAGGCTGGACGGTATACGCCTTATTCCCGGGAAGAGATCATCGTGGACCATATCAATATCGACACCTATCACAATAGTTATACTAAGGTGCTTATTGTGATCGTTGTCAGCGAAATCATAAATAAACAGCTTTTATTATTAACCAGGGCCGGGCTTAATGTGTCCAAGATCCAGTTTGCTGCAGAAAGTGTCGGTGCTGCATGTTCCAAGCTGTTTAAATTATCTGCAAAACCCGTTCCCAGTATAATCTTGAGCATCAATAACCAAAACTCGGATTTTATAGTCATATTCAAGGCTAAAACAATCTTCTGCCGCAGCATTCCAATTGGCGCGGATAATTTTACCTCCGATCCCAAAGGGGCAGTCGGGCGTTTTGCCGAAGAACTGAAGAAATCATTGGATGCGTACCGCTCGGAAGATATCGAGGCTATCCCAAATGAGATACTTTTGATTGGATCCTCTAATATAGTCGATACGATCAAACTGGAGGTTGCCCAAGGATTGAATATACCGGCAAGGAACATATTGTTTTACAGCGGATTTTCATTACCGGGCGAGTTCCTGAAGGCTGATCCGGATATTTCTCTGGTAAATGCTATTTCTTCGGTGGTTACTCTTAACGAGACAATGGTTGACCTTAGGCCGGCGGATCTAAAATTGAAGATGGCCTTTCATGAAAGAAGTAAGGAGATTATAAAATCCGGTATTTTTGCTATGCTGATCATCGTGATTATTTGCATACTTTTGCTGATCAAGATATATTTCCGGGGGGTGTATTTAAGCAAGCTGGATGAGCAGTCAAAGAAGATTTCCCCGGAGGTAACCAGCCTTGAGAAGATAATAACCAAAAATATGGTTATAAAGAGTTTTCTGGTCAATAAGAACCGGGCCCTGGAAATTATATCCCGGTTGTATGAGTTTATCCCGGAGACGATATATTTAAAATCCGTCACTGTAGGCGAGGACAGCACGATCACCATGAAGGGGACGGCATCCGCGATGTCCGAGGTTTTTTCGTTTGTTACTTCTCTTGAAAATTCGGGTTATTTTAAGAATGTCAAGGCTCAAAATACTTCCAGCCGTAAGGACGCGGGTAAGGATGTTTCTGATTTCGAGATAACTTGCGTTGTGCAGCTAAAGCCAACCCCGGAAAAAATAAAGGTTGAATCAATAAAAGTCGAGACAACTCATAAGGAATAAATATGCTTAATTCATTCTTGACAAAGATGTCAAAACAGGAAAAGATGATCGCTTATTTTGCGTTTGCCGCTATTTTGCTGGCGCTTTTAGACAGGTTTATTTTTTCTACCATATTAACCAAGATCCGTTTGATCGATGATCAGATCAAACTGCAGGAGCTTTCGCTCAAGAAGAACTCCAAGATAATCGCGCAAAAGGAATTGATAAAGAAAGAGGATGAGCAATATGCGATTTATTCGGTAGAGTCAAAGACGCAGGAGGAGGAGATCTCCGGTGTGCTTAAAGAGATCGAGATGCTTGCCAGCCAATCCGCAATTAACCTGGTGGAGATAAAGCCCACGGATCTAAAGACCGAGAAGATATTGAAACGTTACTCTATAAGCCTGACTTGCGAAGCGACAATGGAGCAGTTGACGAATTTCATGTTCCTTATTGATAGTTCCAAAGTGCTTTTTACTATCGATAATTACAGCCTTGTTTCAAAGGACCGGGAAAAAGGTATAGTTAAATGCACGATGAACATTTCCAAAGTGGTTGTCCTTTGATGGGCCTTGCCTTTACCAGTTAATCCGGTATACCATGATCGTGTTTTTCTTTCCGGTTCCCTCATTGGAGATGTAAGGGGTAAAATGGTTTAACCCTTTCCCTTTAAGGTAGTAGAGCTTGAACAGGAGGGATTTTGCCAGTGAATTGTCTAATACCATGCATTGGTAGGAGCTTCCTTTTTCGATCAAGAGCACAGACCAGGGAAGTGTCGCGCCCGGATAAACATTTTCCATAAACTCGCCGTTTTCAACATATAATAAGCTTTTAGGCTTGATGAACTTATTGCCGTCATCGGATATGAGAAAACTTTCTTTACTAAACAGATCTACGACAAGATTATTCTGAAACTTTATTATATTGTTGTTAGCCAGTACCTGATCGTATTTGGGGCTGCAGGCAGGTAATCCTCCCGATAAGGAAAGGATAAAATCTATGAAACCTTTTGAATCGCGGGAGGGGATGGCAAATTTATTCTGGTTAATTTCATCCTTGGTCTTTTTTGAGCTCAAACTGTGTAAAACCAGGGATTCCGCTTTTTTAAAGTCCCAGTTGCCGATATAGGGGAGTGCGGCATACGTGTCGATCAGCTCATTGTAGATTAAGAAATAAGACGGGCCTGGAGTAGAGTGGGTTAAAAGCAGTATGTTGTCGGCATCGGGGCTGGTCAATCCCCTGGAAAGCAATAATAACCTGGCTTTATTTTTGTCTAAAGGAGCAATTTCTTTAAGTAAGCTAACCGCTTCAGAGATGATAATGCCGCATTTATTTTGCAGGTACTCAAACGCCTTGTTACCGCTCGAATTTAACATCCTTAAAAGGCCTACGGCGGTTGATTCATCCTGGGATAACAGGACATTGGCAATCCAGTATCCTTGAGGCTCCTGCTGGGATGCCCCGTCTACGCTGACCCCTCTTTTTGCTACCGCAGTGATAAAATGCCCCGGGCACCACCAGGTATTTATGATACTGTCTTTGGGCGTTTCGTCCTTTAGCCGTATCATTACATCTTCCCAATCCTGGTTATAGATGGGATAGATCCGGCTGCAGATCTGGTGAGCGGCAAAAACCGGTAAAACTGACAGGCCTAATACTAAAAACAGCGAAATGCTTTTTATCAAATAATAGGGGATCTTAGCGCCCGGTTTTATCCTTGAGTCAGCCAGGTGATTCAATCCCGAATAAATAAAATCCAGGAATATGGCAAAGGAAATAGAAAGCGGGACAGTGAGCAAGATCGCAAATCTTACCGCCTTTAAGGAAAGGTAGAAAAAGATACAGATAAAAACCGACAGGATGATGCTTATTGCCAGGAGCCCTTTGTCTTTTGTGCGCATGGCTTTTATAAAAGTCAGTATCGGCCCCAGGCATGCCAGGTAAATATAGAAGATATTGCCTCCAATAAGGAAAGAGACCTTCGGAAGAGACATAGGTTGAGTTTCCCCGACGGTAAGGAAGATGTTCGGCCAAAGGTCAAACTTCGTGCTTAAGAAACTGTTTACCATCGTCCAGCCTTCCTGAAAGGTATAAATAAATGTCATGGGAGAAACCAGGATGCTGATCCAGAAAAAAACCGAACCTAAATAAACCAAAAAGAAAACAGCCGTACCTTTTATATCCTGGATTTTCCAGAATTTCCTTTGTATGATCAGGATAATCGGCAATGAACTAAGCATCAGTATGAAAATGAAACTCCAGCCATGCCAGAATAATTCGTATGCGGCGGTAAGAAATGAAGCCAGGAATGCATAACAAACATTCGATTTTAGTTTGTCCAGGTTCTTGAACCCGGCAAAGAGAACGCAGAGAATGACCAAGGGGAATAAGATATTGTAAACGTCGGTATCATACCAGCCATATACGGTCCTTTGGGTGAAGAATGGGGAAAGGATCAAGAAAACCGCCCCGGTGAATGCGGGCAGCCAATGGATGCCTAATTGGACGCAGATCAAAAGGAAGGGGATTAGGCAGAGTGCGGATAAAATGATCACGACCATCTTTACTACCGGCATTAACCCGATTTTCGGGTTTATCCTTGATGCCAGTTTGTAAAGCCAGAAGCCTGCATAAGGGTGCAGTGATACCGGTTCCCATTTCCCAAGCGGCGCCAGCATCAGGGGATTGAAATATTTTCCGTCTTTTATCTTGGGACTTATGCTTCCGGTTTCCAAGATATTCTCCGTTAATCCGTAAAAATGGTATGAATCAGCTTCTAAAAGAAAAGGGTTGGGCCTGTAGGCATCGTTCTTTGAAAGCTCGGTTATGCCGTTTTCGATCATTGAATTTATGATCTGCGGGTTGTTTTTTATGAATTCCCTGGTTTTTAACTCGGTTAACTTCTTTTTTTGCAGGTTGTTTAAATTAGGGGAAGTTGCCTTGATTGACTGGCCGATCTGCTGCCGCCAGTAGTTTTGCACTACCTCTTTAGCCAATGAATACAGATGGCCTTTTTGGGTATGCAAAACAGGATAAAGGCGGAAGAAAATGCCAATACCGGTAACGCATGCGGCAATCAGTATAAAAACCGTTATTCTGCTTTTTAGGAAGGATCTCATATGATAAAATTCAGGTTAAGGCAGCTATATTGGCTAAATTATACTCTTTTGAGCGGTTCTGTCAATTTTATTTTGCCTGCTTGCAATTATTGTAAAACTTGTTAAAATAAGTAGTTATAACGGTTTTTATTTTGTATTGCCTGTCAGAAGGGAGTTAGTATGAAGATAGTGATCCTGGCCGGAGGCCGTGGGACCCGGCTTAGTGAAGAAACAGAGATCATGCCCAAGCCGATGGTTTCCATAGGCGGTAAGCCTATTATCTGGCATATTATGAAAATGTATGCCAGTTATGGTTTTTGCGAATTCATTATTTGTTTAGGCTACAAAGGGTATATGCTTAAAGAATATTTCTCGCACTATTTTCTGCATAATAGCGATGTTACAATCGACCTGGCCAAGAATACCACGAAGATCCATGCAACCAACTCCGAACCATGGCAGGTAAGCTTGATCGACACCGGGCTTGATACCCTTACCGGCGGCAGGCTTAAACGTATTGAAAAATATGTCGGCAACAAAACATTTATGATGACTTACGGCGATGGGCTATCCGATGTTGATTTACACGCACTAGCCTCTTTTCATAAGGCAAAAAAGGCAGTTGCGACTGTTACAGCTGCACAACCTCTTGGCCGGTTTGGCAGTTTGGATATATCCTTAAACGGGAAAGTGCGTTCTTTTATGGAAAAACCGAAAGGGGATCATTCCTGGGTCAATGCCGGTTTTTTTGTCCTGGAACCGGAAATCTTCGAATATATTTCAGGAAGCGACGTGCTTTGGGAAAAAGAACCCATGGAGGGGTTGGCGCGCGATGGTAAATTGATCGCGTATAAACATCCCGGGTTCTGGCGGCCGATGGATACTTTGCGTGATAAAAATGAACTGGAAAGGTTATGGCAAGGGAAAAACCCTCCTTGGAAAATATGGAAATAAAGGCTGCTTATTGGAAGGGAAAAAGGGTTTTAATTACCGGGTATGAAGGCTTCTTAGGTTCTAATCTTGCCAAATGCCTTTTGTCCAGAGGAGCAAACATTGCAGGGATCGATATTAACGTCAAGCGCAAGGATACGATACTTACCGGGGATGATTACAGGAATATATCGGTCATTAAAGGAAGTGTTACGAATTACCGATTAGTAAAAGATTCTATCCTGCGGCATAGGCCGGAGGTTATTTTCCATTTGGCCGCAGAGTCAATCGTAGGGCATGCTTTTTCTAATCCTTCCAGGGCTTTATCCACGAATGTTACCGGCACCTGGACAGTGCTGGAAGCCTGCCGGGTATCTTCTTGCGTGAATGCGGTGGTTGTTGCTTCCAGCGACAAGGCTTATGGTGTTCATGTAAAACTTCCATACAAAGAGTCTTTTTGCCTTAAGGCGGACAACCCTTATGATGTTTCCAAAAGCTGCAGTGATCTGATCACACGCATGTATTTTCATACATACGGCCTTAAGGCGGCGATAACCAGGTGCGGCAACATCTATGGTCCGGGTGATTTTAACTTTTCCCGCATTGTCCCGGATGCTATTTGTTGCGCAATTTCCGGTAAACCCCTCTTGATCCGCAGTGACGGCCGGTTTATCAGGGATTATGTTTATGTGGAAGATATTACAAGAGGCTATATGCTTTTGGCGCAGGCTCTTCAAAAGGGGCGTTTTTCTGGAGAGGCTTTTAACCTAAGCATAGAATCTCCGATCACGGTGATCGATCTGGTCAGCAGGATCTATTCGCTTTTGGGCAAGGAACCTAATTACCGGATCATGAATGCTGCAAGGCACGAAATAAGGCGGCAATATTTGTCTTCGGCTAAAGCCCGCAGGCAGTTGGGCTGGTGTCCCAGGTATTCTTTGGATAAAGGATTAAAGAAAACGATCGATTGGTATAAAAAGACGGTGTAGAATCATGAGAATTGTTTTTTTAGGCACTAATGGATGGTATGATACAGATACCGGTAATACCCTTTGTGTTCTGGCAGAGACGAAAGATGCCTATTTGATCTTTGATGCCGGGACAGGTATTTACAAATTAGACCGGTATATAAAGGGCAGTAAGCCGATATACCTCTTTTTGAGCCATTTCCATCTCGATCATATCGGAGGATTGCATATCCTGGCAAAATTCAACTTTGCCCAGGGAATAAATATATACGGGCCAAAAGGGGTTAAGAAACTGTTTTCCCGGGTGATCAATCATCCTTATTCCATGCCGGTGCGGTTACTTAAAACAAAGATCAGATTGAAAGAGATACGTAATAACAACGATCTTCCTTTAAGGGGTGAATTCAAGAAGTTAAGGCACAAGGGTATATGTTATGGTTACCGTTTTGAACTCGACAATAAGATCGTTTCTTTTTGTACGGACACCGGTATTTGCCGGAATTTATTGGCGCTTGCCAAGAACGCGGATCTATTGATCAGTGAATGTGCCTTTCGGCACGGAGATAATGATGATACATGGCCGCATATGAATCCTGAAGGAGCTGCCTGCGCTGCCCGTAAGTCAGGAGTAAAGAAACTGGTCCTGGTCCATTTTGACGCTTTTGCTTATAAGACAGCCGCCGAGAGGTTATCGGCGCAAAGGTTTGCCCGAAAGGTATTTGCCAATACCGTTGCAGCATATGATGATCTGGAAATTAAACTTTAGCTACCGCCTAAATTAAACCGGCAGGGAAAGCAGATTTATGATTAGAGTCGCGGATTATGTGATCCAGTTTCTTTTGTCGAAGGGCATTCGAGATGTTTTTATGATTTCCGGAGGAGGTATTATTCATCTGGTGGATGCCGTAGGAAGAAATAAGGATATGAATTACTTCTGTAATTATAATGAACAGGCTACGGCTTATTGCGTAGAAGGTTATGCCCGGGTTAAAAACGGCGTTTCTGCCTGTATTTTAACTACCGGACCGGGAAGCACCAATGCCATTTCCGGAGTAGCCGGAGGATGGGTGGATTCTGTCCCGATGATGATCATTTCCGGCCAGGTCAAACGGGAGATGATCGCGGATTATTCCCGGTTGAGGCAATTAGGCGAACAGGAGATAAATATCGTTGATATGGTGAAACCGGTAACCAAGTATGCCGTAACAGTTATGGATGCAGGTAATATCGGATATGAATTAGAAAAGGCTTATGCGATCGCGACCAGTTATAGGCCGGGGCCGGTCTGGATCAATATACCTTTAGATGTGCAAGGTTCATTTATTGATGAGAGTAAACTGCGCCGGTATCCTGCAACGGATTGCTGCATTCCTGTTGTAAACACAGGGCTTTCTCTTAAGGTTAAAAAAGCGGTTGAAATGCTTAGATCTGCTAAGCGCCCGCTATTTTTATTTGGCGCAGGGATCAGGCTTAGTTCTGCCTGTGGTTTGCTGGATAAAGTGGTTAAATTGTGCAATATCCCGATATTACTTTCATTTAACGGGATGGATTTAATTACTGATGATAATCCTTTGTTTATCGGTAAACCAGGGATCATTGGTCAGAGAAGGGCTAATTTTGCCCTACAGAATTCTGATTGTCTTTTAAGTGTTGGTTCCCGCCTTAACGTAAAGATCGTCGGGTATAATTATAAGGCTTTCGCGCCAAAGGCCAAGAAGATTATTGTGGATATCGACCCAGAAGAGTTAGCCAAGCCTACTGTCACTGCGGATTTAGCGATCCAGGCGGATGCTGGTGCATTCCTAACGGAATTTTTGGCGCAAATCCAGAACAGCGGAATATCCTCCAGTGCCGATTGGATCAATGCCTGCAATAAATGGAGAAGACAATACCCGAACATTATCGACAGTTTTTATGCCGACAAAGAACATGTCAATACCTATGTTTTTTATGATAAGCTTTCGGATATTCTGGATCCTGGGGATATAGTAGTCAGCGGCAACGGGATGGCGGCGGTATGCCTTTATCAGGCATTCAAGGTTAAGGCCTGCCAACGGGTGTTTACCAATAATGGATATGGGGCAATGGGATGGGATTTACCTGCGGCGATCGGAGCCTCGATCGCCTCTGGCAGGAAAAGGGTCATTTGTGTAAGCGGGGACGGCAGTTTTCATATGAATATCCAGGAATTGGAGTTTTTGAAGTATCATGAACTTCCAGTTAAGTTATTTGTTATCAATAATCAGGGATATTCATCGATTCGCGGGAGCCAGGATAATTTCTTTGATAGCTTTTATATAGCCGCAGACGGGAATTCAGGAGTCGGCAATCCTGACTTCTCAAAGATTGCTGCGGCTTACGGCATTGCCTACGAACGGATATCAAATAATAATGAGATCGACAACAAGTTGATCAAGGTCTTAAGTTCTGATTCTGCATTGATTTGTGAGCTGAATGTTTCCCCCAGCCAGGGGATTGTTCCAAAGGCGGCGTCTTCGCGCAAGGATGACGGCACTTTTGAATCCCGGCCATTAGAGGATATGTTCCCTTTTTTACCGGCAGATGAACTTATGCGGAATATGGAGATTTCAAACAGTTAGTTTTAATCCGGGAAACTTCACCAATAAGCGTATTGATCGGAGGCATCATGGAGTATCCTTTATTCAATAATCTGTTTATCTTCGAAATGGCCAATAACCATATGGGGGACCTTGACCATGGGCTTGAGATCATCCGCCAGGTTAGGCGGATAACCAAGGGGTTCGATTTTAAGTTTGCCTTTAAATTGCAGTACCGCGACCTGGATACGTTTATCCATCCGGCATACAGGGATAATATGGAGTTTAAATATGTAAAACGTTTTTCCCAGACCCGCCTGGAAAAGGGGGAGCTAAAAAAACTCAAGGATGAAATAACCCGGAACGGTTTTATTTCGGTTTGTACCCCGTTCGATGAGAATTCCGTCCTTCTTGCGGAATCACACGGGTTCGATATTATCAAGATCGGCAGCTGTTCTTTTACGGATTGGCCGCTTTTAGAGAGGATTGCCAAAACCGCTAAACCGCTTATTGCTTCAGTTGCGGGCGCCTCTTTGGAAGATATAGATCGAGTGGTAAGTTTCCTGGTCCACAGGAAAAAAGAACTGGCACTGATGCATGCGGTTGCCCAATATCCCACAAAAAACAGTAATCTTGAACTTTCTCAAATAGATCTATTGAGGGCGCGTTACCCGCAAATCAGTGTAGGGTATTCCACGCACGAGGATCCTGGTAACCTGGATGCAATAAAGATAGCGATTGCCAAAGGAGCAAAGATATTTGAGAAGCACGTTGGGCTAAAAACAAAAGAGTTTGCTTTGAATGATTATTCTTTGACTCCGGGACAGGTCCTTGAATGGCTTAATTCCGCAAAGGGAGCGATGGAGATGTGCGGGAACATTGGATCGAGAATGGAATTTTCAAACGAAGAAAAGTCATCCTTAAGCGGATTAAGGCGGGGGGTGTTTGCAAAAACGCCGATAAATAAAGGCCAGAAAATAGAATTAACGGACCTGTTTCTTGCTATCCCTACTTTCCCCGGCCAGGTTACGGCCAATGAGCTTTCAAAATATACTGAATTCCATGCCCTTACGGATATTCAAGAGAATGCCCCGGTACTGCATTCGGCATTAAGGCAGGTAGATAACCGGGAAAAGATCTATTGTATCGTTAAACAGGTGAAGGGGATCTTGAAAAAGGCCAAGGTCTTTATTCCCGGTAGGCTTGATTTTGAGGTTTCGCACCATTATGGCGTAGATAGGTTCGCGGAATATGGCGCGACAATCATCAATGTGATAAACCGGGAGTATTGCAAGAAATTGATTGTGCTTATCCCGAAACAGGCCCACCCCGAGCAATATCACAAACTTAAAGAAGAGACTTTTCATGTCCTCTACGGAGATGTGTTGCTTTGCATTAATGGGGTCAGCCGGGAGTGCAAGTCGGGGGATGTTATTACCATAGAACGCTCGGTGCGCCATTCTTTTTGCAGCAAGAACGGGGCGGTGATAGAGGAGATCTCATCTACGCATTATGACCAGGATTCATATTATACTGATGAGGCGATATCCAGGAATAATAACCGAAAGACATTGATAACTTATTGGTAAAGAATATTTTTATTTATGAAAACACTTGCCTGGGATGTTGATGATGTGCTTAATAACCTTATTGGGGAGTGGTTTGAAAAACACTGGTTAAAGAATAATCCCGGGTGTAAGTTAAGTTATGAAGATTTAACCGAAAACCCCGCATTCCGGATATTGGGGGTAGGTTATGAGGATTATTTAAAATCATTGGATGAATTCCGCCTTTTGCCGGCAGCTTCCGGGATGATGCCGGCTCCGGAAGTGCTCCTTTGGTTTAGAAATCACGGAAGCAAATTCCGCCATATTGGCCTTAGCGCACGACCGATTATGTCGGTGCCTGGTTTGGCGGAGTGGGTATTTAAACATTTTGGCAGATGGATCAGGACATTCCATTTTGTGCCGTCTTTACGGAGCCAGGAAGATATCCCGGTCTATGATTCCAGTAAAAAGGAGTATCTTCGCTGGCTTGGCAAGGCAGATATCCTGATCGATGATATGCCGGAGAATATTGAAGCCGCCAGGGAATTGGGGATTAAGGGGGTTTTGATCCCCCGGCCATGGAATAGCGCTCCGGAAGGTATCGATAGGGCATTAGAATCATTAACCAGTATGACTGCTTGATATGGCAAGAAATATCTTTATCACCGGAGGCACGGGATTTATTGGCCGAAACCTCGTAGAACAATTAAGCGGCCGTTATGCGGTTTCTAGTCCGGCTCATGAGCAATTGGAATTATTGGACGATGAAGCGGTTTTTGAATTCTTAAAGAATAACCGGTTCGACGTGGTAATACATGCGGCTACCTGGAATGCCACCAGGAACTCTAAAAAGGACCTTTCGCAGGTGTTGGCGCATAACTTGAGGGCTTTTTTTAATTTAACAAGGTGCCAATCTTTTTTCGGCAAGATGCTCTATTTCGGTTCCGGAGCCGAATATGACCAGCGTTTTTATCGCGCAAAGATGCATGAGGATTATTGGGGGATGCATATTCCCGTGGATGATTACGGACTTTCGAAATACATTATGTCCGCATATACACAAAGGTCTTCCAATATTTATAACCTCCGGTTGTTCGGAGTTTTTGGCCGGTATGAGGATTGGCAGATCAGGTTTATTTCTAATGCCTGCGCCAAGGCGGTGTGGGATTTGCCGATTACTATCAAGAAAAATGCGGTTTTTGATTATTTGTATATTGACGATTTGATAAAAATTACGGAATGGTTCATCGAGAATAAGCCCCGGTATAGTTGTTATAATGTGTCAAGAGGGGCAGGGATTGAACTTTTAGAGATTGCAAATAAGGTCCGCAGTATTTCTGGCAGGCAAGTAGAGTTAAAGATCCGGGAGCCAGGGTTGGCTAAAGAGTATAGTTCTGATAACAGCCGGTTGATAAAAGAGATCGGCAATTATCCATTTGCAAAGATAGATGATTCTATTAAAGACCTTTACGGATGGTATTTAAAGAATAAGCATTTGATCAATAAAGATCTGTTGCTGGTTGATAAATAAAAATCCCGGCAGCCGATATGAGGCAAGACGATGAAAAGTGAAAAAGAGGCAAGGAAACGGATATTTTCCCTGATTAAGGGGATTTATAAGGCGCGTGCGGAAAAAAACAGGTTCCTTCCCGCCAGGAGCATGGTTAATTATGGCGGCAGGGTTTATGATGAAAAAGAGATCATCAGTTTAGTTGATGCCTCTTTGGATTTTTGGCTGACCGAAGGAAGATTTGCCGCTGAATTTGAAGATAGATTAGCCAGATTTATCGGAGTGAAATACTGCCTTTTGACTAATTCCGGTTCTTCGGCTAATCTTTTGGCGGTTTCTGCTCTTACCTCCGCAAAACTTAAGGACAGGCGCCTTAAGCCAGGGGATGAGGTGATCACTACCGCTTGTGGTTTTCCGACGACACTTAACCCGATCATCCAGAACAGGCTGGTCCCGGTTTTTATCGATATAGAACTGGGTACATATAATATAAACTGCCAAAATATTGAAAAGGCCGTCACTAAAAAGACCAAGGCTGTTTTTGTGGCGCATACCCTGGGAAATCCCGCAGACCTGCATTTACTGCAGGAAATTGCCAAAAGGCATAAATTATGGCTTATTGAGGACAACTGCGATGCCTTAGGTTCCAGCTACGATTCAAGGCTTACCGGATCTTTTGGGGATATATCGACTTGTAGTTTTTATCCTCCCCATCATATAACTATGGGTGAGGGGGGTGCGGTTTTAACCAGCGACCCGCTTTTACGCAGGATTATTATCTCATTCCGGGATTGGGGCAGGGATTGCTGGTGTAAGCCTGGCCAGGATAATAGTTGCCGAAACAGGTTTAACAGGAAATTTTTTAAATTACCGTTTGGTTATGACCATAAGTATGTATTTTCTCATATCGGGTATAATCTTAAGGTTACCGATATGCAGGCTGCGATCGGTTGTGCGCAAATGGATAAGCTGCCAGGATTTATCCGCGCACGCAGGCAGAATTTCGAATATTTCTATGAGTCCTTCAGGCAGTATGAAAAGTATTTTATTCTGCCTCAAACCTTGCATCGCGCCCGGCCGAGCTGGTTCGGTTTTCCTCTTTTTGTAAAAAAGAACCAGCTATTTTCGCGTTCCGATATCGTTAGTTATCTGGAGGCCAAAAAGATTTCCACCCGTATGCTTTTTGGCGGTAATTTGCTTAAACAGCCGGCTTATGAAAAAATAGCTTATAGGGTGTCTCCAGGAGGGCTAAAGAATACTGACCTGGTAATGAAGAACTTGTTCTGGATAGGAGTATATCCGGGGCTAACCCATGCGATGAGGGAGTATGTTTTGCACTGTATGGGCGTATTTATCAGCCTTAAGGAAAAATCTTGTAAACCACTTCCTAAGTGATATAATAATCAGGAAATATTCGTTGATTGCCTTACCTGAAACGAGGAGAATAATGCGGAAAATGCTTTCTATGTCTTTGCCTTTATTGGTTTTAGCGGCAGGGTTTTGCGGCTGTACTTTCAATAAAAAAGAAAGGGAAGAGAAGGTTTTTCAAGGTTATGTCGAGTATTTTAAATCTGTTTACGATGTGATGGAGAAGAATTATTACCTGCCGGTTACTGCGCAGGCCTTTGAGCAATTCGTGGCTGAATTCAAGTCTAAAATCTTCGGTCCGCAGGTAAAGGATAAGACCAAGATAGATGATGCGGTTAAGCATGTCGGGACAGGGATCATGGTCTCTAAACTAAAATCCAGCGAGGATCCTTTTACTAATTTCTTCCCTCCCCAGGTGGTGAAAGAGTTTAAACAGTCTGTATTAGGGTATGCCGGCGATATCGGAATAGAAGGGTATGTAAAAGACTCGCGTTTCCTGATTACTCAAGTCGAACCGCGTTCGGATGCATTTAAAAAAGGCATCCGGATTAGCGATGAAATATTGAAGATAAATGATAATCCGGTCGCCGATATCCCGGCAGATTCGATAAAAAAGATATTCTCTCCTGAAATAGAGTCTAAAGTCGTTTTAGAGTTGTTTTCTCCCTCCACAAACCAGGTTTATACGGCAAGTGTTGCCAGTTCGCAGTATTTTAAGCAGTCGGTTTTCTTGATCCCCACAACAAACGCGGAGGTATCCTGTTTAAAGATCAAATTCTTTAACGAGGAAACCGGAAATGAAATGCGTACGGCTATCGATGATTTGAATAGGTCAAAGATAAGGAAATTGATCCTTGATCTAAGGGATAATTCCGGAGGTCCGCCCCTTGCCGCTTGGGATATGGCAGGAGCATTCTTACCGAAAGACCAGAAATTATTTTATTTCCAGAAGCGTAACAGTGAGCCTCAAGGGCTTGTCAGTACAGAATCCCCTGTTTTGTATGAAGGGACAATGCTGGTTCTGATAAATAAGGGTACCGGTAGTGCCGCGGAGCTTTTTGCCGGGATTCTGCAGGCGTATAACCGTGCAGGGCTTGTCGGGACTAATTCTGCCGGGCAGGTATTCTTAAAAAGCCTCTTTGACCTTAGCGATGGTGCTACCTTGGAATTGACTGTTGCTAAAGGTTATCTTTTTAACGGTAATCCTATATCTGCCGAAGGGCTTAAGCCAGATATTGCTATGGCCGATGATAACCAGCTATTAGCCTCGGTCGTCAGTATTTTTACAAAACAATAAGTCAGAGTCTCAATCCGGGTTAAAGTCAGTAAAATGGCTGATTTAAAGTCAAAGAAGATCTTGATGATTGTGCCGGCTTATAATGAAGAGCTGAATATTTCCCGGGTGGTAAAGGCGCTTAAGGAAAAGCATCCTTCTTTTTGTGTGTTAGTGGTCGACGATTGTTCTAACGATAATACTGCTCGGGTTGCCGGTATGTCCGGGGCAGAAGTTGTTTCTCTTGCTTTTAATCTGGGGATTGGAGGCGCGGTTCAGACCGGATTCCAATATGCATTGAAACATGATTTTGATGCGGCGGTGCAGTTTGACGGCGACGGTCAGCATGATGTTAATTGTATCTCGGATATTTTAGGCCCGGTACTTGCCGGCAGGCTTGATATCTGTATCGGCAGCAGGTTTTTATCCAAATCCGGTGCGTTCAAATCATCTTTCTTGCGCAGGATCGGGATAAGGTTTTTTGCTGCCTTAATCAGCTGTATAATAAGACAGAAACTTACTGATCCTACTTCGGGCAACCGGGCATTTTCAAGAAGGATGATCAGCCTGTTTGCGAAAGATTATCCGGTGGATTTTCCTGAACCGGAAGGGATAGTAATTGCCAAGCATCATCATGCCTTAATAGGAGAGACTGCGGTAGTTATGCATGCACGCAAGGCTGGAGCTTCATCGATCAGTTTCCTTAAATCCGGGTACTATATGTTCAAGGTAACCCTGGCAGTAATCCTTGCAGTTTTAAAGAAAAGGAGAGATATTCCATGAGGATAAAAATACTGGCGATAATGATCTCAATATTTGTATTTTTCCTTGTGATTGACCTTATCCGCAGGGAAAAACTTACTTTTAAATATGCGGTGGTCTGGATCCTTATGTGCCTGGCCGGGGTAATTGGTGCTGTCTATGAAGATATCATATTTAAAAGTGCGAGTTTTTTTGGGTTTGAGCTGGCCAGCAATTTTATATTCTTTTTGCTTGGGGTATTTTTAGTGGTTTTAAGCCTTATGCTTAGTATTTATATTTGCCAGCAGAACCGGCATCTGGAATCGATCGCCCAGAAAATAGGATTGATGGAACTGGAATTATCCAAGTTGAATGCTGAACGGGCTCAATCTAATCAGAAGAAAGGTTAATGCAGTGTCAGATGTTAACGCAGCATCCATTACCCGAAGGATCGACCTGAATGTAGGTTATTCCTGCAACATGAAATGCCGGTTTTGTTATTATATAAATGATGTTGTTTCGCGAAACAGGGATAAGGATCTGTCGACAGAGCAAGCGAAAAAATTGATCATTGCTCATTACCGCAGGAATTTCAAGGTAATTGAATTTACCGGGGGGGAGCCCACGATACGCAAGGACATTTTTGAGCTGGTTTCTTTTGCCCGTAAGGCCGGTTTCCAAAAAGTTTCCATTATCACCAATGGGTTAAGGCTTGCCGATAAAAGTTATGCCAGGCGCCTGGTTGACTGCGGGGTAAGTGATTTTTTGTTCTCGCTCCACGGTTCTACTGCCTCGATGCATGATTTTGTCACTCAAGTAAACGGAAGTTACGCGCTTTTATTGAAGGCGATCACCGGCCTTGTAGGTCTTAAGGTGAAGGTAAGGTGTAATTCGGTGATTACCGGCGCCAACCTTGGAGATATCTATCCCCGGGCGAAGTTGTTCCATGATTTGAATGTCCCAACCGTGAATTTCATTATGTTCAATCCGATCGAACAGCAAACTAAGTCTTCATCAGACGACAATTTCTTTCGCTATTCTTCTGCTGCGGGGCATCTTAAGAAAGTGGCTGATGATTTCTCCGGGGTTTTTAAGAAGTTGACCATCCGTTATATGCCGTTATGCCAGATGAAAGGGTATGAGCAGTATATTCAGAATGTCCATCAGGTGCATTTTGACCATGATGAATGGGATTATTATTATCGTTCGTATATTCGTGAGCCGTATTGGAAGTGGATCGCCGGGCTCACTGTTGGTCTGGCACTATTGCCTACAAAGGGGATTTGGGTTAAAAGGGGTTTATCTCAAGCATTGCATGCGGCTATCCTCCAGGCGCATAGTTTCTTGCATAAACATAAATTTTCGGTTTGCCGCCAATGCCGGTATGGTTTTATTTGCGGCGGAGTCTGGAAAGAATATGCCGCAAAGTTTGGTGCTTCTGAATTTAAAGATGTTCCAGGCCCCCTGATTTTAGACCCCTGGTATTTTATGAATGACGCACAGCGGGCGGTTGAGCAATAAAATAGACTTTATTTATGCCGGATTTTGTTTCCATAGTCATCCCTACTTTTAATTCTGCCTGTACGGTCATACAGACCGTTGAGGCATGTTTGGCGCAGGATTATCCGAAAGGCTCTTTTGAAGTAATTGTTGTCGATGACGGTTCTTCTGACGGGACCAAAGAAAAGCTAAAAGAGTATCCGGTCAAATATATCTATCAAAACAATGCTGGTCCGGCTCGGGCCAGAAATACCGGATGGCGCCAGGCAAAAGGAGAAATAGTTTTTTTTACCGATTCCGATTGTATCCCTCCCAGGGATTGGGTTAGCCGGATATTACGGAATTATGATTCGGTTAAAGTCGCAGGTGTAGGGGGCTCATATGGGATCGTAAATCCAGAGAGCCTGCTTGCAGAGTGTGTGTATGAGGAGATCCTATCCCGGCACCAGCGAATGCCCCGGTCTGTCCGGGCACTGGGTTCATATAATTTCTCGGTAAAAAGATCTGTCCTGGAAGAAGTATCTGGCTTTGACGAAAGTTACCGTATGGCCAGTGGCGAGGACAATGACCTTTCTTATAAAATACTGGAAAGAGGATTCCTGCTTGTATTTGCCAAAGATATCTGTGTGGGCCATTATCATCCGGAGCATTTAGGGAAATATTTGCGGACGCAGTTCTGGCATGGTTTTTGGAGAGTGAAATTATATTTGGATCATGCTAAAATGGCTGGTGGGGATGATTACAGCCACAAGGGTGATTTTCTGCAGCCGCCGCTTGCTATCCTGATATTGGTGCTTTTGCCGTTTATTTTTATCCCGGGGATAATGGTTATTGCCGGTTGCCTGCTGGTTTTGGAGCTTTTTCTGCAGTTTCCAATATTTTTTTCGATATACGCCAGAAAGCCTTTTATACGTTTTTTGGCTCTTGTCCCGGTTACTTTTTTACGGGCATTTGCCAGGGGATTGGGGTTATCTTTGGGGATTTTACGTTTTGTTATCATGAAGAAGCCTCGTTAAAGACCGATGAACTATATCTGTCAGATAAGATGTTTGTGTGCAGTAGCCGTATTGTTTGGTTCTTTGACAATATGCCCGATCTTAGATCTCGGTGCCGAAGAGCTCTCTAATATGTCATTCAATGCAACAAATATGGATGATTTAAAGCGGGCGGTAGAATATTTACGGAATTTAAATATATCCAATCCTTCCGACCAAAGGATCAGGCAGGAGCTTGCCAGGGCGTATAATTTTTACGCTATTCAGCTGGCAAAGTCCGACCTGGATCTGGCTCTTGATTATATGCAGCGGGCAGTGGATGCCGAGCCAGATAATAAGGAATACTCCGGGAATCTTTCACAACTGCATTTTACGAAGGCTCATGGATATTTTAAGGCAGGCCATTTGCCTAAGGCGCTTCAGGGATTAAGTTCCGCATTGAGCAGTAACCCGGATAATACGGCGGCGCTGATTTTAATCGGCCAGATCTATTATTCCGATTCGAAATTGCAAGAGGCCCTTAATGCCTGGGGAAGGGCTTTGGCGATCGGGCCGTACGATGCTCAAGTAGCCGCAAAACTCGAGCAGATAAAAAAAGAGTTGAGCAACCAAACGGCTTTCCGTAAACGGGAAACCCAGAATTTTGTTTTCATGTTTGATCGTGAACTGGATGAATTCCAGTTCGGGAATATGGAAAATATATTGAACGAGGTATATGTCAAGGTCGGGCAGGATTTCAATTATTTCCCTTCATACCGGGTTACGGTTTTGGTGTATACGCCTCAAAGATACCGCCTGGAAGTCGAGCCTTCGGAGAATATCATAGGCAGGTATGATGGCGCAATAAGGCTTCCGGAGTATGCCTCGAAGGAAGCCAGGGATTACCGGCGTATAGTTTATCACGAGTATATGCATGCGATGGTGTATGATCTTTCTGGCAATCGTGCCCCGCGCTGGCTGCATGAAGGGCTCTCTACATACCAGGACCCCGGATTCAAGCTGGATATCCAGCTATTGGAGCAATTATCCCGGGCAGCTAAATTGCCGGGTATGGGTGGGATAGAGTCAAATTTCCTGGACTTAAATAACAGTTTTAATTTAACCGTTGGTTACAATCTGGCAAATGCCTTGATCAAATATTTCCTTGCCCGGCACAATTTCTGGCATATGAAGAATATCTTAGTTCATTTAAGATCCGGTTTGACTGTTGATGAGGCTTTTCGTAAAGAGATTAATACGGGTGTCGAGGATTTTTATAATGCGTGGAAGGAGGAGACTTTTAGAAATAAGTGAGTATATACCCGAATCGTTTATATACACAAAGGAGATGATATGAAAAAGCTGTTGCAGCTTGTGGGGGTATTCTTGATCTTAGTTTTAACCAGCAGTAATGTATTCGCACAATACCGTTTTTTTGACGGGAATGACTGGAACCTGATCAAGGCGTCAGGCTTGAATGAATCGGATATGGAGCATGTTAAGGTGATGTTGTTAAAGACAATTTACGAGACTACTATATTTGATGGGACCCCGATGTTTGCGATTAATTCCGGAAAGGATGATTTTCTGACGGTTTATAACCAGGATTTTGCCAAGTATCCTGCGATTATCGATTTGTTTTACAGCCGGCCGGAAAACGCCGGATTCCCGGTGTTTTATGCTTTGCGTATCGCAGATATGATAAAGAATGGTACCCCGGAAACAGAGGTTGAGCAGTATAAGCAGGCGATCGTAGCTAAGTTTAGGGAGCAGGGGCTTATCAAATAAAAGGGATTTTTTACTTAAGGAGAACAGATGAAAGAAAAGATAAAATCCGGCGTTTCCGGGAAGAATCTGGTGGTATGGGTGATTATTTTATCGTTAGCTTTACTGGTTTTGGTATTTTTGATCTTTAGCTTTGGCGGCACAAAGAAGAACAGGATTGTACCTCCTGCGGCGGTTACACCTGGACAAGTTGGCATAAAGGCTAATTTTTGTGATGGCAATGATTGGAAAATGGTTGGGGCTTTACCGGTATCCGATGAGCAAAGGATATTCCTGAAGCAGAGCCTGATCCGGGTAGCAATGGAATCCAGCGCTTTAGCCGGTTCGCCGATGGTTAGTTCGGCTGCTCCGATCCCGGATTATATGGCGTATTTGGATAATTTTTATCAATTAAATGATAACCTTTCAATCCCGATATTTTTTGGATTAAAGATCGCGGATATGGCAAAGAACGATTTTGATAATTCCGCGATTATTGCTTTTAGGTTAGCGGTAATGCAAAAATTACAGGTTTATGGCTTGATAAAGTAGCTAAAAAATGACCCCGGCATCTATTACCAGGATTGTCCGCAATCTGCTTTTGTTGATTATACTCGGAGCGGTTTTGTCGGCTGCGGTGTTAAGTTTCCGTAAAGCTGTCAGCCATCCGTTTCATCTGGATGAAGCCGAAGAGGCGCTTTGCGGGCTCAAAATGTCCGAGATCGGGCCGCGCGCTTTCCTTAAAGTCCCCGAAGGCAATATGGATGTGACGCATCCATTGTTGTACACTTTTACACATGCTGCGGTGCAAAGTATTTTCGGCCCATCTGAATTTCCTTTACGGATGTACGGTGTGTTCCATTTTCTTCTTTCATTAACCCTTTTGTTGCTGATTGTTTATGAAATAACCTCTTCCTGGGAGGTCCATTTTCGCCATCTTGCCGCAATATCTGCGGGTCTTTTGTATATAGTGAACCCTCTTTTGATACAGCACTCGGTAGTGATCAATGCCGACAACAATATCCTTGCCAGTGCGATATTACTGTTTATTTATTTTTTTCTGCGGTTTGAGAGGCTTACCGGTAAAGGGTTTTTGTATTCCCGGCTTAAACTTGCACTTTTATTTGCACTTTGTATCTGGTCCAAGGAGATGGCGCCGTTAATGCTTATAGCAGGGGTGTTGTTTTACCGGATCCTTTGCCGTTCGTTCAAACGGTTCGTTCTGGATCTGGTTATTACTGGGGTAATAGGCATTTTGATCTTTTGGCTGACCTGGTGGATGTATTGTGTGTCGACCGGTACGGATGTCATGGGCTTTATAAAATTCACGATGATCAATAAATCAAAACTGGCGTTTAGCAGCCGCTATACCAGCGGGATATTCTCCATGTTCTTTTACGGGATGCGCTGGAATATTTACTGGGTTTCCGCTCCGTTTCTTATGGCAACAGGCATCTTTTTCCTGGTCAGGCTAAAAAGTATCTTTCATCCGGATAAATTCCATCCGGTAGATTTTATTTTTATTACCGCCTCCGCGATCTGGCTGCCTTTTCAGGCTTTTCGGCCAACCATCGACATGGTTAAATACCAGTATCCGAGCTATCCGCTTTTTATCGCTGTATTGGCGTGGATGTTTGTTCGTTTTTTGACGAGATCTGGGAAGATAAAGATACAGGAATTCTTGAGTCTAAGGAATACGGCCGTATTTACTGCGGTTTTTTTTATTTTGCTATTGCATTATTACTTCTTAGGTGATTATTTGCTGGCATTATGGAAGCCTTTATCCCAGCATCTTAACTCGCATTTTATTTTCTATTATTATGCCCCTTTGTTTATGGTGTTATCGGCTGCGGCTTTTATTTCTAAAAAAAATGATTTGGCGGCAAATCTGGCGGTTTGGCTTATTATTCTTATCGTGCCGATAAATGCTGCTTTGGGGCTTAACCAGGCAAAAGCGGATTATCTCACTTTCGAGATATGGCTCAATTATGGCGAGTCAGGGTTAGCTAAAACCATTGAATACCTTAAAAATAACGTGCCCGATGGCGCGGTAATTTCTACCCGTGCGGATTTAGAGTATTACCTGGTGCACCGTTACGGGATCAAGATTCCGCTGAATATAAAGCCGGAAAAGATCTTTCAGGCCCCAGATGATATTTTACGCGCTTTTTTCGCAGAGTCACCGGTGGAATATTTGGTGATCGACAAGATCTCCATCATGCTGGCGTTTAATCCTCTTGTCCCGGAACTTTTAAACCGGTATTTTGGCCTGCAGCAGCAGTTTGGCGATTTTTTTATCTATAAAAGGAAAGGTTAAATGCAGAGTAATATTTTTGCGCGTAATGATGAGGGCTTCAATAAATTAGAGATGGCCTTTATTGGGCTGGCAAGTTTTATATTCGTTTTGCTTTTAAAGGACATTTTATTTTTTGGCCGGCGGATGTTTTCTCATGATACGATCTGGTTCTTTGGGCTGGCACAGTACTTTTATAATTCGGTTATGCATGGGGTTTTTCCGTATTGGGATATTTATAATTATTGCGGACAGCCGTTTTATTATAATTTGGGGATCGCCAGGATTATGGAGCCTTCTTCGATGATCTGGACAGGGTTAGCGAAATTATTCGACTGTTCATTGCTTAGCCTTTACCTGTGGGATTATATTTCGAAAATATTCATTTCTGCCCTGGGTGTTTATCTGGCATTTCGCCAGACGAATAGATTTGTCTTCAGCAATTTTGTGGTTTTTGCCTCTTTTTTATTTTCGTCTCTTACGATGACGGAATTACGCCAGGGTGGGGTGTTGACCTCATTTATTTGGACTCCCTGGATCATGTGGTTTTTCTTTCGCCTGTTTAAAACCTTCGATCTTTACAATATTATTGGCTTATCGCTTTTTGCCGGACTTTCGGTGGCGAGTTATCAGGCTGGTTATGTGTTTGCCTTTTTTCAGGTATTCATCCTTAGCCTGTTTATTAATCATCGGGATTGGCTGCGCCAGGTATTCTTAAACGGTAGAAAGGCCATTCTTTTATTATTTGGCGCCTTGATCATATTCCTGCTTTCGCTTCATGTCTTGGCGGTTTTTATCGAGAAAGACCGGAATGTTCCGGTTCTGCGCCAAATATTGACTACCCGTTCAAGCAATGATTACAGCGTTTCTTCCGGGGAAAAACCGTTATTACCGGCTGATTTCCTGGGGTTGGTGTCGCCGCCTTTGGCGGCGAAACTTTGGCAGAAGGAGTGGGTGCGCTGGCTTTCGGAATTCCCACTGTATATCGGTATTGTACCGTTTTTACTTGCTTTGTTCGGGATATTTTTTTCCCGTTCGGTGTTTCGTCTGAACTTTATGATTACTTTGGGAGTTATCGGGCTTTTGTCTTTGGAATTAAAGTTCTGGATGGGGCCGGTAGGGGATATACTTTTTCCTTTCTTAAGATATGCCCGGCATATGGGGCTGTTCCAGCCTTTTCTGGTTTTTGTGATTGTATATTTTGTTGGGCAGGGGACGGATGTATTGATCCAAAGGTATATCCTAAAGGATAACTCAATTAAACGCCTGTAATCTATGAAAGACGAACAGATATATTTCTATATCTTCTCATATTCTTCGGCCTTGTATTGGCTTGTGATCGCAACATTGTTTTTTGCCGGCTACTTAGTAAGAAAAGGGTTTAAGAAAATTGCCTGTTTTGTTGTTTTGGCGGTAATCCTAACGGATCTTTTAGCTTATAACCTGCAGGTTTTGCCTTTTGTAACCGGGCTCCGGACAGGGGTTAATTTTAACCAAAAGCAGTTTGACTGGTCTTTGCCGGAACACCGCAATGAAAACCCTTTTCTGGATAAACGGTTCCGTTATTTTGCCTCCGGGCTCAATAATGACCATACGGCATTTGACGGTACGGCATTCGACCGTTTTTCTGCTGCCGGGAACAGGGTCGCTGATGCGAGTGCAATGCTTAAGCAAATCCGGCTTGGCCAATTTGCCTTGCAGAAAGAAATAGATAATTTAAGTTTATTTGAGCTTATTGCCTTGGGCCAGGACAGCTATGATGATTGGCCTGGTTCCAAGAAAGAGGCTTTCCTGAACTTTATGGAATTGTTATCCGAAGACCTTATGTTTCAGCGTAATTTTTACAAGATATTTCCTTCTGGCGAAGGACTATTATTAGCGGCGCGCAGGTTTTTAGCCGAAGGTTATCTGGATTTGAATTCCGGCCTGGCCTGGAATACGAAGAAAGATGCGCTGGCATCCCTTGTCAAGCTGATAGATTTTGATCTGGATATCAGTCAGGAAGGATTAGGCCAGGTGATAAAAGGCAACAAACCAGATGAAAAATCCCCGATTCTGGCGTATATCCGCAGCCTGGGGTATTTATACAAATCTACTCCGGCAAGCGAGTATTTTATGACGCTTTGGGCCAGATACCGTATACCTTCAGCAAATAGTTTCGTAAGGCTTAAGGATTTTGAGAGGATTTACGCAGTTTATACCCGGTCGCTTACTGACCTGAAGATGACCAGGCAAAACCTGCGGATAAAGAGTGACTTTGGGATTACTGCGCCGGTCATCAATTTTTTTACTTCTGCATATTTTACAGGTCAAGATACATATGTCAATGACCTGGAGCAGGACAGGATCACGGATAATCGGCTTTATCTGGAAGGAAAAGATCCCTCAATAAAAACCGAAAACAATCCCAGGAAAGACCAAAGCGGAAGTTTTTCTTATCTGGTCAAGAAATACACCCCGAATTATTTAAAATTGTTATGTTCATCCAAAACCCCAGGGTTTTTATATTATAGCGATAGTTTTGATAAATACTGGAAGGCTAAGGTGGATGGAAAAAGAGTAACGATTTACAAGGCAAACGGCCTTTTTAAGGCGGTTAATTTGGCCTCGGGAGAGCACACGGTGGAGTTTATCTACGACCCGGGGTTCTTTCGTTTTTCGATTTGGAGCTATTATTTAACCATATTGGCAGCTGTTGTTTTCTTAACCCTAAGGAGTAAAATATGGCAAAAGTCCTGATTATCAAACTGGGATATTCGGAAACGCTGGATAAGGAGATATCCACTACCACCAGCCTTGGAGATGTTTTACGCACTACGGTGGTCTTGAATTTCTTTAAGAACGATCAGGTAAGCTGGCTGGTAGATGAGAAGGCGTTTCCATTATTGGATGGGAACCCTTATATTGACCGGATACTGGTTTATAGCCTGACTACGGTTTTACAACTCGAGAAGGAACGGTTTGATACCGTGATAAACCTGGAAAAGGTCCCGGGGATTTGTGCCTTGGCAGATTCGATAAGCGCCTGGAGAAGGTTTGGTTTTCGCTTCAATGAAATAACCGGAAAGGCCCAGAGTTATGACGGGGCTGAAGAAGTCCTTGCCTTATGCCTTAGTGACGACGAAAAACGTAAAAACCGCAAATTTTGGCAGGAGGCGCTTGCGGATATGATCGGAGAATCCTGGAACGGGCAGAAATATATATTAGGGTACCGGCCTAAAAGCAGGATCAAATATGATATCGGTTTTAACTGGGCGGTGGGGGATAAATGGTCGAATAAGGCCTGGCCTAAAGAATATTGGAAAAAGCTGGAAAATATCCTAAAAAACAGGTATTCTATATCCTGGCAGCAAGGTTTAAATAATCTATATGAGTATATGGATTGGATTAATTCCTGCCGTCTTATCATTACCAATGACAGCCTGGGGATGCATTTAGGGATCGCGCTTAGCCGTCATCTGATCGCGTTATTTGGGCCAAGTTCTTCCAAAGAAGTTTACCTTTACGATAAAGGCAGGATCTTAGTCCCGGCAAAAGGGTGTGAACGCATTCCTTGCCTGCAAAGCGAATGCTCGAAATCGCGGCCTTGTATGGAATATATAACTCCCGAACGGGTAAAAAAAGAAGTATTAAGGATATTAAAATAAATGGATGATTTCCGGATCGATTCACAAAAAATAACCCATCATATCGGGGCGTTAAACAAATGGCTTAAAACGGGAGATGTTTATCCGATTTACGCGGAGATTTCTCCTTCTGGCACCTGCAACCACCGGTGCATATTTTGCGCTTTGGATTACCTGGAGTATAAGCCAAAATTCATCGATACTCCGGCGGTAAAAAGATTTATTGCCGATGCCGCCAAGAAAGGTTTGCGCAGTATCATGTTTGCAGGAGAGGGGGAACCTCTTTTACATCCTGGTTTGATGGAGATGGTATCTTTTGCCCGCACTCATCTCGTGGATACGGCAATTACTACTAACGGGGTGTTGCTGGATAAGAATAACCTGTCGGTCATATTGAATGATGCGAGTTGGCTTAGGATAAGTTTAAATGCGGCAACCCCTGAAAGTTATGCCCGTATCCATAGGGCGCGCCCGGAGGATTTCTTGCGAGTTTTGCATAATCTTCGTCTGGCAGTTTCCATGCGGCGCGCCAAGAATTACCAGTGTACTATCGGGGCCCAGATCCTTTTATTGGGTCAGAATATCCCGGATGCGGGGATACTGGCAAAGCTATGCCGCCAGATCGGGTTGGATTATCTGATCATCAAGCCTTATTCACAGCATCCGTTCAGTAAGAACCGTTTAAGTAAAACCGTGGATTACCGCAAACTTTTGATCCTGGAAAAGGAATTAGCGAAATTCAGCACTAAGGATTTTAAAGTGATCTTCAGACGGCATACAATGCAGAAGATAATCTCCGGTCGTAATTACAAACAGTGTTATGCGCTTCCCTTTTGGACATATATCAGCGCTAATGCTGATGTCTATGCCTGCAGTGCTTTTTTAGGGGACAAACGTTTTTGCCTCGGCAACATTACCCGGGAACGTTTCTTTCGGATATGGAATGGCAGAAGGCGCAAAAAACTCCTTAGGATGATGGCAAACACCTGGGATATAAATAATTGCCGGCAGGTTTGCCGGATGGATGAGATAAACCGTTATTTATGGGAGTTAAAGAACCCTCCCAGGCATGTCAATTTCATTTAATAAAATGGCTGAAAAGAAATTTTTTCTGGCAGTAATCATGCCGGCGCTCAATGAAGAAAAAAACATCCGCCTGGCGGTGGGCAATGTTTTAAAGGCTTTTGACGATTTTCATATCGAAGGCGAAATCATTGTGGTAAATGATGGTTCAAAAGATAAAACCGGGGAGGTCGTCGAGTCGATGATGGCGGAGGAGCCAAGGATAAAAATGATTAGGCATGAAAGGCCTTTGGGGATCGGGGCTTCTTTCTGGGATGGGGTGGATAATACCCAGGCGGATATCGTTGTAACTTTACCGGGGGATAATGAAAATGACCCCTGGGAGATATTCCGTTACTATCCTTTGCTTGAGCATGTGGATATCGTGATCCCCTTTATTTTCAATAAGGAGGCGCGTTCTTTGTTCAGGAACGGCGTTTCTTATCTTTACCGGTTTATTATCAATACTACGTTTTTAGTCAATTTCAATTATACCAATGGCACGATCCTTTTCCGCCGCTTACTGCTAAAAGAACTGGGCCATCGCAGTCTAAGTTTTTTCTTCCAGACCGATATTTTGATCCGAACGGTAAAAAAAGGGTATTTGTTTGCCGAAGTGCCTTATCGGCTGGGGATTAGAAAAGACGGGGTTTCCAAGGCATTGTCTTTTCCGTCTTTTTTGCAAGTAGTAAAAGGGTATGTGCGCCTGGTAAAAGATTATTATTTTCAGAAAAATAACGGTTCTTCGACTATTTTTAGCAGTGGTTCGCAAACTGCATTACGCAGGGGTTAGCAGTATGTTTAGACGAAAAAAAGATGAACTTGAGAAATATGCCAGCCAGGCCAGAAGATTGATTATTGAAGTGGCTTGTAAGTCAAGAACTGCGCATGTGGGTTCGGCTCTGTCCTGTGTCGATATTTTAACCGCGCTTTATTTTCATGTATTGGATATAAATCCCCGCGCCTGGAAAAAAAGGGATATTTTGGTCTTAAGTAAAGGGCATGCTGCACTGGCATTGTATTCGATCCTGACGGTTAAAGGGTTAATGAAGAAGGATGCCCTTTTGGGTTATTTGCAGGATAAGGGCAGTTTGCCGGCACATTTGGACAAGGTTACGAATAAATGGATCGAGGTATCCTGCGGTTCATTAGGTCATGGGTTCAATATGGCTTTAGGCCTGGCATATGGTTACAAGCTCAAAGGTATTAAACGCCGGGTAGTCGCTGTTATTGGCGATGGAGAAACGCAAGAAGGGTCGGTTTGGGAAGGCGCATTGTTTGCCAGCCATCTTGGCATAGATAATTTTACCGCAGTGATCGATTATAATAATTTACAGGGTTATGGCCGTCCGAGGGAGATCTGCCATTATGAGCCGGTAGCCGGTAAATGGAGGGCTTTTGGCTGGGAGGTAGATAAGGTCAATGGGCATGATCATTATGCCCTGATTTCGGCCTTGGAGAAAAAACGTATTCAAGGCAAGCCAAGGGTGATTATTGCCGATACCACGAAAGGCAAGGGGGTGGATTTTATGGAGGATCAGCTTAAATGGCATTATTTCATTGTTACCGATGAGCTGAAAGAAAAGGCGATGCAGCAATTATGCGCACCCCGGGGGATACGGTGAGAAACAGTTTAGTCGATAAAATATACCAGCATGCCTGTAAAAACAGGAAAATATTCCTGATTACCGGAGATGCGGGGTTCGGGGTGCTGGATGAATTTAAAAAACGGTTTGGCCGGCGTTTCTTGAACCTGGGGATCGCTGAACAGAATATGATCGGGTTTGCCTCCGGGCTTTCCCTTGCAGGATACAAGGTTTTTGTTTATAATATTGTCCCGTTTGTTTTATACCGTTGTTTTGAACAGGTAAGAAACGATATTTGTTATCAGGATCTGCCGGTCACCTTGGTGGGTATTGGCAGCGGTGTTTCCTATGCCCCGGGCGGGGTAACGCATTATTCGGTTGAGGATGTTTCCCTGGCAAGGGCCTTGCCTAACCTTGTTATACTTTCTCCGGCTGATCCACAGGAGGCGCAGGCCTGTGTGGAATATGCGCTGAAAAGTAAATCACCTGTGTATATCCGTATCGCGAAAAATGGTGAACCAGCGATACATAAAAAAAAGATAAAAAGTGTCATTGAGCCGATTGTGGTAGGCGGCGGAGAACGAGTTGCGGTTTTATTCCATGGTTCTGTATCCTCTGATGTGATGCGTGCTGTGTCAGGCCTGGCGAGAAAACCGAGAGTGATTTCAGTCCCCATGCTCCAGCCTTTGAACTTTGCTGCGCTTAAGGCCTCCTTAAAAGGGATAGGTACCATTATTACGGTAGAGGAACATTTCTTGGAAGGTGGACTGGGAAGTATTATCGCGGAATGGATAGTCAGGGACAGGCTTAATTTTCGCCTAAAGAAACTGGGGATAAAGAATGAGTTTATCCATGCCATTCGCGATAATCCCGGGATGAGGCAGTTGTATGGAATTTCCAGCAGGCAGATTGCGGCAGTAATACGCGGGTCATTTTAATAGGTAAAAAAGGGGTGAAAATGTCAGATATCTCATTGCGCCATGAAAATGAAAAGTTGCAGAAAGAAGCGTTGGAGGCATTATTTCAAAGCAGTGGTATGAGCGATTTTGAACGGTTCAGGAATTTTACGGTTTTTACCCCTCGGTATAATCTGGCGCGGTTTCTGCTGCATTATGAACTGTTTAAAAAGGTCTATGAGCTTCCGGGTGTGATCGTGGATTTAGGAGTATATCAGGGGGCATCGACGTTTACCTGGGCAAAACTTTGCGAGATCTTTTGCCCTACGGATGTGCGCAAAGTGGTTTATGCCTTTGATACGTTTGCAGGTTTTCCCTCTTTAGCCAAGGAGGATGGCGGGCAGAGTAAGAAGGATGACCGTGTTGTTGGAGGATTTTATACGGGTGAAGCTATTGAGCGGGATCTGAAGCTGGCCCAGGAAGCGATGCGCCCGGATAAGCATATCCGGCATATCAACCGTATAGAATTTATAAAAGGTGATGCCATAAAAACCATACCTGCATTTGTCAAAGAAAAAGGCGCAGGGTTAAAGGTTGCTTTATTAAATATAGATTTCGATCTTTACGAGCCGACGAAGGTTGCTTTGGAAAACTTTGTACCTTTGATGGTACGAGGTGGGATAATTATTCTTGATGAATATGCACTGGAAACATTTGGCGGAGAGACCAAGGCTATAGACGAATATTTTAAAAAGGCGTTCGGCCAGGTGCCTAAAATCAAGAAATTCGGCTGGCACAGTGTTCCTTCGGGATATATTGAGGTTGATTGGTAAGAAGAAAGGGCAGTATTCATGGATAAATATATGATGGAAGGCCATAAGCTTTTTTGGCATTTAGATCGGCTCCGGGCTTGGCAGAAGGAAGAGAAAATAGTTCCTTTGCATATGGATATCGGCATATCTAAAGGATGCACTATCGGGTGTGTTTATTGTTACGGCGTTTTTCAGGGCAGGATCGGCCCGCAAGGCAAATTCATCCCTAAAGATGCGCTTTTACGGTTCATGAATGATGCGGCAGATTTAGGAGTCAAGGCGATCTCTATAACCGGAGAAGCCGAACCGACCATGAACCCCCACCTTTATGATGCGGTGGTAGTAGGCGCTAAAGCAGGTCTTGATTTAGGTTTAGCTACCTGGGGAGGTATGATCCAAGAAGACAGGATCACCGATCTGGCAAATAATCTGACCTGGATCAGGTTTAATATTAGTGCCGCTGCACCCGACAGCTACCAGAAGATCCACCGCACGACTAAAGAAAATTTCCATAAGGTCATCTCTAATATTGAGAAGTTAGTGCGTATTAAACGGCAAAATGATTTGAACATTACCATCGGCCTGCAAATGGTGACTATGCCATGGTATGCCGCGGAGTCCTTAAAGCTGGCAAAGTTAGGTAAAGATCTCGGGGTGGATTATCTGGAGATCAAACATTGTAGTGAGACTACTTCCGGGGACCTGGGGGTAAGGTTTGAAGAGTATCATAAGGTCGCGGATATCCTGAAAGAGGCAGAGAAGTATTCCGGCGGGCAATATGATGTGATCGTCAGGTGGAAGAAAATATTGCAAGGCAAGAAACGTAATTATGACCGTTGTTATTGTGCCGGTAATTTTATGCTTCGGATGTCAGGGGATGGTTCGGTTTATCCTTGTGCCCAGTTCTTTGACCTAAGAAGCGATGAATTTAAGGTCGGCAATATTACTGAACAGTCATTTAAGGATATTTTATATGGAGCGCGTTATTCGGAAGTCTTAAAACGGATACAACAGCTGGATGTGCATAATGAATGCTGCAGCGGATGCAAGGAGGATTCGATCAATGAATTCCTTTGGACGCTTAAACATCCTCCGCAACATTTGAATTTTGTTTAAAATCCAATGAAAATATTATTTGCCGGGTCTTGTTTATTCATTCTTAGTTGTTTGATACATGTTATAATCTGGAAAATACGCCTGCCAAAAGGGCAGACTAAGACCTTAGCAAAGATATTTGCCCTGGTTTTGACCGCAGGGATAATATTTTTCGCCGTAGATACTGGCCGCGGTTTCAGTTGGCTGGATATTGTGCATATTTCTATATTCTATGCCGTGCTTGCTTTGGTGTACTTGAATACCTATTCGGCTATTGAAGTGGACAGTCCGACATTAGTAATTGTTTCGCTTATCCATAATGCGCAAAAAAAAGGTTTGTTAAAAATAGAATTGGAGAATGCCTTAAGTGATGATGTCTTGATCGCTCCGCGCGTAAAAGACCTGGAGGATGCCAGGCTTGTATCTTTTGATGGCGTTAGATATAAGCTTACTCCGACCGGGTTAAGGTTTGTGAGTATTTTTATCTTTTGGCGGAAATTATTGAATGCCGGATTAGGGGGGTAATTTCATTTGAAACCGGAATATTCCCAGGTCTTAGTCCCGTTTATTGGGTTGTTCTTTAATATATTCACGCAATTAGCATCATTGCGTTTATTCCCCTGGATAGGCCTGTTAAAGTCAGAATTTTGCGGCTTTATCCTGGGGATGCTGGTGTTTTTATCCATCCAATCGGCATTTATCTTCTGCAGGCGATCTTGTATAGATAGCCCTTTAGGGATTTTTATCGTGAACTCGATCATCTATTTATCCCTGGCGTACATGTATTTTAATTTTATAAATCTCGGGGAAACTGCACGCCGGATACGCCTGTTGAGTGAGTTATACAATTGCCGTGTCGGTTTGACTTATCCGGAGATTATCCAGCGTTATAATGCAAAAGAAGTTTTAAACCGCAGGGTTTTGCGTTTGTTGAATAATGGACAGATAGTGTATAGGGATGGCAGGTATTTTACCGCCAATCCTTCTGTTTTAATCATTTCTCAAGGTATATTTTGGATGAAGCAGTTTTTGTTAGGCAGAAAGCTTTCAAGGTGAAGTCATGTCAGCCGAAAACATAGTTTTAGCGGTTAAATGTGCCCCGGAAGAAAGGCTGTTGTCTTATGCCACGCGTGCGGGGATTCCGGCGGTTGAGTTGTACCTTTGCGGCGAGACTCTTAATCAAGCTGATGAGGTAGCCGCCTTATGTAAGGATTTTCATTTTCGCTATAGTATGCATGCCCCAAACGATGCTTATGAGCCAAAGAAACTTTCTTTTTTAGCCGGGGCAATTTCTGCCGAGGTGGTAGTGGCGCATAATATCTTCTGGGAAGATGAATGGAAAGAGATGATCTCCTGTTTTAAGGGGATCCCGGTAAAGCTTTGTGTAGAGAATATTACAACCGCGCACGAACCTTTGAAATTCATGCGCCGTTATGGCCTGGGATGCTGCCTGGACCTGGAGCATTTGCAGCTTGAGTGCGCCGGAGTTTATGAGGATGAATTCCTGCGTTTAATGAAAATCGCCTCATATGTTCATATGACGGGTTATAAATACCCCTCGGAACTTTGGCATACCCATATACATCATTTACCCCGGCATAATGTTTATCTTCTTGACCTTTTATTGAAGGCAGGGTATTCCGGGTTTCTGGTGAGTGAAGCGAAAGTGGAAATGCAAAGTTATGATGAATTTAGCAAATTGCATGCTTTCTTTGAGTCATGGAAAGCCAAACATAAGGAAGGATAAGATTGAAACCTATTAATATCCCGGATACTTATAATTATATCGGAGTTTTTATCACCTTTGCCTGTAATTTGAGGTGCAGTTATTGTATTAATAATTTTGAAGGCAATTTGGAAAACCGCAAGATGATCTCCGGTGAAGATTGGGCCAGGTTTTTAAACCGGATTAATTCGCGGGATGATCTGCCGGTTACCTTGCAGGGCGGAGAACCGAGCTTGCATAAGGATTTTATTTATATTATCAATAATATCAAGCCCGATCTGCACATAGATATCCTGACAAACCTTAGTTTTGACATTGATGAATTCATGAGGCAGGTTGACCCCAAGAGGCTTGTGCGCAATTCCCCTTATGCCTGTATCCGCGTGAGTTATCATCCGGAAACCATGGATTTAAAGCAGACTATGGAGAAGGTTTTGGTCATGATGGATAAGGGTTTTAGTATCGGGATTTGGAGTGTCATGTATCCGGATTACCGTGAGCGTATTTTTGAAGCGCAGGATATCTGCCGGCAAAAGGGGATAGATTTCCGGCTGAAGGAATTTTTAGGGGAATATAACGGTAAACTGTATGGCACATATAAATATAAGGATGCCTGCAGTAAGAAAACGGCCAAAACCGTGTCCTGTAAGGCAAGCGAGCTGCTGATTGACCCTGCGGGAACGGTTTTTCGTTGTCATCATGATGTCTATAGCAATAAAAGCCCGATCGGCAGCCTTAGTGACGGTGATTTTCAGATCGAAGATGAGTATCGAGATTGCCAGTATTATGGTTTTTGTAATCCCTGTGATATTAAGGTTAAGACCAATCGGCTGCAGGAATATGGGCATACTTCGGTAGATATAAAGTTTTAGCTGCAGAGGTGAACTAACTGGTTCAGGCTCAAGGGGGGAAAAGATGAAGACAGATATATTTTATTTTTCCGGTACGGGTAATTCCTTAAAAGTAGCCAGGGATATTCTGCAGCAGGTAAAAGATGGACAGGTTATAGCTATCCCTAAAGTGATATCTCAAGATTCGATAACTACGAATGCCGATAGGGTAGGGATCGTTTTTCCGGTATATATGTTTGGGGCACCTTTGATTGTAGTGGATTTTCTTAGGAAACTTAAACTTAACCAGGGGCAGTATATTTTTGCCGTAGTAACCTATGGAGGTTTGGCTGGAGGCACGTTGCAGCAGATTGAGCGCGAGCTTGCCAGGAAGGGGTTAAAACTGTCAGCCGGATTTGGCATAGCCATGCCAGGCAATTATACCCCGCTTTATGGCGCTAAACCATTAGCGGTGCAAAACAAGATGTTTGAAAGAGAATATTCAAAGGTTAAGGCTATTTCCGATATTATCGAGGCCGGAAGGCCGTATCCTGTAGAAAAAGGGAATTTTCTTATAAACCTGATATTTTCCGGATTATTGTATAACAGTTGTTCATCATCGATACCAAAGATGGACAGATCATTTTGGGTAGAAAATACCTGTACCGGCTGTCAGGTATGCGTAAAAGTCTGCCCGGTGGGAAATATTAAGCTTGCAGACGCAAAACCTGTCTGGCTGGGCAGGTGCCAGCAATGCCTGGCTTGTCTGCACTGGTGTCCCGAGGAAGCAATTCAGTTCGGCAGGAAAACGATTGGACGAAAACGTTACCGGATGCCGCAAATACAATTAAATGATCTTTTAAAAGATTGAAAGAAAGCCGCTCATGAGATGCCCTTCCTGCAGGTCAGAGAAAGCGAGAAATTCCTTTTATCCTGAACCGCATTTATTTTGTCCGGAGTGTTTACATTGCCGCAAGAGAAAGTTCCTGCGGGAGGTTCATTACAGTAATTTGTCGGGCCGGTCGAGAATGTTTGAGAAAAACCTGAAAAGGAAAAATAAGGAAAGGATCGCTTGCTTAAAGCCGTATTTGGCCAAGGGAATGCAAATACTTGAGATCGGCTGTGCCGAAGGATCCATGGGGGAAGAGGTCAAACGTAAATTCCCGGTTATATATTCAGGAGTTGAACCTTCCATGGACGCAAGGTTTGCTAGAACAAAACTTGATAAAGTCTGGGATTCAATGAACAGTATACCTAAAAAACAGCGTTTTGACCTTATTTTGGGGTTTCACGTGGTCGAACACGTTTACAATATTCAGCGTTTTATTGTCAGACTGCATGCTTTACTTAAGGATGACGGGGTTGTGGTGCTTGAGGCCCCTAATCATTCCGGATCCAGGCGGTTGAGCTGGGATTTTAACCGGGAACATACGCATTTATTTACTCCATTATCTATTATATCTTTACTGGAAAAAAACGGGTTTAACCTTCGGCAATTGAGTACAGGCCATTATGAGTCGGAAATTTATAATGATTCGATCCGGGCAGTTTGCGATAAGAAACGCAAGGCGGAGTATGTAACTCATGATCTGGTTGAGCGTTTTTACCGGTATTTGGGCCGCCGGTGTGTTATTTACGGCGCGGGAGGCGATTTAAAGTCTTTAGTCCTTCCATACATCAAGCGATCCAGAATATTGGCTGTTATCGATAGCGCAAAGGATAAGATAAAGACTACTGTATCAGGGCATATTATTCAGGGCCCGGAACAAGCCGGAAAATATAAGAATGAAAGGTTTCTTGTCGCCACATTACGGTATCAAGATGAGATTACAGACACGCTTATCAAAAAAGGGGTTTGCCGGTCTAATATTGTTACCTTGGAAGATATATTAGGTCCCGAAGAAACCTGACGTTTATGGATAATCCAGAATTCGACCGGACAGACAGGTTAAATACCCGCCAGAGGCTGAAAAACGAGAAGCCAGCCGTATATGAGAAGTTTGTTCGGCTTGACCAAAGGCCAAACCAGGGGGGGCCTTTTAGCCCGGTGATCGAGATCGCTTACCGCTATGATTGTAACCTTCGTTGCCGGCATTGTTTTGCCAGCCGGTTTGAGAAAAAGAAACGCAGCCTTTCCTTGGATGACCTAAGGGGATTATCTTTACAAGCTGGCCAGATGGGGGTATATCAATTCATTCTGCAAGGAGGGGAACCGCTCTTTTGGCCCGATTTAGATGCGGTGGTTAGTGCTATCAATCCAAAAGAATTTTATTTAGGGTTAGTTACTAATGCGTCATTATTGAATAAAGAAAAGATCATTCACCTTCGGGAGATAGGCATCGATAAGATTGTGATCAGCCTGGATTCTTATGATATGCTTCAGTACGAACAGAATCGTAACCGTCCGGGATTATTCAATCATACGCTTGACATGCTGATTCTGGCTAAAAGTGCCGGGTTGCGGGTTGTCATTAATACCCTGCTTACAAAAGAAAATGTCAGGTCCGCAAAGCTCCTGGAATTGATCGAGTTTGCCAAGAGGCATTCATTCTTTGTTTATACTAATTTCGCGACTCCTATCGGCAGTTGGCAGGGGCGCTATGACCTGTTGCTTGACGAGGATGATGCAAAGTATATTTATGATCTAAGCCTAAAGCATAAAGTAGTAAAGCGGGATATTTTTCCGTATATGGGGCAGAAAGTGGGATGTCCGGCGATCAGGTCGGTAGTATATATTACCCAATACGGTGATGTGCTTCCCTGCCCCTTCATACATATTTCTATCGGCAATATATTCGAATCTGATTTACCCCGGATCATTGAACAGGGTATGAGGCTGAAATGCTTTAAAGAACAGTCTGGGGTATGCCTGGCTTGTGAAGACCGCGATTTTATCAGGCAGAAGATCTCCAGGGTATATGATAGATCTTCTCCTGTCCCGATGGATGAGATCTTCGATAAGGATGAATTTTGTTGATCCTATGGCGATAAAAAAGTATTCACAACTTCGTGATCCTGCGCGTAAAAGTTTAGAGAGGTTATTGCCTCTAAAATACCCGATCAGCCTGTATATCGAAACGACCAATAGGTGTAATTTCCGTTGCCGTTATTGTCCGCTGTCTCTTGGCGATTATTCGAAGGTTGCTGGAGGGTTCAATGATTTAAGTCTGGACAGGTTCGGCGAGATTTCTCGGCAGATCAAAAAATGGCCCAGGTTAAAGGTTTTGCGTTTTTATTTTATGGGTGAGCCTTTATTGAATCCTGCTTTGCCGCAAATGATCAGGACAGCGTCTTTAAATAAATTGGCCGAACGCACAGAATTGACGACCAATGCTTCGCTTCTTGATGCGAAGAGGTCATTGGCATTGATCCATTCCGGCCTGGATTATCTTCGGATAAGCATTTCAAGCGTTAGCGACTTACGGCATAAACATATTACGCAGACCAGTTTTTCCGTGGACAATATCCGCGGGAATGTGGAGTTATTTTGGCTGATGCGCTCTGCTTTAGGCAAAAAGAAGCCGTTTATCTATGTCAAAATGCTGGATTCCTTTAACGTTTTCGAGAACTCAAGATTTATTAAGCTGTACAAGAATATATCCGATGAGGCAGTGATCGAGAAACCAATGAATTGGGATGGATACAAAAAGCATGATTTTCTATCTTCGGTCTATAAAACCAAGCAAGAGGCAGTTTTAAAGAGATTATATCCTTACCCTAAAGTTGTGTGCCCATTCCCTTTTTATAACCTTATGATAAACGCAAATGGGGATGTTACTGTTTGCTGCGTTGACTGGAACCGTTCAACACAGGTAGGGAATGTTTTTAAAAATAGTTTGGGGGAAATCTGGAACGGTAAGCGCCTGCGCGATTTCCGGCGCATGCAATTTTCGGGTAATCGCAAGGCAAATCCATCGTGCGCTAATTGCCAGTTTTTATTCACAACTCCGGACAACCTGGATAATATCCGTCCGGAGAATATCGACAGTATCCTTGGGTTAAGGCAAAAGGGAGTAAAGGAGAAGGCTTGAAGATAGTCCTGATACATCCGTATTTTACTTCAGACCGGGACGAATTTTTCCAGGTTTTCAGCGAACCATTAGGTTTGCTTAGCCTGGCTACTTATATTGAGCATAAATTTCAAGAGGAAGTTTTAGTCGAGGTTCTTGATCTGTATGCCATGGGTTTTGATAACATAGAGGAAAGATCCCCTAAGCGTGTAACCCGCGGCCTCTCTAGTGAAAATGAAATCTGCGAAATATTAAGGAAGACGCAGGCGGATATCGTAGGTATTCATTGTAATTTTACCGGATTCGCAGAGGACGCCTTAGAAATCGCAGGGTTTGTAAAGAAGGCCTTGCCGCAAACTGTTTTGGTGATGGGAGGGGCGCATGCCTCATATGCTGCCGGGGATATTTTGTCCGGGTATCGGGATGTTGATTATATCGTCCGCGGCGAAGGAGAAGAGACCTTCTATGAATTGATAAAGTTAATCAGGCAAAGACGTGATCCCGGGAATCTACCGGGTATCGCTTGGCGTGATGCAAGCGGCAGGGTTGTTTTAGCCCCAGAAAGGCAGCTTATACAGGAGATTGAGAGTTTGCCTATTCTTGACCGCCGGCATATCGATATGCCGGCATACCTAAGGTTCAACAAGATATCGTTTCCCATGGCGATGCATTATCCGGTGGCAACGGTCATGGCCTCACGGGGATGCCCGTATAACTGTATTTTTTGCAGTACGAAAAATATGTGGGGCAGGGCTTGGAGAGGGCGCTCTCCGCAAAATGTAGTTAATGAGATCGGAGGGTTGGTTTCGGATTATGGAGTAAAAGAGATCGCTTTTTATGACGATCAATTCCTGGTGGATAAGTCTTGGGTGCATGAGATCTGCGATTTGATCATTGCGAAAAAATTTAATATTTCTCTTTCCCTTCCTGCCGGAACAAGCGTTTGGATGGCGGATGAGTCTTTATTAAGAAAGATGAAACGGGCAGGATTTTATCGCCTTAACTTGCCGATTGAAAGCGGTAACCAGAATGCCCTTAAATTCATCAGAAAGCCGGTTGATCTGAAATCTGTCCCGGGGATAATACGTTCTGCCTGCCGGCTGGGGTTCTGGACTTCCGCGAATTTTATCATTGGGTTTCCTTACGAGACGAAAGCAGAGATTATGCAGACGGTTAAGTTTGCCTATAATTGCGGCATTGATTACCCGTTTTTCTTTATTGCAAAACCTTTTATTGGTTCCGAGATGTATGATATATATGTGAAGGAAGGTTTATTAAAGGACCCGAAAGAGGCAAATTCCAGTGTTTTTGTGGCAAAGATCGGTTCTCGGCATTTGAGCGCAGAAGAGTTGACCAGGATACGTTTTAATGCCGAAAGAGGGTTTATGAAACATAAAATAAAATGGTGTTTAAACCCATTTAATCTGGCGTTCTATGTTTTACCAAGGGTTTCTTCTTTGAAGGGGATACGATATGCGCTAAAGATATTATTGTCTGTGATCCGGGGTAAACATAAGCGTTGAACTTTGTGTGCACATGTAAGAGGGTTGTATGGATAAAAAAAAGAAGATAAAAAAAGTCATCCGGGCCTGCCCGATCTGTTTAGGGGGCTCTGGGGAATTACTGTATGAACAAAGGTTCCATCTTTATCAGGGGCATTGCCTTTTGGATGCTTATGATGTCGTTTCCTGCATAAAATGCGGGTTTGTTTATGCAGATAGTGGAGCTACCCAGAAAGACTATAATCGTTACTATAGCGAGTTTTCCAAGTATGAGAATTCTCTTGCTCCCGGAGGCCTGGTTAATCAGTGTGATTTAGATAAGTATGAACGGATGGTGCATGACCTGTCGAAGATCATCCCGGATAAGAATACTTCAATCTTGGATATTGGATGCGCTAAAGGCGGATTACTGGCAACTTTTAAGGCGCATGGATATAATGATCTTACCGGGCTGGATCCTTCTTTAAATTGTGTCGCGCAGGTTAAGGCGCAGGGTATCCCTGCTTTGCAGGGCGGATTGTTCTTGGATAATTTCCCGCAAGGCTTCCTAAAACAGGCTTTTGATTGTGTGATCGTTTCTCACGTGCTCGAGCATGTTTATGATCTATCCACTGCTGTCAAGAATGCCTTTTCTCTGGTTAAAACCGGGGGATTTTTATATCTTGAAGTCCCGGATTCTTCCCGTTATACTCAATATTATGTTGCTCCATACCATTATTTCGATTTTGAGCATATTAATCATTTTGATCTGTGTTCGTTGAACAACCTGTTTGTTAAAAGCCATTCGGAATATGTTGCTTCTGGCAAGAAGGACCTGCAGCATTCGAATACTGTATATTATCCTGCAGTTTATTCGGTTTATCGCAAATGCGATGGTTTGGTTTTAGACAGAGAGATTGTTTCAGATCAGAATTTGAGGGACAATGTCATTAGGTATATCGAAATGTCCCGTCAGGCGGATCATTGGCGGGAGTTAGATGAGCTTGCCGCCTCGAAGGAAGCGATCGTGGTTTGGGGTGCGGGGGCGTATGCTTTGCGTCTTTACCGGATGAGCCCTTTAAGCGAGTGTAATATTATCAGTTTTATCGATAATGACCTTAAAAAGAGACAGGCAGTGTTTGCTACTAATGTAACAGTTAAATTACCAAAAGAAGTTTTGCCGGATTTTAAAGGCACGATCGTTGTTTGTTCTGCGGTGTATAATAATGAGATCGTAAAAGAGATCGATGGAATGCGGTTGAATAACCGGGTGGTTGTTTTAAAATAAGGGAAGGCAGGTCGAATATGTCAGGTAAGCTGATCAGCATTGTTACCCCATGTTATAATGAAGAAGAAAATGTCGAGGCAGTTTATACAGAAGTTAAAGCGGTCTTTGAGAAGATACACGGATATTGTCGGGAGCATATTTTTATAGACAATTCATCCGAGGATAATACGGTAAAGATCCTGCGTAAGATCGCTGAATCTGACAAGAATGTGAAAGTGATCATAAATACCAGGAACTTTGGGCATATTCGTTCCGGCGCTTACGGGTATCTGCAGTCAAGAGGCGATGCGGTGATCCCGGTGGTTGCGGATTTACAGACCCCACCTGATTTAATCCCGGAGTTTATCAGGAAATGGGAACAGGGATATAAGGTTGTTGTGGGGATAAGAAAAAAGGCCCAGGGTTCAATTATACTTTCTTTTGCGGGGAAGTTGTATTATAAGATCATCAGCAAGCTCTCGGATACGCAGTTGATCCATGATTTTATGGGGTATGGTCTGTTTGACCGTAAGGTTATCGAGATCATTAGAGAGATGCATGATCCATATCCTTATATCCGGGGATTGATCTCGGAAATCGGTTTTAAAACCGCCCAAATAGAATATATCCAGCCGGCACGTAAAAGAGGATTAACCAAAAATAATTTTTTTACCTTATACGATATGGCGATGCTTGGGATCACCAATTATTCCAAGATACCTTTAAGGCTGGCGACAATGTTGGGGTTTATATTTTCCGTGGTTAATATCCTTATCGCGATAGGATATTTTATTTACAAACTTATATCCTGGCAGACATTTTCAGTGGGGGTGGCTCCGATAGTTATAGGGCTTTTTTTGTTTTCTTCGGTGCAACTGTTTTTTTTGGGGATCCTGGGGGAGTATGTTGGTTCGATCCATACCCAGGTATTAAAAAGGCCGTTGGTGATCGAGGAGGAACGCATTAATTTTTAACCTTGCCGATTAGCTGTTTATTGCAGGGCTTTATACCAGGAAGGAATTTAAATTGGAGAATAAACTCAAGTACGGGTTTTTCAGCAAAAACAGGGTCGAGGCCTTTAGTGACGGCATTTTTGCGATCATCGTTACACTTCTTGTTTTAGAGATTAAAGTCCCGCATATTGCCTCATCCGGGTCGGCGGTGGAATTATCCTCGGCCTTATGGGATCTACTGCCGAAATTTGTCAGCTGGGTGATCAGTTTCTTGACCATTTGTATTGTTTGGGTAAATCATCACCGTCTTTTTGAAATGTTTAAAGGCATCAATATTGTTATCTTTTGGCTTAATGTACATATGCTCTTGTGGGTTTGTTTTATCCCTTTTCCTACCGCCTTGATCGGGGATTATCCCCATAATCCGTTAGCGGTGGCTTCTTACGGGATGGTAATGTTTCTTGCCGGCGGAGCATTTATTCTTGCCAGGTTGTATGGCGTAAATAACCAGGAGTTATTGAAAGAAAAGGTTTCTCCTGAAGCATATAAAAAGATCATTCTGTTCTCATTTATTTTCGGTCCGGTTTCTTATTTGTGTGCAGCAATTCTGGCCTGGGTGAATACTTATTTATCGTTTTTTATGTATTTTGCGATTGCCGTTTATTTTATGTTCTCTTTTGTTATTCATCCGGATGAAGGAGTAAAACATGAAAATTAATTGTCCCGCCTGTGGTAATGAGATTACAGTCCCGGAGAAAGTTGTGCCCAAGGATGCAAATGAAAGGCCGGCGGTCGCTAAGCCAAAAAGTTTTGAAGTGGAACGTTTTCCCGGGGGACTGGTGATTTCGCGAAAATGGTTTCATCCCACGATCATTTTTTTGACATTTTTCTGCCTTTTCTGGAACGGATTCATGGCGGTATGGTTTTCCATAGCTTTTAAGCAAAAGCTATATATCATGGCTTTATTCGGAACATTGCACGGAGCAGTGGGATTAGGCCTGCTTTATACTGTGCTGGCAGGGTATTTTAATAAGACATTTATTAATATAAATCCTGGTTCGCTGACCGTTATGCATCGGCCATTGCCATGGTTTGGACAAAAGAGGCTTGTTAAGGGTGATTTAAAGCAGTTTTATTCCCAAGAAAAGACTGTTCATGGTGAACATGGGCCGACCCATACTTACTCGGTGCAGGTGCTTACGCGAAAGGGGCAGGTCATTGAACTGGTGGGCGCGCTTTTATCTCAAGAAGAGGCGTTATTCATAGAACAGGAAATAGAAAAGTATCTTAAGATCGATGATGAACCAGTCAGGGGAGAGGTCCCAAGGAGTGTTCAATGAGTTTTGAATATGTTCGAGAAGTACCGCATCCGGATGAGATCATTAATGAGATACCTTTATCCTTGGGGTTGAAAAGATTAAAACATTCAAGGGATAAGGAGATCTTGGATATTTTTCGCGGCAAGAGCCAGAAGTTTGTGGTCATTATCGGCCCATGTTCTGCGGATAATGAGCGCTCGGTATGCGTTTATGCTCAACGTTTAGCCAAGTTGCAAAAAAAAGTGGATGAGAAGCTGGTGCTTGTCCCCAGGATTTACACTAATAAGCCCCGCACTACCGGTGAAGGGTATAAAGGGATGCTGCATCAGCCTGATCCGAGAGAGGCTCCATCGATAGTAGAAGGGATAAAGGCTATCCGTAAACTGCATATCCGTATATTGCAGGATACTGGTTTAACCTCCGCTGATGAGATGCTGTATCCGGATAATTATCCATATCTGGTAGATCTTTTAAGTTATGTGGCTATTGGCGCCAGGTCAGTTGAGAACCAGCAGCATCGCCTTACGGTAAGCGGGATCGATATTCCCGTAGGCATGAAAAATCCTACGAGCGGGGATTTGACGGTGATGCTTAATTCTATTCAAGCGGCACAACAGCCGCATGTTTTCACTTACAATGGGTGGGAGGTAAAAACCTCTGGGAACCATTATGCCCACGCTATTGTCCGCGGTGCGATCAATCAATATGGCCAAAGTATCCCTAATTATCATTATGAAGACCTGAACTCCTTGGCGGAAAAGTATCTTCAGCGCGGTTTAGTTAATCCGGTGATCATTGTAGATACAAACCACGCTAATTCCAATAAGCATTTTGAAGAACAACCGCGTATTGCCATGGAGGTGATCCATAGTATGCGTAGTTCTGGAGTGCTTAAGCGCCTTGTTAAAGGCTTGATGATCGAGAGTTATTTAGAACAAGGTTCGCAGGCTGTATCCGGCAGGGTGTTCGGTAAATCTATAACCGATCCATGCCTGGGTTGGCAAGATTCAAAGAAGTTATTATTGAAGCTGGCGGATTATCTTTGATCCGAGGTTTTGTTTTTGACGCTTAAGATGGGGGATGTACATGGCGATAAAATGCAAAGGTTGTTCTCAAAGGGAACATTGCCAGGATTCTTGGGTTTCCTGGGTATTCTTTTTTGTGGGGATATTGGCTACGATTGCCATCCGTCTGGTGACCGTTTTAGGTGACCATGATCCTGTTTATGGTAAAATTGCCTGGTATATCGGGGTAGTGGGGTTTTTTGTTTTTTTTGTTTATAAATTCAAGGTTGATGGCGTGCGGTCGAAGCTTATTCGTCAGGCTGATTTGATCGAAAAGATGAATAAACGGGAGGAATTGAAAGAAGAAGATTATCAAATTGCAAGTTCCGTGTTTTGCAGCCTATCTTCGAATAAGGACCTGATCAATTATTTCATTATTTTTACCACATCGATCATTGCATTCTTGTTCGCGTTGTATATTGATATTTCCGGCAATTAGCGCCTGATTATAAGGATATTGCCGCAGGCTTTGTGCGTTTTCGGTAACTGTGCAGCTTATATTTTGAAAGGTCAAAAGAGATGATTTTTTCGATCGAGGCTGTTTTATTTTGGGGGGCGGCACTTATTTTCTTAAGTGTCATCGCCAGTAAGCTTTCTGATAAATTTGCTGTTCCTGCATTATTGATCTTTCTTGTGATCGGCATGCTTGCCGGATCCGAAGGCCCGGGAGGGGTTTATTTTAATGACCCACTGATCGCCAAGGCCATTGGTATCGTTGCGTTGATATTCATTATTTTTTCCGGAGGGATCAATACCCCCTGGAAAGAGGCGCGCCTGGTTTTATCGCGCGGTATTGTTTTATCGACTCTGGGTGTTTTGGTAACGGCGGCCATTGTAGGGGGTTTTACCGTTTTTTTCTTAAAGTTCTCTTTTCTCGAAGGACTACTTTTAGGCTCGATCATTTCTTCTACAGATGCGGCGGCGGTATTCAGTGTTTTAAAGTCGCGAAAGATAAGCCTGAAGACCCCTTTAAAGCCTTTGCTTGAATTCGAATCCGGCAGTAATGATCCGATGGCAGTATTTCTTACTATCGGTATAATTCATTTGTTGACCACACAAACTACTAACCTGGCATCCCTTATTCCTATGTTTTTTGTCAATATGGCTTTCGGCGGATTAGTCGGTGTCGGTATGGCCCGTGTAAGTATCTATGTGATCAATCGTGTGAAACTGGAGTATGCAGACTTATACCCTGTATTGACCATATCTTTGGTAATCCTGACCTATTCGATCGCTTCATTCTTTAAAGGGAACGGGTTCCTGGCGGTTTATCTTGTAGGATTGATCTTAAGCAATAATAATTTCATGCACAAGAAAACTATACTCCGGTTCCATGAAAGTTTAGCCTGGATTATGCAGATTGTGATGTTCCTTACTTTGGGATTATTGGTTAATCCGTCGCAGATAGTCCCGTTCATTGGGCCGGGACTCATTCTTGCGGTTGTGCTTATGTTCCTTGCCAGGCCGTTAAGTGTATTTTTATGTCTGGCGCCTTTTAAATGCGGGACCAGGGAGAAGATCATGGTTTCCTGGGTAGGTTTACGCGGGGCCGCTCCGATCATTCTGGCTACTTTCCCTTTATTGGCAAATGTCCGGTTGGCACATGATATATTTAATATCATATTCTTTGTTGTCTTGACATCGGTGCTTATCCAGGGTACATCCATACCATTGGTTTCGAAGCTATTGCATGTTTCTGTGCCGTTGAGCTATAGGCGGCAACGTATGCTGGAGATGGCGGATGTAGAAGGTTTTGATGCAGAATTAACCGATATCATTGTCCCGTATGATTCAGAAGTTGTCGGTAAACGTATTCTTGACCTGCATTTCTCCGAACGCTGCCTGGTAGTGGTGATCTCGCGTGATGATAAATTCATCATTCCCAGCGGTTCAACTGTGCTCCAGGGTGGTGATGTGCTGCAGATAATTGCCAGTAAAGCGGATTTATTAAACTGCCAAAAGATGATAAGCCGGTTGAGTGATTGATCGGCGGGCTGGTATTCTAAGGGGGATAACAAACATCTTGACAGGGGGGGAGTATTCCTTTATTATAAAACATCATATTTTCGCAAATGCCTAATTTTATTAATGTAAGCACGCGTGTTATTAAATATTGCATTATGAGATAATATGCTGGGATTAGATGCTTAAATGCTTGGAGCGCAATTAGATAAAATACCTGAATTCGGCTGTAAAGTCCTGATATTTATCCCTCCGAGGAGGTATTCTTTAGCAAGATATCATGCCAAAGACTGATAGTGAAATTACACAAATGTTGGCTTACGTCCAAAACAGGTTTGCCGGTTTTGGTGTAAGACTTCCTGCTTTAGATAGTACTTTGGCTGGTTCTAATGATCAAAATGAAGATGTCGGACGGGCTGTGAGCCTGATCCAGGCCTTCGGGAACAGTGTTTTTATTTCCGAAAGCACCCTTCAGGCAGACAGGTTAGCTGATCAAACATTGATTCGCCTTAATGTTGATGGCGTAAACCGCCAGGCTGTTGTGCTTGATATGAAGCGGTTAGTCGAAGCCGATAAAGAAAATGCCGGGGATAATTTCCAAAGTATTATTGAATCCTTACAAAAAGCCGAAGGCCATGCCTGTTTGATAATATTTAATTTAGAGAGGATCGTGGGAAATCAGCCTCTTGAGGGAATGTTTATTCCCTTTTTAAAGAAAAAGCCGGTACCGATGATTGGGGTTACTGACCTTAAAGGTTTTTCTCAATTGGAGTCCCGCACAGATATTGCCGGGTCACTGCAATTTATCCTTTATGGTCATGAAGGGAAAAGGAGTAAACGTGATAAATCCGTGCTTATCATTGGTGCCAGTTCATTTTTTGGCCATGCCCTTTATAGCCTGTTTATCCGGGAATATAAGGCTGTTCGTGGCACGGGTTTTAATAAAGCAGGGCATTTTGGCTTTGATAAATTAGACGTTACTTCCGAAGATGAAGTAAGGGATTATTTCTTTCAGCATCCTGGGTTTGATATAGTAGCTTATGTTGCCGGTGAAGCAGATGCGGATTTATCCGAGACCAATCATGACAGAGCGCGGTTGCTTAACACTGAAGCAGTCGAAAGATTATCCAGGTGGGCTAAAGGGTGTAAATTTGTTTATACATCATCCGAGTATGTCTTTGACGGCAGTTCCGGGCCGTATGCCTCCGGATCAGCCGCTCGGCCGATTAATTATTACGGGCAAACTAAGCTTGAAGGGGAACAGATTGCTTTAAAGTCTTTTGCAAACGCCCTGATTGTGCGGCTTGGGGCATTGTATGGTTATAACGGCCCAAATGATAAAAAGACCACTGTAAGTAAGCTGATCGCCGGTTTAGACAAGACAGTTCCTTTAGAAGCCGATAATCTTCAGATAAAGCATCCTATTTTGCTGGAGGATGCCTGCAGGTCATTATTGAAGCTTCTGGATTATGGGTTGACAGGCATATATCAATTAAATGGCCCGGAGGGGCTGAATAAAAAGGAAATGGCGGAACAGATCATTGCGGTCCGGCATGAAATTACCGGGCGTGTGTTTTCATACCCTGTTATCGGTATTCCTCAACCAGGGATCGCAGAAAAACCTTTGAATACCCATATGGTGAATGTGGATACACCAAGGTTATTTAAGGATGGTGTCAGGTTTTTAATGCAGAAACAGGCAGCATTCAAAGGAAATTAATATTATGAGCTTAAAAAAGCCGAATTTGGATAATTTTTGTGGAACGCCGCAGGCAAGTCGTTTAACTATTGAGGAGATAGATTTTGTCACTAAACTTCCGATTAAGTTTGTTGAAGGCAATTTTGCCGATTATATGTGGGGAGGGTACCACCTTTACGAGATTAAGGGGTTGCCTTATGACCAGGATACAAAGATTGCTGCGGAGTCTTGGGAGGTGTCTGGCCATCCGAAATATCCTTCGCGGATACAAATGCCTGACGGCAGGGTTTGTTTGTTCATGGATTTACTTAAGGACCGTGCTTTGGCGGATTTAATCCTGGGTGAGGCAGTAGTCCAGCATTTTGGACAGGATTTTCCCTTGTTAGCTAAGTTTGTTGATGTGCATAAGCATATGTCAGCGCATCTGCATCCATCGCATAAAGCGGCAAAGGCTTTGGGAGAGAAAGACCCCGGGAAGGAAGAGGTGTTTGTTGTTATTGATGTGCATGAGGGGGCAGAAAGCGCGCTGTATCTGGGATTGAAACAAGGGGTGACCAGAGAAGTCTTTGATATGGCGGTCAGTAAGGAGGATAATATTCTGGATCTGTCCCATAAAATATATGTTAAGCCGGGGGATATTTTCCGTATTCCTTCCGGGGTCCTGCATTGCTGGACAGGAGGATCTATCGCGGTTGAAATTACTGAATCCAGTGATCTTACCTATCGCTTGTATGACTTTCGCAGGCACAGGCCTACGCATATTAAAAAAGGATTAGCTTCGATTGATTATATGTGCAAGCAGGGACTTGAATTGGAAAAGGAGTGCCGGGGGTATTGGCTGCCGATTTCGAACAAAGGCATTGATTTTGTCCCGACTCACAATTTCCTGAAAGTTGAACGCTTAAGTGCTGGCATTGAAGACCGGCCGGTGGAGATTTGTAACCGCGATACCTTTGAAGTTTTGATGGGGATTGATGGAGAAATGGAAGTCACCTCTGTCAGCAATCATTGGCAGGTATATTTGAAGAGAGGGAAGTCATTGTTAATCCCGGCGCATGCCGGCGATTATTTTGCCCGGGGTATTAATAAATCAAATAATAACCAGGTATTGAGGATCAGTATGAAGATTCCCGCAAAGGAAGATAGGTAAAATGGCCAAACTGCTTAATCTGGAGAAGCGCCTTTTGGCGAAAGAATCCCGCTATTGTTCTTACGGGGATTCAGTGCATTATTTAAAGAGGGCCAAGATTTTTTCTTCTTGTGAAGGTTCATTTTTATATGATCTCCATGGCAAGGCGTATCTTGACCTGCAGATGTGGTATTCTGCGGTAAATCTGGGGTATAAGAACAGGAGTGTCCATGATGCGGTTATAAAACAGATGTCCTGTCTGCCGCAGTTAGCCAGTCAGTACCTGCATCGTGAAAAGATTGAGCTTGCCGCCTGTCTTGCTAAGCAGATGCAAAAGTCTTTTCAATCCCGGGGAAGGGTGCATTTTAACGTGGGAGGCTCTCAAGCTATAGAAGACAGTATAAAGCTTATCCGTAAGACAACAGGCAAAACGCATTTTTTTGCATTTTGCGGCAGTTATCATGGACGGACGATCGGCGCGACCGAGATCACATCCAGTTATCGTTACAGGCGTCCCTACGGGCATTTTTCTAACCGGGCGCAATTTATCCCGTACCCCTATTGTTTTCGCTGTCATTATGGGAAGCATTTTGATTCCTGTAATTATTATTGTGTACAGCAATTCGAAAAGTTATTCGATACAGAGTATAATTCGGTACTGGATACCAAAAGCGGGGAATGTGAATTTGGCGCTTTCTATATTGAAGCTATTCAAGGAACAGGCGGTTATATTATTCCTCCTCCTGATTATTTTAAGCGGCTCAAGAAGGTGCTTGACCGGTTTAAGATCCTTTTGGTTGATGATGAGATACAAATGGGTTTTTACCGCACAGGCAGGTTTTGGGCGCTGGAACATTTTGGGATCAAGCCCGATGTTGTAGTTTTTGGCAAGTCTTTGACCAATGGAATTAACCCTTTATCCGGTTTTTGGGCTAAAGAGCAGCTTGTTAATCCAAAGGTTTTTGGTCCGGGATCAACGCATTCAACATTTTCCTCTAACCCGATAGGGACCGCCGCAGGAGTTGCAGTTATGAATTTGCTTGGGGACAAGGCTTTAGCCGCAAGGATCAATAATAGCGGAAAAAAACTCTTGGGGGCAGTAAAACAGCTTCAAAAGAAGTATCCCGAGATAGGGGACGTTTCCGGTGTAGGTTTAGCTGTCCGGATTGAGGTCTGCCAGAAAGATGGATTTACTCCCAACCGGAAGCTGGTGGACCAGATATTTCAGGCTGGGCTTGCAGGGGATTTAGAATATAAAGGTAAGAAATACGGTCTGGTTTTGGATGTCGGCGGACATTACAAGAATATTTTTACATTAGCTCCCTCCTTTTATATCAGCGATGAAGAGATTGGTTTGGCGTATAAGTTCTTAGATGAATTATTCGCGCGTTTTACCAGGACAAAACACAAGGGATAAGTGTTTTTATAAAAGCTGATCATACCTATTAATACCAGATGCATAAACCCGACACTAAAGAAACCAGGCTTATTGTCTGCGCCTGGCTGAATTTTGCCACAACCTTGGCACAGGCGCTCGGAGGCCTGTTTTCGGGAAGCCTTTCCCTTATTTCGGATGCCCTTCATAATTTAAGCGACAGTGCGGCAATGATGGTTAGTTTTTTTGCCTTGCGGCTTTCCAGGCGTAAAAGTAATGTCGCCCAGACTTTTGGCTATAAGCGCGCAGAGATCCTGGCGGCGCTTTTTAATGCCTGCACCCTGGTGGTTGTTTCGATATTTCTTTTTAAGGAGGCGGTTGTCAGGTTCGTTTCGCCTTCTCCGGTTAATAGTCCACTGATGTTATCTGTTGCGGTGGTTGGCTTGCTTGCGAATATAGTTTCGGTTTTCCTGCTTAAGGAGCATGCGCACTCGGATTTAAATGTAAAAGGCGCTTACCTGCATCTTTTCTCGGATTTTCTTTCATCGGTAGCGGTAATAATAGGTGCGGTTGCGATCTTTATCTGGAAGGCGTATTGGATCGATCCTGTACTAACAGTGCTTATCGGTGTCTATGTCCTAAGGCAGGGGTATCTGGTTTTTGATGAGAGTATCCATATTCTTATGCAGCATGTTCCCAGGGGGCTTGATTTAAAACTTGTCCAGGCAGAGATCGAAAATATCCCTGGGGTAAAAGACCTTCATCATGCGCATCTATGGGCAGTGGCCCCGGGCAATATACATTTCGAGGCCCATATAAACGTATCTTTTGATATGCCGGTCAGCCAGACATGCCGTTTGATGAATCAGGTGGAAGAGGTGCTCAAGGCGCGTTTTAGGATCAATCATGTAACCTTACAGATGGAGTTTGATTCATGTAAGGGGGTAACTTTGGTTAAACCATGAGTAATGGGTTTTGGCTAAACAGGTTTTTGAGAATTTAGTTGACAAAAAATAATTATGGTGCTACTATTTAATAAATCGTAGCACTTAAACCTCGGAGTGTGGAATGGCGCATTTAACCAGGTTCGGCGTATCTTTAGAGAAACAACTGCTTGTCCGCTTTGATGCCCACCTCAAAGATAAAAAATATACAAATCGTTCTGAAGCTATCAGGGATTTGATCCGGGAAGGCTTAGTCAAGAAACAATGGCAGGAGAATAAGGAGATTGCCGGCACGATCACGGTAATGTATGACCATCATAAGAGAGCTTTGGTAAATAAATTATTGGACATTCAGCATAATTTTACGGAGCTTATAATCTCTACCCAGCATATCCATTTGGATCACCATAATTGCCTTGAGATAATCGCCGTAAAAGGCAAACCCAGTCAGGCCCAGGGCCTTGCTGATGAGCTGCGAGCCCTAAAATGGGTAAAGCACGCCACTTTGAATATGTCCACTACCGGGGTAGATATTTAGAAGAATCATTTTTTTTATCATTTGGTAACACAAAAAACATTAACATAGCACTTTGGCCTTAGCGGTGATGATCGGGTCAAGCGGGCTAAAAACGGGGAGGATGAGCTGGATGGGGATAAAAGTATGTTCTTTAATGGTATTAGGCATGGTTTTTTTAGCAAACGGCACTGTTTTTGCCCAGGATATCTCGGTCCGTGAGGAGATCGCGCAGTTAAAAGCACGTTTAGAGGTGTTGGAGAAAAAGCTTGATCTTCAGGACCAGTGCATTAAAGAACAAAACCAATGTATCCTGGAGCAAAAGGAGAAAATCACCGTGTATGAAGGCCGGCTTAGCAAATTCGAGAGCCAGCGCCATCGCGAGGTCGGCTCACCCATTACGATAGCCGAGGGCCTGCAGATCGGGGCAGGGGCGACGATGATTGTCCAGGGGGCGAATAATATCAATAATGCGACGCCTGGTGTAACAAGGAAAGAGTCGCAGACAGATGTTTCGTATTCTGCCGATATCACTTTAGCCAAAGAATTCGATAATCTTAACAGTAAGGCGTTTTTGCACTTAGAGGCAGGCCAAGGTGCAGGAATTGACGATAATTTAACCCTTTATTCCTATTTGAACGGGGATGCAAGGAATGATAACAATGTTGGTGTCTCGGAGTTATGGTATGAACAGGGCTTGTTCAAGGATAAAGCGGTTCTGACTTTTGGAAAACTTGATCCGACCTCATATTTCGATGCCAATGATGCGGCCAATGATGAAACCACTCAATTTCTGGGAGGTATCTTCATAAATAATCCTGTGATTGAGTTTCCGGATTATACTCCCGGTATCCGTATGGCTTATATGCCTTTTGACTGGATTGAGCTTAACTATGGGATATTCGATGGAAATAGTGACTGGGAAAAAATCGCAGATAACCTGCTGAATATGGGGCAGGTTGAATTTAAAACCAACTTTTTCAATTTAGCCGGACATTACCGTTTTCTTGGCTGGAATAGCAATGTCAACCACACCGAGTGGCTTGATGATAGCAAGTCAAAAGAGTCAGCATATGGGTTTGCTTTGAGTTTTGACCAGAAACTAAGCGATATAACAACTTTATTCGCGCGTTACGGCTGGCAGGATCCCCAGGTTTATAATCCAGATATTATGGCAACCGGGGATGTGCAATATTCACTTGAACAGTCATGGAGTACCGGTTTACAGTTGCAAGGCAGTCTTTGGGGAAGAGACAAGGATGTTGTTTCTTTTGCGGTAGGACAGATCATTCCATCCGCAAAATATAAGAAAAGCGGAACTCTTCTGGACCCTGGAAGGCGCGCTAAGACAGAAGGGCATCTGGAGGCTTACTATCGTATACACCTTAATGATCATTTATCTATCAGTCCGGATTTTCAGTATATCTGGAATCCGTTTGGCAGGGATGTAGCCGATGATACACGGAGTATATTCGTAGGTGGGATGAGGACACAGGTGGATTTTTAACTGTTTAAATAGTGGAGAAGAAGAAATGCATATGGCTGATGCCTTGCTCTCTCCGGCTGTCGGAGGAAGTATGTGGGCAGTAAGCGCAGGACTCATTGCTTATAGCGCTAAAAAAGTTAAAGAAGAAGTAAATGAGCGTAAAATCCCACTGATGGGAGTTTTAGGTGCATTTATTTTTGCCGCACAGATGATCAATTTCAGTATCCCGGCTACCGGATCCAGCGGACATTTAGGGGGGGGGATGATCCTTGCAGTCTTACTCGGGCCGTATGCTTCTTTTTTGGTTATGGCTTCGGTGTTGGTAGTTCAGGCGCTTTTTTTTGCTGATGGCGGGCTTTTGGCTTTAGGCTGTAATATATTTAACCTGGGTTTTTTTCCGTGTTTTGTGGCTTATCCATTGATCTATTGTAAAATAGCCAAAGATAACCCTACCCAGGCAAGGATAATGGCTGGTTCTTTAATTGCCGGCATTATCGGTTTGCAACTGGGAGCCTTTAGCGTAGTCTTGGAAACTGTGTTTTCCGGGATATCGGATTTGCCTTTTCATGCTTTCGTATTTTTAATGCAGCCGATCCATCTGGCGATCGGTATCGTAGAAGGATTGGTTACTGCTGCGGTAGTTATTTTTGTTTGGAAAGCGCGTCCGGAGGTTTTAATTTCTGCCGAGCGGGCAGTTCCAATAGGCAAAGTTAAAATGAAAAAAGTGATCCTGGGGTTATTGCTGGCTGCTGTTTTTGTTGGAGGGGGATTGAGTTGGTTTGCTTCCGCCAATCCCGATGGCCTGGAATGGGCGATGTTCAAGGCTTCTGGGAAAGAGGAATTGGAGAATCATGAGCCGATACATATGGCATTAGCGGATATTCAGAAAAAGACCGCCTTTCTTCCGGATTACGGTTTTAAACCGGGGGAATCTATTGCGAATGAGTCCGCAATTTCTGCACAGGTGGCATGGCCGGCAGTTGATGCGGCAACTTCTGTATCTGGATTGATCGGAGGGGCTTTGACCCTGGCAATAGTTATTTTAATCGGTTTGGGACTTAAGCGCCGTAAGGCCGTATTTTAAAATGACGGAACCACAAAGCTTTATTACGGAATTACAATATGAATGATATCATCCGGAATTCGTTTGATATTGGGTATATGGAAGATTTATCCAGCCGGGATAGTTTTTTGCATCGTCTGGACGCCAGAGCAAAATTAATAACTACTTTAGCGTTTATCTCAATAGTTGTTTCTTTTAACAAATATACGCTTTCCGCGCTGGTTCCATTCTTTGTTTATCCAGTTGTTTTGATCTCTCTTGGCGGCCTGCCCTTCGGGTATTTTGCCAGAAAAATACTGGTTATTTCCCCGTTTGCCGTTTTGGTCGGTATTTTTAATCCTTTTATTGACCGGGATATACTTTTTTTTATCGGGCCTATCGGTATTTCCGGAGGCTGGGTATCGTTTTTATCGATCATCTTGAGGTTTATCTTAACAGTGAGCGCGGCGCTTGTTTTGGTATCTTTGACCGGGTTTAATTCGGTATGCGCGGCGCTGATGAAGTTAGGCCTGCCGAAGCCGTTTGTAGTCCAGCTTTTATTTTTTTACCGTTATATTTTCGTTTTAACGGATGAATCAGAGCGGATGTTTAGGGCTTATTGTCTGCGTTCGTTTAATTCCGGGGCGGTTGGTTTTAAGTTCTTTGTTTCATTGATCGGGAATTTATTATTACGCACTTTTGACCGCGCGGAACGTATTTACCGTGCCATGTGCTGCCGCGGTTTTGACGGGCATATCCGTGTTTTGCAGGAGATGAAGGCCAAAGTTACAGATATTGGTTTTATTATCTCCTGGGTGTTTTTATTTATCTTGTTTCGGCTTTTCAATCTACCGCTTATCTTCGGAAGATTTATTAACGGATTGGTGCAATGAGCCACCATATAATCGAGGCTAATGGCCTGTATTTTAAGTATCCTGACGGGAAGATTGCACTGGATGGAGTATCTTTGCGTATATCGCATGGAGAGTCAGTGGCTCTTGTCGGAGCTAACGGTGCCGGCAAGTCAACGCTTTTACTGCATTTTAACGGATATTTAATGCCGGAGGAAGGGACAGTGCATATTGGTGAGGCATTGCTTACCAGAAAGAATCTGCATTTGGTGCGTCGCAGTGTGGGAATGGTATTCCAGAACCCGGATGACCAGCTGTTTATGCCTACGGTATTTGAAGATGTGGCCTTTGGCCCGGTAAACCTTGGGTTAACTAAAACAGAGGTCCAGGATAAGGTTCTTGAGGCATTAAAGGTTACAGGGGTTGAGCATTTAAGTAAGAGACCCCCCTATAAGCTTTCACAGGGGGAGAAAAGGGCGGTTTCGATTGCTGCGGTTTTAGCGGTATCTCCGGATATCCTGGTAATGGATGAGCCGACATCCAGCCTTGACCCGCGTTCAAGGAGGCAACTAATTGAATTGTTAAGGGTCTTTCGTCATTCCAAGATAATCGCAACTCATGATTTAGATATGGCCGCGGAACTTTGTGAGCGGACAATTGTTTTGCATAAAGGCAAGGTAGTCGCTGACGGCCTAACGCAGGAGATCTTTCATGACGAAAGCTTGCTAAAGAGCTGCGGTCTTGAAAAACCATTGAGTATGCAAGGATGCCCTGTATGTTCTAAATAAAGGGAAAAAATAAAGGGGACGTTTCTATTTTTCTTGAAATAAAGGGGACGTTTCTATTTTTCTTGTAGGTTGTGCTGTGTTTCTTTGCAATTTATAGAAAAAATAATTTGCGCCAGAGGCAAATAAGTGATTTAATATATTTAAAAGAAACTGTATAAAAAGGCTTTTACTGATTTAGCCCTTTCGATGCCTGCCTGGTAAAGGCTGGACTGTCTATAATAATCTTATAAGAAACGAAAGAGAATTTAATGCCCAAAGTTAATTTACGTATTCAACTGCTGGAAATGAGCCAAAACCCGATTTCTTTGATCTATGCTGCCTGCCGGCAATGTTATTCACAGGAGTTTGCCGGAGATATCTTTAACAATCCCGCTGCTGATTTAAAGAAACAAGAGGCTTTTGTGCGCAAGGTTGTAGCCAGCGGGCATGAAAGCCCTCTGGAACATGTGAAATTCAGTTTTGCCGTAGAAGGCGTATCCAGGGCGCTTACGCATCAATTGGTCCGGCACCGGGTTGCTTCTTATTCCCAGCAGAGCCAGAGGTATGTAAAGGAAAAAGATTTCGATTATATCATTCCTCCTTCTATTGAGCGTAATCCGGAAGCTCAAAAAAGTTTTGTTAATTTGATGGCCCAAATACAGGAAGGTTATACGAAATTAATTCAGCTTATGTCCGGTGATAAAATAGAGGGGGAGACGGCAAATCAGGATGCGCGGTTTGTGTTGCCGCAAGCTTCCGAAACAAAGATCGTGGTTACGATGAATTGCCGTGAGTTACTGCATTTTTTTAAGCATCGCTGCTGCAAGCGGGCGCAATGGGAGATACGCGAGCTTGCCAATCAGATGCTTGAGATTTGTAAGGAAAAACTGCCTGCGGTATTTCTGGATGCAGGATCAAAATGTGTTTCTTTGGGGTATTGCCCGGAAGGAGAGAATTTCTGCTGTGGTAGATATCCGGTTAAGGAGAATGTTATTATAAGATGACACATGAAGCAAATAATCCCGCGGGATTAAGAAAAACTCCGCTATATCCAGAGCATATATCAAGGGGTGCAAAAATGTCCCCTTTTGGGGGATGGTTTATGCCGATACAATATGACGGTATCTTGGTTGAACATGCGCATACCAGAAATGAGGTCTCGGTATTTGATATTTGTCATATGGGGGAGTTTATATTGGATGGGGACCCGGTTCTAAGCGGGCTTGACCGGATTGTTACGCAAAGTATCGTTTCAATGCCTCAAGGTTCATGCCGGTATGGGTTTATGCTTGATCCTCATGGAGGCGTTCTTGATGATTTGGTAGTTTACCGGATGAAGAAGGATTCCTGGATGCTGGTAGTTAACGCTGCAACCATCGCCTCTGATGAAGAGCATTTACGAAAGAATCTTTCTTTAAATTGCAATATTCAGAATGTTTCCGAGAATTTAGGCAAATTAGATATCCAGGGGCCTAAGTCAATGGATTTACTTAAAGGCCTTTTCGGCAGGGGGGTAAGCGAACTTGCGTATTACACCTTTGCTGAATTTACTTTTGGTAAGGAAAGATGTATAATAAGCCGTACGGGTTATACCGGAGAGTTGGGGTATGAGATATATGTCCCGGCTGCGCGCGTAAAAGATCTCTGGGAAGCTATACTTAAAGATAAGCGGACAAAGCCTGCGGGTTTGGGGTGCCGGGATACTTTGCGGCTTGAGGTGGGGTATCCTCTTTATGGCCAGGACCTTGATCTAGAACATACTCCTATTGCGGCCGGGTTCAGTAAATTCGTGGATTTTTCGAAGGATTTTATAGGCAGAGAGGTTTTATTACTTGAATTAAAAAATGGCCCGAAGGAACGGCTGATTTGTTTTAGGTCTGAAACCCGGCGCGCCATCCGGCATGGTTTCGCTATTTTTGATCAAGATAAGCCGGTCGGAACGGTTACCAGCGGGTCTTTTTCTCCGAGCCTCTGTGTGAGCATTGGAATGGGATATGTTTCGGGTAATTATAAGGCTGGGGATAAGCTGCTGATTAAGGATGGCTTAACGCAAATTCCGGTTGAAATTGTGAACAAGCCAATTTACCATAAACCGTCAGTATAATTTGGAGGGATGATTTATGAATATTCCAGGGGATCTTTTTTATACCAAGGACCATGAGTGGGCGCGGATCGAAGGGGATAAAGCCTATGTAGGTATTACCGATTATGCCCAATCATCTCTGGGGGATATTACTTTTGTCGAATTACCCAAGCTGGGTGATATCTTATCTCAAGCAAAGTGCTGTGCGACTGTCGAATCGGTCAAGGCGGCGTCGGATGTGTTTTCTCCTTTTTCCGGCAAGGTTATTGCGGTTAATTCAGAGCTTACCGCTCATCCGGAACTCGTAAATAAATTACCTTATAAAGAAGGGTATTTTTTTGTTCTTGAGTTTTCCAATGAAACAGAGAAGGCTAATCTTATGGATGCTAAGAGTTATCAAACTTATGTGGAAGGCCTTGCCAAATGAGTTATATCCCGCATACCGAAGAGGATATTAAAGAGATGCTTAAGACCATCGGGATCTCCAGTATCGATGAGCTGTTCCAGGATATTCCGGCAGAACTTAGGCCGAAATCATTTAATATCCCGGAGGCTAAATCGGAATTCGAAGTAACCCAGTCTTTGCATAAGCTTGCCGCTAAGAATGCCACGCATTTGATCAATTTCGTGGGTGCCGGATTCTATGACCATTTTATTCCGGCGGCAGTGGATGCGATAGTCAACCGTCCGGAGTTTTATACGGCTTATACCCCGTATCAGCCGGAATGCTCTCAAGGATGGCTGCAGGCGATATACGAGTATCAGACGACTATTTGCGAGCTTACCGGGTTAGATGTGGCAAATGCTTCTTTGTATGACGGAGGCACGGCTCTTTATGAAGCGGCGATGATGGCGATCAGGCTTACTGGCCGCAATAAGATCATCATGGATAGCGGGGTGAGTTTGATTTACCGCACAATGCTTTATACGTATACTTCCAACCTTTCTGTGGAATTTATCGAGATACCTGTTGTACACGGCCAAAGTTCCCGCCAAGAGCTTTCTAAACACCTGGATGATAAGACCGCGGCTGTTATTTTGCAAAACCCGAATTTTTTCGGGGCAGTCGATGACCATAGCGATGTCGTTGAGAGGGTGCATCGTGTGGGGGCGTTGGCGATTGCGTCGGTCTATCCGGTTTCTTTAGGCATGTTAAAGACCCCGCAGGAGATGGGGTTTGATATTGCTACCGGCGAAGGGCAAAGCTTGGGGATCCCGCTTTCTTTTGGCGGGCCATATTTGGGTTTTATGGCGGCTAAAAAAGAATTAGTGCGGCAGATCCCGGGCAGGATCGTGGGGGCAACGGTTGACAGTGACGGCAAGCGGGGGTTTGTTTTAACTCTGCAGACACGAGAACAGCATATCCGCAGGGAAAAGGCAACTTCCAATATTTGTTCTAATGAGGCCCTTTGTGCTTTACGTGCGGTGGTTTTTTCCGCGCTTTTAGGCCGGCAGGGATTGAAGGAACTGGCAGAGCATAATTATCAGAAATCCGAATATGCAAAGGAAGTTTTATCGCGTATTCCGGGGGTAGAGGTTAAACGCAGCTCTCCAACTTTCAATGAGTTTACGGTATTTCTTCCCAAGGCCGCGGATGAAGTTGTATACCGCATGGTCGATAAGGGGTTTGCCTGTGGTTTTCCTCTGGGCAGGTTTTATAAAGGCATGGATAATTACCTTTTGATCGCGGTTACGGAAAAAAGAAGTAAAGAAGAGATCGGTTTATTGGCAAGCAGTCTGGAGTCTGTACTATGAAACTCATTTTCGAGAAACACAAAGCAAACAGGCGTGGGTTTGTTTATGCCGCAGCGGATGTCCCGGAGGCTAAACCTCTGGCAAAAAAATATTGCCGTAATAGTGATACGCATCTGGCAAGCATAAGCGAATTAGATGTAATCCGCCATTATACAAATCTTTCCCGGCTTAATTTCTCGGTGGACACGAATTTTTATCCTCTTGGGTCATGCACAATGAAATATAATCCGAAGTTTACCGAGCGAATTGCGGCTTTTGAAGGGTTTTCCCAAGTGCACCCTTTATTGCCGCAATTGTCCGGAGGCGGGATGCTGGCACAAGGCTCGCTTGAAGTTTTATATGAATCAGAAAGGCTGCTTTCAGAGATTACCGGAATGAGCGCTTTCACCATGCAGCCTTTAGCCGGAGCCCACGGGGAGCTGACCGGGGTTATGTTGATTGCTGCTTACCATAAAGATAAAGGTGATAGGAGAAAGTATGTTATTATCCCGGATTCTTCACACGGAACTAATCCTGCCAGTGCGGCAATTGCCGGCTACCAGGTAATAGTCATTCCTACCGGTGCAGATGGCTATATGAATTTAGATGAATATAAAAAGCATTTAACTACGGAAGTTGCGGCAGTGATGCTTACTTGTCCGGATACCCTGGGTATTTTCAATCCGCGTATAAAAGAGATCACCGATCTGGCGCACCAGGTAGGGGCTTTGATGTATTATGACGGCGCAAATCTGAATGCAATGTTAGGCAAGTGCCGGCCTGCGGATATAGGTTTCGATGTGGTGCATATTAATTTACATAAAACCTTTGCTACTCCGCATGGGGGAGGAGGCCCGGGATCTGGCCCGGTTGGGGTCGGAGAACGCTTAGTAGATTTCCTTCCGATCCCACGGGTTATCCGCAGGAACGACGGGACATTTACCCTGGATTATCACCGCCATAAATCAATAGGCTATATTGCGCCTTTTTATGGCAATTTCGGCGTGATCCTTAAAGCCTATGCATATATGCTGCATTTAGGCAAAACCGGATTGATCAAGGCTGCGGAGGCCGCGGTTTTAAATGCCAATTATTGCCGCGCCAGGCTCAAAGAATATTATGATTCGGCTTTTAATAAGAACTGTATGCATGAATGTGTGTTTTCTGCCTCCCGCCAGGCAAAAAACGGCGTGCATGCTTTGGATATCGCTAAATTCCTGATCGATAAAGGCTATCATCCTCCTACTATATATTTTCCTCTTATAGTAAAAGAGGCTTTGATGATCGAGCCTACGGAGACAGAGTCCAAAGAAACGCTTGATGAATTCATTGAAGTAATGATTGAAATCGCCCGCCTGGCTAAGGACAATCCTGCAGCAGTTACTCAATCTCCACAACACACACCTGTCAAGCGCCTTGATGAGACAAAAGCCGCGCGTGAACCTAATTTGCGCTGGCAGCCGTAATAACTTGGGAAAAATGAAGACCTTTAGGCTTATCTGTTCCAGAGAGGCGAGTGCCGGATATAATATGTCTCTGGATAAGGCGATCTTACAACGGTATCTATGTGACGGTAATCCGGTTTTTCGTATATATTATTGGGGATCACCTTCGTTTACTTATGGGGTCTCGCAAGATCCTGGGATGGGTCTCGATCTTGAGAAATGCAGAAAAGACGGTATCGAGTTTGCCAGGAGAATGACCTCCGGTGGGATACTTTTTCATCATCAGGAGATAACATACAGCCTGGTATGCAATAAAGAGGATGTTGGCGAACCGCAAGGGGTTTTTGTTTCCTACCGGCAGATATGCGCATTTCTCATCCGGTTTTACAGATCATTGGGGATCAGTGCTTATTTTGCCCTTGAAGATAAAGGGTTTCTCGGCCGGTCATATCCAAACACACTTTGCAGTGCATCGCATGAGAAATACGATATTGTTATTGGCTCGAAAAAAATCGGTGGGAATGCACAAAAACGCAAGAGAGAGGTTATTTTTCAGCATGGCGCTATACCCATTTCGGTTAATTGGGATTTTGTGCGGCGATACGCTTTAGGTTTACCGCCAGATATATCCGAAAGTGTCACAACTCTTTCAGAAGTATTGCCGGTTTTACCGCAAAGGCCGGTATTAGAGCAGATGTTAGTCGATGCGTTTAAGAAGGCATTTAATGTTTCTTTTATCGAAAGCGATGAATCAGATTACCAAGCCAGTTTGGTTAAATAAGAAGATAAGCCTGAAGGAATGTTCCCGGATGAAGCAACTTCTCCGTGGACTGCGGGTTGAAACTGTTTGTGAACAGGCAATGTGCCCGAATATCGGGGAATGTTTCGCGCATAATCAGGCGACATTCCTGATTTTAGGAAGGCATTGTACCCGCCTGTGCAGTTTTTGCAATATTGAAAAAGCTAAACCGCATTTGCCGGATCCGGATGAGCCAAGGCATGTTGCCTGCGCCGTAGAAAAGCTTTGCCTTAAGCATGTGGTTATTACCAGTGTTACCCGGGATGATTTAGCTGATGGAGGAGCAGGGGCATTTGCCGAGGTAGTCTGGCATCTCCGCGCCAGGACACCGCAGGTTACCATTGAACTTTTAGTCCCTGATTTTAAGCTTTCTTTAGAGGCAGTGCAGGTTGTTGTCGGGGCATCTCCGGATATCCTGGCGCATAACTTAGAAACCGTGCCTTCTCTCTATAACAAGGTGCGTCAGGGTGCGCAGTATTTGCGCTCACTTAATTTACTGCGCCTTATAAAAGAGAGTGATCCTCGCCTTAAAACAAAGTCCGGGCTTATGCTTGGTCTGGGTGAAACGAAAAATGAGGTTTATTCGGTAATGAAAGATTTGCGTTCGGCAGGATGCGATTTCTTGAGCATTGGGCAGTATCTTGCTCCGAGTAAGAACCACTATCCGGTGCAAGATTATATTCCTCCGGAGGTTTTTTCCTGGTATAAACAAGAGGCCTTGAACCTGGGTTTCCTGCATGTTGAAAGCTCGCCGTATGTCCGGAGTTCTTATATGTCCGGCGCATATTTAAAATAGTTTTAAATCCTGGAGGGTAGAGATGGGAAAAGTAATTTGTAAAGGGCTTACGGGTAATCGAAAGTTCAAGCGTCTGGCCGGGGTGCATGGGCAGGTGCATGGTTTAAAGGCAGGTTTGGTAGTTTTAAAAAGCAAGGAATCGGTAGGATCGCACACGACTGGGCATAAGGAAGAAGCGATCCTGATCTTAAAAGGCAGGGCAAAGATTTCGTATGGCGCAAAGTCTATGAATGCGAAAGAAAACACATTTATTTATATACCTCAAAACACCCATCATGATATCGAAAACATAAGCCGCGGCCAGTTGAAATACGTATATATAACTGTCGCTTAGCAATCGGTGTCGATGTTATTTCACTCCAACCCTAACGATCTTTTCGTTTTCCTTTATCCGAAACCGCTTTCGTGTTATAATAAATTACCTATAGATGCTTAGCTTTAAATCGGGATATTGCAACCTCCAATAAGATTAGACGATGGGAAAAGAAAGAATATTGATCATTGAAGATGACAGGCATATTGCTAAGCTTGTAAAATACAACTTAGATAAAGCCGGCTATGACTGTACTGTTGCGGTATCTGGCGAGGAAGCTTTTGGGGTTTTAGATACGGAACAAGTAGACCTTATTATCCTGGATATTATGCTTCCTAAAATGGATGGTTTTGAAGTCTGCCGGAATATAAAACAGATGAACAAGTTTAAGAATATACCGGTTGTTATGCTTACGGCAAAAGGTGAAGAGGTTGACCGCATTGTTGGATTTGAACTTGGTGCAGATGATTATATGGTTAAGCCATTCAGTCCAAGGGAGCTTGTTTTAAGGATAAAGGCTGTTTTAAGAAGAGGAAAGGTCGAAGAAACCAAGAAAGATATTATTACTGTAGGTGTTTTGACCGTGGATATACCGCGGCACAGGGTGAGTGTAAATGAGAAGCTGATTGAACTAACACCTATGGAATTCAAGCTTTTAATTCTTTTGATCACCCGCCAGGGGCGGGTGCAAACACGTGATGGGTTGCTCCAGGAGATTTGGGATATTCATTCTGATGTTTATACCCGTACGGTGGATACCCATATAAAGCGATTACGGGAGAAACTTGGCAAAACCGGGAAAATGATCGAGACGGTTATTGGTGTAGGATATAGATTTAAACAGGAAGAAGATGAAGATTAAATTGCATTGGAAACTTACATTAATATTCTGCTCCGCAGTGATGCTGGGCATTTTTATCGGCTATTTTTATCTTGCTTTTCACCTTAAGAGGTATGTTGAGCATAATCTTGAGAATAATCTAAAGCTCCAGATTTTATCCGGCCGCGACTTTATAGAGAACCAGCTTATTTCTTTGAATGCATTAAGGGATGCCGATAACCTGGCGGATAAAATCGGTAAACAACAGGAATTAAGGGTAACCATTATTGATCGAAAAGGCCAGGTAATCGGCGATTCCGATCTGCATCCTTCCGGGTTAGAGAATGTTGAAAATCACTTGGACCGCCAGGAAATTCAAGATGCGGCTGATAAAGGGCTGGGAGTCAGTAAAAGGTATAGTTATACTTTAAAGAAATACCTGCTTTATATGGCAGTTCCTTTCGGGCAAGGAAAGCCCATATCCGGGTTTATACGCTATGCAGTGCCGATATCATATATTGAGATGCTGGAGGGAAGGTTAGATCAGACTATTCTGGGCTCCCTTCTATTGGTATTTTTACTTAGTTTGGCATTTACTTTTATTATTTCTCTTATAGTTTCCAAGCCTCTTGCAGAAATGGCAAAAATCGCAAGATGCATGGCAAAAGGCGATTTTTCCAGGAAACCATCGATTTTCTCAAAAGATGAAATCGGTGATTTGGCAAATGCATTATCTTATATGTCTGACCAGATAAAGAGTAAGATCGAAAGGATCCAGCAGGATACGGCTAAATTAGACGCGGTTTTATCCAGTATGTTTGAAGGGATCATGGTGGTGGATGAAAAATGCGGGATTGTTTTGATGAACCCTTCTTTGAGGAAATTACTGTTTGTAGACGCATCCCCAGAAGCAAAAACCCCCCTGGAAGTGATCCGTAACCCCCATATTCAGGACATTGCCGACAAGGTGATTAGAGATAAACAGGATTTGATCAGCCAGGAAGTTATAGTTACCCAGCCGCAGGAGATAGTTCTTAAAGTTAACGCTGTCCCTATAAAGAGGAACGGCCATTTAGAAGGAGCGGTTTTGGTTTTCCATGATATCACCGAATTAAGGAATCTTGAAAGGATAAGACAGGATTTTGTCGCTAACGTTTCTCATGAGTTACGCACGCCTATATCGAGCATTAAAGGTTATTCCGAGACTCTTCTTGAGGGGGCAATTGAGGATAAAGATCACTTGAAAGAGTTTATTAATATAATTTACCAGGATTCAAACCGTCTGGCTGCCCTTATTGATGATCTATTAGATCTTGCCAAGATCGAATCCGGTAAAATGAAAATGTTTTTTATGCCGCAAGAGATAAAGCCTGTTTTAAACCGTTGTTTGGGAGTTTTGGATAAGACGATCAAAGATAAACAACTGTTAGTATCGATCGATATTTCAGATGGTATTCCTAAGGTTATGGCAGATGATACCCGGCTTGGTCAGGTGTTCTTGAACCTTTTGGATAATGCAGTTAAATATACCCCTTCTGGAGGGACGATTAAGATCAGTATTTATTTAAGTGGTAATTTTGTCCAGGTGGATGTTTCTGATACCGGGATAGGGATCCCCGAACAGGATCTTCCAAGGATATTCGAGCGTTTTTACCGTGTCGATAAGGCTCGTTCCCGCGAGCTGGGAGGCACGGGGTTAGGGCTTTCTATTGTCAAACATATAGTCTTTGCCCACGGAGGCCAGGTTTGGGTAAGATCCGTGCTTGGTCAAGGCTCTACCTTTAGTTTTTCCATCCCCCAGGCGTAGTTTCTTACCAAACGCCATAGTTAAAGTTCACAAAAACTTCACAAACCCGCCATATCCTTGTTACATCTCTGTTTTATACTTAAGCCATGATGAAAGAAAATAAAAGATACCCTGATTGCAGGATTGGTTAAAAAAGGAGATTGAAATGACAGAGATTGGTGAACAGAAAAAGCAAAAAAGAATTATGGTTGTTGAGGATGAACTGAATTTGAATAAACTCATTTCGTATAATCTTTCTAAAAATGGGTATGCAGTAGAAAGTGTTTACGACGGTAATGAGGCAAAAAAGAGACTTTCCAAAGATGTCTTTGATTTAGTGGTTTTGGATATTATGTTGCCGGGAATTGACGGTTTCCGTATATGCGAACTGATTAAAGATAATCCGCTAGCATTTAAAACATTTGTGGTGATTTTAACTGCTAGGGCTGAACAGTCGGATAAGATTTACGCAAATCTTGTCCGGGCAGATCAATATATTACTAAACCTTTCAGTGTGGTTGGGCTAATGGATGTTATTAAAGAATTAACCGGCATAAGGGATAAGGATTTTATTGTGAATACAGGGTGTAATCGTGAAAAGAATCGTGCAAAAAATAATTGAAGGTTTGAAAAGTTTCTTACTCCGAATGGCTGATTACGAAGCAGAACGTTTAATTAGTTTGTATGCCCCTTTTTCTAAAGTAAAGTCTAAAAAAGAAGGTGAGATCTTAAAATTAGAACAGGTCAAATTGAAGAAGTCTGTATTAACAACGAAAAGGAGGAGATAAGATGGGTAAGCGCTTTGTAGCAAAAGGTTTTTTGTGGTTGATGATGATGTGTTTATGGGGTTTACCGGCATATGCCGGAGAAGTGGATATTTTGCTTCAGAAATTAGTGGAAAAAGGGGTTTTAACCGGAGCAGAAGCCCAGCAGGTTAAAATCGAAACACAGGAACAGGTAAAAAAAGAGGTTGCCACCGGTAAATCTGCTTCTTTGCCGGGTTGGGTGCAAAATATCAAGCTTAAAGGAGATCTGCGCCTTAGATATCAGTATCATCATGAAAAAGCTGCTAATGATTATGCTAAGGACACTCATATAGGGCGTATTCGTACACGTCTTGGTTTAGAGGGTAAAGTTAATGATAAGCTGATGGCGGGGGTTGGGATCGCTACCAGTTCATCCGGTGATCCACGCTCTACCAATATTACCTTTGGCAAAGAAGATAGCGGTGCGTCTTCTAAAATGGGGGTAAGACTTGATTATGCCTATGCAAAGTATATGCCTAAGCCTTGGTTGAGTTTTGTCGGTGGTAAAATGCTCTTAGCCGATACCTTATGGGAACCGACGGATCTGATCTGGGATACGGATATAACTCCTGAAGGCGCGGTTGTAAGGTTTGATAAAACACTCGGTAAGGCAAGATTATTTATGAATACCTCTGCATTTATAGAGGATGATGACGATAGTTCGACTACAAATCCGACCATGGGTTATTTTACTCAGCCAGGATTCAGCTATAATTTAACTGATAAGCTGGACTTAAAGAGTGCGGTTACCTTTTATTATTTTAATACAAAAAACAATCCATTTCCGACTTCGAGCTGGTATAAAAGCAGTAGTAATACCAAGTCGGGCGCAAATTGGAAATATAATTTCCGCTTACTAAGCCCAGCTCTGGAATTTGGTATAAAAGAGCCTTTTAAGGTAATAGGGTTAAATATCGAGAAGCTGAAATTCTTTAGTGAATTTGTTAATAATTTCGCAGCCGAAAAGAAAAATACCGGATTTTCAGCAGGGTTTCAGTTCGGTAACGATAAGATTGAGAAATGGGGTGATTGGCAGTTTAAGTATATATATGCGATGCTTGGACAAGATTCTGTCCCGGATATTTTTCCGGATTCTGACCGTTACAGCGGAAAGACCGGGATAAGAAGCCATGAAGGGATAATAACCTATGGCTTGGGTAAAAATACATCTTTAGGTTTGGATGTTTATCGCTCTTGGAACCTTATCGGGCCGACTAAGGCACCGGAAACATTGGTTCAGGTGGATTGGAATATGAAGTTCTGATAATTCAAATTGATAATAAGGAGGAATTAAAAAATGAAAAGACTGGTGTTAGTAACCTTAGCAGGGCTGATCGGCGTGGGTTTAGCCGTGAGCACCTGTTTTGCCAAGACAATCGTTGTAGCGGGATCGACGACTGTTCTTCCGATCGCGCAAAGAACTGCGGAAGTATTTATGGATCGAAACCAGGAAGCGGATATATCTGTGCGCGGAGGAGGATCCAGCGTAGGGATTGCCGCGCTCATTGATGGCACTTGTGATATAGCTGGTGCATCCCGGTCAATAAAGGATACCGAAATAGAAAAGGCCGCAATAAACGGGAATGATCCGGTTGCCCATATTGTGGCTATGGATGGGATCGCAGTTGTGGTAAATAGGTCAAATCCTATTCATAAACTTTCTCGGAAACAAATCCGGGATATTTTTACCGGAAAAATCACCGATTGGTCGCAGTTAGGCGCAGGCGAGGGGAAAATTGTCGTTATCTCACGGGATACTTCAAGCGGCACCTTTGAGGCCTTTGGAGAGTTAGTGATGAATAAAGAGAAGGTTGTTCCCAGCGCTTTGATGCAGGCGTCAAATCAGGCAGTCGCGCAAAATATCGCACAGACCCCTTCGGCCATAGGTTACGTAGGATTAGGTTTTATGTCCGGAGATATCAAGCCTCTTGAGGTTGACGGGGTTATGCCGTCACGGGATACTGTGCTTTCTGGAGCGTATCCGGTAACCAGGCCTCTTTTTATGTATTCTAACGGCCAGCCTAAAGGGTTAATCAAGGATTATCTGGATTTCGTAAAGAGCCAGGAAGGCCAAAAGCTGGTTGAAGAACAAGGTTATGTCGGGTTAAAATAAGGCGTTTACTCATTTATCCTGACAAGCACGGCAGGCGTAAATTTGCCTGCCGCGCCTCCTATATTTAATAAAAATGGCGCATATAAAAGAAAAATTCTATAAGTGGGTATTTACAATCCTGGCATTTTCTTCCTTAGTATTCTTACTGGGAATAGTCTTTGTGCTTTTTAAGGAGAGTTTACCAATATTCTCAAAAGTAAGTTTTAGGGATTTTGTTTTTGGCAAGTTTTGGTATCCGACTTATAACCCTCCGGAATTCGGGATATTCCCTTTAATTTTGGCTTCTTGTTGGGTTACTTTGGGGGCAACAATTGTTTGTATCCCTTTAGGGGTAGGGAGTGCTCTGTACTTGAATGAAATCTCCGGTTTCCGGCAAAGGCAGATCTTAAAACCGGTCGTAGAGATCCTCGCCAGTATTCCGTCTGTTGTCTATGGTTTTTTTGGTATGGTGATCGTTACTCCTTTTCTTCAGCGAGTATTCAATCTTCCTACCGGGATGACTGCTTTGAACGCCAGCCTTATTCTTGGGTTAATGGCAACGCCTACAGTTTGCAGTATTGCTGAAGACGCGTTAAGTTATGTGCCAAGGTCTTTTCGGGAGGCGTCTTTTGCTGTTGGTGCAAATAGGTGGCAGACCTTGATTAAGGTAGTGATCCCGGCGGCCGGATCAGGGATATCGACTGCCATCATCCTGGGAATGAGCCGGGCAGTAGGAGAAACGATGACGGTGCTTATGGTTGCCGGAGGAGCTGCGGTTATACCAAAAACGTTTTTAGAGCCGGTGCGGCCAATGACTGCGGCGATTGCCGCGGAAATGGGAGAGGCTCCGATGGGAGGAGAGCATTATCATGCTCTTTTTGCCATCGCCCTTATATTATTCCTGATTACTTTTATTTTTAATATTATTGCCGAGATCATATCACGCCGGTACCGGATAAAACTGGGGTTGAGCGGATGAAACGGGATTTTTCGCAGAAAGCTGGATTTTTCGGTTTGTTCCTTTGCATGTTGACCACGTTATTTTTCTTAGGGACGATCATTTATTTTGTTTTTGTCAATGGGATAAAAGTCATTTCCTGGGATTTTCTTACTCAACCACCGCGTAATGCGATGACGGAAGGAGGCGTTGCCCCTGTAATCATAGGTACATTCTATTTGACCTTAGGTTCTATTATATTTGCTCTTCCGTTAGGCCTTGCCTGCGCGATATATTTATGTGAATATTCCCCGAAAAGTTTTGTGGTCAATATTATCCGTATCAGTATCAATAATCTTGCCGGGGTTCCTTCAGTTGTTTTTGGGCTGTTTGGACTGGCGGTATTTGTCAAATTCTTTGGTTTTGGCGTTTCTTTGCTTTCCGGAAGCCTTACTTTGGGGATACTTGTCTTACCGCTTATTATTTCTGCTTCTCAAGAGGCGCTGATTGCGGTTCCGCATTCGATACGCGAGGCATCGCTTTCTCTGGGCGCCAGTAAATGGCAGACGATCAAAAAAATTGTTTTGCCGACGGCTTTGCCAGGGATATTGACCGGGGTCATATTGAGTATCGGCCGGGTTGCCGGAGAGACCGCACCGATCTTATTTACCGCGGCCGCTTTTTATAAACGCGGATACCCGAACAGTATTTTTAGCGAAGTTATGGCGTTGCCTTATCATATATATGCTCTGATGACGGAAGGCGCGCATCCGGCTAAACAAAAAGCGATTGCTTATGGATGCAGTTTGATACTGCTTTTTATGGTTTTATTGATATCTGCGATTGCGATATCACTTCGGCACAGACAGAGGAGTTATCATGGATAATAATGTAAAAATGCGGGCTTATGGAATAAACTTCTTTTATGGCAGGCAGCAGGCACTTACGAATATAAACCTCGATGTTCTGTCTAATAAAGTTACGGCAATTATTGGCCCGTCAGGATGCGGGAAATCGACCTTTATACGTCTGCTTAACCGGATGAATGAATTGGTGCCTAATACCACCTTAACCGGGAAAATATTTCTGGATGGAGATGATATCCTGGAAACTTCAGTTGACCCTGTTGAAATAAGGCGTAGAGTAGGAATGGTGTTTCAGAAACCGAATCCATTTCCGAAGAATATTTTTGAGAATATCAGTTATGGCCTGGAGGTTAACGGTATCAGGGATAAACATTTCGTCGAAGAGCGAGTCATCGAATCCCTGAAAAAAGCGGCATTATGGGAAGAGGTAAAAAACCGGTTATATGACAGTGCATTAAAATTATCCGGTGGACAGCAGCAGCGGCTTTGTATCGCAAGGTGCCTGGCGGTAAAGCCAGAGGTGCTTTTGTTTGATGAGCCGTGCGCCAGCCTTGATCCTATATCGACCAGAAAGATCGAAGAACTGATCCTGGAACTAAAACACGATTATACGATCGCGATCGTAACTCATAATATGCAGCAGGCCGCACGGGTTTCCGATTATACCGGTTTTTTCCTTTTGGGGGAATTGATCGAATTCGATAAGACAGAACAAATATTCAAGGCGCCCGGGGATTCCCGGACAGAAGAGTATATTACTGGGAGGTTTGGATAATAAGGGGGATTGCCATGCAGAGACATTTTGATGATGAATTAGACGGAGTAAAAGCCGATATTTTGAAGATGGGACAATTGGTCGAAAATGAGATCCTTGGATCTGTCGAAGCTTTGAAACATCTTGATCCAGACGAAGCCCTTCAGGTTGTAGCCAATGATAAGCAAATAGATGATCTTGAACTTAAGATCGAAGAAAAAAGTTTAGATCTATTGGCTCGGCAGCAGCCTATGGCTGCTGATCTAAGGTTTATTTGTATGGCCATGAAGATAATTACGGAGTTGGAAAGAATGTCAGATCTTGCGGTTGATATCGCCCAGAGGGTTATGGAACTTGCGGATAAACCGCTTTTAAAACCATTGATCGATATCCCTAAATTAACGGTTATAGCCCAGCAAATGACTAAAGATGTGATCGGCGCTTTTGTCGATAAAGATGCCGACAAGGCCAGCGCGGTGATTTTAATGGATTCTAAGGCTGATAACCTGCGCAATCTTATCCAGAAAGAATTGATTGATGATTATATGTCTAAAGATCCAACTACCGCCACGCGTGCAGTGCCGCTTTTATTAGTTTCCCGCCATTTGGAACGTATATGTGACCATGCTACCAATATTGCAGAGGATATCATTTATATGTGTTCCGCAAAGGTTGTAAAACACCATCCGGAAAAGATATAGGGTAACGGATAAATTGTGCATTAATTATTCTATATTTATCCGGAATTTTGCTATAATAAGCCAAGTATATAATAAAAACAATTAACGTTTAAGTGTCTTAAGCCGAGGGATGGAGATGTCGGGGTTTTTCAGGACATATGTTGTTGGAGATATTCATGGCGCTTATAAGTCTTTGGTGCAGTGTCTGAAACGTTCCGGGTTCGATTATAAGAAAGACCGGTTAATCGTTCTGGGTGATATTTGCGACCGCTATCCCCAGATCAAGCAGAGTGTCGATGAGCTTTTAAAAATAAAACACTGTAGTTTGATTATTGGTAATCACGACCTCTGGGCATTGGATTGGGCGTTACGGGGGGATAAGCCGCAAATTTGGATAACTCAAGGCGGAGATAAAACGATAGCCTCATATAACGGGGGGCCTATGCCAGAGGAGCACATCCATTTTTTTGAAAACGGGCAGCTTTGGATAGAGCGTGGTAATCAGGTTTTTGTGCATGGAGGATTTAACCCCGATATACCTCTTGCCAGCCATAGCGCGCAAACACTGGTTTGGGATAGAAGCCTGCTGGATACTGCCTGGAATATTGCTCAATCCGGGCGTAAATGCAAATTAGGCAGGTATAAGGATATTTTCCTCGGCCATACCCCAACCAGTTTTTATAATACCTTAGAGCCGGTCCATGTCTGTAACGTTTGGGACCTTGATACTGGAGCAGGCTGGTCAGGCAAGCTTACTATTATGGATGTTGATACCAAGGAGTATTGGCAGTCAGATTTGACACTGGATTTATATGGGCTGGAGTCAGGGTAAGCTAAAAGTATATGTTTTTGAAGTAAAATGTGATAAAATACTTATACTAATGATCTGAAAGATTATAGGTTTTTATGATAAGCTGGGTCTGGAGGCATACCGCTTTCCAGAGGAGTTGGATGGTCGGGCCGCCATCTTGCATGTGGATGCAAATGGCGTTTTTTTATGGAGGGTAAAATGGAGATAGAGATTCTAAATCAGGTGTTCTTTGGCAATCGGGTTTTGGATTATATCATTGCTTTAGTAACGCTGATCTTAGGCCTTTTGTTCGTTAAAGTGGTTATCAGTTTTATTATACGAAGGCTTAAGAGGTTAGCAGATAAAAGCAGTATAAAATTCGATGATTTCCTGGTGTTAATATTGGAAAAGATTGGTTTACCGGCACTATACATCAGTTGTTTTTATGTTAGTGCTAAGATATTAAGATTGCCGTCCGGGGCTGATGTCATAATCAATGCCTTGGAAATGATCATTATCACTTTCTTTATTGCCCGCATAGTGGTTATGCTTGCCAGCTGGGGTATTAGTACATATCTTGCGAAAAAACAAGAGGATCCAACGGTTGCGCGCAGTCTTGACGGGATGTTATGGGCGATTAAGTTTATGATTTGGGTAATGGCAGTTATAATTCTTTTGGATAATCTTGGGTATAAGATTTCGACATTGCTGGCGGGGCTGGGGATAGGAGGCATTGCGGTGGCGATAGCCGCCCAGGCACTTTTAAAAGATTTCTTTAGTTATTTTTCTATAGTTTTTGATCATCCTTTCCGGATCGGTGATTTTATCATTATCGGAGATTTCATGGGTACGGTTGAGTATATCGGGATAAAAACTACACGTATCCGCAGTTTAGGAGGAGAACAGTTGATATTCTCTAACACCGATCTTACCGATTCGCGTGTACGCAATTACAAGCTTATGGAGAAACGTCGTGTTTTATTCCGTATTGGTGTTACCTATCAAACTCCTGTTAGCCAGTTAAAGGAAATACCCAAGATCATCGAGCATATCATCAAGGGGATCAAGGAGACAAGTTTCGATCGTGCGCACTTTTTTAGTTATGGGGATTTTAGCCTTGTGTTCGAGGTGGTGTATTTTGTTTTAAACCCGGATTACAATAAATACATGGATATTCAGCAGGAGATCAATCTGTCGATCAGAGAAGAGTTTGAAAAGCGCAAGATACAGTTTGCCTATCCTACTCAAACACTGTATTTACAGAAATCGTAATGTTTTTTTTGATCAAGGAGATCTATGGTTAAGACTAAGATAATTTGTACCCTTGGTCCTGGTTCATCAAGCGAGAGGGTGTTGCGAAAGATGATGATTGCCGGGATGGATGTAGCTCGTTTGAATTTTTCACATGGTAAACCGCAGGAGATGCTTCATCGTATCGGCCTGATTAGGCGCTTAAATCTGAAATACCGCCGGCGCATGAAGCTTCTTGGCGATCTTCAGGGGCACCGTATAAGAGTAGGTGTTCTTATCTCGCATCTTTTGCTTAAAAAGGGCAGGATAGTTTGGCTTACCCAGCAGGATATTAAAGGGTCGTTGGAAATAATTCCTTTTGACTACAAAGGATCATTAAGCAGTATTAAAAATGGGCATCACATTTTCATCGATGATGGAAATATCGCTCTGCAAGTAATTGGCAGGGCTAAAAACCGGCTTAAGGCTAAGGTAATAATTGGCGGATTACTGAAAGAGCATAAGGGGGTAAATATCCCGGAGGCGCGGCTTGATTTCGGCCGAATAAGCCGGAAAGATGCCGAGGACCTGGGCTTTTGTGAAGAATATGGTGTTGACTATGTTGCCCAATCATTTGTACGCACTAAAAATGACATTTTAGAGATAAGGGAACTGCTTCCTAAAAATAGCCGGTGCCGGATTATCGCGAAAATAGAGAACAGAGAGGGGATAAACAATATTGACGAAATAATCAGGGTTTCTGATGGTATCATGATCGCGCGCGGGGATATGGGTGTATCACTGCCGATCTATGAAATCCCCCTGATCCAGAAGGTGATCATACGAAAATGTAACCGTGCCGGGAAATTTGTTATTACGGCTACACAGATGCTTGAAAGTATGACTGAAAATCTTAGGCCTACCCGTGCTGAAGTGACCGATGTAGCCAATGCCATAATAGACGGCACTGATTTCGTCATGCTTTCGGCAGAATCCGCTGTCGGTAAGTATCCGGTTGAAACGGTAACCATGATGAATAATATCATCAAATTCACGGAAGCCCATTTAAAACATTCAAAATCCAGGGAGTGAAATGAGCCAAAACACCTCAAATAAAATATCGAAGTCCGAGCAGGGGAAAACGGTATTTAGCCAGGAAAAACTAAGGGACTTGGTGTTTAAGAAGATAAAGGAAACCTTTATCCCTTCTTCGGTTTATCGTATCCAATTTAACCGTGATTTCACATTTAAACAGGCTGAAAGGATTGTCCCTTATTTGAAAGAGCTGGGGATTGAAGCGGTTTATTGTTCGCCGTATTTTCAGGCGTCGCCCGGAAGCATGCATGGCTATAATGTAACGGACCCAAACCGGATCAATTCAGAGATAGGTTCTTCCGAAGACTTTGAGAAATTTTGCCAGGCTCTTTTACAAAACGGATTGGGGCATATTGTGGATGTGGTCCCTAACCATATGGGGGTCGTTGGCAATAATAACAGCTGGTGGCTTGATGTCCTGGAAAATGGGCCCAGTTCGCTTTATGCGAAATATTTTGATATTGACTGGAAACCTGTAAAACAGGAACTTTGGGGCAAGGTGCTTTTACCGATATTAGGTAATTTCTATGGCAGTGTCCTGGAGAATCAAGAGATACAGATTGTTTTTCAAAAAGGCGAATTTAATGTTTTTTATCATGAACATCGTTTTCCAGTTGATCCAAAGACCTATCCGGTTATCCTGGAAAATGATATCGCAGGACTTGAGGATGATCTGGGAAAGGAGAACCAGGATTACCTGGAATTCCTTAGTATCATTACCGCGTTTAAGAATTTACCAGCCGCAGCAGAATGCACTCCTGAAAAGGTTATCGAAAGGAACCGGGAGAAAGAGATTGCCAAACACCGCTTAGATGCTTTATGCGAGAGGTCAGAGCAGATACAAACTTTTATAAAAAACCGCGTTATCTTTTTTAACGGCAATAAATCGGACCCGAAAAGTTTCGATCCTATAGACCGTTTTCTTGACCTGCAATCGTATCGCCTGGCCTTTTGGTCTGTTGCGTCGCAGGAGATCAATTACAGGAGGTTCTTTGATATAAATGAACTGGCGGCGATCCGTATAGAGGATGAAAAGGTTTTTCGGCATTATCATGAGCTTATCTTTAAATTGATCAAGGAGCAAAAGGTAAGCGGATTGCGCATCGATCATCCTGATGGGCTTTATGACCCTCCGGTTTATTTTCAGCGCCTCCAGCGGGAATATCTTTTACAGATGGCAATTAAGGAGTGGGAGGGATCTTTGCCTTCTGGCGGCGCAAAAATCGAAGATATTGATATGGAACTGGTGCGGGAGATTTTAGGCCGTTTACTGGAAAAAGAATTCCCTTCTTCTTTGGCTTTGTATGTTGTAGCGGAGAAGATCCTTGACCGCAAGGAGCCATTGCCAGAAAACTGGGATATAAATGGAACGGTTGGGTATGATTATTTAAACAGCTTGAACGGTCTTTTTGTCGATCCATGCAGCGAAAAGGTATTTGAACAGCTTTATGAGCGCTATATCGGACATCCGATAGATTTTGATGAGTTGGTATATAATAAAAAGAAATTCTTCGGGTTGGTGCCTATGGCCAGTGAAATAAATGCCTTGGGGCATCGCCTGAACTCTATTTCTGAAACAAACCGGAATTTCCGGGATTTTACCAGAAACGACCTTACCGTTGCAATAAGAGAAACCATCGCTGGTTTTCCTGTTTACAGGACGTATGTGTCTGTTGATAGCGCAAGCATTTCTGACAGGGATGAGAAATATATCCGTGCCGCCATTAAAAAAGCCCGGGCCAAAACCCCGGCGCTTAATCCGGCGGTTTATGATTTTCTGCAGGAAGCGCTTCTTTTACGCTTAAAGACTGAACCCCAAAGCCAGGAAGCGAAGTCGTATCGTGATTTCCTGCTTAGGTTTCAGCAATTGACCGGTCCGATCATGGCTAAAGGAGTTGAGGATACATCATTCTACGTTTATAATCGCCTTGTTTCCTTGAATGAAGTAGGGGGCGACCCTTTTTATTTTGGGTATACCGTAGATGCTTTCCATCGCCAGAACATTGAGCGTAACAGGCGCTGGCCGTCTGGCATGCTTGCATCTTCTACACATGATACCAAGCGCAGTGAAGATGTCAGGATGCGGATAAATGTTTTAAGCGAGATCCCCGATGAATGGGAATCCCGGATCAATGAATGGGCCCAGATGAACCAGCGGTTCAAAACTGCTATCTGTGGCGTGTTTGAACCAAGAAGGAATACGGAATATTTTATTTATCAGACATTGATCGGGGCCTGGCCGGATGAGCCGATGCAGGAACCGGTTTTAACCGCTTTTTATGAAAGGATTTGGCAGTACGTTTTAAAGTCGGTCCGTGAGGCAAAGATCTATACCAGTTGGTTTAAACCAGAGATCGAATACGAAGATGCGGTCAATCGGTTTATAAAAGGGATCATATTTTCTGGCAGCGCAAATGATTTTCTTGCGAGTTTTTTACCTTTTCAGGAAAAGATATCTTTTTGGGGAAAACTCAACAGCCTTTCAGCTACGCTGATTAAGATAGCCTCTCCAGGGGTGGTGGATATTTATCAAGGAAACGAGATTTTTTGCTATAACCTGGTAGATCCGGATAACCGCCGGCCGGTTGATTTTGATTTTCGGATGAGCCTTTTAGGGCAGATGAAAAGTGACCGCGAGCAAAACAATCTTGGCAATCCTTGTAATCGCGGAATTCTTCCGGAGAATATTTCCTCTTTGAAGCTTTTTTATACCTGGGGCGGGTTACAGTTTCGCCGCCAATATAAAGAGTTGTTTGTTGGAGGGGAATATCTGCCGGTGGAAATTCGAGGGAACCGGGATAAAAATATCGTTTCCTTCATTCGTAAGTACGGGGATAAGATTGCATTGCTTGTTGCGGGCAGATTTTTTAGCCAATGGCCATTAGGTAATGTTTCTGATTTGGACCAGGATTTTTGGGGGAATACGGAGCTGGTGTGGCCTAAAGATTTGGCTCTTCCGGAAAAGCTTAAGGATGTTGTAACTGGAGAAATTATTGATATCAGTAAATATAAGCAGATCCCTGTGATCGGGATTGCGGATCTTTTACAAAAGTCTTGCGGTTGCCTTTTTACAAATATTTAAGGAATAGGAATGAGGAGATCTTCGTTTTTTCGCGTTTTTCAATTAGGAACGATAAAATCAAAAGAAAGGTGTTATTCTTTCAAGGTGTGGGCCCCTTTTTGTTCCAGGGTTGACCTTAAAATTATTTCTAAAAATGGTGAGGCTTTGCTTGCAATGAAAAAAGATGATAAAGGATATTTCTATAAGCAAGTTTATAATGTTTTTTCCGGTATGAAGTATTCATATATTTTAGATGAAAAAAAAGAGCGGCCTGATCCCGCTTCACGCCTTCAGCCTGAAGGGGTGCATGGACCTTCAGAGGTGGTAGATCCGGATAAATTCCATTGGAAAGATTCTAAATGGGAAGGCATTGATTTTCGCGACCTGATTTTTTATGAAATGCATATTGCGACATTTACGCCAAAGGGTACTTTTGATGCGGCAATCAAAAAAATACCATATCTTCAGCGGCTGGGGGTTACATGCCTTGAGATCATGCCTGTGGGGCAGTTTCCGGGCAGGAGAAATTGGGGGTATGATGGGGTTGGGATGTATGCAGTTCAAAATAGTTACGGCGGCCCGGAGGGATTTAAAAGGTTTGTAGACGCATGCCATCGCGCAGGGCTCGCTGTATGCCTTGATGTTGTCTATAATCATTTGGGGCCGGAAGGAAATTATCTCAATGATTTTGGGCCCTATTTTACCAAGAATTACCATACTCCCTGGGGGGAGGCGGTTAATTATGATGATCGCAGTAGTGAATATGTGCGGAGATTCGTGATTGAGAATGCCCTTTTTTGGGTAGCACAGTATCATGTTGATGTTTTGCGCTTGGATGCAGTCCATGGGATATATGATTCCAGTCCCAGGCATATACTGGAAGAATTAAATGATGCCGTACAGTTTTTAGCAAGAAAACTTGGGCGACAGGTCCATGTTATTGCCGAAAGCGATTTGAATGATCCCCGGATCATCCGTTCCAAAAAACAGGGGGGTTACGGATTGTCAGGCCAGTGGAATGATGATTTTCATCATGCCGTGCATGCATACCTTACCGGGGAACGGCAGGGGTATTATGAGGATTTTGGAGCCCTTCGCGATATTTCCAAGGCGTTCAAAGAAGGTTTTGTTTATGATGGTAAATATTCATCTTTTCGTAAACGGCATCATGGAATTCCTATTAAAGGTATAGATCCCAGGAGATTAGTTGTTTGTGTACAGAACCATGACCAGGTTGGTAACCGCGCTTTTGGTGAACGCATTGCAAGTCTTGTTGATTTTGATAAACAGAAACTTGCTGCCACGCTTTTAGTCTTATCTCCAAACACCCCGCTTTTGTTTATGGGCCAGGAGTATGGAGAAAAAGCGCCGTTCCAATATTTTATCGATCATGGGGATAAGAATCTTATCCGTGCTGTAAGGGAAGGCAGAAAAAAGGAGTTTGCGGCTTTTGGCTGGAAAAATACCCCGGACCCCGGAGCTAAAAAAACATTTTTTGATTCTAAGCTTAAATGGGATCTTACGCGGTCAAACAGGCAGGGGTGTTTATTACGGTTATATCGGGATTTGATCTCCTTACGGAAAAGAATGCTTACAGGCGTTCGGCTCGACAGGGTTTGGCAGGATGAGAGGCATAGGTGGATCGCCTTTGAATATTCCGGTAGTAAGAAAATGCGTTTTGGGATTCTCGTGTCGTTCCTTGATCAGGGGCAGAGGATTGTTTTGCCTTTTTCCGGTGAATGCCTGGATGAGATATTTAATACCGCATATCTCCGTTATGGCGGAAAAATAACTAAAAGAAAATGCCATACAAAAGAGATATTCCTGCCCGCTCATTGCGCCTTGGCGGGAGAAATAAAAGGCGGGTCGAATGCGATATGAGACAAATAAAACCGTTTAAACGTCGAGGTAAGTTTTATGTGTATATCTTAGAGTGTTCGGATAGGACCTATTATACTGGGTATACTCACGATCTCGAGAATCGTTTAAGGTTGCATAACAGCGGCAAAGGGGCCAAATATACGCGGGGGAGACGGCCTGTAAAACTGGTTTGGTCAAGGCAATATAAGTATTTTAGGAATGCCTTCCTGGAAGAAGCGAGGATAAAAACCTTGACCAGAGGGCAGAAAAGGATGTTGGTGAATGCAGATTATAAGGGGAGATTACAAAGCTGATGATTACGAGCTAAAAAAAAAGTTAAAAGAAACACCGGGTATGATGTTAATTGCGCGGAAAATCTTCTTTTACCTGTTTTTACTCTTATACTGTATTTTTTGTCCAATCCTTATCCTGTATTCTTTCGGTTACATCTTAAATCCAGTCAGTAAAGAGATATCACAATCCGGGTTGATCCATATTGAGACCATTCCTTTCGGTGCTAATATTTACCTAGGCAAAAGCCATTATAAATATAAGACCCCCGCATCCATTACTAACCTTTTTCCCGGATCATACAATGTTACGCTTAAGTTAAAAGGGTACCGTCTGTGGAGCCATACGGTATTGGTTGAAGAGGGTAAGGCATCAACTTTTAATAATATTATCCTTTTGCCGCAGGATCTTAATCCCAGGATACTTCTACCACAGTCTAATTATCAGAGTCTTGTTGTTTTGCCAAAAGCAGATAGTTTCCTCTTGAAAAAAGGGTCGGAGGTTAAAGATTACTTCGTTTTTGACTGGAAAAATGAAGTAATCCAGCCTCTCCTGGAAAGGCATACCTTCGATGCTAATTTTCCGATTTCTGATATCTATCCGCAGATAAAAGGAAACAAAATAATTATTTTGGGCGGGTCATTATGGGATAAAAGATTTTATCTGATTGATCCTGAAGATAGAGACAATACTGTAAATGAGATAACTAAGGTTTTTTCCGGCAGGCCCAACGCGATCATATGGGATGCGGCTTATCCAAACAACTGTTTTGCCCGTTATGGAGGCAATATTCATCTTATTGATCTTAAGGGAATGGTTGTACATTCAAAATTCCTGGAAAATATAAAAGGTTTTGGCATAGTTGATAAATGGATATATGTACTGGAAAATGATTTTCGGGTCTCTAAAATGCGCCTGGATGAAACACAAAGGACCATCTTATTTGAAGACAGTAATTCAGGCAAGGACATTTTCCGCGGCTCACGGTTTTATGATATACAGTTCTTGATGGAAAATATTTTTATTTTTCTTGGTGAGAATGGCGATCTGGTGATCACTTTAGCCCCATCTGATATTGTGCAAACCAGGGTATTAGGGATTGATTTTAATAAGAGATCTAAAAGGCTTTTGTGGTGGTCAAAGAACACGATCGAGGTTGCAGATTTCAACGGAAAAATTGCAAAGGACAACTTATCCTCTGGCCGGATCAAGGCAGAAACAGTTCATGCACAGGGGAAAAGCATTTCGCAGTGTTTTTGGGCGCATAATGGGACGCATATAATATTTAAAGACAAGGATAGGGTTTTCTTGCTTGAATTGTTGTCCAATGGAAAGCACCACACCGAGTTTATTACCGCAATAAAGAATAATTCCGAGTTATTCTATTCGGAAGAAACAGAAAGCCTGTATTATCTGGATACAAAAGGCAGAATATCAGTGATAAGCCTTGTTCCAAAAGAAAATATAATCTCACTGCTTTCTAAGGAGCCGATAGGAGAAGGGAAACGGTAATGAATTTTAATTATTCCCGGCATGAAATCGAAGGTATGGAGAAAAACCTTCAGCGTTTTCTTGAAATCATACCTGGGGCTTTAAGCTGGATGATCATAATCGGGATTTGCCTGCTTTCGGTTGCAAATCCTATTATGGCTGCTGTTTCCATGATCGCATTTCTTCTTTATTGGCTGCTCCGGCTTATTTATTTGAATATTTTTCTTGTTCTTTCTTATATCCGCCTGGAAATTGAAAAGGATGCCGACTGGATGGAGCGCATTAAGGCCGTTGATAACTTGAAAGAAGGCCTTTATTTTTCCTGTGGCCCGGATAAAATTAAAGGGCTCAAAAATAAAATATCCTCCCGGATGCATTGCCGGCAGTTAACTATTATCAAGAAAAAAAATGCGTTGCCTCCGTTATCTAAGGATCTATACCATTTGGTGATTATTCCTGTTATTGGCGAAACCTCTGACATTGTAGAGCCGGGTATTAAAGCGATACGGGATGGCATTTATCCTGCGAATAGGTTTTTAGTCGTGATCGCGCTTGAAGAAGCCGCTTCGCCTGAAGTAAAAAAAGATATGTATATGATAAAAGAAAAGTTTGCGGGCGCGTTTATGGATTTCTTGGTTGTTTTGCACCCTGTAGATCAGCCGGGTGAAGCTAAAGTAAAAGGGGCTAATACGACTTTTGCGGCTAAAAATGCAGAGGAGTATTTCAATAAAAAGCAGATCCCTATAGGGAATGTATTGATATCCTGTTTCGATGCCGATACGGTAGCAAATCCCCATTATTTTAGCTGCTTGACGTATTATTATATGATCAATCCGGATAGATTAAGGTCAAGTTATCAACCAATACCCGTATATCATAACAATATATGGGATGCCCCTGGGTTTGCCAGGATTATCGACATAGGCACATCGTTTTTTCAGCTTGTTGAAGCGACTAATCCGGACAAGCTTATTACCTTTTCCAGCCACAGTATGAATTTTAAGGTGTTATCGGATGTCGGATACTGGCCGATCGATATGATTTCAGACGATTCAGCCATCTTCTGGAAGGCTTTTATACATTATGACGGCAATTATCATGTAGTGCCTATTTATACTACTGTTTCTATGGATGTGGCAACCGGCCCTACGATTAAGCAAACATTCGCTGTTATTTACAAACAGAAACGGCGCTGGGCTTGGGGGATAGAGAACTTCCCGATTGTTATAAGGGCTTTTTTACGATCAAAAAAGATCAAATGGCGGCAAAAATTAAGTTATGGCTATAAATTGCTTGATTCATTTATCTCATGGGCAACCTGGCCGTTTTTGCTGTTATTTGGAAGCTGGCTGCCGGCTTTTTTTGCCTCTCGGGAATTTTCTTCCAGCACTGTTTATTATACAGCTCCGCGTATCCGCGGGACCATGTTTGGCCTGGCTTCGGTCGGGATTATCGTTTGCATGATAATAAGTTTGTTGATCCTTCCAAAAAAAAAGGGGAGATACAGCCTTTTGACCACGATTAAACATATATGTGAATGGCTTTTTATCCCGGTTATCCTTTTATTTTTGAGTGCGCTTCCTGCATTGGACGCCCAGACCAGGTTAATGTTCGGTAAATATATGGAGTTTGGGGTAACAAATAAATTTAGAAAAGAAAAATGATATTCATAGATGAAAGATTTTTCATGAACCACAAAATGGCAGGATGGTGAAATGCAAAGGAAGAAAGTATTAGGGGTTTGGGATATTGCGCTTTTTTCGTTTTGCGCGATTTTTGGGGTAGAGGCTGTCGCAACTTCAGCCGCTATCGGGCCATCGGCGGTATCCTGGTGGTTGATATGCATTATCGGATATTTCTTCCCTTTTGGATTGATCGCCGCCGAATTAGGTTCTACCTATCCGGAACAGGGCGGGATTTATATTTGGATTAAAAGGGCTTTGGGCAATAAATGGGCGGCGCGCAGTATTTGGTATTACTGGATTGCTTTACCGTTATGGGTGCCGGCAATATATATTGCGATCGCCGAAATTATTGGGCATATGTTCTTTCCGGATATTGGCCTGTGGGCGCAAATTTTTATGGGGATTACGATGATCTGGATAGCGGTCGGGATTAATTTATGCCCTCTTACGGTGTCAAAATGGGTGCCTAATTTTGGTACGATTACAAGACTTGTGGTTGTAATCGGGATGATTGTTTCGGCAGTAATATATTTTTTAAAAAACGGGCGTTTTGCGAATGAGATTAATCTTGCCAATATAATGCCTGATTTAAATGCGGCCATCGTATTTATTCCGATAATCATATATAATCTGGAAGGATGTGAGCTTATATCTGCCGCATCAGGAGAGATGAAGAATCCCGCTCGCGATATTCCAAAAGCAGTTATTTTATCCGCCATTGCAATAGCTGTATTATATTTGATTGCGACATTTGCTGTTTGGGTCGTTATCCCTGTTGCTGAAATAAATGTTGCCAGCGGCATATTGCATGTGTTTACAATCGCTTTTAGCGGGCACTGGATGCAGCAGGCCATTACTCTGGGGCTGGGGTTTCTTATTTCATCGACTCTTTTTGCTGAAATAGTCACTTGGAATCTGGGGGAGAACCGTTCAGTTGCTGAAGCCGCCAATAACGGTGAATTGCCCAAAATACTGGGAAAGATGAATAAAAGTATGGCACCTGTCGGAGCTTCGGTTGTCTCGGGGATAATTTCGACTGTCGTGATCATTATTTACGGGTTTATTGCTAAAAATGCCGGCGAGCTGTTTTGGCATGTAGTTTCTTTCAGCCTTGTTGTCGGGTTGTTTTCCTATTTAATGCTTTTCCCGAGTTTTATTATTTTAAGGATTAAAGATAAAAACATCCAAAGGCCTTATCAAGTGCCGGGGCCGAACTGGGTTGCAATACTGATGGCGGTTGTCGCCGAAATATTTATTTTAAGCGCGCTGTGTATATTACTGATACAGCCGGGGCATGATTTTGTGAGGGTTGCTTTGCCAATTATTATTGGGGTGGTGATAGCGGTTATCAGCGGAGAAATTTTAATTAATCGTTCCAAAAAGGTTAATAGCCTAAAATCTGAAATATAAAGCGGCGGTATACCGAAAAGAATTAGAGGAATATTTAGAGGAGGCTTAGGTGATTACAACGATAAGTGTTGATAGGAAGGCTTGTTCCGGTGACGGGGAGTGCGTTGAGGTTTGCCCTGTGCATATTTTGAGAATTAATGCAGAAGCGCATATTCCGGAGTTTGTGCCAGGTGGCGGGGATAAGTGTATTAACTGCGGCCATTGTTTTGCCTTCTGCCCGCAGGGAGCGATAGCTCTTTCTACGATGGCTGTCAAAGATGTCACGCATATAGATCATTCTAAACTGCCCGGAGCCGGGCAGGTTGAACTTTTTCTTAAAGCGCGGAGATCGATCCGAAACTATAAGGATGAGCCTGTTACTAAGGACTCGATAGAGAGACTTTTAGATATTGCCCGCTATGCTCCGTCCGGTACCAATCGCCAGCCGGTGGATTGGGCGGTGGTTATGGGAAAAGATAAGGTGCATGATTTAGGATATTTGGTATCCAAATGGATGGAAGGCCTTTTGGATGCTAAATCTCCGATGGCGGAATCCTTGCGTTTTGATCGATTGGTGGAGTTATGGAAGAAGGGGGAGGATTTAATTTGCCGCAGCGCGCCGGCAATTGTCATTGCCTATGGGGCAAAAGACGACCCTCTGGCACCTTCCTCATGTATAATTGCGGGTACATATCTTGAACTTGCGGCATTCGGTTTGGGGTTAGGTGCATGTTGGGCGGGATATGTGAATATGGCGATTAACACGGATCTGGATACAAGAAAATTTACCGGGTTATCCGCGCCTGCAACAGCCGGTTCGGCCATGATGATCGGACATCCAAAGTTTCGTTATAGCCGAATACCGGCACGAAATCCGGCAAAGGTGATTTGGAAATAGTAAAGTAAGAAATTACCGAATGTTTTTATTAAAAAGGAGCTTAAAGTGACAGGAGCGGAAATATTAGTCAGAAGCCTTGAGGATCTTGGGATAAAACATATTTTTGGTTATACCGGGGCGGCGATACTTCCGGTAATGGATGAACTGGGGAAAAGCTCTATCGAGATTATCGTTAACTCAAATGAACAATCCGCTGCTTTTAGTGCTGCCGGTTATTCGCGTTCAAGCGACAGCGTAGGTGTCGCAATAGTAACTTCCGGGCCGGCTATTACCAATACATTGACTGCAGTGGCTGATTCTTTTGCCGACAGCATCCCTTTAGTCGTTATCGCTGGACAAGTCCCAGAGCATAAAATCGGGACTGATTCCTTTCAGCATATTGATGTTTCTGCCGTCTTTGGGCCTACAGCCAAAAAGGTTGTCCTGGTTGACAGTATAGACAGTATCGAATCCGTGATCAAAGACGCTTATTTTCTGGCTAAATCAGGAAAGCCGGGCCCTGTGGTTATTGATATTCCGATTAACCTACAGCAGAGTATTAATGAATACGTCGGGGATAATCTTGAAAGGTTCATGACTGTTTATAATAATGAATGCCATTTATCTAATAAACAGTGCGAACAGTTTTTTAATCTTTTTACGGAAGCGAAACGCCCGTTATTGTATTTAGGTGGAGGCCTTAATTCAAAGAACGGGAGCGATGCGATACGGGGTTTCAACTCTATTTTCAACATTCCATCTGTTAATACGCTCATGGCTAAAGGGGTTGTTGATGAGAATGGTCCCACTTCTTTGGGCTTGCTGGGAATGTTCGGCACGCCTTATGCCAATAAGATCATTCAGGAGAACGATTTCTTCTTTGCGCTCGGCGTGCGATGGGATGATCGTGTGGCAGAAAAGGTTGGATTTGCGATCGAGGCCAAAATCGCCTACATAGATATTAATCCCCAAAAAGTTTACCAGATAAGAAATGAGCGGAACCCAGATTTTTCTTTTATCGCAGACGCAGCCAGCGCTCTGAATGATTTGACGGATTATGCCCGGAGAAATAATATTAAGATTGCCATTGACGACTGGATCCAATATGCCGGTAAGTTAAAAAAGACATGGCCATTGAATTATTGCCGGCAAGGAAAATCGATTTACCAGGCAGAGGCGCTTGATCTGTTGAGCAGGTTTGTCAATGAAAATACGATAATTACGACTGGAGTCGGTAATCACCAACTTTTAGCGGCTCAATATTTGAGGATGAGTAAGCCAAAATCTTTCCTTACTCCCGGCAGTTTCGGCACCATGGGTTTTGGCATGCCCAGTGCTATAGGCGCTTATTATGCCAATCCTGGAGCAACCGTTATTGTTATTGATGGAGACGGGAGTTTCCGGATGAATATGGGGGAATTGCATACGATCGGTTCTCTTGGCGTGCCGGTAAAGGTGCTTCTTCTGAACAATAAAAGCGACGGGATGGTGAGAAATCTTGAAAATGCCGCGTATGGAAAAAGGCACTCGGCAACTGAACGAAAGTCTGACGTGAATTTTGCGGAAATAGCAAAACATTGCCACTATAAGTTTGCCGAAAGAATAATTTCCCGACACGAATTATTGGGTGGGATCACGGCTTTTATGAAAACCGCGGGCCCGTGTCTTCTTGAGGTTATGACTGATATCGAAGAGGTTTTATACCCGGTTGTTCGCGCGGGGAGTTCATATAAAGATATGGATTTAGGGCCTTATATCAAAGAAGTTGATGAGATTTAGAACCATTTTCTTATTGTCTGTATTTGCCAGTTGTTTTACGTTTGACGGAATAAGGGAAAAAGCGTTTATTTGCATTTTGGGATAACCACTGGTCATTTTAATCTAATCAGCAGGATGGATTTGGCGCAAAACTGATACTCGAATAAAATGCCAATATTCGGTTTTTTATGTTATATAGAAAGGAAAGTATATTATGCAAAATAAAACAATAGGACAAATCGAGTCGGATATTTGTGATGCGATAATAAAATTCGAAAGAGAATATTTGGGCAGGGGGCCTAAAGAAGGGAAGGTTTATATCCTTGGCGACATGATCGTTGTTCGGCTTAAAGGGGTGTTGACTCCTGCCGAGCAGCAGTTATCAAAAACCAGTGAAGGGTCAGGATTGATAAAAAAAGTACGAATGAGCCTTCTGGAAGGAGCCCGGGAGATATTAGAAAATCTAATGATGGAGATCATAGGATGCCACGTAGTCAGTTTGCATACAGATATTAGTACAAAAAAAGGGGAGAGAATAATTATTCTTGTCCTGGATAGAAATTTAGAAAATAAACTTGAAAAACAGTAGTTTTTTGATATAATTCGTTAAATTTGGGAAAACTGGTAGATTGTGACAAGGGCTTAGGAAATCCCTAAGTAGTTGTCGAATAAGCCAGCATTATTGCTCTAACGGGCAAGGATGCTGGCCGTTTTATTTATAGGAGCAATTGATGGCAAATGATATCTGGAATCACTGGAAAGTCGATGAAGAAGTTAAGGGAGTGTTGAATAGCGCTGTAAGCGTAGTTATTGCTAAAAGCCGTAATGAACTGTTTGGACTGGCTTCAGGAGGGGATAAGGATTGTTTTTTTGTCGAATATTCACTTCATGATGGCCGTATCGTTCAGGAAGCGGTTGTGGTTAAGTGCAAAAATGGTTTGGCAATTAATTATGTGGATGCTGAAATGCGGCGGAGGGATCCTGATTGTTTGATCGTCGGCGATGAGAATGCGACTGATAAGCCTAGATTCAAAGATGTTTTTAAAAACAGTTTTGCTGATCTTAGAGGCGAAACATTTCAATGGTTGCGTAAACAGGATTTGCTGATAGCGGGTATTAACATCGGAGGAGTTCAAACCGGATTACAGGGTTTGATTATTGCTCCTGGCAATGCTGGTTTTTTCGTGGGCGGGTTGTGCGATTTACAAGATTTCTTGGATATTAGTGAACTTGGCGAGGAGTTTAATCCTTCTTCTATTTTGTACCTTGCCCCGCCTTTCCGGCATACGCATTTTAACGGCAGGCAGATTGTGGTGCATAATCGTCAGAAAAATGTGCATGAGGTATTTTCATACAACCTGTATCCAGGTCCGAGTGCCAAGAAAGGAATGTATGGAGTACTTCTTCAAAAAGGAGAAGATGAAGATTGGTTGACACTTCACGCTTCCACCGTTCAAGTGGTGACGCCTTATGAAAACGTGACTACTTTTTTGCACGAAGGCGCGAGCGGAAGCGGAAAAAGTGAAATGCTGGAATATCCGCATCGAGAGGACGATGGCCGGTTGCTTTTAGGCAGAAATAAGATTACCGATAAGATTTTTACCGTTAATATTAATCAGACTTGTTCGTTACGCCCGGTTACCGATGATATGGCACTTGTTGATAATGAAAAAAGCATTAAAAGCCAGAAATTAGTGGTTTCGGATGCAGAAAACGCATGGTTTCTTAGGGTAAATCATATTTGCCATTACGGTACGGATCCTTTCTTGGAGAGAATATGCGTACATCCTAAAGAACCACTTTTGTTTCTTAATATCCAAGGTTCTCCTAATTCAACTGTATTGATTTGGGAACATACGGAGGACGCTCCGGGTAAAGCTTGTCCTAATCCCAGGGTTATTCTTCCGAGAAGACTTATGCCTTCTGTCGTTGATGGAGAAGTTGAAATCGATTTTCGCAGTTTCGGTATCCGTACTCCGCTTTGTTACGAGAAATCCCCTACTTATGGGATCGTTGGTTTGTTTCACGTGCTTTCGCCAGCGCTGGCGTGGTTATGGCGGCTGGTTTCACCACGGGGACATGCCAATCCGAGTGTTCTGGATGAAAATGTTCTTTCGAGCGAAGGTGTGGGGTCTTATTGGCCTTTTGCTACCGGCAGATATGTTACGCATGCGAATCTTTTGCTTAGGCAAATCCTGAACACCGTGCATACAAAATATTTATTGCTTCCGAATCAGAATGTTGGTTGTTGGGAGGTTGGGTTTATGCCGCAATGGGTCACCCGTGAATATTTTGCACGCCGAGGTATTGCGAAATTTAACAAAGGCCATTTCAAATCTGCCCGTTGTCCCCTTTTAGGCTATACGCCGGCTAGGGTTGTTGTGGAAGGTGTTCAAATTCCAGATTTCTTTTTTTCAGTTGAGCGCCAAAGCGAAGTAGGTACCGATGCTTATGATAAAGGGCAGGAAATTTTATACCGGTTCTTCGAGAAAAATCTCCTACCGTATTTAATTCCTGAAATAGACCCTTTAGGGAAAAAAATCATTTCTTGCTGTCTGGATAAGGGGACGGTTGATGATTTCAACTCTTTTATTCCCTTGGAGCTGTAAAATTATGATTTGTTTTTTAAATAATCGATGGAGTGTGGTTATTGCCGGAGTTGTCATTCTGATGTGCTTGGGAGTGGCATACTCATGGGGTGTTTTTTTGCTTCCCATTGACCGGGAAACGGGCTGGGGACGGGCAAAGATATCCTTTGCGGTATCGGTTTTACTCCTGGTTTTTTCTGTATTTATGGCAATCGGAGGATTTTTGGAAAAAAAGATTGGGCCTGGCAAAACAGCTTGTATAGGTGGTGCCTTGGTGGGAATCGGATGGTTTTTGTCATCCTTTGCTCAATCGCCGTTTGTTCTCTATCTGTGTTATGGGGTTATAGCCGGAATCGGAACAGGGTTAAGTTATATGCCGTCAATCTCCAGCGGTATTAAATGGTTTCCCAATAAGAAAGGGTTGGTCACAGGTATTATTGTTTTCGGTTTTGGTTTTGGGACCGCGTTTTTATCGCCGCTTATCACTAAACTAATTAATTGTTATGGATGGCGAACAACAATGATGGGGTGCGGGATTGTTTTTGGTCTCATTATTGTCACGGCGGCCAATTTTCTGAAAGCTCCGTCAATATCAACCAGTACAAAGGATGGGAATCTAAGGGAAGAGAGTACATCCTTATTTATTAAAATACTAAAGGCCAATTCATTTAGGATCATGTTTTTGACTTATCTTATTGCCATGATTGCGGGTATGATGACAATCGCACATCTTGTAGCCTTTATTATAGATAAGAATTTTAATGCAATGCAAGGCGTTTTGGCTTTGACTATTTTATCAATTTTTAACGGCATCGGCAGAATTGTGTTTGGTTATGCATCAGATATTTTGGGAGGGAGGAAAATACTTATTTTATTATTTATGTTGGCCAGTTTAGTGATGTTTGCCTTATCTCAAGCAGGCTCTTTGCCTGTTATCTATGTCCTTTCATCAGTAGTTGGCCTTTGTTTTGGAGGTTTTTTAGCCGTTTATCCTGTTTTAACCGCCGAATATTTTGGCCAGCGTGATTTTGCAATCAATTACGGTTTTATTTTTATTGGTTACGGAATCGGATGTTTCTGTGGTCCTCTGATTGGTGGGTGGGTGCACGATATCACTAAAAACTATTTGGCGGCTTTCTATTTTGCTGGAGGATTAACGTTATTTGGGAGCTTCATAATCTATTTATTCCTTAAAAAACCGGAGATTGTGGCAGTAGGAACATGACAATGAAAGGAGATTTATGAAAAAGGTAGCCATTATTGTTGGGTCGGAATCTGATAGGGAGCAAATGGAAAGGGGGTTGGAGGTATTAAAACATTTTGAAATCCCGTATGATTTCAAAATATTATCAGCACATCGTAACCCCGAAGCCTTGCACGATTATATTAACTCGTTGGATGAAAAGGTGTATGCAGTTATAATTGCTGGTGCTGGTATGGCGGCGGCTTTGCCGGGATGTGTTGCGGCGCAGACATTGCTTCCGGTTATCGGCGTGCCTATGACAGGAGGGGCCCTTAATGGAGTAGATGCTTTGTACTCAATTGTTCAAATGCCAAAAGGAATTCCCGTAGGGTGCATGGCTATTGGATCAAGTGGAGCAGTAAACGCGGCCATATATGCGGTACGAATAATGTCTTTAAGTGATGATATCCTGCGATTGAAACTTGCAAAGCACAGAGAATCATTGAAAGCGCAATAAATACACAATAAACAGAAGGAAGTAAAGGTAAAGAGGTAAAGAGACGTTTTCCAGTAAAGAGACGTTTTCCATTTTATTATAGAAAGTGCCCCAAGATCAATGCGGAAACTGTCTTTTTTTGCTAAAGAGCAATATCATTTAGTATTTTCTTTCCTTTGGCCGTTCCAAGAACTCGCTCCTGGTAGCTACTCCAAGGATAATCTCCAGCCGCCTTGGCAATATTAGCTCTTACTGGATTGTGTTCGATATACTGTATGCAATCAATAAGATAACCGTCTTTTGCGATAACCTTACTTTTATACCTGCCTTGCCATAAATGACCGACCTTCTCATATTTTCTGTTGAAAAAAGCAGTGTAAGAGCGTGATACTCCCTGCATAAATTTAGACAATAACTTTTTTTCTTCAGGCATCCCTACAATATGGATATGGTTAGGCATTAAACAGTATCCGTAGAGAAGAAACGGGTGGCGTTTTTTGTAAAGCCGGAGACGATCTATGTATACTTCATAGTCTTCTGTGTTCAGGAAAACTGCTTGTTTCTGGTTGCCTCTGGTGATAATATGATAACAGGCATTGTCTAAAAGAAATCTTGGACCGTTTGGCATATGTTTGAACCTCCTTTGATATAATAGACGCAGCAAATAGATTTTTCTCACAGTAATATTTCTATGTGACACTTTCCAGATTACAAAATGGGCATTTTTCGCTATAAAATGGAAAACGTCTGTGTTATGTGTTATTTTTCTGTGTCGGTGCGTCTGCGCTGTTTCGTTGTGTGATATTACGAGCATGAATCTTTGGCTGTATATCAAAGAAGTGCGGATTGATGTCTATAACTTGTAAAAGTCTCCAGCAGTGAAATAAAAATATCATGAAAAACAAACAAATTATAAAAAGAGTTCTTGCGTATGCAGCTGCGATTATCGCGGGTTATGTTGTATTGATTGCCTTTCTCGGTGATCCGGCTGAAGGCTTGTTGGGAAAAGAGGTTACTGAAGATGTTTATTCGCGCAGGAACTTTTTGATTACAGCCTTGTCAAGAGGTCCTTCTGCAAACAATTTTTTTCAATCCGCGGATATGCAATTTGCCGGGGAATGGACACTCGTGACTTACTCCATGGCGGCTTATGCCTTAACGAATATAGCAATGTTAGAGCCAAATACGGGACACCGGTCAAGCCAAATAATTGCCCAGTGGATCAAATACTGTCTTGATGAGCGGGTTGCTGCTTTTGATCAAATTGCCTGGGATGAAAATCCTCTTGATGAAAAAAACCTGAATGGAGATAGAGGGCATATTGGTTACTACGGACATCTTAATCTCATGCTGGGGTGTTATGCCTTATTGAATAATGATGGGCAGTTCAAGAGTTTACATAAAGCAATAAGCGATGCTATCGCCAAAAGAATGTCTAAATACGCGCATCGGCATGTAGAAACTTATCCTGATCAAACATATCCTCCTGATAATACGGTCGCAGTAGCATCTCTTAGGATCTCGGATATGACGATCGGGACAAATTACCAGCAGCTTATTGGTGAATGGATCCAGCAATCAAAGCAGATCGAATGCCAACCTTATGGGCTTATTGTATTCCAGATAGATAGCATTACCGGACAGCCTTTGCAATCTTGCCGGGGTTCTAATGTTGCCTGGAATAGCTTTTTTATGCCCTTAATCGATGTAAACTATGCAAATATCCAATTTGAGCGATTCAAAAAATATATGTTGCGCCGTATTCCAGGGTTTGCGGCTATTAAAGAATATCCATCAGGAGATCTTTTCAGGATGGATTGTGATACAGGACCTGTAATCTTTGGGTTAGGAGCAACTGCAACCGGTTTCTCGGTCGCCGGGGCAAGGTGGGCATCAGATAGAATGTTACTGTCTGAATTATTGCGCACAATTGAATTGGCAGGAACAAGTGTTACAAAGAAAAATATGAAAAGATATATCGTTTCTCCGATTGTTGGAGATGCTATAATGCTTGCCATGAAAACCGCCTGCCAATGGAGGCCATTGTGGAAATAACCAGAATTAAGTCGTTCTTGGATAAATACAGGCAACCAGTAACTTGTATAAGGATCATACTTATTTACTGGGTATTTCTTGCTGTGGCTACGCATTCAATGGTTTTTGATTACGGCATTACAAAAGGCAAATTTAATATGTTTATTGCGCTAATGGTTATGTTTTACCGGATACTTGCTATAACTTTTGTGCCTGGTATGTTAGTGTTGTGGGTTTTAACAAACCTGAATATTTTAAGCCAGAGGAGAAAACCATGACCATATTATTGCTTACAGCCGTCCTTACGTTTATAGCTGTATCTTTAATCCAATTATGGTGGTGGATACCTGAGAATGGTTTTTCTTTTTCGGGAATATGTGTAAACCACTTTGGTGAACCTTTTTCATGTAACGTGATTGATTGGGTTGCGCGAGCTTTTTTGAGCCCTTTTGCATGGCCGGCCGTAGTGCTGATTGCTTTAATTTGTTTTGGAATAAGTGCGGTTGTTGTGAAGCTGTTGAAGCGTAAAAAATAAAGAATATTAAATATCTATCTGAATAAGGAAGGCCCAAAGCCCGTAAAGAAGTAACGGAAGAAGGCGTAAAATTATTCTATGGAAAGTATAATGAAGGTAATAATCCTGAAAGTCCGTAAAGAATTAAAGCAACATGCCAATGAACAAATAAGAAATGGCGCCCAGCGTTATTTTAAGGAGAGAATCGAGGTTTATGGCATGAAAACAGCCGATGTGAGAAAGATCTCAAGAAAGTATTTCACGGAAATTAAAAATCAGAAAAAAACGGATCTGTTCAGGGTGTGTGAAGAGCTTTTTTCTTCGGGGTTCATGGAAGAGGCATTTATTGCCTGTAATTGGTCTTATTCCCTCCGGGCGCAGTTTGACGAAAATGATTTTTCCGTATTTCAAAGATGGATTGAGAAATATGTTGATAATTGGGCAACCTGCGATACATTATGTAATCATACCGTCGGTGCCTTTATAGAGAAGCATCCATTTTATGTACAAGAATTAAAAAAATGGGCCAAATCGAAAAAACGCTGGATGAGGCGTGCTTCAGCGGTCACCTTGATAATTCCTGCCAGGCATGGCAAGTTTTTGCAAGATATTTTTGAGATAGCCGATATTCTTCTGTTGGATAATGATGATCTGGTGCAAAAAGGCTATGGGTGGATGCTTAAGACAGCAGGAGAATGTCATCAGAAAGAAGTATTTGATTATGTGATGAAGAATAAAAACACGATGCCGCGTACAGCATTGCGCTACGCCATTGAAAAAATGCCAAAAGGGCTTAGGGAAAAGGCCATGGCAAAGGAAAAGGTATGAATCTTGTTAAAGATTCGCCTATAAATAAAACCGTTTCTCTATTAATGAGGTGATCCCGATGATAAAAATCCCGTCTTATATCGTTTTGGTTATTGCTGTTGTTCTGTGTGCTTGTGGCTGTGGGCACTCTGTGGGTACACATCCTTTTGCCAACGTTATATCCATGGATAACGTACAGATCTCGTATGCGGTTTATGGCACTCTAAATGAACCAACACTGGTTTTTGTGCATGGGTGGTGTTGCGACAGCAGGTACTGGCATAATCAAATCCCGTATTTCGCAAAGAAGTTCCGCGTAGTTACTATTGATCTGGCGGGGCATGGTAATTCCGGTTTTGGCCGGAAGGTTTATACTACGGAGGCGTTCGGCCAGGATGTTGCCGCGGTATTACAAAAACTAAATGTAAAGAAAGCAGTCTTAGTTGGGCATTCCATGGGAGGAGAAATTATCCTGTATGCTGCTAAGATAGCACCCGAAAGGGTAATTGGGTTGGTTGCGGTTGATACGCTTGAAGATATGGGAATGGTCTATCCAGATGAAGTAAAAAACAAGATATACGAGCCTATCGCCGCGGATTTTGTGCCGGAAGTACAGAAGTTTGTCCGTACTATGGTTCCGGCTAACGCCGACAAGGTATTGGTAGATACTATTGCTCGGGATATGTCATCTGCTCCCCAGGAGGTGGCATTGAGTTCGATGAAGGAATATTTTAAGGTATCTGATCCGGAGCTGGTCAAAGGGCTGACCGTGCCGCTAAAAAGTATTAATGCTGACCTTTGGCCAACCAATGTCGAAGGCAACAAGAAGCTGGTTTCGTCTTATGAGATGGCGCTGATGAAGGGCCGCGGGCATTTTATCATGTTGGAAGCGCCTCATGAATTTAATAGACTGCTTGAGCAGATGATCAACCGCATTCTTATTGAGACAAAGAACAAGTGAGAAAAATAAAGGGAAATAAAGGGGACGTTTCTATTTTATTAAGTTCTAATTTACTGTAAATTTGAATAAAACAGCAAATAAAGGGGACGTTTCTATTTTATTAAGTTCTAATTTACTGTAAATTTGAATA
>CAZRVK010000006.1:112777-144014 GCA_964603585.1 uncultured Planctomycetales bacterium
AAATGTTAACTGCCTTGAATTTCAATGTATGCTTGAAGATATCTTGTGTAAAGAGCTTCTCGGCATTTTCAACGCAAGAATCTGGCAACATGGTGATCAATCTTGTCATGGCCTCGGTGGGGGGAGTAAAAAGGAGGTGTTTTAGGAATGAAACAATGGTATGAATCATTATTCGAGAATTACGCTCATAAATACGACAAGGAACCTTTTGTTCAAGGGACGGTTGGCGAGTGTGATTTTATTGAGCAGGAGATCGATCACGATAAATCATTGAAAGTCATCGATATAGGATGCGGAACCGGCCGTCATGCGATTGAACTGACAAAGAGGGGATATAATGTGACCGGTGTTGATCTCTCCGAGAATCAGATCAAAAGGGCAAAGGAGAAAGCCAAAGAGGCAGGGGTGATTATCGATTTCCAAACACAAGATGCCCGTAATCTTGCGTTTGCCGGTGAATTTGATCTGGCAATTATGCTGTGCGAAGGTGGGTTTTCTCTTATGGAAACAGACCAGATGAACTTTGAGATCTTGAAAAGCGCAACAAAAGCGCTTAAAAGTAATGGCAAGTTCATTTTTACCACATTAAACGGGTTGTTCCCGCTGTTTCATTCTGTCAGTGATTTCTATAAGTCGGCGCAGAAAGAAGGCCAGTCCCAGTGCAAGGCGTGCTCTTTCGATCTTATGACTTTCCGTGATCATAACACTGCTGTTTTTGAAGACGATTCCGGGAATAAAAGGGAGCTTAAGTGTAACGAACGTTATTACGTGCCCAGTGAGATAACCTGGCTTTTAACGACACTGGGATATAATAAAATCGATATATTTGGTGCCAAACTCGGAGAATTTTCAAGAAATAACAAGCTGACTACAGAAGACTTTGAGATGCTTGTTGTAGCACAGAAGTAAGATAAGGAAAAACCAGAAACGCCCCCTTTATGCACGCGCTAAGCAATACAAAAAATGTAAGATTTCTGAGGAGTCCAGTGTATCTTTAAAAGCTATTTTATGAAAAATTAAACATATTAAATGTTAACCTCTCGACGAAAAAATTCTTGTTTGTTTGGCTTTTGGGTTAGATCATCCTTTTACGCAATTGCCGGCCACTTGCAATAAAGGGGACGTTTCTATTTTATTAGGTTATAATGCACATTAAATATGAATAAACCGTTAACTGTTTCGAATTTCAATGCGTGCTCGAAAATCTCTCGCGCAAAAATCCGCTCGAAATTTTCAGTACGGAAATTCGTAGCGCCAGCCAAATCCCCGAGTGTTTACATAAAGACATTCGGATGACCGCTGGTTCCGTTCTCGCAGGACGGTTATACCGTTTCTTGAGCAGATATATAAAGACAAATTAACAGAATTAAACACATATATACAAAATGGTTAAATACAGTTTGATAGCCGGTCATATTCTTCATTTTTTGGTTTCAATTTGTAGGTGTTGAAAATAAGCTAAATCACGTTTATTCACATGTCTTGGTATAAGTTTAGATGAGGTAAGTTATGAAAAATAAGCTCACTAAAATGCAAGCAAAGGGCGAAATTGCCATTTATCGGACTAAAGATAAAAGAATCCAGCTTGAAGTTAAGCTAGAACAAGAGACGGTTTGGCTTAGCCAAAAGCAGATTGCTGCACTTTTTAAGAGCGAGCGGAGTGTAATCACAAAACATTTAAGCAATATATTTAGAGACAAGGAGTTAGAACAAAGTTCAGTATGTGCAAAAATTGCACATACTGCTCTGGACGGTAAAGTATATCAAACTACTTTTTACAATCTAGACGTTATTATTTCCGTAGGTTATAGAGTTAATTCTTCTCGTGCTACCCAGTTTCGTATCTGGGCAACGAATATCTTAAAACGGCATTTAATTGATGGTTACACCTTAAATGAGAAACGTTTAAAGGAGCAAGCTCAAAAACTTCAGGCCTTGCAGCGGGCAGTAAAGCTTATAGGCAGCATGAAAGATCGCAAGCAGCTTGAATATAAAGAAGCCATGGGGCTGCTTGACGTAATCAGTGATTATAACTATGCTCTTGGGCTCTTAGATGATTATGACTACAGGCGACTTAAGATAGGCAAAACGTCAAAAGAAGAGAAATTTGTTTTAAGCCTCGAATTAGCAATAGAAGCCGTAAATAAGCTTAAGGAGAGAATTGGTACTTCAGATTTATTTGGTACAGAGCGCGATAAATCATTTAAGAGTTCCATATCTTCAATTTATCAGACATTTGACGAAAAAGATTTATATCCAAGCGTTGAAGAGAAGGCAGCTAATTTGCTTTATTTCATTGTTAAAAATCATTCATTTGTTGATGGCAACAAGCGGATTGCTGCTTCAATATTTCTATGGTTCTTAGAGAAAAATGGTATCCTGTATAAAGAAGACGGCTCAAAGCGCATTGCTGATAACGCTTTAGTCGCCTTGACCTTGATGATTGCCGAAAGTAAGCCTAGTGAGCGCGATGTTATTGTTACGCTGGTTGTGAATTTGATAAATAAAAATAATTAAAAGCCAGTTTTACCGTAGAATATTATGGCAGTCCATCTTGCGCGCGGATAGTAGCGCGCGATCGCTTGGATGACGGTATTTAGATAAGAGATGCTATGAATAAAAAAGTATTTATTCGCACGTTCGGCTGCCAAATGAACACTCGCGACTCTGAAGTGATCTGTGGACTGCTGCGTAAGGAAGGCTATGAGATTATTGACGATCCTAAAGATGCGGATGTGGTTATCTTTAATACCTGCTCTGTGCGCCAGCATGCGGAAGAGCGGGTTTGGAGTAATGTCGGCCAGGTAAGTAAACTGGGTTTAAAACGCGGGAAAAAACCTGTTATCGGGATCGTTGGGTGTATGGCGCAAAATTATGCCCAGGCGATCTTTGAAAGATCTCCTGATGTGGACTTTGTAGTCGGTCCGACGGATATCGCAAAGATCCCCGGGGTAATTAAACAGTTATTGCCAAAGGTAAGGCGAGATCATCCTCAAGCCGGGGGCGTTTCTCTTGGTTTTGAACGCAAAATCTGGGAAACTGACGGCCTAAACCGCCCGGAAGAAGTCTATCATTCGGGATTTTATGAGGATAAAAAACATGCTTTTGTTGTTATTTCTGAAGGGTGCTCAAATTTTTGCACCTATTGTGTCGTGCCTTATACCCGCGGCCAATTAAGGCACCGCGCCTGCCAGGATATCCTGAATGAGATCAAGGATGCACTTGGTAAAGGCATAAATAAATTCACGCTTTTAGGGCAGAATGTGAATGCATATTGCTCGCCAGTCTCCGGGCGTCAATCGCCGGATACGTTTATAGATTTGCTAAAAAAAGTTAATGGGCTCAAGGAGGTTAAAGCGTTTGATTTTATTACTTCGCATCCTAAAGATACAACGGTTGAGTTGTTCAGGGCGATCGCTGACCTGGATAAATTAGAGAAGAACCTGCATCTTCCGGTGCAATCCGGGTCGGACCGGATATTGAGATTAATGAACCGCCAGTATACCCGTGATTTTTATCTGGATTTAGTCGAGAGTTATCGTAAAATAGTAAAAGGCGGCATGTTGACTACGGATATCATCTTGGGATTTCCGGGGGAGACCGATAAGGATTTCGAGGATACATATAACCTGGTAAAACAAGTACGGTTTGGCGGCGCATATATCTTTAAGTATTCTCCCCGGCCACATACGCAGGCGCAAAAATTGTCCGATGATGTCTTGGATCAGGAAAAACAAAAGCGGCATAAATTGGTGCTGGAGCTGCAAAGGATGATATCAAAAGGCCTGAAATGAAAAGAAGAAATATTAAGATTATAGCCTGTCAAGTATTTGGATTTTTGTTTGCGTCTTACGGTTCTTTATGTTTTACCCGGGCCAGCGCTTATGCCTTGGATCTTCAGCCGGTAAAAATATCATTTTTGTCCGCAGATTATAAAGCGGCGATCCTGGCCGGGGAAAAACTTATGGCGAATTGTTCGGATGCCCCTGAAATTGTCGAGTTGTATTATTTTCTGGGGTTAGCGTATTTAAAAGACGGTAATTATTTGCGTGCCTCGGATATTTTTGAGATAATCCTTGAGGAGTTTAAAGGTTCGGATTTTGAGATGCAGGCTAAACTGGGGCTGGGGGATGCCTGGTTTTTCTTTGGGGATTATGCCTTGGCCCAGGGGTATTACCGCCGGGTTGCCGAAGAAGGCGTTTTTTTAAAATACCTGCCGCAGGTTTATTATCGCTTGAGCGAATGTGCGATCAAACTTGGGGATACGGATGAGGCGAAAAAATACATAGATAAACTAAAAAATGAGTTTCCGCTTAATCTGGAGATGAAGGCGGACGGTGATCTGGCTCATCCAGATTTTTATTATACGGTGCAGGTGGGAAGTTTTTCTAAAAGCAGTAATGCGGATAATCTTTGCGATAGACTGATCAAAAAAGGGTATTCTCCTTATATCGAGCCGCTGGTGGCACAGGATAAAAAGAGCTATCGGGTTAGGGTGGGAAAGTTTGTTTCACGCAATGATGCAGTGAGTTTGCAGGATGAGCTTTCTCGTCAGGGGTATCCTGCCAAGATCTTCCCTTGAAAGTTAACTATATGAAAAACAAGGTTATTTTTATTGTCGGCCCTACAGCAGTCGGCAAAACCCAGGTTGCAGTTTATTTGGCAAAAAAGCTGAACGCCGAGATCATTTCCTGCGATTCCATGCAGGTATATAAGGGCATGGATATTTTGACTTCGAAACCGGAGCCTGCCTTACAAAAAAGAATTCGGCATTTTCTTCTAGATGTTGTTTCTCCGGAGAAGGAATATAATGTTTCTAAATATCGCCGTGATGCGCTCAAAATAAACCAGGATATTATAAGGCGAAAAAAGTTACCGATATTCGTGGGAGGGACCGGTTTGTATATGTCGATTTTGGTAGATGGTATCTTTAAAATGAAGCCCGCGGATAAAAAGATACGATGCAGGCTTTTTGCACAGGCAGAAAAATATGGAAGTACATTCTTATACTCGAAATTAAAAAAGGCCGATCCGGAGGCAGCCTTAAAAATCCATCCGAATGACACAAAAAGGATCGTCCGGGCGCTGGAAGTTTTTTTATCTACCGGAAAACCCATATCGGTTCTACAAAAGACCCGGGAGGGGATCTATGATAAATTTGATGTGCGGATTTTTTGCCTGAATACGCCGAAAGATGTATTGGCCAGGCGTATTGAGCGCCGGGTGGTAAAGATGCTTCGTCAGGGGTTAGTCAAAGAGGTTAAGTCTTTACTTAAACGCAAACTTAGCCGTACTGCGGGTTTTGCGATCGGGATTAGGGAGCTAAAAGGGTATTTTGATGGCTTATATGATTTAGAGGAAGCAAAACGGTTGATAATACGGAATACCTGTTTATATGCTAAGCGCCAGTTAACCTGGTTCAGGAAAGATAAGCGGATCCGGTGGATTGAAATGGGAGAAAACGAAAGTTTGCCGCATACCGCAAAATTGATACTTAAAGAAATACAAGGGGGATAGCTTAATGGAGCGTATTTTAATAGTTACCGTTAAACTTGAGTCGGAGCCGGATGACTGGAGTATAGATGATTATGCTTTAGAGATGGAGGAATTGGCTGCGACCTCGCATGCGGAAATTGTGGATAATATGGCCTGCCTTAGGGATAAGCCTACGCCAAATTTTTTTATCGGCAAGGGAAAAGCCGAAGAGATTTCGGCTTTGGTGAATGAACAGAATATCGATACGGTTATTTTTAGCCATGATATTACCGGTACGCAGCAGAGGAATTTAGAGAATATTATCGGTCGCAAAGTGATTGATCGTACGCAGTTGATTTTGGATATTTTTGCTTTGCATGCGAAGACCCCGGAAGGAAAAACTCAAGTCGAGTTGGCACAGTTAGAGTATCTCCTGCCGCGTTTATTGGGTAAAGGAATAGCGGTTACGCGTGAAGGAGGCGGGATCGGGACCCGCGGGCCGGGTGAAAAGAAATTAGAAATTGACCGCCGGCGTATTCGCAGCCGGATCGCGGCGTTAAGGTCGGATTTAAAACAGCTTAGCCTGCACCGTTTGAACTTGCGCAAGAAGAGAAAAGAAAAGTCCATTCCTTCGGTAGCTTTAGTTGGTTATACTAATGCCGGGAAATCTACTCTTTTGAATGCCTTGACTGGTGCGGGGCAGGTTGTCCAGAATAGTTTATTTACGACTTTGGACCCGTTGACCAAAGCCTTGAAATTGCCGAATGCCGAGAATATAGTTGTATCCGATACGGTAGGTTTTTTATATAATCTGCCGCATCATCTTATTGAGGCTTTCAAGGCTACTTTGGAAGAGGTTGTGGATGCCGACCTGTTGATCCATGTTTTGGATGTAAGTAACCCGAAGTTGGAGCAGTTAAATCAAGCAGTTTTAAGTGTTTTAAAGGATTTGCAGGTAGAGGATAAACCCAGGATCACTGCTTTGAATAAGATGGATCAGGTATCGGATCAGGCATGGCTTAAAGAAATAAGTGTTGATTTCCCTAATTCGGTCGTTATTTCTGCAAAGTTGGGAACGAATCTGGAAGAAATCCTGGCAAAGATCCGGGAAAATTTTCAGGATCAAATGATTTCCTTGAAATTGTTATTGCCACACGCGAGGATGAGTTTGATAGATCTTTTTTATCGTAAAGGAAGTGTAGAGAAGATAGATTATTTGCAGAAAGGAATACAAGTTAAGGTAAATCTGCCAAGAATTATTGCTGCTAACATCCTGCAGGACAAGGATATAAAGAATATTTGTTAGAATATCTAATAAAATTATTCATTTTATCTTGACAAAATTATGCGATGATGTTATACTTTCCTCAAAGAACGAGGGAGGTATAGAATGCCGCTATTTGATATTTACATTAGCCCTGATGAACCGGTTTATGTAATTAGTGTTGTAAGTAAACTGGTAGATCTACCGATTTGGACTTTGCGCCAGTTAGATAAAGCCGGTATTGTCCGTCCGCAGAGGATTGGGAAAAAAAGCCGGTTGTATTCGTTAAAAGATATAAAAAGATTGGAGTATATTCATTATTTAATGGAGGATAAACACGTGAATATCCACGGTATCAAAATGATTTTAGAATTAGAGATCAAAAAGTAAATTTTTTTGTTTTTTAATTAGCACTCTATCTTGTTGAGTGCTAACTACTGGGAGGATAATGACAGATGAGATTAGATAAAATGACGGTTAAATTACAAGAGGCATTACAGGATGCAGTAAGCCTGGCGGTTGAGTCCGGGCATCAGCAGGTTGAACCGGAACACTTGTTACTGGCTCTATTAAGGCAAGAAGAAAGCTTGTTGGCTGCAGTTGTGGATAAGGCGGGAGTACAACCCTTGGGCTTGGCTAAATTGCTGGAGAGCGATTTACAAAAAAAACCTGCGATCAGCGGGGGAAATCTTCAGGCATATTTTTCTGTACGTATGAACCGGCTGTTATCGGCTGCGCAAAAAGAGGCACAGGCTTTAAAAGATGAATATTTATCTGCGGAACATGTTTTGCTCGGCGTCTTACAGGATCAGGAATCTATCCTGGCAAAGGAGTTTAAAAGGATGAATATAGGAAAGGAAAATATCCTTTCCGCTCTTAACCAGATCCGCGGCAGCCACAGGATCACTGATGAGAATCCCGAGGAAAAGTTCAATGCTTTACAAAAATACGGGCAGGATATTACTGAATTAGCGCGTCAAATGAAACTCGACCCGGTGATCGGCAGGGATAAGGAGATCCGCCGGCTGATGCAGGTGCTTTCGCGCCGTACTAAAAATAACCCGGTTTTGATCGGCGAAGCCGGAGTGGGAAAGACCGCGATCATTGAGGGGCTGGCGCAGAGGATCATTTCTAATGATGTTCCGGAAGGGCTTAAACATAAGCGGATCGTGGCTTTGGACCTTGGTAGTCTTGTAGCGGGAACAAAGTTCCGCGGCGAGTTCGAGAACCGCTTGAAGGCAGTGCTCAAAGAGATACAGGCTAAAGCCGGAGAAGTGATCTTGTTTATCGATGAACTGCATACTATCGTGGGCGCGGGGGCGGCAGAGGGTTCGATCGATGCCTCGAATATGTTAAAGCCGATGCTTGCCCGCGGGCAACTGCGTTGTATTGGCGCAACTACTTTGGATGAGTACCGTAAGCATATTGAAAAAGACCATGCTTTAGAGCGCAGGTTCCAGCCGATACTGGTCAAAGAGCCATCTTCGGAAGATACGATTGCTATTTTGCGTGGGCTGAAGGAAAAATACGAGATCCATCATGGTGTAAGAATTAAAGATTCTGCGCTTATTGCGGCGGCTACTTTATCCCAGCGTTACATTACGGAACGGCATCTACCGGATAAGGCGGTGGATTTGATCGATGAAGCCGCTTCGCGGATGCGCATGGAGATCGACAGTATGCCTACCGAGATCGATGTTAATCAAAGAAAGATCGTTCAATTGGAGATCGAAAAACAGGCTTTGAAAAAAGAAAAAGACCCTTCTTCTAAAACAAGGCTGGAAAAGATCGAATCGGAATTAGAAGGCACAAGAAAGGCTTTAGAGGCCAAGAAAAAGCAGTGGGAAAAGGAGAAGGCGATTATCGTTAAGATCCAGGATGCCAAGGAAAAAATCGAAAAGTTCAAGAATGAAGCTTTGTCTGCCGAAAAAGTTGGAGACCTTGACCGGGTTGCAAGGATAAAATATGGCGAATTGGTGGATTTGGATAAAGAGTTGAAGAAGTATAATGAAGAACTGGATAAACTTTCTAAAGGGGATGCAATGCTTCGCCAGGAGGTTGATGATGAGGATATATGCCGGGTAGTTTCGGAATGGACCGGGATACCCTTGACTAAGTTGATGGAGGCGGATACCGAGAAATTAATTAAGATGAGCCAGCGCCTTAAGCTTAAAGTTGTCGGGCAAGACGAGGCGATTGAAGCGATATCTGCATGTATTCGCAGGTCGCGATCGGGTTTAGGGGATGATAAAAGACCGATGGGGTCATTTATTTTTATGGGCCCTACCGGAGTAGGAAAGACCAAACTTGCTAAAACCCTGGCTTGGTTTTTATTTGACGATGAGGACGCGCTTATCCGCCTGGATATGTCGGAGTATATGGAGAAATTCAGCGTATCGCGTTTAGTGGGAGCTCCTCCAGGATATGTCGGGTATGAAGAAGGAGGCCAGTTAACGGAAAAAGTCCGCCGCCGCCCTTATGCGGTGATCCTTTTAGATGAAATAGAAAAGGCGCATCCGGATGTATTCAATATCCTTTTGCAGATATTAGATGATGGTAGATTAACCGATGGACAGGGAAGAACGGTTAATTTTAAAAATACCGTGATAATCATGACCTCAAATATCGGGCAGGAGATAATCCAGGCCCAGGCAGCGGATATAGGTTTTAAGCCGCGGACAAAAGAAGCAGGGTTTCATGATGTCAAGGCCAAGTTATTGGCCGAGGTTAAAAAAACTTTCCGTCCGGAATTCATTAACCGGATAGATGATATTATTGTGTTTGAGCCTTTAAACAAGGAAAATATTTATAATATTATCGAACATGAGCTTGAGCCACTTTATAAAAAGCTTGCTGAACGCGGGGTCACTATTGAGCTTAGCAAAAATGCGCTGGATTTTCTTTTAGAGAAGGGGTTTGATGTCGATTTTGGCGCTCGTCCTTTGAAGAGGGCTTTACAGAAGTATTTACAGGATCCTCTGGCGCTAAAAATCCTGGATGGCAGCCTTAAATCCGGAGATAAGATCAATGTTGATCTATCCTCTGATAAAAAGCAGCTGCGTTTTTAGCTTTACAGTTTCGATTTTCGTAGTAGAATGCTTACAGATTACACATCCATGGGAGGTTTTTATGCATCTTGGCCAGGTAAGGGATAAGCTCAAAGAATGCAGGTTCGATTCTTTGCGCCTTGATTGCGATAATCATTTTGAAGCAGTGGTCCTTAAGAATGAACTGGAAAAATTAAAAGTGCAACTGTTCAGCCTTTTTGGGGAACCAGTTTGGCCTTCAAAAAAAAAGATGAGCCGGCAAATGGAGGATATGGTTAATGGTTTTGGCGGGATTATGACCGGACAGACGCTATATTTCTGGAGTAAAGACAAAGATGCAGTTTTTGTGATGCTTTGGCCGTGGAAGGATGGCGAGCGCACTACGATAAAGGCAATCCAACGGTAATGACCCAAGGATATGTTTGTTTATAGAAACAACAAACCCCGAGATTGGCTCGGGGTTTGTTGTAGGTGATAGGCCTGTAGCTTTCGCTATCAGCTATTCTCCTTTGAGTAAACGCTTAAGTAAAGTATGCAATGTAATCATCCTAAATCAAGGTTAAATCAGCGTTTTTGAGAAAACGTTTTCATTTTAAATGGAAGATATCCTGTATCAGGCAAAACAAAAAGAAATGCAGGAAGAATTCGAGGCCAAATGCCGGCGTTGTGGTGCTTGTTGCGGCGTTTATGACCGGGATCCTTGCCTTAATTTATCGCAAGATAAAACCGGCAAGTATTATTGCTGTTCATACACAAATCGTTTAGGCAGGCAAACTACGGTAAGCGGCAGGGTTTTTACTTGTGTCCCTATTCGGGATTTGCTGAAATTCGATTTGCCTTACCGGAATTGCGGATATATCGTAAAATCCCAGATCGGGGATATATGCGGTATTTAAGGGGAGATGTTGTTTTAATTGTCGGTTTTGTTTTTTTAATTCCCGGTTTGGTGTTTGCAAGGCAATTAAATCCGGTTGAAGCCAGAGGAATGGTTGATCGTATTGAAATCGGGGGTGATGATTTAAAAGTCAGTTCGATTTGGGATGTGCGGAAATTCTCTTCGGTAGGCCAGGATGGAGCTTTTGTGACAATGGTCTCAAACCTTCGTCCGCAAAAGTTGTCGGTAGTCGATGGCCGTAATATGACCAGAGCGCTTGCAATTTCTTTGCCTGAATACCCGGATAAGATCATCTTTGATGCAAATTCCACGGCTTGTGCAATTTTATTCAAAGATCCTTCCGCATTCGGGCAAACCAGGGATGTCGAAGATTTTCGCAAGGTGGTTATTTCCAAACAATCATTTCGGCGGCTTGAGTCATTTTTAAGGGAGAACCTTCCGACCCGTCCGCTCGAAGATATCGTAAAAGATAGTGAATTTACTGTTATCATGGATAATTGTGCCAAAGAGATTTTTAATGAGGATAAGGAATCTATAAATGGGGCTTTGCAAGCCGCTCAATCGGCATTACAAAAATCTCTGCAATCCCCATAAACTAATTAAGGCAAAAGCAGCTATACCTAAATATGAAATATACTAAAGGGTCAATTGGCAGGGTTTTTGTTTTGAAGTTCGAGGATGATGATATTTTACTGGATACACTTTCCAGATTTATTCGCAAGGAAGGTATTAAGAGCGCTACGATGGTTTTTATCGGGGCGCTAAAAAAAGGGATTTTGGCTTGCGGCCCAAAGAAGCCGGTCATTCCTCCTGAACCCAATAGAGTGATTTTTAAGGATGGTTGGGAAGTAATGGGGATCGGTACGGTTTTCACTAATAAATACGGCCCGCAGATACATATTCATGGAAGTATGGGCAAAAAGCTCAAGACATTGACTGGTTGTGTGCGTGAACAGTCTAAAGTATTCTTGGTGATAGAGGCGGTTTTGTTTGAATTAAAAGGGGTAAGGGCGACTAAAAATATTGATAAGACAACCGGGCTTAATCTGCTGAAGATCTTTTAAAATCAGGAGGCGCAGATGGTGGTAAAAAAAATGGGTGAGAAATACAGATGCAGTGTTTGCGGCAATGAAGTAGAGGTTACCAAGGTCGGCGGAGGTACTTTGGTGTGTTGTGGAAAAGATATGGATAAAATTACAGAATAGGAGGGTTTTGGATGGCTAAATCAATTAGAGGGACAAAAACAGAAAAAAACTTATTGGCGGCTTTTGCCGGTGAATCGCAGGCAAGGAACAGGTACACATATTTTGCTTCGGCGGCAAAAAAAGAAGGTTTTGAACAGATCGCGAATATCTTTATTGAAACCGCGGAAAATGAAAAAGAACATGCCAAGGTGTTTTTTAAATACCTGGAGGGAGGAGATGCCGAGATCACTGCCTCTTATCCTGCAGGGATGATCCAGGATACGAAAACTAATCTTGGGGCTGCCGCTGCCGGTGAGAATATGGAATGGACGGTATTATATTCCGATTTTGCCAAGGTGGCAAAAGAAGAGGGATTTCTTGATGTTGCCCGTTCATTTGAGCAGATTTCGAAAGTGGAAAGATTCCACGAGGCGCGTTACCGCAAATTGATCAACAACATTGTTGATGGCGAAGTCTTTAAAAAGAAAACCCCGGTGAAATGGCATTGCATTAATTGCGGCTATGTTATAGAAGGAAGCGAGGCCCCAAAGGAATGCCCTGCCTGTAAACATCCGCAGAGTTTTTATGAAGTTTTAGCAGAAAATTTTTAAAATCAAGTGAATGCTGTTGATGCCTGCCTGAAAAGCAGGCATCAACAAAAAATCCCCCGAACGCCGCTGGGGGGTTTCTTGTAGGTGATAGGCCTCTTTAGCTTGCGCTATCGAGAAAACCTCCTTTTAAAGAACTCACCACACAAATATCCACTCATGTTACAAAGAAAGTATTGCATATTTTTTAGAAAAATCAAGCCCTGCTAAAGATTTTTTTACGGTTTTTAATGCGCTATCTGATCATGCTAATGTATCCTTAATCATCTTTATTTTCGCCGTAGTTTCTCTTTTAAAAAAGACTTGATTTTTATATAGCGAGTGTTATAGTGAATAATAAGTTTGGGCATCATAAAGATAAAAAGGAGGAAGAATGGATCGTAAGGCCAGCGCGGCAGTTATAATTCTAATTTTCCTGATTGTAATTTCCTTAGCCTTGTCCGGGGGTTTGTATGTTTTTTTACAAAAAGAAAAGGTTGCGAATATAGATCTGCAAAAGCAGCTGGAAGATATAAAGACACAACAGTCCATGACGAAAAAAGACCTGGATGAATACAAGAAAAAAGCTTCCGGTCTGGAGTTGAAGTTAAAAGATACACAAAATCAGATCGAGGCGCTTACTGCCGATTTGGAAAGCCAAAAAACCGCCAAATCAGATGCCCTGGCGCAGGTGGAAAGTGTAAGGTCGGAATTGGCCCTGCAAAAGAATGCCCGCGCGGATTTAGAGAAAAAATTCAATCAGGCACAAGAAGATATTAAGAAGTCCCAGGAGCAGATCGCGGTAATGGAAACAAAGAAGGTGGAGTTAGAAACAAAGGTCAAGGAACTGGAATCTAAATCCAACGATTTAGAGGTGAAACTTAAAGGGATTGAGCTGGGAACGATCGTTGTTCCTTCCCAGGAAACAGCCGGGGCAAAGAGCGCGAAGAAAACCGTTAAGAAAACCGCTAAAAAAGCAGAAAAAAAGGCCCCAGTAAAAGATGTAAAAAAAGAAGTCAAAAAAGAACAACCTAAGAAAGAAGTCAAGAAAGAAACAAAGGTAGAGGCCGTCAAAGCGGTAAAGGCCCCGGCAGTTGTTCCGGTTGCCAATCTGGAGGGCAGCGTTTTAGTGGTAAATAAAGAGTACAATTTTGCGGTGATTAATTTGGGGAATAAAGATAAAGTAAAGGAAGGGGATATTTTTAGCGTTTATCACCAGGATAAATTTATCGGGGACCTGAAGGTGGAAAAGGTCCATGATGCAATGTCGGCAGCGGGTTTTTTATCGGAAGATATCAAGGATATGATTGTTGAGGCTGATAAGGTTGTACAGAAGAAGTAATGAAGCGTTTTTTTATCAAGCCTGCTGTTTTTTTGAATGGAGAATTGTCGGTTCCCGGGGATAAATCGATCGCGCATCGGGCGGTAATTATCGGTGCGATCAGTCTGGGCAAGGTTTCAATAGAAAACTTCCCTTTCAATAAGGATTGCTTAAGTACCTTATCTGCGGTTAAAGATTTAGGAATAAAAGTCAATAAGAGTAAACAGGGGCTGGTTGTTTTCGGCAAGGGGCTTTGGGGTTTGAAAAAACCGCAAAGCCCTATTTTTATTAAAGAATCCGGAACAACTTTCAGGCTTCTCCTGGGGTTATTGGCAGCACAGGGCTTTAATAGTAAGCTGCTTGCTGGAAGTTTGCTTTCTCGAAGGCCTATGCTGCGGGTGATCTCACCTTTACGCATGATGGGTGCAAATATTGCCGCGAAGTGTTCCTTGCCGGTGCTGCCTCCTGAAGAATATCCTCCCATTTCTATCGTTGGGTCCAAACTTGCTCCAATCAAATATAGGATGCCTGTGGCTTCTGCTCAAGTAAAGTCGGCAATCCTTTTGGCCGGCCTTTACACCAAGGGTTGTACGGAAATTATCGAGCCTCTTGTTTGCCGGGATCATACTGAACGGATGCTGAAAGTTTTTAAATCCAATATCAGCGTTAAACGGAATAAGATCCGGATTTGCGGCAGAAAAGAGTTATTATCCCCGGGTAAGGTTTATGTTCCTGGAGATATTTCTTCTGCAGCTTTTTTTATGGTTGCTGCGGCAATTGTGCCGAATTCACAAATAAGAATAAAAAATGTCAGTTTGAATCCCACGCGTACAGGAGTGCTTAATGTTTTGAAACGTATGGGTGCGGATATTAGAGTTCAGGCCCAGGGGGTTTCTCAAGGAGAGCCTTTAGGTGACCTGATAGTTAAGCATAGCCAGTTAAAGAAGACCCGGATCAAAAATAAAGAGATTCCGTTTTTGATCGATGAACTGCCGGTTTTAATGGTAGCAGCGTGTTTTGCTAAAGGTAAAAGTATCTTCGAAGGGGTGAAGGAGCTGCGGGTTAAGGAAACAGACCGGATCCAGTCAATGTGTTTTAATCTAAAAAGAATGGGAGCGAAGATAAAAGTCCGTAAGTCGGGGAATAATGAGTTGATCGAGATTGAAGGAGTAAAAGCGCTTAATGGGGCTGAACTTAAAAGTTTTGGCGATCATCGTACGGCAATGAGCGCGATTGTTGCCGGATTATCGGCTAATGGCACCAGCCATATAGATGATATTGAATGTATTAAGAAATCTTTTCCTGGGTTTTTGCCTGTTTTAAAGGGGTTATTGCCTTCATAGCGGCTAAGTTTTTATTTGACATAAAGTTAAATCTTTGCTAAAATCCAGGTTACTATCTGCGAACAATAGGAGGCATGGTGGTTAACTTTAAAGGTATCGTCCAGCGAGTAGTAAGCTATGTGCAAGGGCTTTTATCCAATGATATTGGCATCGATTTAGGCACTGCTACTACGTTGGTATATGTAAAAGGTGAAGGGATTGTTATCCGTGAGCCTTCTGTAGTGGCTATTGAACGGGGAACTACCCATGTCGTGGCTGTTGGCAGTGAAGCAAAGCGTATGCTTGGCCGTACCCCTGGTAATATTGTGGCAATCAGGCCAATGAAAGATGGGGTAATCACAGATTTCGAGATAACCGAAGCTATGCTTCGGTATTTTATACGCCGGGTACGCCGCGGCAGGTTTCAGCTTAATCCGCGTATTGTTATTGCCATTCCTTCGGGGATAACGGAAGTTGAACGGCGGGCGGTAAAAGAATCCGCGGAACATGCCGGAGGCAGGGATGTTTTTCTAATCGAAGAACCGATGGCTGCGGCAATCGGGGTAGGCCTTCCGATCCAGGAGCCCATAGGGAACATGATCATTGATATCGGCGGCGGGACTACCGAGATTGCGGTTATTTCCCTGGCGGGAATTGTTTTTGCTAAATCCATCCGTATCGGCGGCGATGAAATGGATGAAGCGATCATCGAATATTTGAAAAAAACCTATAATTTAATGATTGGCGAGCGGACCGCTGAAGATATCAAAATGAAGATCGGTTCGGCATACCCGTTAGAAGAGGAAATGACACTCGAAGTAAAGGGCCGTGATTTGATAGCTGGTTTACCCAAGACCGTTACCGTTACTTCAGATGAGGTCCGGGAGGCATTACAGGAACCGGTGCGGGCAATATTGGAATCTGCGAAGATTTCTCTTGAGCGGACCCCCCCGGAATTATCCGCTGATCTGATCGAACATGGCATTGTAATGGCAGGTGGAGGATCATTGCTAAGAGGTTTGGATAAACTGATATCTGAAGAGACCGGGCTTCCAGTACACATTGCAGATGATCCTTTGACCGCAGTAGCCAATGGCACCGGCAAGGTATTGGATGAGATTCGTTACCTTAAGAAGGTCACTGTCCCGATAAAATCAGAGATGCACTCTTAATTACTTACCCGCGTGAATCTGCGCTTTAATAAAAAAAAGTTAATCCTTGTTTCTTTTTTTGTGCTGGTTGTGTTGTTTTGTTCCTGGCTGGCCATTGCCTCAAGACCTCATGTATCCGGCATCCTGCGGGCTCCGTTTCTTCTCACCGCTTTAATCGGCAGGGAGATAAACGGGCTAATTTTTTATCATCGCAATCTCAATCAGAATGATTTGCTTAAGAATCAGGTGGGCTTATTAAATGGTAAATTGCATGTTGCCTATGAAGCTTATTTGGAAAATTTACGCCTTAAACAGTTGTTGGCGCTTAAGAAAGACCTTTCTTATAAGGCGATCGCTTCCCGTGTGATCGGCCGTGCACCGGATAACTGGTCATCGGTTATAATCATTGATAAAGGCAAGAGGCAGGGGATTAAATCCGGTTTTGTTGTGATGGGTTATGGCGGACTCGTAGGCAGGGTTATTGAGGCTTATGATAATACAAGCAAGGTTATACAGATCAACGATCCGAATTTAGGGGTTTCCGGGATCGATCAGCGCAGCCGGCAGGAGGGTTTTGTGTCTGGGACTCTGGGGAATTCCTTATTTATGAAATACCTGCCTAAGGATGCGGATATAAAAATCTCGGATGTGATCATCACTTCGGGTTTAACCGAGGTTTATCCGAAAGGAATAGTGATTGGAACGGTTACGGAAGTAGGGGATGAGTTTTCTGGACTTAGCCGGTATGCGATTATAAAGCCGGCAGTAAATCTATCCAGCGTAGAAGAGGTGTTGGTGATCATTCAATGAAGAGGTTATCCTTCTTTTTTTTTATCCTGGGGTTGACGGTACTCCAGGTTTCTATTTTTAGCCATTTCCGTGTTTTTTCTATAAAGCCTGATTTCTTACTCTTGAGTGTAGTAGCGGCAAGTGTCAATTTTGTCCCGGTTTGGGCCGTTGGATTCAGTATTTTTTCCGGTTTCCTGAAGGATGTTCTTGGGACGGGAGGTTTTGGCTTGGAAACCATGCTATTCCCTTTATGGAGTATCTTGATCATAAAGCTTTCGCGGAAGATGCCTCTGGAAAATGAACTGATTATGGCTTTGGTCGTATTTGTTACGGTAATCTGTAATGCGCTCGTTTCACGGCTGTTGCTTTTATCTTTTGGAAATTATATCCCTTCCCGGGTTTTTCTGAAAGTAATAATCTTTGAGCCTCTATACACTGCATTGTTCTCCGTGCTTATTTTTAGGATTATTCAACCGTTATTTTTGCCGAATAAAGAGCTTTGATCAGAAGGCGATAGGAAAAATTGAGAATTAAAATTGTCACGATAATAATAACCCTGGGTTTTTTATTTATTACCGCAGGGGTATTTAACCTTTCCGTACTGAAAGAAAGTCAGTTTAAGGCGTTGAGCAATAAGAACAGTATACGGATTTTACCGCAACCCGGATCACGGGGAAGGATTTTTGACCGTAAAAGAAGGCTGCTCGCCGATAATTACCTTACTTATGATGTGCTGGTTTTGCCTCAAAATAAGAATGAGACTGACCGTATGCTTGCCAGAGTCGCGCATATCCTTGGCAGGGATTTAAAACGGATCAAGGAAAACTTTCGCACAGGGTATAGGAGTAATTTCTTACCGGTTTGTGTCGCAGAAAACGTGGATGTTAAAAAGGCGATTGCTCTGGAGGAGTTGAGGTTTGATTCGCCGGGTATTGTCATTCAGGCTCATCCGTTAAGGTATTATCCCCACATGCGTTCTGCCTGCCATATTTTGGGGTATTTAAATGAGATCGATCTTTGGCGCCTGAATAAACTGGCAGATTATGGTTATAGCACTAAAGATATTGTCGGCTATGGCGGGATTGAAGAAAAGTATGATTATTTCCTCCGCCAGCAAGAGGGGGCGTTTTCGGTAGAAGTAAACCATCTCGGCAAGTTTGTCCGCGTTTTAGGGTATAAGCCTCCGAAAAATGGCCGTGATATAGAGTTGACAATAGATTTAGATATTCAAAAGATAGTAGAGGCTAATTTGAGCGGCCGTGATGGCAGTGTGGTGATTATGGAGCCCAATACGGGTGAGATCATTGCTATGGCCAGTTATCCTGATTTTGATCCTGCGGTTTTTATTAATCGTAAGGAAAGCAATCTTTCGAAAGTTTTTGCTTCTTCTTCAGTAAGTTTTTTAAACCGGGCGATCAGCGGGATTTATCCTCCCGGTTCGATCTTTAAGGATATAGTGGCGATTGCTGCTTTGGAGGGGGCAAAAATAAATTCTTCGACAACATTCTTTTGCCATGGGAAAATGCGTATCGGTAACCGTGAGTTTGCCTGTTGGAATACGCATCATGAACAGGACATCATTGCCGCATTGGCGCATTCCTGCGATGTTTTTTTCTATCGCTCGGGGCTGCTGCTTGGCGCGCAGAGTATACATGATTATGCCTTAAGGTTTGGGTTGGCACATCCGACAAACATAGATTTGCCTTATGAGGCAAAGGGATTTGTCCCTTCCCCATTATGGAGAAGGGTGTATAAACTGCAGAATTGGTTTGACGGCGATACTGCAAATTTCTCGATCGGCCAGGGGGATTTGATGGTTACTCCGATCCAGATGGCAAGGATGACTGCGGTGTTTGCCAATAACGGCTGGTTTGTTACTCCGTATGTAGCAAAGAATATTTCCGGTTATGATATTACGAGCTATCATCGCAAGAATGTAAAAGCACCTTTTAAGCGGCATAATATCAGTATTGTAAACGATGGGTTAAGGAAGGTTGTGACAGCACCTGAGGGAACGGCACATGCGTTATCAGAGGTTGGAGTAAGTGTCGCCGGTAAAACCGGGACGGTTCAGGTCCCGCGCGGGCAATGCCATGCCTGGTTTGCCGGGTATTTCCCATTTAAAAAACCTAAGTATGTGATTTGTGTAATGCTTGAGCATGGAGGATCCGGGGCAGCGGCAGTGGCTTTAGCAAAGCAGATAATAGAAGGGATGATCCAGGAGAATCTTATAGAAGAATAGTTGCAAGTGTCAATGTATCAATGTGTCTTGTGACGTTGTGACTTTGCAACCCAAAGCCGCGACGGTTTTTTTACCAGGAGACAGTTTATGAAACGCACATATTTTATCTTGGGTATTGCATTGTTGATTTGTACGATCGGAGTTTTATCAATCTACAGCAGTACTTATCAAAAAGAGGGTGAGCTGTGGAAAATGATCTATAAGCGGCAGATACTTTGGATTATTCTGGGGGTGTTTATTTTTCTTGCAATGTCAAGATTCAATTACCGGCAACTCTGGGATGGAGTGTATTTCCTGTACGGCATTATGTTGTTCTTCCTTTTATTGGTATTCATTCTTGGGATTGTACGCTTGGGAGCGCAAAGATGGCTAAAAATATTTTGGTTCAGTTTTCAGCCTTCCGAGCTGGCAAAAATCGTCATGTCCATATTCCTGGCCAGATACTTTAGCACGAAATCAGTTGATGATATAGCTTTAGGAGTAAACCGTTATGGGATATTCCGTGCAATCATTATCCCTTTCATTTATGTTATTATTCCGGTCGCTTTGATCGTTGAGCAGCCCGATCTCGGGACCGGGTTATTGATCGTCTTCATGTTTGTATCAATGATGTATGTAGGAGGCATAAAGTTAAGGTTTTTGGGGCTTATTTTCTTGGCCTCTGCCGCATCGCTTCCTTTTGCCTGGCATTTTTTAAGGGATTATCAGAAAAACCGGCTGTTGGTATTTTTAAATCCAAATATTGATCCCCTCGGAGCCGGCTATACGGTAATTCAGTCTAAGATCGCCATTGGGTCGGCAGGATTTTTTGGAAAAGGCTGGCTTGCCGGGACACAAAGCCAATTGCATTTCTTGCCGGAGTCGCATACTGATTTTATTTTCTCTACCTTTGCTGAAGAGTGGGGGATGTTTGGGGCAGTGGTCCTATTGCTTTTATATTACATTTTGATCAGGGAAGGCATAAAGATAGCCTCTGCTACAAAGGATCATTTTGGCCGGAATTTGAGCCTGGGAATTTGCCTGATATTGGGGATCCAGGTTTTTGTAAATGTTTCGATGAATTTAGGGCTGGCCCCGGTCGTGGGAGTGCCGTTGCCGCTAATGAGTTATGGCGGGTCTTCGGTTATGGTAACTTTTATTGCCTTGGGTATATTGGCTAATATCGGCACCAGGCGGGCAATCTTTTAGGAGAGTTATGTTCGAGAATATTCTATCTGGGGTAATGAAACCCGGCCGTTATATCGGCGCAGAGTGGAATGTGTCAACTAAAATCTTTGCGGAAAGCAATATCCGGTTCGCTTTATGTTTTCCTGATCTGTATGAAGTGGGGATGAGCAATTTGGGGATCCGGATCCTTTATGGGATACTTAATAATATTCCGGATATCTGCTGTGAAAGGTTTTTTTCCTGCGCGCCTGATATGGAAGAAGCGTTACGCAAGCAAAAACTTGAGATCTTATCCTTGGAATCAAAACAACCGCTTAAGGATTTTGATATCGTCGGTTTTTCATTAGGGTATGAATTGGCATATACAAATGTTTTAAATCTGCTGGATTTAGGCAATATCCCTCTAAAGTCGTCATTCCGTGATTGTTCTTTTCCTTTGGTTATCGGAGGCGGGCCGTGTGTAACTAATCCTGAACCGATGCATGATTTTTTTGACTTGTTCGTGATTGGTGAAGCCGAGGAGGTTATTGTTGAGATCATGGATATTTACCGGCAAAATAAGAATGAATTCAAGACCGCAAGGATATCCAAGCAGGATTTATTGCTTTTGTTTTCGCATCTCGAAGGTGTTTATGTGCCGTCTTTATATGAAGTTTGCTATACCCCTGAAGGCAGGGTTGAGTCTTTTCGCCCAAAGATATCCGGGGCCCCGGAAAAGATCAAAAAGCGGTATGTCTTCAGCCTTGAACAGGCATTCTTTCCGGTGCAATGGATGGTCCCCTATATTGGAATAATCCATGACCGTATTACTTTGGAGATTATGCGCGGCTGTCCGAATACCTGCCGTTTCTGCCAAGCCAGGCAATTTTATTATCCGTTTCGAAAAAGAGAGGTCAGTAATATCCTTAGTTTGGCAAGCCAGGCGTATGAGCAAACGGGTTATGAAGAAATATCTTTGGGAGGGCTTTCGGTGAGTGATTACCCGGATATTGCCCAGTTGTTGCAATCCTTGACCGGTTTTTGCAAACAAAACGGCGTCAGTATTTCTTTACCGTCAATCAAGCCCAAGACATTCCTGGGAGGCATTACGAATCTGATCGCGACCATTAAAAAAACCGGCCTTACTTTTGCTCCGGAAGCAGGCAACGAAAGATTGCGCAGGGTTTTAGGCAAGGATTTTGATACAGGTAGTTTTTTTAAATCCCTGGAACAGGCTTATGTTTATGGATATCAAAGGGTAAAACTTTACTTTATGATCGGCCTGCCGCATGAAGAAGAATCCGACTTAGACAGTATATTGCAGTTTGCTTCCCAAGTTTCTGAATTAAGAAGAAAAGCTTCTCAAGGCCCGGCACAGATAAATATCAGCATTAATACTTTGATCCCTAAACCACATACCTGTTTTCAGTGGTTTAAAATGTCCGGGATCAATGATTTTAAAGCCAAGTGCGATTATATCCGGGCAAAGTTAAAGAACCGCAGGCTACAGCTGAATTTTCATAATCCGACAATGAGTTTTTTAGAAGGAATCCTTTCCCGAGGAGACCGCAGATTGAGCCTGGTGATCGAAAAAGCTTTTGAAAAAGGGGCTCGATTTGATGGCTGGAGCGAGCATTTGAAATTTGAGCACTGGACCAGTGCTTTCGAAGAATGCGGGATAAAAGCGGATTTTTATTTGAAAGAACGTTCTTTGGATGAAGTTCTGCCCTGGGATTTCCTGGAAATGGGGGCAAGTAAAGAGTCATTGCGCACAGAGTATAACAAAGTTATTGATATAAAATAAGATAGGATGTATAATTCTCTTTAAGTCAGACAAGCTTGACCATAGGCGCATAGATCAGTGGAGGATTAAAAATGGCAATATTCAAGAATACAAATTTAGCCACAGGTAAATTAAGGCGTAAATTAAGGGTTGCCTTTTGCCTGATGTCTGTTTTACCTTTAATGGTGGCTTTTTATATCGTGGCAAATTATGTTTTGCCCAGGGTTGGATTTAAGATCGATAATGCCAGTATAACCATTTCTGTGGTCATAAGCTCTTTGATCGCGGTGATCGGATTCTTTCTCATAAAACAGGTTTTTGATCGTATTGTTAATATTAGTTCTGAAGTGAAGTTAATTGCCGATGGTGATATGGCTGGCAAGATCCAAGTCAGTAAAGATGATGAGTTGGGTTTTCTTGAGGATACATTAAACCAGCTGACTATGCGTATACGTAAGAGTATGGATGAATTAAAAGGGTATAGTGAGAGGACAAGCGAGATCAATGTCGAGATACAAAAGCGGGTGCTTGCGCTTTCCAGCCTTTTGCAGATAAGTTCGATCATTTCGCAAGGGGCTAAGCTCGATGAGGTCTTACATTTGGCAGTTGAAAAATCACGGATCCTGGCTAATTCAGATACAGCCTTTATTCTATTCCTGGATAAAGAGGGGAAACAGTTTCAGACTAAAGTAGCCGATGGCCTTATGACCGATTATTTATATGATTCCAAGATACCTATAGATGATCCTTTACTGGTTAAGGCCTTTAAGGCGAATAAACCCGTGGTGGTCGATTCTGATAATCCATTGCCACATCCGGATAAGCCGTTGTTTCCAGAACAGGTGAGGTTAAAGAATTCGATTATGCTCCCGGTTTTCCTGAAAGGTAAACTTGCAGGGTTATTTGGGATAGGCACCAATAAAGACAGGTTTGTTTACCGCAAAGAAGATATAGAATTACTTGATATTTTTGTAAAACAGGTGACTATTGCCATGGAAAATGATTTACTATCACATTCCGTGGAAAAACTGGAAATAAAAGATGCTTTAACAGGTTTATATAATGAACGGTTTATTCATGGCCGCCTGCAGGAAGAGATAAAACGCGCGATCATTTATCAGCGCCCCTGCGCATTCATTATGCTTAATATCGATGATTTTAAAGCATTCCATCGTGAATTCGGCGCTTTGCAAAGCGAAGGTGTAATAAAAAGGGTTTCTTCATTGATACGCGAATCTATTACTGAAGTTGACCGTGCCGCGCGTACCGGCGACAATGAGTTTGCTGTGGTTTTGCCCGAACGTAACAAGCGTAATGCTCAAGTAATTGCAGAAGATATCCGCAAGAAGATCGAAGGTGTATTTAGCCCGGAAAAAGATATTAAACGCAGAGTCACTGTTTCAGCGGGAATAAGCGAAAACCCTTTGGATGGAGTAGATGCGGATGAGTTGTTTACAAAAGCCAGGCAGGCAGTTGTGATTGCCAAGGCCCAAGGTAAGAACCGTGTAATTTAGGCGATTATGACGACCAGAAAGATTATCAATAAACAATTGGGGGAGTTATTGGTTGAAAGAGGTGTTATTGACCGTAACCAGCTTGATAAGGCCATTGTTTTTCAAAAAGAAAGAGGCGGCCTTATCGGAGAGATTTTAGTTGAATTGGGGTTTGCTAAAGAGGAGGATATTGCACAGTCGCTTACTGCCCAATATGGGTTTCCGTATTTGCCGTTGGCCAGTTATGAGATCAACATTGATATTATAGAAATTGTCCCCAAACGAGTTGCCCGTCAATATGCACTGATCCCGATAGATAAGATCGGTAATAATTTGACTTTAGCTATGTCTAACCCGCTTAATTTTCAGGCAATTGAGGATGTCGAGCTGCTTTCAGGATGCAATGTCCAGACATTTGTTTCTACCTCTTCAGATATAAAAAAGGCGATCGAGAAATATTACAAAGACCGGGAATAATCGAATATTGTGTTATCGCTGGGGTGCATGGATAGTTGTAAGCTATTAACCAAGAGATGATCTCCTTAAAAGAACGCCTTACGGATATTCTGATACACAATAAGCTGATAACTCAAGATCAGCTTGCCCAGGCTTTGGCTGTCCAGACCAAGAAAGGCGGCCGGCTTAGTCAGATTATAATCGATTTGAATTTTGTCCGCCCGGAAGATTTAAGCTCTTCATTAAGCCAGGGACTGGGTTTGCCTCTTATCGATTTAAAACGCTTTAGGATTGATCCGGAAGTAATAAAAATATTCCCCATTGAAGTTGCCCGCCATTACCAGATAATCCCGGTATCTAAGATCGGAGATACGATAACTTTAGCTATGGCAGACCCTCTGAATGTATTTGCTATTGACCATGTCAAATCTCTTACCGGATATAAGATAAACACTATTATTGCTTCGTCTGTGGATATCGCGGCTACTTTAGAGACTGCTTATCCGGATCTTACGCGCGGAGCAATTGATGATCTGGTCAAAGAGATATCTGATACCAGTATAGAATTCATAAAAGACGAAAAAGAAGCTTTGCCGAGCGATCAGGAGCTTACCAGGATCAGCCAGGAAGTCCCGGTGATCAAAGTTACGAATATGATCCTTGAAGAAGCGGTTAAAAGTAAAGCTTCGGATGTTATGATCGAGCCTTCGGAAACCAAACTTCGGGTGCGTTTTCGTATTGATGGTGTATTACGTGAGCAGGTTTCTCCTCCGCGCGCTATGCATTCTTCAATAGTATCGCGTATTAAAGTCATTTCTGACCTAAATATCGCCGAACATCGCCTGCCGCAGGATGGCCGTTTTAAGGCCAATTTGCTGGGCAGGGAGGTTGATTTTCGGGTATCGATACTGCCGGCCAGTGCCGGGGAAAAAGTAGTTATCCGAATATTGGACAAGTCACAAGCTACCTTGGATATCCAAAAACTTGGGTTTGCCGAAGATGTATTAGAGAAACTAAGAAAAATGGCGAAACTGCCTCATGGGATGATATTGGTTTGCGGGCCTACCGGAAGCGGTAAGACCACGACTTTATATTCCTTGTTAAAGTTTGTCGATGACCCCAAAAAGAATATTGTTACTGTAGAGGATCCGGTGGAATACCAGCTGGATGGGATAAACCAGGTGCCGGTAAGGCCCGATATTGGGCTTACCTTTGCCAGCGCATTGCGGTCTATCTTGCGCCAGGATCCAAATGTGATCATGATAGGGGAGATCCGGGATTTCGAAACAATGGATATTGCCATAAAAAGTGCGCTTACCGGGCATTTGGTGATCTCAACTTTACATACGACAACTTCAGCAGGCGCGATCGTCCGGTTGATCAATATGGGAGTTGAACCATATTTAATTGATGCTTCTTTGGTTTGTGTAGTGGGCCAGAGACTGGTACGCAAGATCTGCCTGCATTGCCGGGAAAAATATGTTTTGGATAAAGAGGTCGCTAATAAACTTAAAATTAATGCGATAAACCCGGAGTTTTTTCGTCCGCGCGGTTGTCAACACTGTTTTAATACCGGCTACAGCGGCCGGCTGGCCATTGCAGAGGTTCTGCTTTTAAGTGGAGCCGTCAGGGAGCTTGTTTTGAGCCGCGCGCAAGAGTCGCAGATTAAGTCTAAGGCCAGAGAAGAGGGAATGCTGACTTTGAGGGAGGAAGGCTTGGCGTTGGCACTGCAGGGGTTGACTTCTCTTGAGGAGATCCTAAGGGTAACTATTGCAGATGAATGATTTAAATTAAACATGCAGAGTCTAAAGGAAAATATAATCGAGATCCTTATAAAGAGTAAACGGCTCACCAAAGAGCAGTTAGATGAGGCGATCGATATACAAAAGGAAAAACAGCTTCCTTTAAGGAGGGTTTTGATCGAAAAGAATTTTATCTCTGAAGAAGACCTTTTATCCTTATTTTCTGAACAGCTTTATATCCCTGCACTGCATCTTGCAAAATATAAATTCGATCCGGAGATAGTTAAACTTATTCCGGAGCATATGGCGAAACAATATGTGATTATCCCCATATCCCGTATAGGCAATACCTTGACCGTGGCTATATCGGACCCTTTAAACATCTTTGCTTTAGATGACCTGCGGACATTTACCGGGTGTACTATCGATACGGTTTTAAGCTCGAAAGACGAGATCTTGAAGGCGGTGGAAAATCAATACCATGAAAAATCGGCGGATACGGAAAAGCCTTCAGAAGAGGATTATTTAGCTCAAAGCGGCATAGAGAAAGATTCCGTGGAAGTATTAAAAGGCGAGGATATTGAACTAAGCAGTGCGGTAAAAGACAGCCTCAAGGCCCCGATTGTCAAGCTCGTGGACCTTATGTTAAGCGAGGCGTTAAGGAAAAGGGCATCGGATATCCATATTGAACCGGAGCTCGACGGGTTGCGCGTTAGATATAGAGTGGATGGTTCGTTGCATGAAATATTTAAGATCCCCAAAAAGAATCAGAATGCAGTTTTGGCCCGCCTTAAGATCATTTCCAATCTTGATATTACCGAGAATAGGATACCTCAAGATGGAAGGTTTAAAGTAAAATTTGAAAGCAAGGAAATAGATTTTCGCGTATCCAGCCTGCCGACGACATTCGGGCAAAAATTTGTTTTAAGGGCTTTGGATAAGGCTAATCTTTCTGTAGGCTTGGATAAACTTGGTTTTTCCGAGAGGCCGACTGTTTTGTTTAAAGAGGCCGTGGCCAAGCCTTTTGGTATGATCCTGATTACAGGGCCAACGGGATCTGGAAAATCCACGACTTTATATTCGATATTGAATCAGCTTAATACGCCGGAAAAGAATATTGTTACGGTTGAAGATCCGGTAGAGTATCAAGTTGAGGGTATAACCCAGGTTCAGGTGAAGCCAGATATAAAATTTACTTTTGCTTCTGGTTTACGGGCGATCTTAAGGCAAAGCCCAGATGTGATCATGATTGGGGAGATTCGCGACGGTGAGACAGCAGATATCGCTATAAAAGCGGCGTTAACCGGACAATTGGTTTTTTCGACCTTGCACACCAATGATGCGATAAGCAGTATTAGCCGTCTGATTGACATGGAACTCGAACCATTCCTAGTGGCCTCGAGCTTAATTATGCTTTGTGCGCAACGCCTGGCGCGTAAGCTTTGCCTTAAATGCCGTGTTCCGGTTGATATCCCGGAAGATTTTGCCGAAAATATCGGTTTTAAGGATAAGATCACATTTTATGGCGCTAAAGGTTGCAAGTATTGCAATAATACCGGGTTTCACGGCCGGGTGGCGATCTTGGAAGTGGTTTTGATCGACGACGTAATTCGGGATATGATAACAAAAAGGGTTTCAATCGATGAAATAAAGAAATACGCCCTTGATAAACTCGGGATGTTGACTTTAAGGGATGATGCCTTTATCAAGGTAAAAGAAGGTACGATCTCGTTAGATGAGGCCTTAAGGATAACCACAGAGGAATAAAATGGAGAAAATAAAAGTTCTTTTGTTTGACGAAGACCGTTATGGGGTATTACCGACATCTTTTAAGGCCGATCCGGAGATCAATGATAATTGTATCGTTTCATTTTCAACCACCATAGATACTGCATTTTCTGAATTTAAAACCAGGATTTTTGACGTGGTGGTATTTACCGTAGATGCCTCTGGGGGGATTCCTTTTATAAGAGAATTAAAGAAGATCGATCCGGATTGCTGTATTATTTCCTTTATCCTTGAGGATAACAAGGAAATGATGCGGGAATTGATTGATGCCGGGGTTTATGATATCGTAACCAGCGTAGCAGACACTTCCAGGATGTTCTTTTTGATCCGTAAAAGCGCGGAACTGCATAAAATGCTTACATCACAGAGAAAATTGGTGCAGGGTTTGCATGAATATAACGATTCCCTGCAGAAACAAAATCTGTTTTTGGCAACAAGGGTGGAGGATTCGGCTAAAAACCTGGCCCGTTTATATGAGAATTTGCGTTCAACCTACTTAAGAACGATAAAGGCTTTGGCGGAGGCGATCGACGCAAGGGACCATTATACGCACAGCCACTCGCAAATGGTAACAAAATATGGTATCGGTATTGCTGAAGAGCTTGGCCTTTCCGTTAAGGATATCGAGCTTTTAAGAGAGGCTTGTGAATTGCATGATCTGGGGAAGATCGGTATCCAGGACAGTATTTTGATGAAGCCAGGGAATTTGACCGAGGAGGAATGGCAGGTAATGCGCCGGCATCCGCTTACCGCTTCACAAATATTGGAGTCACTGACATTTTTAAATGGGGCGATCGATATGATCCGGCAGCATCATGAACATTATGACGGTTCGGGATATCCTGAAGGATTAAGCGGTAAGGATATCGTTCTGGGTGCGAGGATCATCCATTTGGCGGACGCTTATGATGCTATGAGGTCAGCACGTTCGTATAGAACTGTGCCTTTATCAAAGGAAAACGCGCTTCAGGAGATCCGTAATAATTCTGGCACGCAGTTTGACCCTTCAGTGGTCAAGGCTTTCTTAAAGATTGTAGATGATCTTGATCCGGGTTAATTCTCGAATATCTATGCGTTTTGTTTCTGTAAGGCTATAGGGAGGCAGTATGGGGACTTTTAGTTATACCGCTAAGGATAAAAGTGGAAAAACTGTGATTGGGGTTTTAGATGCCCCTAATGAAGTGGATGTGGCGGAAATCCTGCATAAGCAGAGTTTGATTGTCCTGTCGGTTGAGGTGGCAAAAAAACAAACTGGTAAACCCAAAAAGGATGCTTCAGTTAAGCTTGATGATATAGTGATCTTTTCCCGCCAGTTAGCTACGATGATAGATTCCGGGATCCCTCTGGTTCAGGCCTTAGCGATCCTTGCAGAGCAGATTGAAGCCCCGGGATTGAAAAGGGTGGTTTCCATTGTGCAGCGTGATATTGAAGGAGGTACAAGTTTTTGCGATGCCTTAGGAAAACATCCGCAGGTCTTTTCCGGTCTATTCATCAATATGGCCAGGGCGGGAGAAACTTCAGGTATGCTTGCGGATGTGTTAGACCGGCTTGCTACTTATCTTGAAAAAAGCGCCAGCCTTAATCGAAAAGTCAAGTCGAGCCTGGTTTATCCGGTTGCCGTAATCATTATTGCTGGATTGATCACGGCTGTTCTTTTACTTACGGTTGTACCGACATTTAAAGGTATTTTTGTAAGCTTAGGAGGCACGCTGCCACTGCCGACGCTTATCTTGATTGGGATCAGCGATATCTTAAGGAAATGGTTCTTATTGGTATTGGTTGTTTTGATCGCTTCCATCATTGTGTTCAAGAAATATATCAGCACTGCCAAAGGCAGGTATAACTTCGATAATTTTAAGCTGCATCTTCCGGTATTTGGTGATCTTTTTCGCAAATTAGCGGTTGCCAGATTTTCCCGGACATTCTCTACCTTGACTAAGAGCGGTGTCGCGGTCTTGAATGCTTTGGATATTGTCGCGGTAACTTCAGGGAATAAAGTAGTAGAGGAAACGGTAATGGCGTCCCGTTCGGCGGTCAGGGAAGGCGAACCTATCCATCAGCATTTATCAAAAACCAAGATTTTTCCGCCCATGGTATGCCGGATGATCGCGGTAGGAGAGCAGACCGGGCAATTAGAAAAGATGCTTTCTAAAATTGCGGATTTCTACGATGAACAGGTAGATACTGCAGTTGCCGGGATGACAAGTCTGATTGAACCGATGGTGATTGTTTTTTTGGGTGTGATTGTCGGCGGGATCGTTATCGCTTTGTTTATGCCAATATTCAAGATTACCGAAATAATCAATAAGTAAATACGACTATTATTGGCGCGATTAAAGCCGCAAAGATATATCTTAAAAAAAAACAAAAAAAATACTTGACAATTAGGGATGTGTCTGGTATATTTGTTTCTCCCCTAAAGATATTAGGGTATCGCGAAAGCGACTTCATTATTGTGAAAACAATAAAAAAAGCAATTGTCAGGTTTGGGTAGTTAGGTTATCGACTTTAAACGAAGTGCGAGAATAGATTTTAAAGCACTCTTGAATTGTCGGGGTGCTTTTTTTTTGCCGCTGCAAGCGGCACGCCCGCCCTTCAAATTGAGCGGGATGAATGTTCTTTCTAATTAATAGCCAAGCGGAAACGAGGTAACAAAAAAGTAATCAAAGAGCCATTATACTTATCTTTTCGAATTTTAAATTTTTCGGAGAGTTTGATCCTGGCTCAGAGTGAACGCTGGCGGCGTAGATTAGGCATGCAAGTCGAGCGATACTCCGGATGGAGAGGTTGAAGCCGCAAGGCGGATGCCAATTTGTCTGGAGATATAGCGGCAGACTGGTGAGGAATGCGTGAGTAATTTACCTTTAAGTCGGGGATAGCTTCGCGAAAGTGGAGATAATACCCGATGTGTTTACAGTGGCGCAGGCCATTGTATGTAAAGATGGCTCGCAAGAGTTGTTGCTTAAAGATAAGCTCATGACCTATCAGCTAGTTGGCAGGGTAACGGCCTACCAAGGCTTTTGACGGGTAGCTGGCCTGAGAGGGTGGTCAGCCACACGGGGACTGAGACACTGCCCCGACTCCTACGGGAGGCTGCAGTCGAGGATATTTAGCAATGGGGGAAACCCTGACTATGTGACGCCGCGTGAGGGATGAAGGTTTTCGGATCGTAAACCTCTTTCGATGGGGAAGAAACTTCTAGTTAACTGCTAGAACTGACGGTACCTAGAGAAGAAGCCACGGCCAACTCCGTGCCAGCAGCCGCGGTAATACGGGGGTGGCGAGCGTTACTCGGATTTATTGGGTGTAAAGGGCAGGTAGGTGTCCCACTAAGTTAGAAGTGAAATCCTGCAGCTTAACTGCAGAACTGCTTTTAAAACTGATGGGATTGAGGACAGGAGAGGAGAGCGGAATTCCCGGTGTAAGGGTGAAATCTGTAGAGATCGGGAGGAACACCTGTGGCGAAAGCGGCTCTCTGGTCTGTCCCTGACGCTGAACTGCGAAAGCTAGGGGAGCAAACAGGATTAGATACCCTGGTAGTCCTAGCCGTAA
>CAZRVK010000007.1:0-8704 GCA_964603585.1 uncultured Planctomycetales bacterium
CAGAAAAGGGGACGTTTCTATTTTTTCTTTAAGAAAATAGAAACGTCCCCTTTTTAATCTACTTCCTCTCTTACTGATGCACGCAGACGCTTCTTTTGCGAATGCTTCCTTTTTGCTTCAAGCACTTTTAGCTTTGCTCTTCTTGAACGCTTACGTTTTTGACGACGGATCTTCTCGATACGCTTCCTTTCCTCTGATAAATCACCCAAAATAGCAGTTTCGATCTTTTTTAAAAGGATCTGGCGGGCAATATATCTGTTTAGCGCTTGTGAGCGCTTCTTTTGGCACTTCACTTCTATTCCAGTAGGAATATGCTTTAAGTAAACGCACGTGGATGTTTTATTCACATTCTGCCCTCCCGGCCCCTGGGAACGGATAAAACGCTCGATAATATCATCCGGGCGAACACCTAAACACATCATCTTATCCGCCAACGCATCCTCTTTATCTAAACCCACCCCGAATTCTGCCATCATCCTACCCACCTTTCCTGCCTCGTTACTTATAGCCCTTACAAATACTACCGGCACAAATAACCAAACGGGCAATACTCGCATTGCCGGGCGTCATCATCCGCCATAAAAGGAACGGCCGGATCTAAAATATCACCAAGCAAAGCATCAAGCGCCGATAAATAAATCTGCAGGCTCTTGTCTTTTTCAGCTAATTGCTTTTCATTTTTAAAAAGCGCCTTCAACCCAAAATCCTTGTCCATATCCTTTATGGAATAAAGTGCAGCATTGATCCTCTGGCCAAAATACTTTTGTTGAGAACCGACAAAATAAAGATACAGCGGCAGTTGTATGGATTTAAGGGTATTCTTTAAAACCTGCCTCTTTAATCCCGCCGCTTCGATCTTCTCTGCCTCTTGCGGCAGAATATCAGCGCCGCCGGTCTTATAATCAAGAACCAGGATACTACCGTCACTCAACCGATCAATCCGGTCAATCCTGGCCTGAAACTTGAATTCCCCGTTTTCAAACTTGATCATCCCCTTAAAAGTATCCTCAAGAGAAAGCAATTCGGCTACTGCCCGTTTCTTTTCATTGGCCAGAAACTGCTTTAACCGAAAAACCATAATCTCCTTGATCAAGAATGAATCCGATTTCATCTTACGCGCAAACTCCTCGGCAAACTTCTCGTCTAAAAGACAAAAGAAATTCTCGCAGAATTTATCATTGATTAGGGGTTGTTTATTAAGAAAAGGGGTAAACACCGTTTCTAACAAATTATGGATGAACGTACCGATATCTTTGCCTTCAGGCTCATCCAGAATGACCTCTTTCTCCTTTAAGCCTAAAACATACTGGTAATAAAACCGTAACGGGCAATGCAAATAGGTATTGATACTCGAAGCAGAATATTCATGCTGCTTTAAAAAAGTTAATATTTTGGCATCTTTAGATATTTCTATCCGCTTAGGTAAAACCTCCACTCGAAAATTACCCCTTAATACCGGTAAGACCTCGAGTTTATTCTCCCGGATCTGCCTTTGCCACAACAGCTCTTCGATAAACCGGCTTTTTTCTTTTTTGGGATCGTCCTGATAAATCAAGTGCACGTGTTTTGCCCCGTAAATCAGCCGGCGGAACTGGTAACGCTGGATCTCCTCTTCTTTCTCCAGACGGTTAAGCCCTAAACTGACCATTACCTCCCGTGGAATAAGCGGCTCATAAATCCTCAAATTAGGCAAACCTGCTTCATTCATATCCATAATAACCACCCGTTCGAAATTCAATGACCGGGTTTCAAACAATCCCAATACCTGCAGCCCTTTCAAAGGAGAACCGGAAAAAGCCACCATTTCACTTTCTAATTTATCGATAAATATCTTGAATATATCCTCCCTGACAAACGGCTCATCCTTAAAAGAAGAACGCATAAGCTCATCATTTATCGCATAAATCCGGTCCAGCATTTTTAAATTAAGCGGATAATTCCCCAGGGAACTTTTCGCGGCCAATACCCCAAGGAACTCATCTAAACTGCAGGAAAAACCCGCAAAATTAACGATCTCCTCCCACGATAAGAACAAAAGTAGATGTAACTGCCGGACTGCGGATTTTAGCTCATCATAAGTAATCTCAAAATCCATACTTTTAACGGTTTGCATCGCCAGATCATACAACTGCCGGCAACCCGATATATCCGAAAGCTTAAAGAACAAACTCCCCCCCAAAGAAGTAGCCTCCATCCCCAAAAGGATCTCTTCGATCTTATGCACCAAAACCCGGACTACTCCCGGGTTAGGCAAGATCTTAAGATTCTTTACCAGAGGATGGCTTAAAACATTTAAATAGTCACGCGTATAATAACACCCGTCTTTTACGCTGTTTTGCGCTTTAAATAAAAGGCTGAAAAGCGAATACAAAGAACTACGTTTTAAAGGATACCCCATAGAAACATTGAAATCTCCGACTGAAGACGAGATCTCGGAAAGCACCGGGATCACGTTTTCGGTTACCGGAAGCACCACTACGGTTTTATCAAGGCCATCGGTTCCTTTAAGCCTCTGACGTACCAGGCAGGCCTGAGTGTGCAAATCAAACCCCGCCTCAATGGTCAGTTCAAAATCCGGTTTCGCCCAACCAATCTCCTCCTCTTGAATAAAAACCATAGCTCTGTCTTTGGCACAAAGAGAATCAATAATATTATCTTCGGTTTTATACAAATAAGATAATCCGCAAAAATGGATCTGATCGAACTCATTTAGGCTGATTTCATTAATATTTTCTGAAGCAAGTAAATACATGAGCCCTCGAGAATAAGCCCCACTATTCTCCAAAGACCTATGGTAAGCCTGCCTTAAGGCGATCACACTTTCTAAAAGGGCATTTATACTTTCCGGGACATCGTAACCGATCTGCGCCTTGGATTGGATATTGCCTAAAGAAGCAACAGGGATATCCTCCAGATCCAGTTGTTCAATAAAGTTCAGGATCTCCCGAGTCCAGGGCAAAAACCGGGAAAAACTTTCCCTGTCTTTTAGGATACCGGGCGATATTTTCTTTGCCAGATGATAAATCAAGTATCCGGCATCCAGATCGGTTATTTTTGTCCTGGAATATTTCTTCATAAAAATATACTCTACAAATTCATCGACCGAGAAGAAAGATGGGGAGAAAAAACCTTTCTTCTGCCGCAGGGCAAGCTCTCTTTTTAAAAACAACGCCGGCCGTTTACCGCCAAAAACAAAAGCCAGACGGCTTAAATCCCGGTTTTGCTTAAGATAATTATCCTCGATAAAATCAGCGAGTTTAAGGATAAAATTGTCGGTGAATTCGTATTTGATCGTTTTTCTCATAAAATCACGCTCATAACCCAGTGTTGTTGCCAGTCTCGACCTCTTCTACACTTAAATCATCCAGATATACCAACACTCCACGAACATTCTTTTCGGGATAAATTTGCCCAATGATACTCATATACTCCTTTACCTGCGCAGAATACCGGCCGGAGGGATCCCGGGAACTTTTATAATCTATTACCACTGCCTCGTGAGAATTTACCAGCAGCCGGTCGATCCGTTTAGTCAGGCCTAAATGATCAATGATCTCCTTTTCCCGATAAACCTGGCCATGCTCAAAACGAAAATACCCGCCCAGGATCTTATCGGCCAGCAATTTATCCATTACCGCTTTATATCCAGAGAGATCATTGATAAAAGGAAACTTGACCCGCGCCCGCTTTAATGCTTCCTGGATCTCCGGCTCAAAACCAGAGACAGGCAAATTACCGATACAGGAAAGCAAATAATGCAGAACCTCTCCTCTTTTAATATTCTCCCTGCCCAGGATAACACCTTCATCAATAAATTCATCCTTTAAGATACCGATCCAGTCTTTATACTGCGACGGCGGGATTTCTATAGAGGGTTTAGCGGCCCTGGTTTTTATATGATCCGGCACCAAAACCCCGCGAGTAAAATTGTTTTCCGGCAGGAAAATTTGGGCCAAATTAAAACTGTTCTGGGCCAGGCAAGAAACAAAGATATACAACTCATCCTTGGCCCTGGTAAAAGAAACATACATATTGTTCAACTCATCAATAAATGACTTGATATACCCATCGCGATACAATCGCTCGAGCGCCGGAGAAAAATCAGCGTATTTTTTCTTTAGCCGGATAAGTTTAAGCTCAAGCCCGTCCGCAACCAGGCATTCATTATCAGTTCTGACATTCATCTCTAAAAATGGCAAGACTACTACCGGAAACTCCAAGCCTTTGGATTTATGGATCGTAATGATCTTGACCGCATCGCTTTCGGAAGCGTTCACATATACCCCCTCGCGTCCAGGTTTATCGAATGATTCCAAAAACCCTGCAATGCTAAAGTTATCCTCCTCCTCGGTTTTGATCATCTCAAGCAAGCGCATGAAAAAACCCTGATATCCTGCAAAATCATTCATTACCCTGAACTTATGAAAAATACTGATCATCAGCTCATAAAGAGGGACAAACCCAACATTCTTAAAGAAATCCTCTATCAACTCATCCCACAGACCCGAAAACTGCAGGCGGAATTCCCGATAGATATAGACACCTTTTTGCTTTTTTACCTGGAGGGAAAACAGGAAATCTTGTATAACTTTGATATCTAAACCTGAAGCCTTTAAGAAAATATCACCGAGAATAAAGGATGCAAAAGAAAGATCATCAATGGGAGAATTCAAAAACCTCAAGAAGGATACCAGCTCCTTGATATAAGCATTTTGGCGGATATCCAGGGTTTTTTCGGATTCAACCGGTATATTCTCCGCCAGTAACCACCCGGTCAAAAGCTCAACCTGGCTGTTTTCTCTGGCCAACAAAACCATATCCCCATACGCAAAACGTTTATGCAGATCATTCAAGAGCGCGATCAATTTGCCCCGAAGCGCATCTTCTGCTTCTTGCCGGGTACGATAATCCAGGAACTCGCTTTGCACATATCCTCCCGAATTATCCGGACGGAAACTCTGGCGGGAATCGCCAAACACTTCAATTATCTCTTGGATATCTTCATCGCTAAACTCGATCCCCCCTTTTTTGGCCTCTTCCTTAGAACTAAAGAATCTTGCCAGATTAGCCTCGGAAAAAACCGAATTATTGAACTCGACTATCTCTTTGCGGCTACGATAATTAATATTCAGGTTTTGCTGAATAAAATTAAATCCTTGAAAACGCTCTTTTACAGAATTGATTAACTCTGCCTCACCCCCTCTAAAACGATAGATCGCCTGCTTCTTATCTCCCACATAAAACAACGATCCATCTGTAGAAAGGGCTTCCTCTACCATAGGTTTAAGGTTCTGCCATTGCAAATACGAAGTATCCTGGAACTCATCCAATAAAAAATGTTTAAAACGGGTGGCTAAACGGTAATAGATCTCCGGCGGCCCGACAAGGTCCTCATCAAAAAGCCTGTACGCCTCCTTATTCAACGCCTCCAGGAACAAAACATCGTCATGGCTTGCAATATGCCGCAGATCGACATGCAGGCGGTTAAAAATATCGATATAATAATTGAATGCCGAAGATGATTCAGTCAGGCATAATTCTTCTAACGCCTGCCTGATCTTTTGCCAGAGCGTTTCCGCCTCTTTTGAAGCAGAAGCGCCTTTGTTTAAAGGAAGAAACTCTTTTTTAAAGAATTCCGAGAGTTTATCAATATCAAAATTTTCCTTATTCTTCTTGAAAAAATTATCCAGGCTCTTCAGAAACGATTTGTTTACTCCTTCCGGCATGACCTGCGGCAAAACATTGATCAGATCGATGATCTTTTTCTTCAGGGCTTTTAAATCTTTTGCTTCAGTTTGGCTGCGGATAAATACCCCGGCATGCTTATTGGACTTTGAGAATATATTCTCCATGATCTCCAGGATATTCTGTTTCGGGAACCAACTGGTTTTATTCTCTACATAAAGATACTGGTGCAAAAAACCCTGAATAATGCGCATAACCTCATTATCGGTTGCCGCCCGGTCGATCAGCTTATCTAAACTATACGCCAGATACCGGCGATAATCGTCTTCGGTCTTAAAATTCGCCGAAAGCTCCAGTTTGAAAGCACAACCGCAAAGGATAGCATTTATAAAACTATCGATGGTCTGGACTTGAAAAAAATTGTAATTTCTGACCAGAAAATCCATCGCCAGATGCGCCTTTTTACGAGCAGCATCCTCATCTAAACCCAAAGCATCCAAGATATCATGTTTTTCACTTAAATCCCGGAATTGGTCTAAGGCGGTTTTCTTTAAGAACTCCAGGATCCGTTCCTTCATTTCAATCGCCGCTTTATTGGTAAACGTAATTGCCAGGATCTGATTGAGAGGGATTTGAGATGATATACAATACCGGCCGATGAGTAACTGAATGTAGCGTTTGGCCAGAGTATAGGTCTTGCCTGATCCAGCAGAGGCCTCAACCAAAAGGACTTGGGGAAATTCCAGGGGTTTATTTTTGCCGGGTGACATTATATTTTGTATAAATAAACGATACCCCCAAGAACAGGATACCCAAAACAATAAAACTGATGATCTTATAAATTACCGCGAGTTTCCCCAGGTCTACGGTAAGCACCCGGGAAATAGTAAGCGCAAAAATAATAAATCCGGAAAAGCGAAAGATCTTTTCTTTAGAAATAAACCCGGTACAAAACATCGCCACTCCAGCCAAACCTAAAGCCAAAGAGATCCAAAACCCAGGAACATACCTGAATATCCCGACAATAAGTAAAAGCGTCGAGATGACAAATACAGGTTTAACCAGATGATTTTCAAAGTCATCAAGCAACAGCTTATCCTGCAAATGCTTATAAAGAAAATAAACCGCATATAAACATACAAACTCAAACCCCAGCACAAGCCACTTTAAAAAATGGCCTAAGCGCTCATAATCATCCACGAAGCAGAATCTCCCGGCAATAACCGCCAGAAGTAAAAGTGCATATCCCCGGAAATAGCTGTCCTTCAATAACACGCCAAGCAAGAATAATCCTGTCATTTCCAAGAAAAGGCTGAAACTCAACCATTGCAAACCAACTACAAGCCAAAGTAAGAATGTAAACGATAACACACCCAGAGCCGAAAACAAGTTATACAACTTTTCCTCCAGGATACTTTTCTCTACCCCTTGCGACTTCTTAGCATACCTGCACAAATAAAATGATACGCCTAAAGAAAGAGTACTTAAGAAGAAGATGAACTTCTTCCAGCTAAAAGTAAGCCCAAGGATCGTTACCACCTGTTTCATTTCAAAATCCACCAATAAAATCTTGGAAATAATGAACACTCCCAGCACAAGGCTAAAGTACCTTAAAACCCTGCGGTCAAAATAGAGCCCAACAAAGACCAAGAACGGCAATTCTACCAGCCAAATGGCACTGGTATAAAACGGCATATACTTTAAAGGCACAGAAAGCGTCAAAAGAGACAAGGCAATAATAATGTTACTAACGAATAATTTATTATTCTTGATCTTATCCATAACCAGGGCGATCGCCAAATAAACCGCGCCCAGCAAGAAAACAAAGGTAAACCTTTCCGGGGGATACATTACTGACAGATCCCGGTATCCCATTATAAAAAACAAAATAAAGTTGCAGAAATTGGCTGCGCTTAATTTATTATAAACACTTTCCTCTTTAGTACGCAAAAGATGGATCCCGGCGGTAAATAACACCCAATAAATCAGAAGAAACCCGGAATTTATCATAAAATGCACCGTATCTACGCTAAGAAGGCTTACCTCAACCCGGGAAAGCCAGATTTGGCGGATAATCCAGACAAAATGAGTAAAATATGTCAGTAATATGCCCGTAAAGATCATCCTAAACCATTGCATCCGGTAAACCAGTATCAAGGCAGCCACAGCCAACATCGCAGAAGTGATAAAGGTAAAGTAATTCACATTGCCCAAAGTCGCGGTAAGATACCCGATAAATAAAGCTAATGAAGAAAGTTCCTGTGATTTATATTTTAAAGAATGTACAATTATCCCTGCTACCACCACAGCTAAAAGCAATAAACACAGCAACTGGCTGGATATGATCTTAGAGGCGTCAAAATGGTAAGTCGCGTAGGTGGTTAAATACGTAACCGCCCATGCTCCGCCTAAAATAACGCGGCCATAATTACGCATTAGCTCTTTTTTCTCAAACCGCAAACCGAAATAAAACAACCCGGCACTAATCAAGTATCCAATAATGATCTTTAGCCATGGGCCAAAGTACTGGTCGAAATATTTATAGGTATAACTGATAAAAAATCCTACACCTAAAGTAAGAATGATTATCCCTGCACGATTGAGCCAAAACCGGCCCATATTAGCTTCCATATCGACTTTGCGTGTATTTACTTGAGGAACAACAACCGGTTCAGGCTCCACCTGCGGGGAGGAAGAACTTTCTTGAGGCAATGTAACGGATATTTTCTCTTCTAAAGAACGTATCCTTAAAGTTATATAATCAAGCTGTTTTTTCAATGAATTCAACTCCGCTCTAAGATCGGTAAACGGAGCTAAAGGTTGCGGCGTTTTACCAATTGGCTTTTTCGGCAAGACTGCAATAAGGATCAAAGCTACCGGAAAGAAAAATATGGCTAAAGCCACAAATCCTACCACACTGCGGTTCTTATTCTTTGCTAATAATCCCGTTACCACCACACAAGCCAGCCAGAGATAAAAATAGATCATACATCCTCCTTGCCCAGAAAGGGCACACCCG
>CAZRVK010000007.1:8804-117360 GCA_964603585.1 uncultured Planctomycetales bacterium
CGCAATTCCGATTAGCGCGGGGTGTAGCCCAGAAAAGGCACACCCGCGCAATTCCGATTAGCGCGGGGTGTAGCCCAGAAAAGGCACACCCGCGCAATTCCTTCATGCAGGGGCGGTCACGACTGCCCCCTACAGAATACGCAATCTGGTGAAAATTATCGCATCCTCTTCACAGGCTAAATAACCCGGTAAGCGGACGGTCGTGGCCATCCCCAAAATACCATCCATATTCCAATTGCTTTGTTACATTTTACCTTGACAAGAGGTGAATTTCAAGTATACTTTAAATTCCAGTTTAATAATCAAGCTTTTAGGCCAATCTGGCCTTAAATTCATTACTAATCCAGTAAGGAGTGAAGAAATATGTTTAAAGTATGCTTTAAATGCGGAAAAAAGAAAATGGCCGGCAAAACCCTGGTGCGAAAAGGTTTGGCTAAGAAAAAAGGCGGCACTGGTTCAAAGATCAGCCGCCGCAACAAACGCGATTTCCTGCCTAACCTGCAAAAAATGCGTGTTTTAGTGGATGGCCATCCTAAAAAAGTTTATATCTGTACCCGCTGTATCAAAAAAGGCGATATCCTTAAGGCTTAAAACAAAAATAACCCCGTTTAGTCGAAGATAATATCACTACCGAATAGACGGGGTTATTTATTTGCACAATATATCCTTTACTTCCAGGATCAACGAATTATTCCCCTGCCAGGTATCTATCCCTAAAGTATAAACCAGATCAAAAGAACCAGAATCAATCAAACTCTGGCGAAAACTGCCCAGGCCAAAACCGATCGCAGGAAAAGTATTATCGCCATCAGTCGCCCAGAATTTCAAGGTATCCCGGCTTAAAAGCTGCGGTTGGCCTTTTACTCTTAAATTACGGCTAAGAAATAACGGCATAGGGTTTCCGCTGCCAAAAGGCTCCAGGCGTTTTATCTGCCAGGATAACTCCTCACTAAGCTGTGCAAAACCTAATTCCATATCAATATCCAGGCTCGGCATCAAGTCAGTAACGGTCATTATACTGTTTGCGAGAATATTAATCTGGGAACGAAAATCATTTATATTCTCTTTAGCCAAAACTAAACCCACTGCATGCGCATGCCCGCCAAACGATCTTAAAAGATCCTGGCATCCTAAAAGGGCTTTAAATAAATGGAAGTTCTTGATCGAACGGCCAGATCCTTTGCAATAATTATCACCGATAGAAATAACTATAACCGGCCGATAAAACCTGTCTGCGAGTTTTGCCGCTACAATCCCTAAGACCCCTTGATGCCACCCCTGCCCTGCCACAACGATCACTTTATGATCTTTGAAGTTTACTTCTTTATTAACAAGGTCTGCCGCCTCTTCCAGGATCTGGCTTTCTATCTTCTGGCGCTGGCGGTTATAGCCGTCTACGGATCTGGCAAGGACATCCGCTTCTTCTTTATTATCGCTCATCAGCAAATTAAAAGCATCTTCAGCCGAAGAAACCCTTCCGCTGGCATTAAGGCGCGGGCCAAGAATAAAGCTCACCAGGTATGAATTAACCTCCCTTAGTTGCGCAGAACTTACCTCAACTAAAGCTTTGATCCCTTTCCTCTTTGCCAACGCAATCTGTTCTAAACCATATTTTGCGATTATCCGGTTCTCACCAACTAAAGGAACGACATCAGCGATCGTCCCTAAAGATACCAGGTCCATATCCTCTTCTAAAGTAACGCCGCCTAACGCTTGAGCTAATTTATAAGCCACCCCCACACCCGCCAGATCCTTGAATTTATAAGGACAATCTTTGGTTTTAGGATTGATCAGACAAGAAGCCGGCGGCGGATTAGAATGCGACAGTTCATGATGATCGGTAATAATTACCTCAAGGCCATCTTGGCGCAATTGCTTTACCTCTTCATAATTAGAGGTCCCGCAATCCGCGGTTACCACCAGTTTAACGTGTTTTTCCCTGGCAAACTGGCACACCTTGTTATTCAGGCCATAACCATCATGCACGCGGTGCGGTATATAATGCAATGCCTTGATCCCCAGACGGAAAAACATTGATTTAAGCAGTGCGACTGAAGTCAAGCCATCGACATCGTAATCCCCACAAATTAAAACCGTGTCTTTCTTAACCGAAGCTTTGCGGATAAGATCTACGGCTTTGGGCATGTCACGGAAGGTAAAGGGATCTAAAAGAAGGTCCGAGCTGGTATTTAAAAACTCTGCCGCGCCTTTTACCGAATTAATCCCGCGATTAGCCAGGATCTGGGCAACAACCGGGTTAATTCCTAATTCACGGCTAAGAATGTCCTGCAGGTAAGGGTCCGGAGCTCGAATATTCAGTATTTTGTGGCCAGCCATAGGCTCACATCTTTTCGGGTTGGGAAATTCCAAGCAATTCTAAACCAGCGGCAATCAATATCCGGGTAGCCTCAACCAGCGCAAGGCGCGCTGCCGTCAAATCCTTATCCGCACCTAAAACACGATGCCGATCATAGAACTTATGGAAATGCTCTGATAATTCTTGCAGGTAAACTGTCACCATAAAAGGGTCCTGGGTAAGCAGACAAATATTGAGGATATAAGAAAACTGCAAGATTTTTTTAACTAATCCCAGCTCTTCATCCTCTTTTAAGAGGCTTAAATCGGCGCTTTTTATATCTATATCCGCAGGTGTACTGCGTAAAATACTGCAAATACGCGCATGGGCATATTGCACATAATAAACCGGATTCTCTGAACTCTGTTTTTTTGCCACTTCCAGGTCAAAATCAAGATGACTGGCAGTCCGACGCATCACAAAAAAGAAACGCGCGGCATCACGGCCAACTTCATCCAGGACTTCCCTTAGGGTAATATACTGCCCGCGGCGTGTCGACATATGCACCAGCTGCCCGCCCCTGAATATCGTTGCCAACTGAACAATAATAACCGATAATGAACTTGATTCTTTGCCAAAGGCCTGCACCGAAGCCTTGAGCCGGTTAATATACCCGTGATGATCCGGCCCCCAAAGATTAATCAGCCATTCGAAACCACGGTTATATTTTTCCTCGTGATAAGCAATATCCGGGGCAAGATAAGTATAAGAGCCATCGCTTTTCGTCACTACCCGGTCTTTATCATCACCAAATTCGGTGGATTTAAACCAAAGTGCACCATCGGCCTCATATAAAAAGCCTTTTTGTTTTAAATACCCAAAGGCCTTATCGATTAAGCCGTCCTGGCGTAATTTCTTTTGAGAGAACCAGCAGTCAAATTTGACTCCAAAATCATCCAATTCCTGTTTTATGATATCTAAGATATACCCAGCAGCAAAATCACCCAAGGCTTCGGAGGCAACATTTTTCTCCTTTGCCAATCTGGCAATATCATAAATATAATCCCCTTGATAATAGTCCTCCGGGAATTCGATATGCTCGCCAGCCAACTCTTTCATCCTTAGTCCGACTGAACGACCAAGGATATTGATCTGGTTGCCTTCATCATTGAGGTAATATTCCCGGCGGACATCAAATCCCATAAAATCGAGGATATTCGCCAGACAATCACCCACTGCCGCCTGACGGGCATGCGCGACAGACAAGGAACCAGTAGGATTAGCACTGACAAACTCGATCAGGACCTTCTTTTGATTACCGCAAGTAGAACGTAAATAATCTTTACCCCGGATGATCAGGTCTTTAAGCTGATTATAGAAATACTGTTCATTGAAATAAAAGTTAACAAATCCTACCCCTTCGGCTTTGATCTGTTTAATACAACTGTTTAAGCTCTCCTGCGAAACCAGACGAGTCATCATCACCGAAAGAAGGTCCTCTGCGATCTTCCGGGGGGATTTTTTAAGTTGTTTGCTTAGCCTTAAAGCGATATTAGTGGAAAGGTCCCCAAAACGCCTATCCTGCGGCAGGTCCAAAGTAAAAGAATCAAGAGAAATATCCGTCCCTGATGATTCTTTTACTGAAGAGATAATAAATGATTTTATGAGTTCCTGGATATCTGGCATTTTCCCTTAAGGAATGGTTTTATAAGGCAGGCGCCTGCAATTACTTCAAGACGCTTTTCGGGATCCGCACCTTTTTGGCATCGCTCCAAAGGCGCTCAATTTCATAAAACTGGCGCATCGGGGCATGAAAAATATGCACCACGACAGATGACAGATCCATAACAATCCAGCCAGACTCATCCACAGAAGAAACCCGGGAAAGGGACTTAATCCCTTTTTTACGTAAATCCTCTTCTATCGCCTGGGCAATGGCATTAGTCTGGCGTAATGAACCAGCGGAAGCAATCACGAAATAATCGCAAAAAGACGCAACCTGACGCAGGTCAAGGATAACCAGATCCTCGCCTTTTTTTGAACTGATGATACTTGCGACACAAAAAGCTATTTCTCTGTTTTCTATTTCAGCTTTCTCCTTTAAGAAGGCTATTTCTTCCCTAAGATCTTGTACATACCGGTACCGCAATCCGGGCATTTGCCTTTGACTGCGCTGCGGCCGTTTTTCATAGTTACCTTTTCTTCACTCTTCATATCTTTTTTACCTTTGCATTTTACACAATATCCTGTTTCTGCCATTTGATTCCTCCTTTTTAAGTGTCAATTGTCTAAATCTAAAACATATTACCACTTATGAATTTATCTGTCAATTTATCTTTGGCGGCGGGTATGCTTTTCTTCGATTTCACCCACGATCTCCTCCAGTAAATTCTCCAGAGTAACCAAACCAATAGTCTTATGATGTGCATCCACTACAATCGCGATTTGCACTTCATCCTTCTGGAATTTCTTCAGCACATCATTGACCAAAGCGTCTTTAGAAACAAAGAATGGTTCATTTATCAAATCCTGTAGTACAAACAACTCCTTATCCCTGATCATATAATGAAGGTCCCGTGCATAAACGATGCCGACAATATTATCCAGCGAATCACGGTAAACTGGCAATCGGGCATGCCCGCCTTCGGCGAAAAGGTCCAGCATCTGATCATAAGTGGCATTAAAGTTTATCGCTACAATCTCTGATTTCGGGATCATCACATCCTGTATCTGCGTATCCCCGAACTCAAAAATACGCTGCAGCATCCTGCCTTCTTCATCGCTTAAAAAGCCCTCTTCCCTGCCCAACTCGATCATCAAGCGCAACTCCTCCTCGGTAATCAAAGGAGATCTTTTATTCGTTTTGATCCCCATGGATCTTATGATAAAGTTGCTTGCCCCGGCAAAAAAAACAATGATCGGATTAAACAGTTTAAGCACAACCTCCAGGATCGGAGCAATCGCCAAAGCAACCCGTTCAGTATGCTTTATCGCCAATATTTTAGGGGTGATCTCGCATAAGATCAAAAGAACAAAGGTAGTAACCAGAGTAGAAACCAATATCCCCCAACGGTGGAAGAGAAAAACAAAAACTGCGGTAGCGATCGCCGATATAGCGATATTGACAAAATTATTCAAAACCAGTATCCCGACGATAAACTTATCCATCTTGCTGATCAGCCGCTGGATACTTTGTGAACGCTTCACCCCTCGGGAGAGCATATGGCGCAGACGTATCTTGCTTAAACTGATAATGGCAGTTTCAGATGCAGAAAGAAAAAATGACGCCACTAAAAGGACCACTACTATCATCAACATGAATGGTGAGAATAAAAGAGTATCCATTATTTATGTTTTTATCCCTGAATTCAAGGCATTTAAAACCGCTTTTTCTTTGTCCTTAAGCGGGCCGATCAAAGCAAGATTCAGGTTTTTAGGATGGAAAACCGCCCGGGCAACTTCACGTAAATCTTCCCGTTTTACTTTTGCCACTTCTTTTATAATATCCGCTAAAGTATAAGTTTTATCTAAAGCTGCGGTGGTTTCTCCGATCCAAAACATATTATCCAAAGTATCCTCAAGGGCAAGCATTAACTGCCCAAGGTAAAAATCCTTCGCCCGTTTAAACTCATCCTCTACCACCAGGCCGTCTTTTACCCGGCAAAGCTCTTTTAAGATAAGGTCCACCGCCGACAACACCTTTTCATTATCTATACCGGCATGCACAATAAATGCCCCCGTATCCTGATATTTCTTTACCTGGGTCCCGATCTCATATGCCAATCCGCGTTTTTCCCTAACTTCATTAAACAGGCGGCTGGACATATTAGCACCTAAAATAATATTCAATAATCCCAAGGCATGCTTTAATTCATGGTCCCTTTTAAAACTATGAAACCCCATCGCCATATGGCTCTGTTCCGTATCTTTATGCATAAGCCTCAATTGTGGTGCAGACTGCCGATGAATTGCCGGAATAAACACATTATCGCCTGTTTTTTTAAGCCCGGAAAATATACGTTTAGTCCTGCCGATCAACTTATCATAATTAAACGATCCTGCGGCACTTACCACAATATTAGATGAAGTATAAAAATTTTCTTTAAAAGAAACCAGGTCATGCCGCTTCATCTGCACAATCGATTCAAAAGTCCCTAAAACACTTCCTCCTAAAGGTTGAGACGGCCACATCAGGTTATCCAGAAGGTCATGCACATAACTTTGCGGCAGATCTTTGTACATTTTTATTTCTTCTAAAACCACAGTCCTTTCTTTATTGATATCGGGCTCAAGAAACAACGGATTTATTACCATATCCGACAAAACATCCAGGGCCAGATCCTGATAACGCGCAGGCATCTTTACCAGATAACAGGTCAGCTCTTCCGACGTAAAGGCATTTAATGCCCCGCCTACACCTTCAATAGACTCCTTGATCTTTTTACAGGAATACTTACGGCTGCCTTTAAAAAGCAGATGTTCGATGAAATGCGCAGCGCCCTTGATCTGTTGATCCTCATATCTGCCTCCGACTTTTATCCAAACACCCAAAGCCACTGATTTGGCCTGCGGCATACGATGAGTAATGACCCTAAGATGATTATCCAGCTTGATTTTCTTATACATGGCTTAATTTAGAGACAAACCTCCCAATGATTTGAACCAGGTTTTTACGGTCAATATTGTCTTTGATCGCCTTTACAATAGCACTGCCGACAATTGCTCCATCAGCTGCACGATAAACCTCTTTTATCTGTTCCCGAGTAGAAATACCAAAACCGGCACATACCGGTTTAGAAGTAATCTGTTTGATCTGCAGAATCTTAGCAGCTAAATCTGCCGATAACATCCTGCGCGCACCAGTTACCCCGGTCAAAGAAACATAGTAAATGAACCCCCGGGTGGCATCAGCCACAATTTTAATACGTTTAGCATCGGTAGTAGGAGAAACAAAGAATACCGTATCTAACCCGTATTTCCGGCATGCAGGGATCAATCCATCCGCCTCTTCCGGAGGCAGATCAGGGATGATCAAACCATCGACGCCTGAACGGACTGCCTGACGGACAAATTTCATTTCGTTAAAACAAAAAACCGGGTTGTAATAAGTCATCAGGCAAATAGGGATATCAGTTTTACTACGTGCGCGCCTGACCACTTCCAAAATATCCATTAGATTAGTATCTTTAAGTAAAGCCTCTTTTGATGATTCTTGGATAACCGGCCCATCTGCGATCGGATCAGAAAATGGCACGCCTAACTCCAGGATATCGGCCCCGTTTTCAGCCAATTCCGGGATCAATGCTTCGGTGACACTTAAATCGGGGTAACCAGCGGTAATAAAAGCGATGAAGGCTTTTTTCCCCATATTTCTTAAATCAGCGAATTTATTCTCTATTCTATTCATAACTTAAGCCGTTGAGTAACAATTCCCAGGTCTTTATCCCCGCGGCCGGAAAGACAAACAATTATAGTGGAATTTCTCGCCTGTTTCGCCAGCTTCGGCAAATAAGCAATGGCATGAGAAGATTCCAGGGCCGGGATGATCCCTTCCATCCGAGAAAGCAGTTTAAATCCTTCTAAGGCCTCATTATCGTTTATAGAAACATATTTGGCGCGGCCGGTTTTCTTGAAATAAGCATGTTCCGGGCCAACCCCGGGATAATCCAATCCTGCTGAAATCGAATGCGTAGGCAACACCTGTCCAAATTTATCCTCAAGCAACCCGGATTTTGAACCATGTAAAACCCCGATCTTTCCATTAACCAAAGTAGCAGCATGTTTTTTAGTAGAAACACCCTCGCCACCAGCCTCGACCCCGATAAAACGCACCGACTTCTCTTTTAGAAAAGGATAAAATAACCCCATCGCATTGCTTCCTCCACCTACGCATGCCAACAAATAATCCGCTAATTTCCCTTCTTTTTGCATGATCTGCCGTTTTGCTTCCCGGCCGATAACAGATTGAAAATCCCGCACTATCATAGGGTAAGGATGCGGACCGGCAACTGTCCCGATTATATAATGGGTGTGGCCAACATTAGTAACCCAGTCGCGCAATGCTTCAGTCATAGCATCTTTAAGGGTCTGTGACCCCGAGGAAACCGGGATCACCCGGGCGCCAAGTAATTTCATTCTAAAGACATTCGGTTTTTGCCTTTCAATATCTTCGACCCCCATATAAACATCACACTTCAGGCCAAACAAAGCAGCCACTGTTGCGGTTGCTACGCCGTGCTGGCCAGCTCCGGTCTCTGCGATCACCCTGGGCTTTTTCATACGCACAGCCAGCAAAACCTGGCCCAAAGTATTATTTATCTTATGTGCCCCAGTATGTAAAAGATCTTCTCTTTTAAGATAAATGCGCCGAACCCCCAAATGCCTGCTTAAGTTCCGCGCAAAATAAAGCGGAGTAGGCCTTCCGGCATATTCCCGGAAATAATACTCCAGTTGACGGTGGAATACAGGATCAGCCTTAGCCAATTTATACTCTGCCTCTAACTGATCCAGGGCAAAGATCAGGGTTTCCGGGACAAACCGTCCTCCAAAACCATTAAAATGTCCGAATTTATCCGGTAATGACATTTTTCTCCTTATGTACAAGAAATTTGGACCATGGCGTGCATTAGTGACTCATTATTATAAACAAAAGCAAATCTCATGTCAACCGATAACACATATAATAGGGGGATAAATAGAAGCGGATAATTATTACACCACAGTGGGACTCATTTGGGACGGGATTCCAAATAATCTATATATTGTTGCTGTATTCCCATAATCTGCGCATAAATAGCGATCAAGTCTCTTTCGGCATTTGCCAGAAAAATAAGGCTGTCCCGGTAGCGGGTCTCATGCAAGATCGAAGCCTCTAAAGAAGCTGTAGCATCGATCTTCTCTAATTCCGCCTTTAAATATTCCGCAGCTTTGAAATATTTGGTTACTTCTGCCTGTGCCTGGGACAATTGCTGCGAATAAGCCTGGCTCAACCCGCGAAAAAAAGTACGTTTTTGAAGATAATCCCGAAAAGCAGGATCATCAATGCCAGCCTTGACTTTAAGATCCGGAACAGCCGTTGCATCAAACGTTGGATTCCCCAAAACCATTGGGGTTGCGACCACTAAAGGCTCTTTGACAGGCAGGACTTTTTGCTCAACCGGTTTATCATCAATAATAGGAAGACCCTGATTATCCGCTACTTCGACCTTCGTACTATGCAGCTTTTGGCCCCAGAAATATCCTCCGCCAAAAACAATAACGCCAAAAACAACTACACCAAAGAACCATATAACCTGCCGCATGCCTATATCCTCTTTTGGATTTCCTTCAATAATTCCTGTATATCATAAGGCTTGGCCATAAAGAAATTACCTCCGATCTCATGGCCGTACTGATCCTCTTCGTCTTTAGTCAAGATCCCGGTAAGATAAATGATCGGAATATCCTTTGTTTGTGGATCACGCCTTAAGATATCAGCTGCCTCCGCCCCGCCCATCGTAGTCATATAGATATCCAATAAAACCAAATTTGGTTTTTCTCCCCGGACAAGCTCAACACCCTCTTTGCCATCATTAGCCGTTATTACCTGGTAGCCAGCAGCGGACAAATGATGTTCCAGCAGTCTTAACGCTGTTTCATCATCATCTACCACCAGAATCTTCTTTTTTTCCATAGACCGCTTCTCCTTTAGCTCTTATTCTTAGGGTTTTTAAGAATATGGTCCGCTTCTTGCAGTAACAAACCAGGGTCATTAGTTTCTATGAGCCTAGCATTAATGATCTGGCAGATCTTATCTACCACTGCCCGGTCAAGCAGGCTGTTTTCTCGAGTGTACAAAATAAAAGGAAGATCCATCGTTCGAGGCATCTGTTTGAGTTTTACGCATACCAAGTCTCCGGAAATATCCGGCAATCCCAGTTTTATTACAACTAGATCCGGCAAAGCCACCATGATCCGTTCTATTGCCCCAAACCCATCCTTTGCAGAATCAACCCTATACCCGGCGTTTAAAAATGAAATAACGATCTGATTGAATACCTTCAGGTCATCTTCAACCACCAACACTGTTTTAACCTCGCTCGATGTTCTTATTCCCTCTCCCAGGACAATACCATAACGCTTCGACATTACAGTATCTATTTCCGCTAAAACGCTTGCGGTCTCAAAAGGCTTGGTAATAAACCCATCAACATTGAGGTCCTTGAATAATCCGGCCAATTCCTCCCTGACTGTAATAATTACTACCGGAAATGGCGGTTTATCTTTACCGGCACAGATCCGATCGTATAATTCGATACCCCCCATAACCGGCATATTGATATCCAAGATCACCAGATTCGGATGATGTTCTCTGATTAAAGCCAACCCATCCCTGCCGTTATGCGCCACTATTACCTTATATTTCTTTTCTAAGTGGAACTTGAGTATCTCCGTCACATCCAGCGCATCATCAATGATCAAAACGGTTGCCTTAGCCATAAGCTCACATCCTCAAATAATACTCTTTTTCAATTCCTCAAGAGCCAATTTCATTTTCAACACAATCCCTTCAATCACCTTAATATCCTGGTTTGCTTTAGCTGCGGTTTCTATCTCCTTAGCCAGATTATAGACCAGATCGATCCTCAAATTACCGGAGGATCCTTTAATAAAATGTGCCGCGCGCTCAATACCCTGATGATCATTATTAATAATTGCTTCATCAAGCCGATTAAGGCTTTCTACTGCCTGAACAAGAAAAATCTGCAGCAACTCATCATATATTTTCTCGGGGATTTCCAACTCTTTCAATGCCTTTTGTCTATCCAGGATCATTCCTACCCCCTCCACAATCGATCAGGCTATTGGATCCCCAACCTTATCCTATTCCTGGCAGCACCCTCTTCGCCTAAAATCTGCTTAGCCATCAAATCCTTATCCTGTCCATTATCAAGATCGTACTCTATAATTGCTACCACCCGCAAGATCTGGTCAAACGGCTGGTCCAGCATCTCCGGGCTTTGCACAGCCATGCCATCGATCAAATCGACATAAGAACCAGCGGGCTTCCTTATCTTTTCTCCTCTATCACTATATTCGCTGATAAAATAATAAACAGCCATCTCCTTAAGCGAACGGTTGGTGATTTCCGGCCAGATCCGGCTCGAACTCTTAAGATTGTTTACGATCCTCTGCAGATCATGAACCGGATTTGGCTCAACCGGAGTAATCACAGGCAAATTAAAATCAACAGAGCTCTGTGGTGACGATAAAGTAGCAGGCGCAGGATACTGCAAAGGACGTTGAGAGATATTAGCTGAAGCAGTATTCGCCGGATGAGGCGCAGTAGAATAGGCGGGATTAACCGGAAGAGCTGCCGGGACATCAGGAGCCGCAGGAACAGGATCTCTATTTTGAGAACCTTTTACTACCCCTTGCTTTGGAGGAACAACTGCCGCAGCAAAAACCAAGGAATTGAATAGCAACACCAGCAAAAATAAACAAAAACTGACATAAGTAATCTTGCGTTTTAAACAGCCACAATTAGAGTATTTTATAATTACCCTCCTCCTATCGATCGCAAGCTTAAGAAAGTATTCGCTAAATACAGCTATTGACTATATCGCTGGCGCCAATAACGCCCACCAATTTTCCGTCACGAACCACCGGAATAGTATGGATCTCGTACTTACACATCATCCTTAAAACAAAATCTATGGAATCATCTTCTTTAACCGTATGAACGGTCTTAGTCATTTTAGCCCCTACTACAGTCTTATCTTTCTCTTTTTGCAAAGCCTCCTTAATACCGACAACGCTTGATTCATCGCTTTCGACATTACCGATCTCATCCCAAAAACAAATGTGTTTTAATATTTGCAAGAGGTCAGTCATGGTGATCACGCCCACAAGCGATCCATCGGACTCCACAACAGGCACACCATTGATCCTGTGAGTAAAAATGACCTTGGCTAATTCTTTTAAGTTAGCCGCGGGATTTACGGTAATTACATCTGTAGTCATAACATCTTTGACTTTCATCTTGATCCTCCAAAGTTATCGCCAGAAGAACAATCATTTTGCGGAACAAATCAATATGTCCTTTTACTTTATATCATGAATACCAGCCTCTTTCAAGAGGTTTTGCGGGTTGAAAGAGGCGACAAATCCTTTACCGGCTTCTGGTTCGCACGTATCCGCTTACAAGGCGAGCCTGAACAGATATGGACAACCTGAATTTTATTTGCTAAAATAATTTTATGATCCTACAATTAACAATCAAGAATTTCGGGCTAATTGACCGGATAGAGATCGATTTCCATCCAGGGTTAAATATCCTGACCGGGGAAACCGGTGCAGGAAAAACAATCCTCCTCGATGCCTTACGTTTTGCTTTAGGAGAACGCCTTAATTCCTCCCAGGTCCGCGATCCCAAAACCGCTTGTATCGTCGAAGCAACATTTGAACTAAAAAACAAGGAATTAAGGCAAATCTCCGCCCTAAAAGAGTTCCTTGATGACGGAACTGATGAATTAATCATCCACCGGTCATACCTGCCAGACGGGCGCAGCCGGATCAAATTGAACGGATTATCTTTGACCGTCACCGAACTTAAAGCAATCGGAGATGCACTGGTTGACTTTCATGGTGCAGGTGACCACCAAATGCTTTTTTCTCCTCAAGCACACCTCGACATACTCGACCGTTTAAGCAGGATCGATACCCTTAAAAAAGAATATCACTTGCAATTTATTGATTATAAAGAAGCGCAAAAACAGTTAAATACATTACATGCAAATGCCGCATCAAGGGAAAAAGACATTGACCTGTTAACCCACCAGATCCACGAGCTTGAACAAGTAGAACTAAATGAAGAAAAATATCAGGAGTATCTGGAAAAACAGGTCCAAATTAATAATGCCGAAAAACTTTTTTCTTCTGCCAGTGAATTGATCCATATGCTGGAAAATAACGAAACCGGTATCACTGAAATACTTGCCCGGGCATTCGGCCCAATGAAAATATTAAACCGCACGGATAACTCAACTGCCGTTTTCCATTTATCCCTCCAAAAGATACAACAAGACTGCAATCAACTCATACGCGATCTGCAGGATTATCTCGAAAGAATATCCTTTAAACCGGAGGAGGCATCAAGGATCAACCAGCAATGTGATCTTTATTATGAGATCAAGCGCAAATACGGACCAAGTCTGGAGTCCGCCGCAAAGTTCTACCAGGAAGCAAAAGCGCGCTATGAACTATTAACCAACTTTAGCGAAACCGATGAAATACTCAATACCCGGTTAAAAGAGACCGAGAATAAACTAAAACAAACCGCTGAAAAGATCAGTAAAAAACGTCTATCTACTGCATCGGCGCTAAAAGAAACCGTTGAAAAAGAGCTGAAAGAATTAGGGATCTTGCATGCAAAATTCTCATGCGAGATCACAAGACAGGACCTTGGCCCAGACGGATTTGACCTGATAACTTTCATGTTAAGCCCTAATGCCGGAGAAAAATTAAAACCTCTGGCGGATATTGCTTCTTCCGGTGAAGCCGCGCGTTTAATGCTGGCATTAAAAAAGGCCTTAACCGATGTTGATCCGATCCCGGTGTTAATTTTTGATGAAATAGACGCCCAGATCGGCGGAAGATTAGGAAGCATTACCGGGAAAAAGCTCAAAGAACTTTCCAAAAACCACCAAGTAATACTGATCAGCCACCTGCCGCAAATCGCTTCTTTTGCCGACGCCCATTTCAAAGTTTCAAAACTTATGGATAACTCACGCACCCTGACAACAGTAAGCCTCTTGGATAAAGAAGGTAAAATATTAGAATTGGCAAAAATGATGAGCGGAGAGAAAGAAAGCGCCATCGCCACAACACATGCCCGAGAGATGCTCGCTAAGGCGCAACGATAATCCCTCCTGATTAATTTTATTTGGGAAAAGACAAAGTGAATGTAGTGCCTTCCCCAATCCTGGATCTCATCTGAATCCGCCCAAAACAGGCATCCATCAGGCGTTTTACTAACGCTAACCCCAGTCCAATCCCCTCTATCTGCCCAGTCAGGTGATTTTCAACCTGATAAAACCCCTGGAATATCCTTTCATGTTCCTCTGCCGGGATCCCCCGGCCATTATCCGAAACAACTATCTCTACTTCCCGGGGAAGATCATGCACGGAAATATTTACTTTGGCAACCTCAAGATCAGTGAACTTAGCAGAATTCTCTACAAGATTATTTAAAATATGTTTTAAATGATCCCGATTTATATCCAACACTAACTCTTTATCGGGGCAATCAATGGTTAACTCCACTTTCCCGGACCTGGTATTATCTGATATTTTCTTAGCAAAATCCTCCAGATACGCGGAAATAACCACTTTTTCCCGGGATGGATCAACCGTCTTTTGATTTATCTCGGCGAATTTGATGAGTTTCTCGATCAAACTTTGCAGTAAAACCGTCCCTTTATACGCCGAACCGATAAATTTTCTTTGTTTCTCATTCAAAGGCCCGACTACTTCATCCTGGATCAAAGCAATATCCCCGCTAATTACGCTTACAGGCGTACGCAGTTTATGAGAGATTACTCCCAGGAAATCCTGTTTCAAACGGTCTTTTTCCCGTAAATCGCTGACATCGCGCACGGTAAAAATGATATTACAAATCTCGTTCTGCGAATTTTTCAGGACATCCAGGTTCACCTCTAAATACAGCGGCTTAAATTTACTGGTCGCTACCCGAATAAGGTCGAAATTCCTATGTCCAGAAGAAAAATCCATAACCGCATCCCGGCAGATAGAAGAAAAATATTCCTTAAAGACGAGGTCGAAAAAATTGGCCTTCTGCCCATCATGGAGATCAAAATATTTTCGCGCAGAGTCATTAATGTTAACAACCACTCCTTGCGGATCACAAACAATCACACCCTCACTCATCTGCCGAATAACCGTCTCGAATTTCTCCTTTTCATCCAAAGCCCGGCGGTAAAAAGTTATCTTTAAAAGTGTCCGCACCCGGGCTAAAAGTTCTGCCCGATCGAACGGTTTAGAGATAAAATCATCGCATCCTGCCTCAATCCCCTTAATACGGTCGTCTTCATCACGCAATGCAGTCAAAAGGACTACCGGCAATAAACGCGTATGCATATCAGATCTCAAGCGCGCCAAAACCTCTAATCCGCTCATCCCCGGCATGATAATATCCAAAAGCATAAGTTCAGGTTCACCAGACAAGACCTTGGCTAATGCCTCCTCTCCGGATAAGGCAAATATCAATTCATAGCCTTCGGGAAGAAGTAATCCTTCTAACAAGCGAAGGTTACGCTGATCATCATCGACACACAGTATCTTTGCACCTTTACGGCTCATAAACACCTGCTTATCTCCTGTACAAAAGTACGGGTATTTATAGGTTTGATAATATATGAGCAATTCGCGATACCCTGCATCCGCTCGATTTCATCTGCCATCGCCGAGGCAGTAACAAAGATTATCGGGATTTTTTGAGTATCATTATCGGCGCGCAGGATCATACTGACATCCAGACCTTTCATATCCGGTAAACGAACATCCAGTAAAATAAGGTCAGGGATATGTTCCTTAGCCAATTCAATACCTGATTTAGCATCACCTGCCTCAAAGACAATAAATCCTGCCAGGGTAATCAAGTCTTTGCTCAATTTACGGCTTTTCTGGTCATCATCGATGATCAATATTTTCTTCGCCATTTTCTCCCCCTCTATTATCCACCTTAACAGGAAGAGTGAACTTAAACACCGATCCTCTCCCCTTGCCTTCAGATTCTACCCAGATCCTGCCTCCCTGCAGATCTACTATTGCCTTAGCCAAAGCCAAACCCAATCCCGCACCCGAATAACTTCTTTCATAGCTACTTTCCACCTGGAAAAATTTGTCGAAGATCCTTTCATAATTACTGATATCGATCCCGATCCCCGTATCCCAAACCGATATTTCCACCTCCTGTCCATGCATTACCGCCCGCACCCCGATCTTGCCCATCATGGTAAATTTTATGGCATTAGAAACCAGATTATACACCACCTGGCCAACCTTACGCTCATCCGCCTCGATCTGATCCACTCCCTCTGATACGTCACAAAATATATCTAACTTCTTATGCAACGCCTGCGACTTAAACTGTGCTACTGTCTCCTCTAAAAGCTTCTTTAAGGAAAACCCCCGGACTTCCAGCCTGATCTTACCCGTTTCATAATCGACTAAATCAAGAATATCATTGACTAAAAACAAAAGCTGTTTACCGCTTGTAATAACATCACAGACATAACTCAATTGCCTTTCATTAAGCTGTCCAAAGGACTGACTATACAAAACTTCAGAAAAACCAATAATGGAATTAAGCGGCGTGCGCAGTTCATGGCTCATATTCGATAAGAACTCCCTCTTTACGCGATTTGATTCCTCAAGATTAATCAACATTTTTTCCAGTTCCTCGTTTATTTTTGTAAGTTCATCAGTACGCTCTCTTACCTTAGCCTCTAAATTATCATTTAAATGCTTCAGTTCATTTTCTAAACGCTTACGCTCGGTAATATCTATAGAAATGCCTAAAAGCCATGCCACTCGGCCGAGATGGTCCTTAAGCGGAACCTTACTTGTTAAGATCACAGTATAACGGCCATCGGCCTGGTGTTGTGTCTCCTCAAAATTAAGCAGAGGCATGGCATTCGCCATAACCGTTTCATCATCCCGGCGAAAGGCCTCGGCCTCATCGGTTTTCAACCCCAGGTCAAGATCCGTCTTTCCCACGATATCCTGCGCTTTGGACAAACCCACCAAGCGAGCAAAATTCTCATTACACCCAAGGTAAACCGAGTTCCTATCCTTCCAAAAAACAGAATAAGGGATATTGGCGATAATATTCCTGATCAATTCAGTCTGTTCCGCCAATAACAGGTCTTTTTCTTTACTCTCACTGATATCTTCCTTGATCGCGAAGAAATGAGTGATCTTACCCTGGGCATCCATAATGGGAGAAATGTGCGCACTTTCCCAATACAACTGACCGTTCTTCTTCTTATTATGAAACTCGCCTTGCCATGCTTGTCCAGATGCAATCATATCCCAAATCAATTTATAATCCTCTTTGGATGTTTCCCCTGATTTCAAGAAGCGGGGATTTCGGCCAATCACCTCGCTGGATGCATATCCGGTTAACTCGGAAAATCCGCGGTTAACATACTCAATACGCGCCTCTGCATCAGTAATAATAATAGCGCTCTGGCTTTGTTCGATAATACTTAAGAACTTATTCATCGATTCCTCGGAAGACTTACGCCGTAAAACCTCATTATTAAGGACCTCATTAATACGTTCTAACTCTGCCGCCTGCTGATCAGCTGATCGTACAAATATCCTTTGGCGCCTTATGATACCCAGCAAATACACGAACAAAAAAATAGTTATAAGGAAATTGGTCAAGAAAACCACTTCTTTGCCAAACATCCATTGTTGAGGCAACCGGTAATATAAAAATAATACAACACTCAAATATATCAATAAAAAGAACATAATATATTCCCCTAAATTTGCATGGCTTTTCATCCAATAAACCTTTTTACCTTGGTCAACAGTTCCTTTGCTTCAAACGGTTTAATAATACAATCATCGGCACCAGCTTGTCGAACCTTTTCTGGAGTATCACAAAGAATACTGGCGGTAAACAAAATTATCGGGATGTCTTTTAGGGTTTCATTGATCTTGATCTTGCGGCAGATCTCATAGCCGTTCAACCCAGGCAAACACATATCCAATAAGATCAAATCTGGAATAACTCTTCTCATAAGAGTAAATGCCTCTTGACTATCAAGCGCCACCAACACCTTATATCCGGATTTCTCCAGACGAAAAGCCACAAATTTGAGCAAATCAGATTCATCATCTATGATCATGACTTTTTTAGGCATTTTATTCCCTCCGTTCCTTCAATGGCAGAATAAAATAAAAAATCGAGCCTTTCCCAAAATTTGATTCCACCCAGATCTTACCGTTATGCTGTTCAATAATCTCCCTTGAGATCGCCAGCCCTAATCCTGTCCCTCCGGACCTTTTTTTTATTGTAAGATCCAACTGCTCGAACATTTGAAACAACTTTGGCATATCCTCTTGGCGGATACCCTGGCCGGTATCTTCCACAGACACCTGAACAAGATTGTCTCCTATAGAGCTCCTGATCTCTATCTTGCCGTTTTCCGTAAATTTGATCGCATTGCCCACCAAATTCATCATCACCTGCGTGATCATATCTCGGTCAAATTTTATCAGCCCCAAACCTTCATCCAGAATACAAACAAGATCCAATCCCTTTTCTTTGGCTAAAGGAGCAAGGCTGACACAAACCTCCCGCACTACCGCATTAATATCATTTTCTTCCATTTTAGAAACCATCTTTCCCGAACCCAGTTTTTCAAAATCAAGAAGGTCATTTATCAGCCTTGTCAGGCGGTCCACATTTATTTTTGCAGTATTTAAGAAATCCTTTTGTTCGGCATTAAGCTCCCCGGTAGTCCCGTCCAGGACGATTGCAATCCCTTCTTTTATCGCCGAAAGCGGCGTCCTTAATTCATGGGATACGGTGGTGGTAAAATCTGATTTGATTTGCAGGGCCTGTTTCATTGCCCGCTCCATATCTCTGCGTACGCTGATATCCCGGATATTGCATTGAATGACTTTTTTCTGATTGACCTCATATACATTACTGACAAACTCTACTTCAACCTTATGCCCGTCTTTTGCCTGAAGCGGAATATTATCATACCTAATATACCCCCTGTTCTGGAGCTCCCGAAAACCGCTGTTTGTTAATACCGATTCTTTGATAAAACCTATTTGCCAAAGCTGTTTATCCACTATTTCCTGACGGGCATATCCCAATAAATTGAGTAAATACGGATTTACCTCCTCTATCAGTCCAGAATCAAAATTAATGATCAATATCCCGTCTTGCGCCGCCTCAAAAAGCCGGCGAAAACGCCTTTCCGAAGCGATCAGGTCCTGTTCCATTTTCTTACGCAAACTGATCTCTGTAACTACCGCGATACTCCCGGATAAATTACCCTGAAGATCTTTAAACATTGCGGCATTTACCAAAACCGGGATCTGCCGATTATCTGTCGTCAATACCGTCACTTCAAGGTCCTTTAAATATCCTTTTTGAATGCATTCATTGATACTCTGCCGCACTTTCGGCTGATCGGAGGCAACAACTAAATCTACAGCCGAACGGCCGATAATCTCCTCTTTATAACCAAACATTTCAGTTAAAGCCTTATTGAACTTAACGACATTACCCTCCATATCATGTACCAGGATGGGATTTAACACCCCCTCAAGGATAATCGATAACGCCTGTGCCCTCAAACGTTCTTGCTGAACATTTTTATAATCAGTGATATCCTGTACCACCCCGTCATAGGCAATTAACACCCCATCACTATTATAATGGAATACCGGGCTGTTCCTGATCCAACGCACCTGTTTATCTTTACGAATGATCCGGTGCTCTATAGGCCCCACCTTTTCGTTTTTTAATATCCTCTGTCCCCACTCTACGATCATCTCTCTGTCTTCAGGATAAAGCATTTCGATCCACAAATAAGGATTAAGTTTAAACTCCTCTGCGGCATATCCAGTAACCGCGATACAGGCCAGCCCATGAACCGTTTCTACTGCCTGGTTGTTCTCTACGCGCACGGTATAGATATAATCCGTAATGGTATTTATGATCTTATGGTAACGCTCTTCGCTTTCCTGCAACAAAACCTCTGCCTTTTTGCGCTGCGTTATATCCCGGCCTTCAGGGATCATAAAAACAACTTTCCCTGAAGCATCTTTAATTGGATTAAGCGAAAAATCAATATAATGTAAACAACCATCCCAGGCGATATGCGTTGCTTCAAAACACACCGAATCCCCTTCGGCGACTTTTTTCACTGCTTGCCGCAGTTTTTCCTGCAGTTCAACCGAATGTGTCCACCAAGGCAACTCCCAAAAAGGTCTCATTAGAACATCCGCCTTTTTCTTATCAATCAACTTCAGTGCCGCATTATTGACTTCGATCAATATACCATCGACTGTCATCAACCCAATGAACTGAACGGCAGAATCTAAAATCGCCCTTAATTTTTGTTCGCTCTCCTTTACCCGCCTATCCATTTTCTGGCGTTCGGTAATATCTTCCACCATCTCGACTGCCGCAATTACATTCCCGGCATTATCCCGGATCGGAGATGAACGCACCCGGTAATTTACGATCATGCCTCCCCGCGGAGTATCCGTGACCGCCTCATGGACTTTGCCATCTGCAAATGTTTTACAAGTCGGACAATACGGGCATTTCTCATTTCTCGCGGGATCATTAAAAGAACGGTAACAAACGGGTTTTTTGGACAAATCCAAACCAGGGAACCATTCCTGCATCTGCCGGTTTAAAGCCAATATCTCCATCTGTGGGCTGATCATAGAAACCCCAATGGCAATATTATCCACTACGGCCTGAAACTTTTCTTCCGAGGCGCGGATCAACTTCTCTGCCTGCTTATGCGCCTCGATCTCATGCGTCAGTTCTACATTAGCCCGCGCCAATTCAGAAGTGCGCTTTTGTACTCGGATCTCCAGGTCCTCACGTATTTTATGCAAAGCCTCCGCTGTTTTCTTACGCTCGGTTATGTCATTGGATAAGACGATCTCCGCGCGTCGTCCGTTAAAAATTATCGTATGCGAAATTATTTCGACAAAAATAACCGTCCCATCCTTCTTACAATGCCTCCACACTCCAGATATGTCCAGTCCCACAGAAACCTTAGCAATGTTCTCTAAAAGCCGTGGGATATCCTCCGGCGGACGGATATCCTTAATGGTCATCGAAAGAAATTCCTCACGCGAATATCCATAATGAATGACCGCTGCCTCATTTACAGATAAAAAAGAAAGGTTATCAAGATCATACACCCACATTGGTATAGGGTTATTCTCATACAACAATCTGTATTGCTTTTCTGAACTCCGCAAGGCATCTTCTATCTTGCGCTGTTCAGTAATATCCTCTCCGGAAACCAACACGGAAACCGGGACATCTCCTTCACTCGTAACCAGCCTACTGTTCCAAGAGATCAATCGCTCCCCCTGTGTGCGTGTTAAAACCTCGTTCTCCAAATAACCAAATAACCCTATCTCACCATTCAGTACCCGGTGAAACGTTGACCTGGAATATTTTCGCAGCCTTTCCGGGACAAAATGTTCAAACCAATTCTTGCCGATAATATCCTGTTTGGGAAAACCCAGGATTTCCGCCCCGTTCTGATTTATTAAAACTACCTCCTCCTCTTGATCGATGACCAGGATAATCCCAGAGGCATTATCAAGGTATTGTAACGCCCGGTCCCTTTGGCGGCATAAAACCTCTTCTACCTGTCTGTGTCTTTCTTCGGAAGCCTGTAACTGGGCAACAGACCGTTCCAAATCCATTTTTTTAGCCATTTCTTACCCCTCGTCATAACTAACCGGCAAAACGAATTTAAACACCGATCCTTTATTCAAACCTTCAGATTCAACCCAAATCCTGCCGCCGCTAAGTTTAACTAATTTCTTTGCTAAAACTAACCCAAGTCCTGTGCCTTCGGAATTACGGTTATACACCGAATCGATCCGGAAGAACTCCTCAAATATCTTTTCTTTATATTCATCCGGAATACCGATGCCGGTATCCCAAACTTCGACCTCGACATTTTCTCTCTGGCGAAAAGCTTTGAGCGTAATACTGCCTCCTTCCGGAGTAAACTTAACGGCATTAGAAAGGAGGTTATAAACGACCTGCCGGACCTTTCTCTGGTCAGCCTTGATCTGCCCAAGATCCTGGGCAAGATCCAAGAAAAGCTTGAGCTTGCGGCGGTTTGCCAATTCTTTCATCACAGCAATATTCTCTTCGAGCAAATTACCAAGGCTAAAAACCGATAAGGAAAGGCTCTCCTTGCCAGATTCTATTTTAGATAAATCCAGTATTTCATTAACCAATGATAATAAGAATTTACCGCTGATCAAAACATCGGATATATACTCTTTTTGCTTTTCATTAAGCGCGCCAAAAGTCTGATCATAGAGGATCTCGGAAAAACCAATAATAGAGTTCAGCGGGGTCCTTAACTCATGGCTGGCGTTGGCAAGAAAATCCGATTTTATCTGATTCGCCCGCAACAGGTCAATAGTGCGTTCTTTTACTTTTTGCTCAAGCTCGTCATTTGAAATTTTGATCTTTTGGGCAAAATCCTTAAGCTCATCCTCATTCTTTTTCTGCAGCGTTATATCCCTGGCTACTCCAAATATACATTCTTCATCCAACAAAGGAAAAGAACTCCAGGCGATCCATTTATAACTGCCATCCTTGCATAAGTAACGGTTATCAAAACTGGTTATTACCTCTCCTCCGGAAAGCCGCTTCACCGCATCAATCGTTTTTTGCCGGTCATCAGGATGGATAAATTCAATAAAAGGCTTGGTCAACAACTCTTTACTCGGCCATCCCAGGGTATTCTCCCATGCCGGGTTAACCTGTTTTAAATAACCGTCGAACCCAACGATACAAAGCATATCTACGGAAAAATTAAAAGCCCGGGCAGCATTCAACTCCAATTTCCGGCGTTCGGTTATATCCTGTATGATCGCAAACATAACCCCGGATTCGCCTGAACTGCCAAAAGGAATTTCCCCTTCCAGATGGATAAAGCGCACACTGCCGTCAAGGCGGGTAATTCGATACTGAAAAGAATCCTGCTGTTTTGCCTTAACCCACTCTTTGATCCTGGCATCTACGAATGAATGGTCTTGGCAGTGCACAAAATCAAGCATCTTCTTGAAATTCATCTCTGTCTCTTGAGGAGTTAGCCCAAAAATACGGTAACACTCATTTGACCAAAGCATCTTATCCCGATCAATATCCCATTTCCAACTGCCGATATTAGCGATCTGTTGTGCCCGATCAAGTGCAAAATTGCTTTCTAACAGCGCCTCTTCGGTTTTTTTACGTTCAAGGATCTCTTTGACTAACTGTGCATTAGCTTCTTTGAGATCACAGGTACGCTGCGCAATTATCTGCTCAAGGTCAGCTTGATAATTTATATCATAAGAGCTTTCTTTTTTCTTATTTCTCTCCATATTCTCAACATTTATCTGATCCGTCTGGACAATGAAAAAACAGGATAATAACAATATAAATTACATTGAATCCTCTGCCATGTAAATTGGCGAATTCCCCTTTTTAATGACAAATTTCTACTATTGCCAATGCTTTTTCCGATCATTATTCAGGGAAATAAAAAAGGACAGCCTAAGATGCTGTCCTTTCTGTTTATGCCTGTTTATTAGAAACTTATATCCCTGCGTCTTTTATAACCTTCTTTATTTGGGCAGCAGAATCTTTTAATGCCTGCTCTTCTTCAGGAAAAAGATTAAGGTTCAATACCTCTCTTACCCCTTGCCTGTTGACTACCGCCGGAAGGCTTAAATACACATCGTTTATCCCCAAATACCCTGTAACCAAAGAAGAAACCGGCAAGATCGCATTTTCATCATTAAGGATCGCTTGAGTTATCCTTACCAAAGACAGGCCTATGCCATAAGAAGTCTCTTGTTTACGCTCAATGATCTTGTAGGCGCAGCCTCTGACGTCATTAAGGATACCTTGCAAAGCCTCCTTAGAATGGCAAGTATGGTTATTCTTACAAATCAGACAATAATCCCTAAGTAAAACTCCGCCGATCATAGCATTACTCCAGGCAGCGAATTCGCTGTCACCATGCTCGCCCAGGATATAGGCATGGATATTGCGGGAATCTATCCGGCAATGCTGCGAGATCAAGAAACGGAACCTGGCCGAATCCAGGACTGTACCAGAACTGATCACTTGATTTGCCGGCTTACCGGAAAAACGGTATGCCGCATAAGCCAGGACATCTACAGGGTTACTTACGACCAAAAGAATAGCTGACGGAGCATACTTTACGATCTCGGGAATCACTTCACGATAAAGCTTGACATTATCCTTTGCTAAATCTATCCGGGTTTGCCCGGGGGCCTGTTTTTTACCGATCGTAATCACTACCAGATCAGAATCCTTTATATCCGGATAATCACCAGCGATTATCTCTACAGGAGAAAGATAAGGCGCGCCATGCGAAAGGTCCATTACCTCCCCTTCAAGCCTTTGACGATTGATATCCGTAATCACTACGCTTCTGGCTATGCCTTTCATAATTAAAGCATAGGCATAGCGCACCCCTACATTACCGCATCCAATGATCGCAACCTTCGGTTTACGATAAACCATTTCTCCCTCCGTTCAATATTTTACTGTTTCGGATGTGCAGCAAAAAAGTCCCAAATCAGATCAGTGGCCGAGATTTCACTGGTTGGAGGATCAACATTACCGAAAAATGCCCCCTTTTTGCCTCCAGGCCATGAATGCCCGCCGCCTTTGATAGTATAAAGCACAACCTCACTACCTAGTCTGCCATCGGTATACTTTTCCCGGATAATATTGCCAAACTCCTCTTTTTGCGGCAAACTGGAACAACCATTGTATTTTACCCAGAAACTTATCGCATAAGAAACCGGCTTATCAATTCTTTCTTTCTGGCTAAGGATAATCCTTCTGCCTTTACCGCCGTAATATGGCAAATGTTCATCGGCTGTTCCATGAAAGGCAATTACGGAAACCGGAAAACTCGGACGGGGATCATCGTAATTCAACGACCCTGCTACCGGGGCAACTGCCGCGATCTTATCCGATAACTCACATGCCAAACGATACGACATCATCCCCCCATTAGACATTCCAGTCGCATAAATGCGCTTGTGATCAATATTATACCGGGTGCTAAGAAATTCGATCAGCTTTCTAATAAACTGGACATCATCCACATTATTATCCAAAGCCGCCCCGCAACAATTCCAGGTATTCCAGGTCAACCCCCAGGTTTTATACTTTCCGGTGCCATTTGGATAAACAACGATAAAATTCTCTTTATCGGCCTTTACATCCATCTGTGACATCCGGCGTGCTCCTTGAGCACTACCCCCTCCGCCATGGAAAACAAATACCAGGGGGATAGATTTCTTTTCTGCATAATCAGCCGGAAGATGCAGAATATATGTTCTTTCTACGCCATCTACCATGAGAGATTCTTCTTTTGTATGTTTATTATCTAAAGCCAAAATATGCGACTGGCTAACCATAAGAATAACACCGGATAGTGCCGTGATAAAACCGCTCCGCTTAAACATTCTCGCCCTTTCTTTTAACATGCATATTTTAAAGCATACTTGCCAAGATAAGGTTTGTCTATCTCGGCTAATTCAAAGCATTCCATAAAACAGGGTTTTCCAATAAACTGCCGTAATGGAAAATGACACAATCCCCTCCGGAGGATCCTTCGCAAATCCGTGATTCTTCTTCGAACAATTCCGGTTTACCGACCAGCTTATAAGCGCCAACGCCAATATTGACCTTTTTAAAATCACGGACCTTCTCTTTAGCCGAGGAGATCCAATTGGCAAACTCCGCCGGAGAAGAAGAATAACTCATGATCGTGACAAAATCCACTATCCCATCATTTAGCCATAACGGCCAGTCCTGAAAGGCTTCATAATAAGCCCGTACATAAGGCATACATCCAGTCACGGATATTTTTATCTGCGGACGGATCTGTCGTGTTTTTTTAACCAATATACACAAAAGTTCCGTTACCTGATTGCGTTTCCAATCCTGCCAAACAGGGCTGGATTCCTGAATTTGCTTCACCCCAGTGTTCTCCTTGAATCGTGCAATATTGATCTTTGTATATCCATAAGCCGGATCTCTATCCGGATAACGCAGATAATCGAACTGCACTCCATCTAAATCAGGATAAGCCAAAAGAAGCTCTGACAGCATATCCGATAACATCTTCCTGACACGAGGATCACCAGGCTCAAGAAAATACTGATCATCGATCTTATAATCGTCAATCGCCTTCTTTTCTGCTATATTCCGGGTTAGGATGCTGGGCCCGTATTCTTTGAGTATATGGGCATCTTTGTTCCTGCTCAAGCTCAATAGATTAAGCCAGGCGTGCACTTCAATCCCAAAGCGATGAGCTTGTTTGATAAGAAAGGCCAGTGGATCTTCGGAAAGAATCGCCGAATATTCCCGATAAAGGGTTGAATCTACAACCCGAGAAGGAAAACATCCCTGGTTTGCCCGGTAAACCTGAACAAAAAGGATCTTGATCCCGGATTTCTTCGCCGAATCAACCAGCTGGATCATTTTCTGGCGGCTTGACAAGACGGATGGATCCTGTATCAATGAAACAAAAAGCCCCCGGGAGAAAGATTGTTCAGCGTATGTAAAAGGGGTAGAAAAAAACAGTATAGAGAGAAAACAGATCAACCTGATCAGTCCGTTTTTATTCATTTTTCTCCGCAATAACCACGCCGTATCTTAAAAAATCATAATGAGTCTTTAGCATAACAGAATAATAATTCAAACCCTGCTCCTTCGCCTGATAACCCATTACCGATCCATAGCGCTGCCATTGCAGGTTTGCTTTTACCCGCGCGCGCATTTTAATATCTATCTTATCAGTACACTCGAACATCTCCAGTACCGTAAATCCGGCTTCTTTAAGGAAGCGTTGATAATCATTTAAATCATCCTGAAACCATATCCCGCGTTTATAAAGTTCTCGGAATTCAGGGATCCGGGCATATGCATCATTTAAATCTCCCCTATCACCTTTTAGCCAGATATTTAAACCCATTTTTGCACCTTGACAAAGATGCAGCCCTATACGCTTAAAAGCTTTTGCTTTTTCCTGCCAATGGCAACAGGTTTCATTACAAAAAGCTTTAGTAAAATCATTCTTATCCAAAGACAGATCCTCAACATTCTGTTCATAATAGTCGATTTTGTTCTCAAGGCCATGCAAGGATAAACATTCTCTGGCCTTATTGATCTGATCCGGGTTAATATCTACCCCGACCATTTTACATCCAAACATCTTTACCAGCAATCTTGAAGGAGCGCCGCTGCCCTCTCCCAGGCTTAAAACCCGATCCTCTTTTGAAATACCGATTTTCCGGGCTAACCCAACTACCCCGGGCTGAAAGAAATGAGTAATACCTTCCAATTCGAATATCCGGGGGTCCAACGAACCTTTCGGAAAAATACCAAGGGCTTTATACAAACGCTGCAGCATCATGCAGTCATGCACAATGAATCCGCCATCGGCCTGATATGAATCTATGAGATTCTGTTTGACTATTTTATCCATCGGCAACCAAGGTTATTAGCCATCTGTATTGCATTTTCATTACCATATTACCTTTGGGAATATATATTGTCAATAATTACACGATAGGCAAAAAACAGATAATATTGCCCGGATCTGGAGGATTTTTTCATTAAGAGGTAAAAACATGCGGATCAATAATTACGAAGGCAGGATTGCATTGCACATTTGACAAAACCCAGAATTGAAATAACAAATTTCATCATTCTGGGTCGGCCCGGACATAGTCATCAGATCCTTACACCCCGCCAGGACCTTTTCTTCTTCTTGGCTTTTCACTAACCGTATCAAGGCTGGCTTTTCCCAGTATTTTCTCACTTTATAGCGCATAAATCTTCTCCGACAGATAATCTTTTTTATAGATTACATCCGTAAAGATTCTATGTCAAGCCTAAAATCACACCTTTTGATACAATTCATGGCGCTTTTCTTTTATCTGTTCACTCTCTAAATATTCATCATAAGTGGTGCTGATACGATCAATATACCCTTTTGGAGTGATCTCGATGATACGGTTGGCGACAGTTTGCACCAATTGATGATCATGAGAAGAGAACAAAATTGTCCCGCGGAACTTTTCTAATCCCCGGTTTAAGGCGGTAATCGCTTCCAGATCCAAATGATTGGTCGGTTCATCTAAAATAAGCACATTAGGCTGAACAACCATCATTCTCGCTAGCATACACTTTGCCTTTTCCCCTCCGGAAAGGACATTAACCGGTTTAAGCGACTCTTCTCCGGAAAAAAGCAGACGGGCCAAAAAAGCACGGATGAACTCCTGCTCGGTATTTACGGAATACTGCCTAAGCCAATCAACAACAGTTAAATCCGTATTAAAGAATTCAGCGTTATCTCTGGGATAATACGCGCGTTTAGTGGAAACTCCCCATTTAAAATTTCCTTCATCCGCCGTGATCTCATTCAAGAGTATCTGAAAAAGCACAGTCTTGGCAAGGTCATTAGGCCCGACAAAAGCGACCTTATCCCCTTTATGAATGGTAATATTGAGCCGCTCAAACATAACCTGGCCATCAACTATCTTAGACAGGTTATTGATACTCAAAAGGTCATTACCAACTTCTCGTTCCTGATCAAAATTAATATATGGGTATTTCCGTGAAGAAGGCTCGATATCCTCTATCGTCAGTTTTTCCAGGATCTTCTTGCGGCTGGTGGCCTGGCGGGACTTAGAGGCATTATTAGCAAAACGCATAATGAACTCTTTTAGCTCTTTACGCTGGTCTTCGATCTTTTTATTTGCCTCACTGCGCTGGCGGGCTGCCAACTGGCTGGCTTCGGACCAAAAGGTATAATTTCCCGTGTATAGATGGATCTTGCCAAAATCAATATCGGCAATATGCGTACAGACTTTATCCAGAAAATGCCGGTCATGCGAAACCACAATCGCAGTATTAGTAAAATTACATAAAAACTCTTCAAGCCACATGCTTGATTCCACATCCAGGTAATTCGTCGGTTCATCCAGAAGCAGGATATCCGGATTACCGAACAATGCCTGGGCCAATAACACCCGTACCTTCTGGCCGGCTTCCAGCTGTTTCATTTGCACCGTATGCAAGAATTCCTCAATACCGAGCTCACTCAACAGTTTAGCCGCATCAGATTCGGCGCTCCAGCCTTCGAGTTCCGCAAACTCCCCTTCCAGCTCGGACGCCCGCATCCCGTCCGCATCAGTAAAGGGTGTCCTGGAATACACCTCGTCTTTTTCGGTCATCACCTGATAAAGCTTTTTATGCCCCATAATGACCGTAGTTAATACCGTATATTCATCGAAGGCAAACTGATCCTGCCTTAAGGTAGAAACCCGCTTGCCTGGCAAAATTTCAACCTCGCCGGTTGTAGAATCGACTTCTCCGGAAAGGATCTTCAAGAATGTGGATTTACCGGAACCATTGGCCCCGATCAAACCATAACAATTCCCGGGTGAGAATGTAATATTAACATTAGAAAAAAGCTTACGCTGGCCAAATTGCAATGAGACATTATTAACGGAAATCATTTATATCCCTTAACCTTTCAGATTTTATTATTTAAGCAGGACTCGGAAGGAAATAACCGTTTTCTATCGAGTGTGTATTATCACATAAAACATCATTTTCTGCAAGTTTTACTTATATTGGGCAAATAATCTCATATCTATAGTCATTCACAGAGGATATAATCCAGAGCATTCTTGGCATTTAACTTAGACGATCTGCGAACGAAGATCGTGAAAGACTTCTTCCATCCGGCCAGGATAAGATGCGCGGATTTTGATTAATTGCTCCGCCACCTGTTTATGCAGGCTATAAGAATTCATATCATCAAGCCGCTGGTAAATGCCCAACCGTTTTCCCAATGTAAAGTGGATGCGGTCTTCTTCGGGAAGAGCCAGATAACGGTCCATAATAGCCAAAAGGTGCGGTTTATCTTGAGGGAATTGCCCCCGGGCTTCCATCAAAAGGTCAACGGCATGATGATTAGCGTAATGACTGGTAATACCGTTGAGATTATCGATTAGCAGACGTTGTTCTTCAATGATATTCTTCTCTGTCTGCAGAGTATATTTACCGGCCTGCATCTGCCGAAGGAGCCCAGACCCGGGTTTAACACCGATGGTAAGCACCCTGATGAAATGAGGATTGATCTGGTTCAAGACCTTAGCTGTTTCAAGAGCATGCTCCTGCCACAATTCCTGTCCGCCCAGGCCAAGGATAATAAACTCTGAAATAGACATCCCTGCCTCTTTAGCCCTGCGGCTGGAGATAGAAATATCTTTGGCCGTTACGCCTTTGTTGACTTTCTTTAATACCTTATCTGAACCAGATTCCATCCCGCAATAAAGCTTGTTCAAACCAGCTTTACAAATACCCTGCATCTCCTGGAGCGATTTACGGATCATAGTTTGAGCACGGCCGTAACTACTAATTCTTTTCAAGTTGGGGAATGTCTGTTTCAAAAAAGTAAGAAGTTCAACCAACTCGGCAGTTTTCATCAGAAAACTATCGCCATCCTGCAGGAAACATGTTTCAAAAGAAGCATCTCCGTAGTATTTTGCTGCGGCGATAATATCGCGTTTAATCTCATCCAACGGCCGCAGAGAAAATGGCATATCCTTATAATTGACGCAGAACTCGCATCGATTCCAAGGACAGCCGCGGGTGGTACGGATAAGCAAGCTCTCGGCCTCATCCACGGGGCGGATAGGACCTAACTCAAAAGGGATAGTATTCATAAATTTTATTATAATCCAAACAAAACACCCTTGCAAGTTCTTCGGTAATAAAAGGAATAAAAGGGGACGTTTCTATTTTTATTTTAGAAAAACAGAAACGTCCCCTTTATCCACTTACTTAAACGTTTTCGATGCTGCGTTTATAGAAGATGAGCGAAAAGTGATTTTCTTGATTGGCATCTTGTCTTTAAGAAGCTCGTAGAAAAGCTCGCAAAGATTCTCACAAGTAGAAACTTTCTTGGTCACAACTATTCTGTATTCCGGATATGACCAAGCAAGTGCGTGGTCTATCTTTTTCAGAGGAACACAATTCTTGGGGTCATTATTAATGCCTTCCTTTTTATATACAGCAATAACCGCCTCAAGAAGCGGATCACCTTCTTGAAACAATGTTGCGTGGTGGAAATGATCACAAACCTCCCATGCTTTCTTAAATCCCTCTTTACAAGCGTGTGCATATCCAGTTACCGGGTCTACGGTATCTTCAAGTTCAATCTCTAAAAGGCCTGAGTGCCCATGCAGGTGTTTTGCTTCTCTGGGCCATTTCATAAACCTATGTGCGTACTGGAAATCAAGTTTTACTATTGATGTATACTTATCGTTTGACATGATAATTCCTCCTTTTAGTTGATATCCATATTTTTATATTATTTACTACCTGCCGCTAATCACACTTTACTTTCCAATCAACCACCTCCTTTTATTTGCAATATACTACTAAATCGTAATCATTACTGTTCGCTCGGCAAAAAAATATCATTCCCCATTACACTGTAAACAAATACCTTCCAGCACCACTCTTTTATTTATAACAACTCCTTGTTTCTGCACTACCTCTGGCACAGCAATATCGTTATAGGCATCATTTTCAAAATCGTAAATGGTATAACACTTGATACATCTAAAATGATGATGCTGATGCAAGTTGGGCTCAAAACGTTTCTGCTCGCCTGTTCCTTCCACTAAATTAACTATTCCTATTTCAGTAAATGACAACAACGTTCGGTAAACGGTATCAAAAGAAATATTCGACAAGGTCTTTCGTACACGTTTATATATAGCGTCAGCAGTGGGATGATCCGTTGCCTTTGATAATTCATCAAAGATAATCGAGCGTTGAGGAGTAATCTTTAGCCCCTTCTCAGCGCACTTATCATAAAACATTCTTTTTATTTCTTCATGTTTATTTCTCATATAAATACTATATAGTAATCATTACTATTTGTCAAGTATTTTAATAACCCCTTATTTTCCAGAGACGTTTTCCATTTTATAGCCAAAAGTGCCCCTTTATTATTCAGGAAAGTGTCATAGATAAAAGAGGACGTTCCTATTTTATAAAAACCAGAAAAGTCCCCTTAGTTTTAGACATATTTTGCCTCAAAACAAATCTTGCCGCAATTAACACAATTATCTGCCTCGATTACCCCTTGATTCTTTGACGCTGTACAACTACTTTTTTGCAAATGAATCATCTTTAACCCTTTTCGCAACCAAAATCTTACATCTTTATCCGTTCCCCAAAACAAACAAGATCCAAAACCTCTGACATACACATAACCCTTTACCATCTCATTGTTACAATTCGGGCACTTCATATCGTTTTTTTCCTTCTTTGTCGAGATAAAAATCTTTTCCGCCTTTTCTCAACAATATCCCACTTGGGGTTATTGAGCCGATTCAGAATCCTCCAGATCATCCAGCCGAAGATAACCATAGCCAGTAAAAAAAGTGAATAGGCAATCTTCCAATCAATCCGATTGGTCATCATACTAAACTCTGACATCCCGCCTATACTGGCAATCAGGTTAAGAGGTAAGAAAACCACGCTAATAATAGTCAGATTTTTTAAGAGGACATTCATATTATTATTAATGATCGTACCTCTGGCATCCATGAGCCCGGCCATAACCGACTCGTAAATCTGAGTCTGTCTTTCACATTGCTGGTGATCGATAATAATATCATCCAGCATTTCCGTTTCCTCATTAGACAAGCCGATCTTACCTGCATTGACACGCATCTTCGCTAATACACCAGCGTTTGACTGGATTGCATTGAGATAATAAGTCATGCTCTCCGATAAGGAAAACATCTGCAGTAGATATCGGTTTTCCATGGAAAGATTCAGTTTTGCCTGGATTTCAACAGTCATCTGTTTAATCGCTTTTAGATGACCCAGGAAATGACGCACTGTATTGAGAAACAGCTTTAATACAATACTGTTCAAGGAAGTAATCCTCTGATATTCCTTGCCGCTAAAAGGCGGGCTTTCTTCTCCGAGGATAATGATCAACTGATTTTTTTGAAGAAAAATCCCCATAGAGGAAACCTCGAATTTCAGCTGCTGTTCATAGGAAATATTATTCGGCCTTTTCCAGATGATATAGGTATCTTCCGGGCCTAAATCGATACGGGATATTTCGTCCGGGTCCAAGGCGGACTCGAGGTCATGCACATCATGCCCAAGCACATCTAATAATTGTTTCTTTTCTGTACTGTCGGGCAGCGTATATACGCTAATGGGGGCAGTCTCTAATTCACTTGCAACTAGATAGCCATCTTTGATTTCGAATAATTTCCGCATCTAATAATCCTTACTATTGGTCGGCCTTTAAAGCCATTGCATATAATATTAGCTCGCCCTGCAAATTATGCAAGATTTTTTATCTTAAAGAATAAAGAAATCCGCACCTTGACGGTTATCACAAAAACGTAGCGCTAATACGATAGGCTTAATTTATCTAACAAGTAAAAGGGGACGTTTCTATTTTTACTTTAGAAAAACAGAAACGTCCCCTTTATTCCCCGCGCTTCCCGACATCAAATTGGCTCCCCCTCATGGACTCGAACCATGGACCTGGAGATTAACAGTCTCTCGCTCTACCAGCTGAGCTAAGGGGGAATAGATTTATGTAATTTGTAGAGGTTATTTTACACTAAATAACTACCCAGTCAAATGAATTTTTAAGCGATTAATAATCTAAATGATCTGCGTTTCCAACTTCTTTATCTCTACATCTATCTCAATATTGCGTTTTTCAATCTCTTTTAGCCTGCGCCCGTATTCCCTGGCCCGGTCTTCATCCTGATAAAACTTGGGATCAGAAAGTGAACGCGATTTAGCATAAGTCTCTAACTGCAGCTTCTCTCTTTCATTCTCTAACTTCTTAATCGCATCCCGCAAGGCAGTATTATGCGATTTGCGCTTCTTCTCTTCTTCTTTTTTACGCTTTTCCTCATGCCGGGCATTCTCTTTTTCCGGATCAAAATCGGGTTTCTTTACTTCAGACTTCGCTTTACCACCAAGAATAACCTCTTTTTCATCCCTTTTCTCCAAATAATAATCAAATGTTCCTGGAAACTTCCTTACCCGGCCGTCTTTTACCTCAAAAACCACATTCGCTACCGAACGCACAAAATAAATATCATGGCTGATAAAAACTAAAGTCCCTTCATAATCCAAAAGTGCCCGCACTAAAGCATCCACCGCATCTACATCCAAATGTGTAGTCGGCTCATCCAGTAAAAGACAATTTGGAGGGTCAATCAAAAGTTTAGCTAAAATCAACCGGCTTTTTTCCCCTCCGGAAAGCACTTTTACCTTCTTTTCAGCATCATCTCCGGTAAATAAAAACGCGCCTAAAATAGTGCGGATAGTCTCCTCTGCCATATACCCGGGTGCCGCAGAATACGCTTCCTGTAAAACAGTGTTCTCCGGGCTTAAAACATCCATCCTGGTCTGTGAAAAATACCCCACATCCACATGATGTCCGATCGTACGCACACCGGAATCAATATCTACCACCCCAGCCATAATCTTTAATAGCGTAGATTTTCCTGCACCATTCTCTCCGGCTAAAACCGCTTTTTCAGATTGCACAATCTCGAAATCGAAATCTTTATATACCTGAATATCACCGTATGACTTAGAGATCTTTTCTAAAGTAATAACCCGATGCCCGCTGCGGCGGGTGGGAGGGAACTTAAAATTACCGATACTTTCCCTGGGGTCAGGCGGGACAACAACCGCCTCCTCCTCCATCCTCTCTAAAACCCGGCGCTTGGCACGCACCGAAGCCGCTTTATTAGGCTGGGCATGAAACCGGCCTACGAATTTCTCTAATTGATCACGTTTCTTTTCCTGTTCCTTAAACTGCTTTTCCAGATGGATTCTTTGCTCGCGTTTAATCTCTTCATAATGTTCATAGTTACCATGGACCTTAGTGATCTTGCCATGTTCAAGGATAAACGTATAATTTGTGACATCAGTAAGGAACGCCTTATCATGAGAGATCATGATAAATGTACCCTGAAAAGTCGCCAGGTAATCTTTAAGCCAGATCGCAGCGTTCAAATCCAGGTAATTCGTCGGTTCGTCTAAAAGCAGTAAATCATAATGGTAAGTAAGTAATTTGCCCAAAAGCGCCCGCATCTGCCATCCGCCGCTCATCTCGATAATCGGACGGTTAAAGTCACGCTCCTTAAACCCTAACCCCATGAGGATCTTTTTTGCTTTATGCTCTAATTCAAAGAACCCTAAAGTCTCCAGTTCATGTAAAACCTCGCCATAATGCCGGGATCCGGCTTCGTTATCCTCTTCCAGTTTCTCCTTTTGACGCCTTAAACGCATGATCCGGTCGTCGCCTTCGGTAAGTTCGGCTAAAACCGTATGCTGGGACTTAAAACTCGCTTCTTGAGGGAGATAACCGATATGAATGTTTTTATGCACCTGCACACTTCCGGAAGACGGCTCAACCTCTCCTAAGAGCATCCCGAAAAGCGTACTTTTTCCCGTACCATTGGGCCCAATGAGCCCAATCTTCTCACCTCGATTAATACTTAAGGAGATATTCTCAAAAAGAACTTTACTACCATAATTTTTAGAAAGATTAATAATACTGATCATATGATTAAATATCCCGGCGAGCCTGAATGGCTTTGGTAAGAGTGGCAGAATCCGCGTATTCGAGGTTTGCACCTACGGGAAGCCCTAATCCAATGCGGCTTAATTTTACTCCCATCGGTTTTAGTATTTTCGTCAGATACATCGCAGTAGTCTCGCCTTCCGTATCGGCATCAGTGGCAATAATTACTTCCGTAATCCTATCTTCTTTGATCCTCTTAATTAAACTTTCAATCTTTAAATCCTGCGGACCGCGGCCGTCTAAAGGAGAAATCGAGCCCATTAACACATGATAAACCCCATCAAAATGGCCGCCTTTTTCGATAGCCGTAACATCACTGGGTTTTTCAACCACGCAAACAATATCTTTCTTACGGTTCTGGTTCTTGCATATCCGGCAAAGATCCTCTTCACTTAAATTATGGCAAATAATGCAAGCACGCACATTCTCTTTAACCATAGCAATACCTTCGGACAAACGGACTATCTCCTCTTTTGGAGTATCCAGTATATATCCGATGATCCTCTCTGCACTGCGCCGGCCGACCCCAGGGAGTTTAGTTAACCTTTCGATCAATTTTTCTATGGATTCAGTATAAGTCGACATTATCATCCCTGCTGATCAGGCGGCCATTAAAAGTATCAATAGCGGATCTAACTACTTTTGATTCCGGGCTATGCGGCCTGGACTTTGCGGCACTAAAAATGAAATTTACCCTTAAAGGAACATTCAATACGTCTAAAAAAACTTTCTCAATTACTTCCCGGTTATCTTTCTTTTCCAAAGACTCCTTATGCAAAGAACAATCTTTAGGAAAAGATACCGTTAAAACACCGTCCTCAAACCTCAAAGGGGATCCTTCATTCAAATAATTGGCTACAGAGATCTTGATCCCGCATAAAATCTCAATAATCCTCTTCCAGGATTCATTTATCTGATCTAAAGTCATATGAACAACCGGCTCCGCAAGCGAAACCTGCCCCCCGGCATTCTTCACCGAAGATTGCGAAAGATTCTCCGTTTGGCCAGTGCCATGGGAAGGCTTATTTTGAATATTTATTTTATCGGGATTAATAGGCGGAGGCATCGTGGGAGTGTTAATCCCGGACGGCTTATCCTTAACAGCACTTCCCTGATTCTTCACATCCGCCGAGCTATGCTTTAAAGTGACAGTCCCTGATGATGCAGCATTCTTAGGATGCGCTAATTTAACCAAACTGATCTCTAATGGGATACGCTGTGAATCCAGGCGTTTCGCCATCTCTTGAGTATTGACTAAAACGTTAAACGCCAAGAACAGATCTTCCATTGAGAAAGACTTCGACTGAACAAACAGCTGGTCACAGATTTCCTTAGGCAGATCAATCAACCCGGAATCCGCCCCGGCAACCTTTGAAACCATAAGGTTACGAAAATGTTCGATCAGGTTATTCAAGAATACCGCAGGGTCTTTACCTTCATCGATAATATTGTTTAAAAGATCCAAAACCCCGGCCGGATCATTATGGATGATCTTATCTACTATACCAAAAATCCTATCCTGCTCTACCAGGCCCAAGACAGAGATCACATCCTTTAACCTGACTTTTTGTTGTGAAAAAGAGATCAACTGATCAAGGATAGATTCTGCATCTCTTAACGAACCATCACTGGCGCGGGCAATTGCAAAGAGCACTTCTTTATCTACATCGATATTCTCGGTTTCTACGATAGACTCCAGTTGCCGGCTAATCTCTAAGGCAGAGATCCTGCGAAAGTCAAACCGCTGACAGCGGGAAAGAACCGTAGGAATGATCTCATCAGGATGAGTTGTAGCAAAAATGAATTTAACATACGGCGGCGGTTCTTCTAAGGTCTTAAGAAGAGCATTGAATGCCGCATTGGAAAGCATATGCACTTCATCGATAATATAGACCTTAAACCTTCCTGCAGAAGGGGCAAACTTAGCGCCTTCCCGCAAATCCCGGATATTTTCGACACCATTATTAGAAGCGCCATCGATCTCAATGACATCAAAAGAACGGCCGGCCGCGATCTCAAGACAAGAATTACATTTACCGCAGGGATTTGCAGTAGGTCCGTTTTGGCAATTAAGGGCTTTAGCTAAAATCCGGGCAGTAGAAGTCTTTCCAATACCTCGAGGCCCTGCAAACAAATAGGCATGCGCAAGGCGGTTTTTCTCTAAAGCGCTTTTGAGTGTATTAACAATATGGCCCTGGCCAACAACCTCATCAAAGGTCTTCGGCCGCCATTTTAAGGCAAAAACGGTATATGACATTCCAAATGATGTTTTTTAAATAAAGATGTTTATTTGACAAACTAATTTTACCACAAATCACGCCGTGCGTCCAGGAGTAAAGGGTTTTTAAAAACCTAAGGGAAAAAAACCTGCAGATAATTATAGACAATCTCGGCTTTTACGGCATTGCCGGCACCGTTTAAGTGGCATTCATCATAAAAAAGATCTTTATAGCGATCCTTGAATATCTCGCGCATATCCAAGATAATGACATTTTTATTGTCCCCGTATTTTTGTGATAAGGCGAAGGCAAATAATGCCTGCTGGGCTTGGTGGCATTCAGAAAGGATAAAACCTACCTGCGGATCACGCATACTGCTGGTAAAAGGCGGAGAAAAATGCAGAGGCCTGATATGCGGCTCAAGTATCACAATAACCTTGATCCCGTTTTGCAGGCAATAATCTATAGTATCGATCTCCTTTTTCAGCATTATTTTCAGCCTTTTATTGTTTTCAGCTAAGATCTGCTCTTTCGTGCCTTCATGTAACGGGTATTTCTTATAATCGTAACCTAAAAACACATCATTGCGTACGGGTAAAATACGCGTCAGCACAAACCTTCTTGTAGCACGAAAATTGAACCTGATAAAAGAAGAACAATAACGCAATACCGGGTTAGGGATATACGGATTAAAAGTGTTCAAATAATCAGGGGTTATATATGAATACCGGTCATCGCCTAATTTGCTAATCACAATAGGCAAGTCATTATATCCGTCGTGTATCACGACACACTGCGGATCGTACCTTGGAATAATATGTTTAACGAAGAAATTTGTGGTAACCGATCCCACCCCGGAAACCCCAAAGTTATAAACTGTCCCCGGCTTATGCTTGTCTTCATATATCGATTGAATTAAGTTAGGATAGCTGAAAGGAATAGGCATATTACAGCCATTCGTGGTCGAGCCACCGACACAAAACACCCGGGGTGCAGAATCCCGTTTATCAGGAAGAAGGCTGCGGCTGAATATAGCAAAATGGTTGAGGTAATCGGGATTTACAGAGAAAAGGAAATTTTTCTCCATGCGATAGTGAAACCGAAGCCAAACCTCGAAAGAGACAATAAGTACCGCAACAACAAAAATCCCCAAAACCAGGGCAGCTAAATTATAAAGGATATTCTTGGTTTTCAACGCCTTATCTCTTTATCGATAAACAGATATATTAACATTTGTATTCTTTATAACAGAAATAGAAAGGAAAAGCAATACAATTACGCCTCTACAAGTCTCTGATTTCATGAAAAGTTTCATCCGCCAGGACCACCGGTTCCAAATGCACCACTTTGATCTTTTTCCATTTGCCGCTATTATACCGTGCAAATACCACCCAGGAGAACATAAAGAATAAGCCTACCATAGCCGTCCATCCTGATTCGGGAGATGTTTTGAACCCTCTAAGCATTATCCAAATGACCCCCACTGTCAGCCAATGAATGGAAACCGACATAATCATCGCCCAAAAAGTATCCCCTGCCCCGCGAAGCGCGCCGATAAAAACGATCACCATCGCCTCCACCAATACATATATCGACGCAAACCTCACCATAAAAACCGCTATCGGCACAGCGGATAAAAAGATATCGCCGCTGACTTCAGGACGAAATATCTGCACTAAATGTTCCGCAAAACCAAAAAACAATATCAATATTACCGCAGAATACGCAAATCCTACTTTAAGCCCGGAAAGCACCGAACGATGTGCAATCCCCGGCTGACCTGCTCCCATACACCGGCCGACAAGGCTGGTCACTGCGATCTCAACCCCGATCAAAGGGACAAAAGAAACCATATCCCAATTCAATACAATAGTAGCGGCTGTAGCCGTAGCCGGGCTGTGCGAATGAAAAATAAGGACCATTACATTAAACGCCAGTAAATTCAAGAACATCTCGAGACCTACAGAAGAACCAAAACGCAGGAGTTTTGCAGAAACTACACGGTCAAAACGCAAGGATTCTTTAATATGGAACTCCTGGCGTATATTCTTTCTCAAATATGCCGCCGCTAAAATAAGCAATCCGCTTGCACCACCCAGTATAGTACCATAAGCCGCACCCGCTATTCCTAAAGCCGGAACGCCTAATTTGCCGTAAATAAATACGTAGTTTGCCCCAACATTAACTACCATGGCAATACAAGTTGCCATCATTACTATATTCGTCCGGCCGATACCGGAAAAAAACGAGCTTAGGCAATTGCGCAAAAGGCTTATTATTACTCCGAATAAAAGAATATTGAAATATGTTTTCTGCGGCATAAGCTGTTCAGGAGCAATCCCCATAGATTCAAATAAACGGTACCCTAAAGGGGCACATAATATGATCAACGGATAAGCCAAAAAAGAGAATACTACCGCCTGTGACAATACAAGCGAGCATTGACTTTTCTTTTTGGCCCCTAAATACTGCGCGGCCAAAGCAGTCGTATATCCGGTAAGCCCAAGAAAAAACGACATCATCATAAAAACAGTAAGCCCTCCTGCCATAGCTGCATTCATTAATTCCGGGCTTAATCGGGCTAAGAACAAGCGGTCAGTAAAAACCATAGCCGTATCACAAGCGCTTGAAATCACCATCGGCAGGGCAATAGCCAGCATTTCTCGTATTCCGCCTTGGACGGGTTTTCTTTTATCAATGTTTTTCATAGTTTTAAATAAAAAAAGGAAAGGTGCTTATCCCCTTTCCCATATCGGTATTATCCTTATCCTACCCCTGTATTTTCACCAGATCAGCTCCGGGGCATTAAAACCTTCCGATGACTGCTGATCATTCAGTATCGCAAGAAAAAACGGAGAGGCTGGGATTTGAACCCAGGGACCCAGTTTCCCAGGTCAACTCATTAGCAGTGAGTTGCTTTCGACCACTCAGCCACCTCTCCAAGCCTGATATTCTTTATTCTACAACGACTAACTTAGTTCCGTTCAGAACGTTTTTTCTTAAAGAATTCCTTTAAAAGAAGGCCGCAATCATCTTCTAAAACACCATGCCTTACCTTAATTCTATGATTTAGCTTCTTGTGGTTAGCTATATTTATTACAGAACCACACGCGCCGGTTTTTGGGTCTTTAGCGCCAAAACATACCTGTTTTATACGTGCCAAAACTAACGCACCAGCACACATACTGCAAGGCTCAATTGTAACATAGAGAGTTGCCTGATCCAACCACTTTGTATCCAAATAATTGGTTGCAGAAGTGAGTGCCAACATTTCAGCATGGGCACTAGGATCTTTAAGGCGCTCTACTTGATTATGCCCACGAGCAATAATCTTACCTTCATGAACAATAACTGCGCCAACCGGCACTTCATCTTCGGCAAATGCCAGTTCTGCCTCTCTAAGCGCCTGGCGCATATAGATCTCATCTATCTTTTGCATAAAGCATCTTGGCTCTTAGTTCTGAACTTATGCGCCTGGCAGGGGTCGAACCTGCAACAACCAGCTCCGTAGGCTGATGCTCTATCCAGTTGAGCTACAGGCGCAAATATTTATCTTGTTTTTGGCAGAATCCTGCCAGACAAACTGCGGCTTTATGCCACAGGGACAAAGCTCATTCTCTTAAAGCAAATAATTATACCTAATTTTCTAAATTAAGTAAAGCAAGTTTATATAAAGTTTGCGGAATAATCCTCATCCAATATCCTTGCAAGTTAAATCCCGCATGTTATACTTTAATTGGAAGGTGGGGAAAAGAAGGTGATGTCAATAAACCATTCTTCCATGGCAAGAGCAAGGTAAGTGTTCGGGAATTGGGAAACCTCGCCTCTTGCTTCTTTTTTTATTATAACTATCGCGGATCAGAATGAATTCACCAGAGAAAAAGCAAGTTTTAAATTAAGCAGGGAGAATATAATAAGCAGGGCACCGATGAAACGGTGATGTTCCATCGCCCAAAGGTCGAATTTATTGATCTTCTGCTCGACTATCGGGACAAGAATAGAATCGGTCATAATGCTTAAATTGACCAACTCATCTATTTTTCTATACGTCTCTATGGAAAATGTGAATATTATACTAATAATACATGCCCCGCTGTAAATTATAAAGATCACAACACTGACAATCAACCCCAGCAAATCGGCAATATCCATCCATCCTCCACAAATCTGTCTGATAAGCTGTTCTTGCCCCGGATCAGGCAGGTCTTAGTATAATCAATCTTATCATAAATCATAATATATTCCAAGCATAATTACTGTTTATACCACACTAAAGATCATTATAGTAATTATAAACCAAAAGTGCAATATCCGCGATAAATTTCTTAGACAAATATGCAAACTTATTATTATGTCTGGTAAGCACAGAGATCACGAAATCGCCGTTTTTTGTAAATACAATCCCTACATCGTGGCAAATCCCGTATTCCAGGCCAGTCTTATGCGCAACCACAGTACCTGCAGGGAGTTTCTTAGGGAGACGGTCTTTTACCTTCTGGCGCTTTAAAATCTCGATGCATTTCTGCGAAACAAAACCATTAACAAACCGATGGTGATAGATATTCTCCAAAAGATATGCCATATCCTGGGCAGTCGTATAGTTTTCAACGCCTTTTTTCCTTTGGCTGAAATCCATCATCTTCCGGGAAAGATTGGTATTTTTAAGACCAAGCCTTGAGAAATCACTATTTAGAGCATCAAAACCAAGCAAATCGATCAGGATATTCGCAGCCGTATTATCACTTTCCGTGATCATGAGGCTCATTAATTCATTAAGGGAGAATATTGTTCCTGCGGCGGTGTTCTTTAAGATCCCGGAACCTCCAGACTTCGCCCGGCGATTAAGCTTTATTTCATCCTTGAGGTTTACCTTGCCTTCGGAAGCCCTCAAGAAATATGCCATCATGATCGGGATTTTTACCAGACTTGCGGAAGGCGTCAGTATATCTTTATTAAAATCGATCTGCCAATCATTATGCATATCTTTGATCACAACCGCCGCCACACCTCTAAAACCTTTTATTTCATTTCTAATATCCCTCTCTAAAGCCAACCAGGCAGCTTTTTTACGCTCCAGTGCTAATTTTTCCTGATGCTGCCTATAAGCAAAGTAAAAATACCCTCCACCTATCACTAAACAAACAATGATGCATAATAAAACCCATTTTCTTTTCATCTATTGTTCCTAAAATCTGAAATGAGAAGTTGTTATTTCTTATATGGATACCGGTTTAATATCTTAAGCAGACCATCTGCGGATTTAGGCATCATAACCTTATTATCGATTAATATCTCCTGTGCCGAAACATCCTCATCATAAAGCATCCTGTTCCCATCGTGATGCTGGGTAATTACCGCTCCTTCCAGCTTTACCCCGGCAAATAACCCCCTGCTTCTTGAATATGACAAGATCCCGCTCTTTAGCTGAACATCAGTAGAAGCCTCTGCGGCCCTGCCAACCGGCCCGGCCGCAACTGAAGCATCTGCTCCCAATTTGAATTTTCCCTGCAACAGCCCATCCACTCCCCTCGGGCTCATGATCAATAAAACAAAATCCGTAGCCTGGCCTCCGATCTGCCAGCCTATACTGCCTCCGACCAGGCTAAAAATAGCAGGAGCTGACCAACTGCGGCGGGCATTATTACGCACCATGATTATTCCCTGTCCATATTTACCGCCGATACCCAGCCCCGCGGAGATCGTAGAGGGGAATATCGCAATTGCCGAACAACTGCGTAAAAGGTTTTCAGGGATATTCTGTTCGGGGATTTGCTGTATCTCCGAAAGCACCTTCGCGGATTCAATAACCAGGCGGGACCATTTATTTTCCCCGGCTTGGGCCGAAACTAAAATACTAAAGAAGAAAAGTCCTGTTAAGAATATCAGGAATAATCTTTTTCCCATATCACCCTCCTTTGATCTTACAAAAAAACCGCTTTTAGAATATTATCCAAAAACCCTAAGGCAAGAAAAACTTTTCTTTATATTAATGCAGGAATACCGCTTTATCAAGCTATTATTGAATAAAATATACCACCTATTCGTACCTCAAGGCTTCGATAGGATTAAGTTGAGCAGCTTGCCTGGCTGGCCAAAGGCCAAAAACCACTCCCACAACCAAAGAAAATACCGTTGCCAGCACCATCGAAGACAAAGAAACCCTTACTGACCAGCCGGAAAATACCGTTATCAATACAGCCGCGCCGCTGCCAAGGATAATACCTGCCAGGCCTCCGATAAACGACATCAATACCGCTTCAATGAGAAACTGGGTAAGAATATCCCGGTTATTGGCACCTATTGCCTTACGTAAACCGATCTCACGGGTACGTTCGGTTACCGAAACAAGCATGATATTCATTATCCCGATACCGCCGACTAAAAGAGAGATTGCGGCGATCGCTCCGAGTAAGACTGACATTGTCTTAGTCGTAGACTCAAGGGTCTTTTTAATATCGGACATATTCCGGATCTGGAATGAATCCTTCTGGTCAGCGGTAATTAGACGATGCTGTTTTATAATAAGATCACTGATCTCTGTTTCAGCGAGGCCGATCGTATCCGCACTTTTTGCTTCTACATAAATAGAATCAACATATTGCTTGCCAAGCACTCTATACATCGCAGTAGTTATGGGAATAATCACCGTATCATCCTGATCCTGCGGGCCGGTAGAACCTTTTTCAGGCAAGATACCAATAATCTTAAAATTAAGTAGGTTTATTTTGATGGTTTTACCGATGGGGTTGGATTCACCAAAAAGTTCCTTCACCACAGTAGTCCCGAGTAAAGCCACCTTGTTCCTCATCCTGACTTCTTCTTCGTTAAAGAACCTGCCGATTATGGGGGTAGCCGATCGTAACGACTCATAACTTACACTGACTCCTTCAACCTGTGTATTCCAGTTATTATCTTCATAAACTATCTGCACCCTACTCCTTACTGAAGGACTGGCATCTTTTACACAATCAGTAAGTTTTTTTATCTCTTCAACATCCTGAAGGGTAAAACGCGTTGTTGTCCCGGATTGCAGAGATACACCCATCGACCGCTGCGCGCCAGGCCGGATAATAAGAAGATTCGACCCTAATGAAGCCAATTGTTTTTCAATGGATTCTTTCGCCCCCTGGCCAATAGCAAGCATTGCAATCACCGCAGCAACCCCGATAAGTATCCCTAAGATCGATAGAAAAGCGCGCATCTTATGTGACAACATCGCAGAAACGGCCTGCCGGAGATAATCCAGGAACTCCATGCCTCCTTTAACTACACTATCAGACTTTGACAGAACATTCTTTACTAGGTCTTCCTGAAAGCTGACTTTAGGTATTTTGGCCTCACCTGCAGAAACGACCCGATCGCTAATTATCTGGCCGTCGCGCATAGTAATGATCCGCCTGGCATGAACCGCGATCTCATTTTCATGAGTAACAATAACGATAGTTTTACCTTTTTTGTTCAGCTCCTTCAATATATTAATGATCTCTTCTTTGCTTTTAGAATCAAGATTGCCTGTCGGCTCGTCGGCAAAAATAATCAAAGGATCATTGACCAGGCTTCTGGCGATCGCCACCCGCTGCTGCTGGCCACCAGACATCTCATTGGGCCGATGGAACATCCTTTCTTTCAGGCCAACTCCTTCGATCTCTTTCTTGGCCATTTCTGTTAAATGCCGTTTACCGGCATAAATTAAAGGGAGTTCCGCATTCTCTAAAGCTGTCATTCGCGGCAATAAATGAAACTGCTGAAAAACAAATCCCACCAGCTGATTCCTTACCAGTGCCAGGTTTTTATCCGTAAGCCTTGTTACGTTCTCACCGCCCAAGAAATACTCTCCCGAATCAGGACGGTCCAAAAGGCCCAACACATGCATGAGAGTAGACTTTCCCGAACCGGAAGCACCCATAATCGCCACAAACTCTCCCGAGGAGATCTTTAAGGATACGTTCCGCAGGGCCTCTACCACAACATCGCCCATCTGATAGGTTTTACATAAATTCTTTGTTTCAATCATCTTTAAGGAGGCCCACCCTGGTTTTTCTTCCTGCTGGGCATCTTAGGCAAGAATGGATTACTGCCAATAGTACCCTGGCTGCTGGGGAAAACATACTTTTTTGTCGTAACGATCAAAATATCATTGGCAGTCAGTCCGGCTAAAACTTCATAATTCTGGTCATCGGTAATGCCTAATTCCACATAACGCTGAACCGGGTCTTTTTCTCCTGATTGTTTGACCAAAACATAGCTCTTTGCGCCTTCCTTGCGCACCGCCTCAACCGGAACCAGCAAAACATCTTCTTTAGCATTAACTATAAAATCCACTGTCGCATTCATACCCGAACGAAAGAAATCCGGAGCGGTTCCCGGGACAAGGTCAACTTTATATATGGTCACATTATTTACGGTCTCGGATTCATAATATATATGCTCAACTACCGCATTGATCTTTGCATCAGGATAAGCGTCCAGGCTGATAACGGCTTTTTGCTCAAGTTTGACTTTACCAATATCAGTTTCATCTACCTGCGCACGGACAATCAGCTGATCGGAGAGCACAATCACCGCATCCGAAGTAGCAACTGTCTGCCCGGGCTGGGTGGTCGCCACAATAACATCACCATCGATTGGGGATAATAAAGGTATCGGCTTATAAACCTCTTGCCAATATTTTAATTTTTCATCACTCTGCCCGCGGGCCGCGTCTAAAAGCGCCGCCCTTTCAGTTGAGCTCATCCATGCCAAAACCTGCCCGGCCAAAACACACTCCCCTTCTTTAACCAGGATACTCTCCACCCGGCCGCTAACCGGGGGCTTTATTTCAAGGCGGTTTTTTGGATAAACTGTGCCGGTAGTTGAAATAAATACCTGGATAGGACCTACTACCGGGTTGATCTCATTGGCAACTTCAGAAGGATTTTGGTTTTTCTTTATTTTCAGGACACCAAAAGAAACTATCGCCGCTACAATTAAAATCATAATAAATATAATCTTTGGTTTTTTAGTCATATTCCAATGTTTCTCCTTTCGCCTGGATCCAATTTGCTTCCGCCAGCAACGCACTGGCTTGGGCATTCAGGAATGCTTTTTTTGTGTTTACCAGATTATCCTCAATAATTATCCAGTTATCAAAAGTGATGAACCCGGTAGAATATTGCGCCTGGGCAATCTGGGAACGTTCTTGTGTAGCAACAAGTTGTTTTTTTTGGACCTCCACATTATCAATCGCATCCTGAAGCAGTGCCCAACTCTGTTCTAAGGTTAAAATAATACCGTCTTTAATGCTTCTTTCATCTTCCTTGAGTTGGTTTAAATAGGCCTTGGCCTTGGAAACCTGCGCAACCCTCAAGCCGCCTTCAAATATAGGCATAGATAAAGTAAGCCCGAGATTCCATTGATCGTCTTTCGGCTCCCAATGACTGCCGGATTTGTTAGCACCGGCATTACCGGAAAGTGTAGGCGAAAAATCGGCATAAGCCGACCTTAAGCTGAACTCTGCAGAATTCTTTTTGGCAATCGCTTGCCGTAACGAAGGATTGTTAGTAGAGAGAGCTTCGAAATCGGGCTTTTCTTTTACGGAATCCCTGACCTCGAAATCACCTTTTACCAGAAGAGGAGAAAATTGCACCCGCCCCATTTCCTTAATAAGCGCGCGTTGAGCAACCTCAACACTCCTTTTAGCCTGTGAAATCTGGTATTTTGCATCTGCCAAGTCTGCTTCCGCCGTCAAAAGAGCACCTTTATGCTCAAGGCCAGAGGCATAACGCAAGCTTATTAATTCAAGATTGCTTCTACGGATATCATAAATATCATTCGTAATATTGAGCAGTTCCTGCGCCTTCAACAGATCAATGTATGCACTGCGCAATTTATACCGCACAGTCACCGATGTATATTTAAAATTCTGTTTCGAGGCATTTATATTCTCCGAAGCTGCTTTCACATCCTGGATCGTCTTAGTCCCGTCGAATATCAGCTGTGTGCCCGTAACACCATAACCATACGAGTCATTTGTAGAACTGCCGGAGGTTTTAGAACTCGTGGAACTTCCACTGTCTGACCTGCTGGTCGAAGCCGTAAGGTTTGCATCGACCTGGGGGAAAAGTGCGCTTGATGTGATCCGCTTGCTGGCTTCAGACTGTTTGATTTTTTCCTGGGAAGAGATCAGATCCGGGTGATTTTTTGCTGCTTCCTTAATGCAATCCTGCCATGTCAGCACCTCTTCGGCAAATACGGAATGATTAAAAATAAACAAAAGGTAGAAGACTATATAGTGGGCTTTAAGGTATTTAAGCACGTTTTATTTTAATAACTCATCCTGCAGGCCAAATGGCATGCGAATTTATTTGGAAACCGCTTTTTTTAAATTTGTCACATGTTCTTCAAAGAACTTAAGGAACTTACTAAACTCATCCTCGGGGATAATACTAAGCATCTTATCCTGATGAGGCGGGCCGGAGATAATGATCACATTGTCCCCCGGATGAATATTCATAACCTTCCTTGCCTCCGAGGGAATAACAATCTGCCCCTTTGTTCCTACCGGGACTTTACCGTAAAACTTCGGGGAACGGTTCATCTTATGTTTCCTCCTGAATTCATTTTTTACAAGTTTTACCTTAGTATAACTTGTATGAAATGTATTACCAATCATTCAGGATATCACAGTTAAGTATAGTTGTCAATAGCCTTGTTTACCGGCCGTTGACGATAACCCGTTCTATCTATTTTGACAAAATCCGGTTTAAAAAAGTTCCCGTTCCTATCGTTTTTTATGGAATGAATATCCGTGAAAGGTTTTACACATGGCCAGGGGATATTACTTACTTCCTTGAGTTTTGGGAAGTGTAAAAATGAATTTACTGCCGCATCCGGGCTGGCTTTCGACCCAAATCCTGCCCCCCAGGAGCTCGATTATATCCTTAGCAATAGGCAATCCTAATCCAGTGCCCTCCTGCCGCTCACCATGGATACGTTCAAACTTATCGAAAATTCTCTCTAAATCATCTTTTGATATCCCCAGCCCGTTATCAGAAACCTGAAAGCTGGCTTCGGTCTCGCTTTGGCTCAAACCAATAACAATGTTTCCTCCCGAAGGGGTGTACTTGATAGCATTGTTCAAAAGATTAATGACCACCTCACTAAGCCGGTCACGATCACTATAAACCAAAAGACTTTTCGAGGGCATATCCCAGGTTAAAACCAGGTTTTTCTTAGCAATCTCGATTTCATACATAGAAAGTATTTCATTTACCAACGCCTTAAGGTCAAACTGTTCTGTTTTTACCTGCATCTTGCCGGACTCGATCTGGGAAAGGTCCAAAAGGTCAGTTACCAGCCGGTTCATCCGCTCGACAATCATCTTGCCTTTTCCTAAAAGCTCTTTTTGTTTTGGATTGATCGGCCCAGCCGTACCATCATAAACAAGTATTAAAGATTCCTGGATAATTGCAAGAGGGCTCTTAAACTCATGAGAGACGTTGGCGACAAATGCGGATTTACGCTTATCAATTTCTTTTAGCTTTTCATTGGCTTCCTGCAGGCCATGAAAAAGCCGCCGGTTTTCAATCGATAACCGCTGCTTTTCCAATGCCCGGTTGATTACCACCAGGACCGCATCCATCTCGACCGGTTTGGTAATATAAGAATATGCTCCGCGGTTTACTGCTTCAATAGATGAGTCCAATGATGCGTAAGCAGTTGAAATGATCACTATCGTATCCTCATTTATCCTCCTGATCTCTTCGAGCAGATCTAACCCGCTGGCATCGGGAAGACGGATATCGATGACTGCTATATTGAAAAATTTGCGTTGAGCCAAAGAAATAGCTTCAGCTGAACCTGTTGCTTCTTCGATATTGAATCCTTTAAGCTTTAATATCCTTGAAAAAGTCTTGCGGATGTTTACGTCGTCATCAACAATCAAAATATTGACTATCTCTTCTGCCATAAGCATCCCACCTTAACTCTTAATGCGGTTTTTTGGTAGATATCTCTTCGATTATTCTTATCACAGAATTCATGTCGAATGGTTTATATAAACAAGAATAAACCCCGTTTTTTATCCCCTCCTGGATCAACTCCTCTGCATCCTGGCGATACCCGGTCATCATCACTACTACAGCTTTAGGATTTATCTTTTTTATCTCTAAATAGGTTTCCAGACCATTAAGGACAGGTAATTTTACATCGATAAAATATATATCATAAGACCTGTCTTTGGCGCAGGAAATAATCTCTTCTCCTGACAAACAGGTAGTAACACTATAACCTTTACCCTCAAGGGTGGATTTCATCGTTTTACAGATATTCGGGTCATCATCGACTATCGCTAATAAAGCGCCTGTTTTGGACCTTTCGATCATATTGATTACCGAATTCACCTCAAAAGGTTTGCGGACCACCGCATATACCCCTTCTTTCATGGCATCCTGGATCAAGGTATCCACAGAAAAAGCGGTCATCAATATCACACAAAGCCCCGGCCTGATCGTTTTTATCTTCTTATAAGTCTCAACTCCATTCATCACCGGCATTTTAATATCCATCAGTACAACATCAAATTCCTGCTGCTGCACAAGATCCAGCGCACCAAACCCATCCTTTTGGCTTAAAACCGCATACCCTTTAGCCGAAAGAATCTTTGTAAGAGTATTCCCAAAGTTCACATCATCATCCACGACTAAGATCTTAATTTGCTCTGCCATTTTACACTCTCCCGATAGGTAATTTAACAGTAAAAGTCGTGCCCCGGCCGTATTCACTTTCGACCGCAATCATTCCAGAATGCCCCTCAACTAAGGACAAGCACACAGAAAGGCCCAACCCTGTCCCCTTGATCTTGGTTGAAAAAAGCGGATCGAATATTTTTGTTAAATCCTCGCTTTTGATACCACAACCGGTATCATTGAAAGAAAGCTCGATAAAACCATCCCTTGCGGCACTTGTGATCTTTAATTTTCCCCCATCATTCATCGATTGTATAGCATTCATCGCCATATTATAAATCACCTGCTGTAATTGTAAAGCATCTACCATGATTTGTGGTAAAGCGCCATCCAATTCAGTAATCATCTCGACATTTGAAGGCACTTTGATTCTGGACAAAGTTTCTTTTACAATAAGATTAATATCCTCCATCCTAAGATTCGGAGCCTTTACCCTGGCGAACTCTAAAAGGTCGGTAATGATCTTATCTGAATTGACTATCTCTTGAGAAAGAATATCCAGGTTTTCCCTGATCTCAAGATTATCCCTGCCTAATTCCAGCATATTGAAATAGTAGACAACATTCTTCATCACCCCCAAAGGATTTCTTAATTCATGAGCGACACTCGAAGCCAACTGCCCCAAAGCGGATAATCTTTCAACACGGATCAACTTTTCCTGGGCCTCTTTTAATTCTTTGGACTGGCGGTTTAAATCCTCAACCATATAAAGCATAGCCGTCTGGCTTTTACTTAAATCCCTGTATTTTTCCTGTAGTTCCTGGGTCCTTTCTTCCACTATCCGCTCCAAATTATTATTCGTAAACTCCAATTGCTGCGTCCTCTCCTTGACCTTTTTTTCCAATTCCTGGGTATAGTTAGCGATCCTTTGCTGCGAATCCCGAAGCTGCGAGAGCATCGTTTGAAAAGAATACGCCAACACACCGATCTCATCCTGCGATTTGACCTCTATTTTATCATCCAGGTATCCATTGCTGATACGTTCAGCGATCCGGGCAAATTCCAGTATTGGCCGGGTCAAAAATCCTGTAGCCAGGACTATTCCAATACAACTAAAGATGAAGATCATCAGACTGGCGATCGTGATCTTTATCAACAAATTTACCACTTTACCAAAATTCTCATCTTCATCGATCTTTACGACAAAACCCGCGTCCAGTATCGGCATATGTTTATAGGCGGATAAAACCTTTTTCCCCCGGTAATCAATCCCCAGCATAATGCCTTTTTCCCCTTCTAAACCTAATTTCAACGGCTGTGATCTCTGGGGATTAATGGGGATCCTTAACTTAAACGCGGCATCCTTTAAATTACGCAAAGGATTAATAACCAGCATGTCAGCACCCGCCCTCTGGGCTAAAACCATCTCGCCAGTCCGGCCTAATCCTTCATAATCACTTAAAATCCTCATTAAATCACGTAAATTTATAGTTACTTTGAAGACCCCAACCACTTCTTTTTCTGATTTAAAAGGATCATAGGTCGGTACCAAGACATCCACTAAAAACTGGCCATCCCTCATAAAAACATTACTCACATAAAAACCGGATTTGCCTTTTGCCAATAACTTTTGGTCGGATATACGCGTGCCTATAACAACAGGATTAGTAGAGATCAGGATATCTCCGTTTAAATCCATAACATCAATGGTTTCAAAAACGGTATACGCCTCTTTCGCATCCTTTAATGTCTGAAATGCCTCTTTTCTGGCAATTTCAATATCCCCGGATTTCTCAATTATTTTGACTAAATATCCCCGCGGCAGACGGCGCGATGACAATTGATATACACCTTGAATATAACTATCCAAAAGATCATTAAAATGTAATTGTTTGGCATTTATAAATGCAGTTAAATTCTCAAAAGTCTGCGCTTCTAATATTTTCTTCCCTTCCAGGAAATTGATCATACTTATAACGGTAATAGTCAATGAGAATAGGATAATAACCGCCAGAATAAGCTTTGTCCGGATAGAAAATACTGGATTTGATCTTATTGTACCATGCATATAATTAGGACTTTGTCTGCGTTTTTTCCGCTTTTAGCTTATCCAGCTCATCAATTAACTCATGAATCCTGAATTCACGCTCCACAGTTGCTTTACGAAAACGTTCTAATTCAGCGATCTTTGCCTTTAAGGCTTCGGTATTATCCTGTATCTCTTTTTGTAAATGAATATGCTCATTCAGCAAAGATTCCTCCATGGCCTTACGTACCGAAATATCTTCGACTTGGATAATAAGATATAAAGGGGTTTTCTCCTGTCCGTAAACAACAGAAGCATTGACTAATACCCAAACAGAACCTCCATTTTTACGTATATATCGCTTTTCCAGATTATAATACGAACTTTCGCCTCTAAGCATCTTTTGCATATAATCAAGATTAACCGACAGGTCCTCCGGATGGGTAATTTCCTGAAATGTCTTACCCAATAACTGGCTTTGGGAATAGCCCAATATCTCGCATAATGCACTGTTTACCCTCTTAAAATGCCCATCCAAGGAAATAATGGCCATCCCAACCGAAGAACCTTCGAAAGCTTCACGAAAACTCTCTTCATCTTTATTTAAATCTTCCAAAAGGATGGCGTTCTTCATCCCTGTGCGTATGAACATATAATAGGATATAAGAATTACTGCGAAAGTGACAAATATAACCGTGATGCCGTGGGATTGCCATATAGTAATTTCGGGAATGATAAAATGTTTTAGGAGTTCAAAAACAATCATCACTCCCATTATCATAGAACCCACAAATAAAAGCGGAAGGAATATTTTTAGAGAATGTATCTTTTGAGGAAGGATTTTAGATCGCATGATTAAACATATTAATGAATTCCGATTAATTTGTCAATATAATACGCTGACAAAGCGATTTTATTCTCGCCTCTTGCTCTTGTCGCCTGCCTTGATCATTCATTATATCTCATTTGCAAAAGAGGCATATAGCTAAAACACGCTTTTATCTATCTTAAATCCACTAAATCAAAAAAGGCAGTTCTTTATACTCGAACTGCCTTTATCTACTATAAGTCATTTTAATATTTCTTACTGCCACCTAAAATGTAAATATATCCTGCCCCAGCCTTTTTCGGTCTTTTCAAGGCGAGAATACTGACTGCGGACTTCTTTTTTGTTTAAAAAGTTCAGTATGCGTTTTTTAACTCCTTCGGCAGCTTGACCATAAGCAATCTCCAGGATCTTAGCATGCTTGTCATGCGCTTCCTTAATAATTTCAGAGATCTTTTCCTCCATATCAGGGATTACCGGATAAACATTCAATTTCAACTTCACTGTACCCTGCTTCCTGATTGGCCCGCAAGATCAAGATCGCCATCTTTAAATCTTATCAATTCCATAACCACATACGGAGAATTTAACCCACTCTCCAACCCCTCATACTTTATCCATACATAAGGCTTGGCGGCAGTAAACCAAACATAGGTTTTAGGCAAAAATGGTTTTAGAGCCAGGTTCAAGACCCCCAAATCCGGGGTTAGATCCATCCGATAACATTCAAAACTTCCTGCCGGTACTGTTACCATTTCTTTCTTTACCGCCCGAGAAGAAATCTTATATAAACTGGCCTGTGACGATAAAATATAAAACTCGAATGTTTCCCGGCTTTCAAAATCATAACCGCGCAATACCGCTACCAGGATATCCGCAGGGAAAACAGGCCGTTTGGAGGAAAATATGGTTTTCTCCTCTGGCAACTCCCCGGATACGGATTGCTTTACAGTGATCTGCCCTTTTGCCGGATCGAAAAATTTACTTTTACGCCATAGTTCCCGGCCATTGTCCGACTTGGCGATACGGGTTATCTCCATAAATAAAGGCGGGTTCTCTATGGCAAAAAAAGCCTCCATCTCCCAGGAGATAGCATCCGGGCTGTTATTATAGTTACCAAAACCTTTCTCTGCCATCCGCACAACAGCCTGGTTGTCTTTTGTCATACGCTCCATATTAAGATCCGCCTGCCAAATGACCTTACCTGTTCTCTTTAAGAGTGTGCGGTAAGACCATTCTTCGTGTTTAGCGACCCAAGATACAGACAGGTCCTTAGAAAAAGCAGTTATTGGTAAAAGGAAAATGAATAGTGCTAAAACCAGCTTTTTACTCATAATTACTTTATCTTCCATTCGTAGCTACCGCTGGCTTCATTTAAAGTTTCTATCGGAGCACCTGCTGGAGCATCACCGGACAAACGCTTGGCATAAAGCCTCTGCACCGAATCCAGGGAGGTTTTGTTTTTTTCGGCGATCGAATTATAAATAATCATCCGGTCATTATTCTCTTCCTGAATAAGTTTCTGGGTAGAAGCAGTTAACCGTGAAGGATCCCGCGCTTCGACCAACCCCATCCTGTTCTCACCGATCACGCCACTTCCTTCTAAGGAATATAATTCATTGATCCGGTCCTTGCGCCGTAAAGCAGCACGTTCGACCTCCGGACTTAAACCTTCTTGAGCATAAACATCTTTTATAAACAATCCAAGCAAGCTTTGTTTATCCAAAACATCCGGCTTATCTTGTTTCGGGCCAGAAACGATATTTTCAATGGCATCAATATCGCTTTTAACATGCTGATAAATATCCAGACGCATGGCAATATCCACTTTGATCGGCTCTTTAGATCCTTGTACGCTTACCCGGGCACAACCAAAACATAGAACAACCGCAATAAATATAATCGCTAAGCTCTTCATTGTTCCCCCTTTCCTAAATTAAAATCGTGGATCACTACGCTTAATTGGCGTTTACCCTCGTGGCCATCGAGATTGGTTGCCAGAACAATATTCCCGTCCTCAAAACCTACCTGTATCACTGCGTTATTATAATGGTAATTCTTAAAACTTTCTACTAATAAATCTATTGGCTGGTTTGAACTGCGGGCCATATTCTCTAAGAAACTCGTATCTACGATAACCAGCGTACCCCCTGGCTGAAGGGTAGAAAAACCGCCATTAAGTATTTCCAGCTTTGCGCCATTACCCTGGAATGTTAACTGCCCGGTTAATCTGCCGGTCATATTAAACTTATCCTGCAAATTGAGATCACGGACTAACCTTTCAATATTCAGCCCCAGGCATTGCAAACTGACCCAGTAATATGGGATATTATCCGCCTTCAGTTTTAGATCCGCCTGAATATTTCCGTCCAAAAGCAGTGCCGAAACCTTCGCCAAGGACAATGTTTTATCCTCTACCTTTAACTTGCCTTTTATTTCATCAAGATTAATCTTGTCATATTTTATATTCTTAACAGTAAAATCGCCCGATTCGGATCCCAGCGGCAGTTTTATTAAAGCATCTTTTAATTCTACGCCCAGCATCGTGAAATTATCGATTTTAAGGTCAAGATAATCCAGAGACTGTGCAAAAATATTCACCCTTGCGGAAAGATCCATCTTCGCCTTAAGATCCTCTGTATTTAGATCCAATCCCAGGCTTGAGAACTCGATCCTCCCCAAGGGCATGCCCCCACCTTGTTTCAAACTAAGATACCTGGTAAAATCAGCAATGCCTTGTTTAGGGGTATTGACATGGATCCACGGGCCTTTTAAATGCACTTTCAGCGGATAAGGCTTAAATATCGAGAAAATATCCCATTGGATAACCGCCGCTTTAACTTTAATCTCATAAACCCCGGGCCTTTTGATCGCGATATCATTCAAACTAAGTTGACGATGCGGTAGGAGGCTTGTCCCGCCAACAGACACTTGTGACTGGACAAAGACATTGCGCAATTGACCAATAGCAATATTTCTAATAATTGAATTCGCAGAAATAATTACCGCCAATAAAATAATGGGAACAACACACAGAATAATAAGGCGCCTATTCTTTTTGGGATGATTTGGCATAGCCAGGATCATTTGTTTAAGGGATATTCGCGGAAGGCATTTTTACACAAATAGTGTATTCTTTTTTTAAGGCTTTACATTCGGTAAATTCATTGCAAATATAGCAGCATTCGTTCTTGTCTCCTCCTTGCTTGATACAGGCTTGACATACTGTCTCCGGGACATTGCTTAACTTTATGCAATAATTACATACCGGGGCCGAATCGCTTCCCCATACAAACTTGGAGGTAGCACATTTTGAAAAAAAACTAGGTAATGACGACCAGCACTTTCGAGGTTCCCAGCGGGCCGTAAATACCTCATAACCGTCAGGGCAAGATTCCATCCCATACACGGTAACAAAAGCAGTGCGGCCAAGGGTTATTTCATTTGCCTCCAGCTTATTATATGAACCAAACGGAGAGGGATAATAAGTAGTGATAGTAATTGTTTCTCCTGCGGCAAAACAAAGCGGATTAAAGATCAACTGAATGGCAATTAATATGCCTGCGGTTTTAAGCATTAGTCTTATTTCCCCTTTGGCCTACAAAAATGATTATACCACCCCTAAAAAGAAATAGCAACACAATGAACAAAATAGCCAGAATAAAGGGGACGTTTCTATTTTTCCTTTCATCCAGAATAAAGGGGACGTTTCTATTTTTCCTTTCATCCAGCTTCGCTGAAAAATAGAAACGTCCCCTTTATTTGGAAAAATAGAAACGTCCCCTTTATTTGCCTTTTTATTTCACTTATAGCTTATCAAACATGCTTTTAGGCGTACTGCACTCCGGGCACGCCCAATTATCCGCTAAATCCTCGAATTTTGTCCCAGGAGGGATCCCTTGCTGACGATCACCCACTGCAGGATCATAGATATATGGACAACCCCGGCATTGGTATCTGGCCATAACATACTCCTTCCTACTTATAGTTTAGCTGTTCTATCAGGAGTGTGAATAACCAAAATCTACTTTTTTCTGACTTTTTTCGTCTATTAGTTCTATGGGATATATCCAGCAGGAAAGAGGAATAACTATTTAATCAGGTTTTCAAGCTGATGCCTTTGCCGCACTGTTATTAATTTAATAAACCATAAGGTTAAATAAACCATAATAACCGTCCACATCGGCAACCTGTATTTTAAGAATAAATAAAATTGCTCAATATCCTTAAAGAACACTTTATTATATGCCATCGTAGAAATAAAACAAAGAATCGCCAGGATCCCAACCATAACCCTCCATTTTTTGGATAACGGCGAATAGAATATGAACCGCAAAATAAAAAAATACGGAATAACCAGGAGAATTAATGCGTTCAAATAAGCTAAGGGATTAAATAAAAGGCCGCATACAAAAAGACAAGCGTAATCCAAATACACCTCTTCAGGTTTTTTATCTTTTTTAAAGAAAGAATCGTAAAAGAACAGGATAAATAAGGATAAACAACTGGCCACCCAGGCATAGTAAACCTGCGGGGTCAAACCTTTAGTAATATAACGGTAATCCAGGATGAATAATCCTTCATGCCTGGAAACAAAAAGCCAGGAGAAAAACGAAAGCAGGGAATAATTCTTGACTGAATAAAGCATATTGGCAGGGGTTGCTTTTAACAGCTCAAACCATTCCTGGATATATTTCAAATTCAGGCTAAACCCAGAATAAACTGCAGGTAAAAACAGAAAAAAACCTATAAACAGAAAAGTATACCCAACAATCTTAAATCGCCTGCGGATCACAAAGTAACCTAATAAAAGCAGTGGGAAGAATTTGATCATAAGACTAAATGCCAATGCCAGTGCAGATAAGAGATCTTTTTTTTGTATTTCAAAATACATCGCCATAACCATAAGAAAGCAAAGCAGCATATTTGCCTGTCCGATCTTAATATTAGCAAAAATATACCGTCCGGTTAAAGCAAACAAAAAAACAACGATTGCCAGATCCCTGGTAGAAGAAAAAGAAATCTGCTTAAGCTTATATAAGAAATAGAACATCCCATAAAATAACCCCAGGTTTAGTATACTCCAGATATAAAGAGCCGGCACTTTATTGATTAAAGCAAGCGGAGAAAAAAACAAAGCGAAAACCGGCAGGTATTTGAATTCTTCTATCCCCTGATGAGCGGTATAGATCGGGATTCCAGCTAAATAATTCTGGCTGGTAGTATAATATACATCAAAGTCCCCCGAGGTCCTATCAGTCGAGACCGAGCCGATCAAACCAATGGCGGACATGGCTATAAAAATAAATATGATGCAATGGATATACTTATGGACTGGGTTCTTATTTATCATTGTCCTGGTATTTTATTAATAGCCTTAGATTTATCATACAGTATTTTATATTTTTATACAACAATAAAACGGCAAGAGTAAAAAACCCCTGCCGTTATTTAGGATAATAATGATCGATCCGCTTATTTCCCAGGCAAATGGCACATCGGCTTTAGCCCATGCTTCCGGTAATAATCCTGGTGATATTCCTCGGCCTTATAAAACTCTTTTGCCGGAACAACCTCTGTCACGATCGGCCCCCTGAATTTATTCGACTCTTGCAGTCTTTTTTTAGAAGCCTGCGCTATTCTTTCTTGTTCCGGGGTATAATAGAAAATTGCCGAACGGTACTGGCTGCCGATATCCGGTCCCTGCCGGTTTGGCGTAGTCGGGTCATGGATATTCCAGAAAACGTCCAATAGTTTTTCATAAGATACAATCGCAGGATCATAGACCAACTCCACGGCTTCGGCGTGGCCAGTTGTGTCGGTACAGACATCTTCATAACTGGGATTCTCTGTTTTTCCTCCAATAAAACCTACCGTCGTATGCAGTACCCCTTTTACTTGGTCAAATGCTGCTTCTACTCCCCAAAAACAGCCTGCGGCAAAAACCGCTTTTTCGGTTTTTTCTTTCTTAGGCTCATTAATAGACATGATTTTTAACGCCACCATATTAATACAGTACCTTTTTCCTGTAGGAGGAGGCCCGTCATCAAATAAATGGCCCAGATGCGCATCACAGCGGGCACAAAGCACCTCTACCCGATACATACCAAAGCTGTTATCTACCTGGGTTTTGATATTTAGCGTAGAAACTGGCTCCCAAAAACTAGGCCAGCCTGTGCCTGATTCAAACTTCGTATCCACCCTAAACAAAGCCGTACCACAACAAGCACATAAATATATCCCCTGTTTGCCCTGATTGATCACAGGGCATTGTCCGCTAAAAGGTTTTTCCGTACCTTTCAACCTTGTGACATTATATTGTTCCGGAGTAAGAATATCTTTCCACTGGCTATCTGTTTTATAGATCCGCGCAACTTTTTCAATTTTACCCGTAACAGGATTAAAAATATCGATTTTCTCTATTTCTTTTGCTGATCCTGTCATTTGCCCTCCCAAGAGCAATAAAACCAAAATACCATGACTTAGAACTTTACCCCTAAGCATATTATTTAAAATAGAATACGTAATATCTCTTTATTAATTATATAATATCAAAATAATGAATACTGTAAATGTTCCAGATCCACTTTTTTCTGATTTTTTTCCACTTAAATCAATTTCAGTAAATCTTTCGCGACTTTTTCTCCGGCTAAAAGCATACCGCCAAATACCGGACCCATTCGCGGCCCGCCGAACACCGCATTTGCGCACATACCGCAAGCGTATAAACCCGAACAGATCTCTTTTGAATTCTTTACAATTATCTCCTCTCCCACATCCGCCCACATGGATTGTTCACCCATAGTTTTACCGCTCTTTGTATTAAGCCTGATACCTGATTTTCTTTCAATGATTCGTGCGACCTCTGCGGGGTGGCCAGTAGCATCTACAACGACTTTGGCGCGCATTGTAATCGGATCAACATGTAATTGTGCCATCTCTACTGCCGTCCAGTTTAAAACCAGGCCGGTCACTTTTTTATTACGCACCATCACATCTTCGACGCTCATCAGATTAAAGATCTTAAGCCCGGCTTGCATTGCCTTAGAGCAAATAGTCGATACCGATTCAATGGAATCCGCCAGATAATATCCCTTAGCATAACATTTACTTCTGATACCAAACTCATCCAATAGCCTTTTAGCCTTATCCTGTACAACAATTTCATTAAACATGATCCCTCCACCCCACATGCCGCCGCCTACGGAAAGCTTCCTTTCAAAAAGAACCGCTTTCTTCCCGGCCTTAGCCAAATAATACCCGCAAACCATCCCGGCAGGACCCGCACCTACTATAGCCACATCAACATCAAGGGCTTCTATCAATTTATCTTTATACGAACCAATTATCGCTTTTGAGATCACGATCTCATCCAATTCCATTTTATCCTCCTTTGTTAGCGTATAAATAAAAAACCCTTATGCCGAAAGCACAAGGGTTTTTTGTATCCGCATTCCCTCCGCTGGCATGACCCAGATCAGGTTATTAGGGTAATCCGCTTAATCCGCGGAACTCTCAGGCCGTCTTAAACGGCCTCCCCTCTTTTAAATTACTCTTTATTGCTGCTGTTTACACGTAACAGTTGAAACCAAACTACGGATCTCTTCAAGTTGAGATCCTCCAAGATCAAGGAATTTTATCCCGGTATCAAAAAGAAGCGGCCGAATACCCTCGGGAACCCGCTCTTTGACCCAGATCACTTCTCCCCGGCATTTTACCGGGACCACCCTGGAATCAAAAAACAACTCTACATCAACGGTCGTTGGAATATGCAGTTTCTGGTTTAAAATCACTCTCATCCCTCCTTCACCGAGATTTTCGGTGTGAGAGTCAAAAACGAGAGTTCTTTCTGCGAATGAAGCACAAATCTTACAGATGACATTTGCCCGGGGGGATTTTCGTTTTTCGTTATGCATATTTTCACCTCTTATATTCGCATAACTAAAATTTCCTTGATCCACTATATTTTAACATGCCAAAGGATTTGCGCAATGATTATTTGATGCTCCCAACCCCCAATACCCATTAACCTCCGCTGGCACAAAAAAAGGCTTTTTGCTCATCTTTATCATAGAACAGATACGCATCGCCTCCGTGACGCAAATCAATCCTGCGATAATAACAAGAAAGGTCAGGGATAGAAAACAAATCTTCTTTAAAGGCATTATTCCGGTCTTTTCGCGCATCAACACCTGAATCGTAAATATGTTTATCGATACATCCGGGCAAAAGCTGGTATCCGCTAGACAATCCTTCAAAAGTATTTTGATCGGTTTTAAAAACAGCGGCTACAGAATACCCTTGCCACCATGTGCCATGTCCATAAATGATCCGCACGGTTTGAGGTATGGGATCCAGGATAAACATTTTAAAGACTTTTTCTGCATTCAGCTTATGTGAGCTAAAAAAAAGACCCATAAATACTGCCATGCCCAACATCGCCGCTACGATACAAACAGCGATTACTATTATTACCCGTTTGATGATCTTTGCCATTTGTCGGCGCTCCTTACTTTATTTTTTAAGAGTTACAAACGATCCTGAAGAAATTTTCGTATATTCTTTTTGCCTGGGAATGAATTATACTTTTATTCAACGTATAACCAGAAATCAGCGGGGCAAGGCCTGTCGCCACCGGATCAACCGCCGCGTATTTATTATACCACTCTTTAATGTCTTTGTCTGTTATCTCGATATGGAATTGTAATCCATAAGCATTAGCGCCAACCTTAAAAGCCTGATGCGGACAGCCAGAAGCAGTTGCTAACAGGTCCCCTTCCGGCGGGATCTCGAACATATCCGAATGCCAATGAAAAACAGGAGCCTCCGGCAATAGATCCTTTAAAACCGGATCCTCTTTACCTTTATCCGTCAAGTTAATATGATACCAGCCGATCTCTTTAACCGGAGAACGAACAACATTCGCTCCTGCGGCTTTTGCTAATAATTGGGATCCCAGGCAAATTCCCAAATACGGTATATTTAAAGACAGGCATTCTTTTATGAAGCGGTCTTCCTCGGCCAAAAAAGGATATTTGTTTTCTTCATATACATTCATTGGGCCGCCTAAAACCACTACTGCCCTGTAGCCCTTTGGGCTGGACGGCAGACGACCACCATTGGCAAGCTCAACCGTATCCCAATGAATGCCCTTTTTCCGCAAAAACTCCCCAAACGTCCCCGGGCCTTCAATATCGATATGCTTTATAATTAACATCGACTGATCTTTTTTTTCTCTTCGAAAAATAAACTTGCCTGAAGAAAACTGACAAGTTTAATACTAATTGCGATCGATACTATATATCTTATCACAGAGCACAAATTAATAAATCCTAAGTTTAAAAAATAATGGAGGGGGAATGAGTTATCCCCCTCCATCGATATAACTGTTACCTACTGCCGGTTAGTGCTTAGGGCAATTACACTTTGCGTCACATTTTCCGTCGGCGCAAAGGCACTTTCCCTGACTGCAGCATTTTCCTTCGCAGGTACATTTTCCTTTTACGCAGCAGGTCCCGTTCACGCAAGGGCATGCCTTTTCTGCACAACAGTCATTTGCTGCGGCCAAGGGATATCCATAACCGAAAAGCATGGCCGTAATAATAGGTAATATGAAAAGATATTTTTTCATAGTATCTCCTTAATATAATTTGTTATTCACTGATTAATCGCGTGCTTATCAGGCCCGCGGAGGATGGAAAATATCAATTACAGACAGATAAAGGTAGGCAATGTTGGAGTTTTGCGCAAGATACCCTGTAAAACCAAGCGTAGGAAAAGTTTTGTTTTTTCTTAAAAATGCCTGGGGGATCTGATGGCTACAAATACAAACCGAAGGAGTATTATGGCATTTAGTACTCTGATGGCAGTCATTGGCAGCACAGCAGCCACAACTTTGGTGGACATCAGAATAAGCTGATTCCCCCATAAATCCGCCTGCCAAAATTATGATCATTACCCAAAATAAGCATCTTAGGAACGTTTTATTCATGACTATACTAGTTCCGGTAGTCCCGGGAACACATTACTTAATTATCCGCAGTTAAATTCAGGTTCCTCGAATCATGAGTCGGATATCGCACTACAAGACACACATCCCTCGAAGCAACCAGTATTATCACTAGTAGGGTCACTAACGCTAGCGCCGGTTTTACACACTACAAGCACCATCTCCTGTTTATCTTGTCTTACTAATACAATGAAATGCGGCTGTTTCCACATTTTCTTTATTTTATAGCCCATAATCTCCCCAATCCCTTTTATTAAATTCTACTCTTTCCCCATGTTTTGTCAACCGTAGACTAGTTTCAGAAGTAATAGGGAAAAATGACTGCCGCCTTTCCTCTAGTCTATGACGATCCCCAAAGAGAACAAGCAGAACAAGTACGGTCCTCCGTTGCACAACCTATATAGAACTCAGCAGGCCCTGTATAGACTGCCTCCTGCTTACAATTTACCAACACTCTTTCTTCCCTAATCCCACTTATTAAACCAATGAAATGCGGCTGTTTCCATTGCTTCTTCATTCTATAGCCCATGATCTCCCCAATTCCTATCGTATCTTGCATTTCCGGAGACACATTGCTTAATTATCCGCAATTAAGTATCGTGCCCCCGAATCCACGACCTAATCTCTTATTTAAAGATAATTATCAACGTACCACTCGTAATTAAGGCAATCGCCAACCACTGATAAACGCCTAACCGCTCCCCTAAGAATAGAAGTGATAAAACCACCGCAAATACTAAACTTAGTTTGTCAATTGGAGCAACTAACGATGCTGGTCCAGCTTGTAAAGCTCGAAAATAGCATAACCAGGAAAGCCCAGTTGCAATTCCTGAAAGAATCAAGAAAATCAAACTATGCTTATCAATCAGCAATGGATTCTTCCATTCCCTGCGAATAAAAATAATCGCGCCTAAAAAAACGATAATAACGATAGTCCTAATAAATGTGGCCAGATTGGATGAAATATTTTTTACTCCGATCTTTGCCAATACAGCCGTTATACCTGCAAAAAAGGCCGATAAGATAGCGAATATTTTCCAGTCAATCATTAAGTTCCTTTATCCTTATCTGATGCAATAGGGGAAAATGCCTGTCCCAAAAGTGACTGTCACCTTCACCCCTTACTGCAATACAAAAACCCAGCTAACTTAAGGCAATCGTAGAACACTCACCATTACAGAGAGGCACATTCCCAACACAGCTCAAATCAGACATAAATGCACCACCAAACACCTCATTTAGTCCCTTACATATACTTAAAACTTTTTCCTGGAGGTGATCTCCTCGCGTTAACACAATCAAAATTGGCTTTGCCCACTTCATTTTGAGTTTTGTTCTATTTCTTGTCATTAAACTATTTACCTCCTTAAAGCCATAGTTCCGGGAACACATTACGTAATTATCCATAAATTAAGTATCGTGTACCCTGAATAATCCTACCCACCAAAACAGCAAAAAAACCACTCCCCGAGACATTGACATCCCTTGAAGCGGCTAAACTGTCCTGCAACTGTAACTATCTGATTTTATTAGAAGTTACCGCAGGAGCTGATGTAACTTCATATCCCGTTTGACTCTGCTTTATTTTATCAAACGGAGAGGCAGGGATATTAACCCTTTTATGCTCAAAATGCCCCTTTCACCACCAATTTCACCACCAAAAATCACGTTTACTGTAATAATCATATCATTGTATCCTAGTTAGCTCAAGCACTTTTGCTAATCCTTCGCTTGTGCTATGGCTGTAATAACTAAGCACCACATCCGGATCTTTATGCCCCGAGATTACCATTGCATCAACAATAGGCACATTATTTTTTCCACATTCAGTCAAAAATCTATGTCGAAAATATGAAGACGTAATCCTTATTCCAACAATCTCTTCACTTATCTCTTTCAAATATTCACAAATTCTTCGTTGATTAAACTTGCTACCTTTCTTAGTAACAAATAAATATGGGACTTTATACTTATTCGCATTTTGATACGCCTCCCTGATTAGATTCTCTAACTCAAAATCCAGCTTCTTCAAAGGCGCACTTTCATCGGTTTTTGTTGTTTCTGCCCTTATATTTAAACCAACGGGTTTTATCCCATCCCAAACGACATCTTTTCTCTCTATAAGCGTAGTTTCTTCAACCCTTCTTCCTGTCCGCTGCATGAAATAAATTGGTCTAAAATAATCAATCTTATCTTTCTTAATAAACATTAACAATTCACTTATTTTGCTATTTGAAATTTCAGGAAACTGCTTTTTGTTAGGTTTTGGCTTTTTTATTTCTTTAAGTCTTTCTATAATATCTTTGCTACAATAACCTAATCTATACATTCGCCCCATAATAGCTTTAACATCAATTAATTCTGACCTTAACCCCTTTATTCGCCCTAATTCATTACAATAATAATTCTTATATTCTTCAAAAAACGCCAAACTTATTTGATTCGGATTCTTAACGTAGGGAAATTTTAAATCCCTAAAATCGCCAAAAACTCGCCAAAAAGTCTTTTTATACCCCAACCAAGTTTTTCTCGGCTTTTGTTCTGCATTTAACCCTTGACTTATACCTTCCCAGACTTTAGAAAAATCAACTGTGAGGCGTAACTTCTCAGCTTCGGGCGTTTCTAATTCTTTTCGTTTCTGAGTTATTATTTCTGCACGAATGTTGTAAGCTTCCTGCATAGACCCAGCTTTGACAGTTTCCCAAAACCTCTGCCCCCTATTAGTCAAACGAAAATTGATCTGATAATTTCCCGCTTCGGTCTCTTTTACCCCAACATATCTCTTCATTAGCCCCTCTGTTTAAACCACTTCCAAAAATCTTCCTTAGTCGCCAAAAGTCTTTTACCGTGCTTTATCAAAGGACAACCACTTCTTTCTTTCCATTTTTCACTATGGATAGTATTTGGTGCAATATGTAATATCTTTGCAACATCTTCAACTGTCAGAATTTCATTTTCCATGATTAACCTCCTTATTATGCCTAAGCCAATACCCACTCTTTCGCCTTTCTTTTCCATCCTTACTGCCAATAGGTCTACCTAACTTCTTGCCTTGTCGCTTTGCACGCTCCAATCCAGCCTTAGTGCGTTCGACTATTCTTTTACGCTCCTGTTGCGCTACCCAAGAAAATATGGCAAGTAATAATTGCCCCAATCCATCATCTCTGGTATCTAACCACGATTCTTGGAGCGATTTCAATGCTACCCCATTTCGTTTAAGCCGCTCAAGATAACCTAGAGTGTTAGAAATCCCCTCTCTCGAAAGTCTATCAAGCGCCCAAACAAGCACTAAATCAAACTTCCTTTGATCGGCATCGTCAAACATCTTCAGAAAATTTATCCTATCTCCGCTACCTCCGGAAGCCAAATCAACATATACTTCAACAATTTCTCCCCCTAACGCCTTTGCATATTCTCTAAGAGGTTGTAGTTGATTTTTAGGATCCTGGCTTTCATCATTCTTGCTTACCCGAGCATAAATTGCTATTCTCACTTCTCTCCTCCTCTCTATTTTAATCGCGAACCTTTGAATATGTGAATTTATTCACCTTTTACCTTAAGTATATCTACATCCGTGAATTTGTCAAGAATTATTTGTGAATTTATTCACCTTGACTTTATTCACGTTATAATTTATACTGATTTCATTATGAAAAACTTGCACGAAACATTAGGGAGTTTAATCCGAAGGCGGCGTAAAGAATTAAAAATGACTGCTGAGGAATTAGCTATTAAAGTTCAAGTAGATCGAACTTATTTATCTAAAATGGAAAGGCACAATTTTATTCCTTCACTAGAAGTTCTTATGAGATTAAATGCGGTTTTGGATTTAAATACTTTCATTATAAATGATCCGGCAATAAGAAACAAAATAAAGTTTCCGCTCACCCCTGAGGTTTTTGAGAAAGTTTATTTTGAACATACTAAATCTCAAAACGAAGTGGCAGGTCTATTCTGGGAACAAATTGTTGCTAAAAAAGAGACTTCTGATAAATTATTTATATTAGATATACTGTCTACACTATGCGGGCCTGAACAGCTTAAGAATAAATCTTACCTCAAAGCTAGGGAGAAAGACTTTCTTAACTACATTAGAAATTGGCGAAAAGCTTACGCTGAGTTTATTAAGAAATACCAAGAAGCCGAAATACAACTTATCCTCAAAGACGGCATTCTAAAATACCCCCTCCCCTACTCAAACAACAAATAATCGCGCGCTTATTTAATGGACTCTGGTATGCGGACGGTACTTAAAATCTGATGACGTATCTGTTTTTCTGCTTCCTCAAGATAAATCATCGCTCCTTTTTCTGTAAAACTGTAAGTTTTTTTGCATTTTGGGCAGTACAGCTCATGATAAACTCCGGGAGCTCCAACAGCTTGCTGCAAATGAAGAGAAGTTTTATGAACTGGGCACAAAAAGTAAATATGCGGATCAACAGGATTATTTTGACGATCCTTCCAATATGTTATTTCGCATCGCCATTGCAGTCTCTGGAATTTACCATGCATTACCCTGGGCTGTTTTGGTTTTAATTGGAAGAAAAGTAAAATAATAAGGCTAATTGCTAAAATGAGTAAGGTCAGTAGTAGTAGAATAATCTTTAAGTAAAAATTAATGGGCAACTTTTGCAATGGTGGAAGAAAGAGTGGAAGGAGTTCTGACCAAATACCAAGAAGAAGAAAACTAAAGAAAGATAATATTGCGGTTACTAGAACAGGCACAATATTATCTTGTATGGATTTTAGGATGTTTGTCATTAATCTTATTTAATCACCAATAATGTAGGAAATCAATAAAAATGTATTTTGCATAACACTTCTTAAAATAATTCGTAGAAACTGTATGTGAGAGGAGGATTTCTTTAAGGCTAAATAAATAATAACTCAAGGAAAATACGGTCGTTTATTTAAAATATAATTTTATACTTAATAATAGACTAAAATTGGTGGGGAGGGTTATTTGCTTCCTTCTGATCAACTAAGCATTAACAGGTTTTATTATTAACTTACCCATCAAAATATAACATAACTCTTCTGGTAAGACTTTCTACTTCACTATCCGGTAAATGAACTTGATCACAGATCTCATTCATAGCAGCAAAATGTTTTCTGAAAAATAATTCCGTGGTAGAATCATTTGCTAAATACAAGGAACCATTTGGTTTTTTCTGATAGTTACAAAGAGAAAAGCCTATAAACATAAGCCCCGTATGTAATTTTGATAAAAAGAAGAACCAATAAGGAAACCGATTATCGAGAAGAGATACCCAATGTCTCACTTCTTTAATCTCGCAGAGCTCTCTATAGTCATTCTCATAACCGGATATTCCAATATCTACGCGTTCAAAATACTTTCTCGCAATACTAGGTTTAAGTAATAAATCTAAACTATTTAATATCCCCCTGGTAGACTGCTTTTCCACATCTTCTCTTGAAGAAATAAGAGTTAAAAAATCTATTCCTACATTATCTTCAGCTAAAGTAATATCTTCTCCGGAAAACTTAAAAGTATCTGCAATAAGTTTATCTCTTTCTATTTCTCTTAAGATTTTACCCATTAGAACGTTGGTTCTATACAATCTAATGACTAATGGATGTATATCTTGCAAGAAATCTGGTCTTAGATCTTGAGGTAATGAAGTATTTGTAAGAATAACCATCAAGACTTTCAAATCTTCATAATATGCCTTATCCTGATCTCCATCTTTTATTTTCATAAATCCAGTTCTCTTCTTATTTTCTATTTTGATTCTTTGGGCTTCCTTACAAACCAAATCCATAGCTTCCAACTGGTTACTAAATCTGGCACTTGTACAAAAATCTTTAAGATTATTGGTTTTCGCAATCATAACATATACTTAAAACTTAGTTAACAGTTTTGGACTTCTTTTTAAATAACCAACAATAATACGCAAAAACGATTACTCCTCCCAAAAACGGGTAGAAAGCGCTTTTCTCTAAGTCTATAGCTCCATGAGCAAACCAATCTGAAAAAGATGCTAGAATTATATAAAATATAGTTGCAATAATAATAGAGATAAACCTCTGTTTATTACTCTGTTTTTTGGTAACAAAACAAAGGATTGAGTTTGTAAGCGCAGCAAAAGCAAATGCGACTATACCACATCCTGTTACAAAACCAAAAAAACTAATAATCGGATAATTATTGTCCACTTTATTCCCTCTCTTCCATTTTGCCCCTATAAAACAAAAGGGGGCGCATATTCATTACCGGCAACCGTTAAGTAAAACCGATAAGACTGCATTTCCCCCTCCCCTTTCGGGGAGCGGTGCAGCTTACCTTACTTAACGGTTAGAGGCCTTAAATCCTCTTTAAGGTATAGCTATAACCAAATTGTCTAAATCTTGTTACTAAATATTACACCGACTTTCGTAATTCATTAAGTTTCACCCATTCACCTGGGGCTCGTTCATAAGTCCAAGACTGCCATCCATTCATAGGTCCCTTAACTATGGCTTGTGCGGCAAGAGAAGGCGAAGTAAATATTTTACCCTGTAATCGACTAGCCTCCGCACTATCACGCGCAAATGCTATAGAGCCATCATTTCTAACGTGGGCAACATAAAGTTTGCTCTTATACCTCATTTTTATATGGAATCTATTAGTCACAAAAGGTGCCAACGTAGACTTCTTACCATCAGATTTTATTATCTTTTTATCATGAAGTCTAGAATTACATTTCTTATCTACTCCACAAAATAACTCCTCCAGCTCAATACTCAATGCCTTAGATATATCTCGCCTAAATACTCTACGTAAATCATCGGCCTTTCCAAATTTACCTTTTTGTAAATTTCCTTTTGGTTTAACAATACGCAACACCAAAGCCTCTAACTCCCGCAGGTGTTGATCTCCAATCGTAAGATATATGCTAAAACTATCCCAGGTTGAAGCATGACGATCTTTCAGATGATGTCGTAAACGAGATCGTAAATTTGAAGCCAATCCCACATAATATAGTTTATTTCTACGATAAAGCGAATAGACACCATACCTACCTTTGACATACTTGCGAATTATATTCTGGTATTTCTCTAAAGCCGTTCTCGAAATATTTTCTAAATACTGACACACTAAATTACCGGCCTTATTCTTATTCATACTATCTCTCTTCCTTTTCTATTTCTCCAAAATAACATTTAATTTCTTCAATTCCGCTTCAATCCAACTTTGAGCGTCTTCTTCACTCTTCTCAATCGCCATTTCAACACCGCGCGTGGCAATATCAAGAAGTCCTTTTGACAATGCTTTTGCGTTATACATCTCTGTAATTTTCTTTTTAATATCGCTCTGAATCCCTGCTGGTAAATCCGGCAGGACGATTCGTTTAAATTCGTCGTCACCGATAGCGGTCAAGATAGTGCCGGAGCAACCCTTTTTAAGCTGTAACTGTCCAGCCGGCGACTTGAGCAAAACAAGCAATGTTTCCGAATTTATCTTTTCAGAATGAACGACAAAAAAACCTGTAGAACATAAAGCATTATCCAAATCATCATTTATCAAAGCAACACTTGAAAGAGCCCCTTCAATAGTCGAAACAATGACATCTCCGGCATTAACCTTACGTCTCGCCCGAGTAGGTAATTCTTTGCCTTGTGCTTCGATAAATCCGTTAATGTTTCCATTCGCCGAGATATTAGCAAGCTCGATATAGCGGTAAGTTACTTCATCCTTTGGCTGGAAGTTCTTGTCTTTTACCCTGACAATTTCATCCAATGGTTTATAACCTTTTTTGTATTGCTTGATGTGACCCAGAACCTCATCATATTTAGGCTGAAAGTATTCCGCATCGATACGTTCGCTCGTCTGCGTTTCGGAGAAATTCTTGACGAAAGAAAGGCGATGCATCGGCTTCCAGTTTAAAAGGCCGAGCTCAGAAAGAAGGGCTTGCTCGGCTTCCCTATAAATATTGACAGATTTCTCTTTTAACAACTCTGCCTGTAAAACAATTTTGTGTGTTACCGCTTTTATTTTTTCGCCCAGCAATACAACTTTAATATTCTTGATGTCTTCCAATTCGAGCTTACCTTGCCCGGAAAGCATAATAATTCGCTTGATTTGCCCATTACCATATTTTGAAAGTAAATATGCAAGCAGAAAACCCGGCGTAGTTATGTCTTTTTTCAGCTTAACACCCGTTACGTTCTGACTAAAATTATATCGTGTGTATTTTTCTGGAAGCATAGCTACATCACCGATATAAGCCCCAATTTTTGTAAAAACAATATCGCCCGGCGTTAATTCTGTTTTTCGATTAAGGACTTGTGTTTTTTCATCGAGAAAAACAGTAGAAGAGAAATCTATTTGCGGATCTTTAATTTCGGAGGTACGGATTAGCGGTATACCCTGCTCTCTATAGAAATCAGGAGATAAATCAAAAATTCCTTTTTTAATAAAAAGGCTGTATGTCAAAAATGCTTCCGTTTGATGCGAATTTAACGTCTTCTCCAACTGCAGAAAATCTGGCGAATAAAATTCAGCATCTATCCTTAAATTTCCGTGTAACCTTGATTTATTAATGATCGAATATTGCATAGTTATTTCCAGAAACTTAATTTCTCTTTTTGCGCCCAGTCAATAAACGCCTCAGCAATGCCATCGGGAAGCTCGCCTTTATGATTGTGCAAGTCATGATCAACGATTAAATGGCCGTATTTATCCAACTTAGGCTTACCGTCGCCATTCTTAACGTAAACGTAATCTCCAGAATTATCCTTGCCCGACTTTTCGGAAACGCCAAAGAATATCGAGTAGTCGTCTTTTTTAGGACAGCTCTTGTCATCGCATTTTTGCAGGAATAAAACACTGGTCTTTGTACCGGTGTGAGGCTTAAAAGTATTGCAATGCAAACCCACAACCGCCAAGATACGAGCCTTACCAGCGATAAATTCACGGATGTCTTTATCCGATGTGTTATTAAACCTGCCTTGAGGTAAAACTATGGCTAATCGTCCGCCGGGCTTGAGAAAGTCAAGATTGCGTTCAATAAAAAGAATATCTCGCCCAACTTTTGGTTTAGGTTTTTTCTTTTCATTAAAACCGAGATCATATTTATGAATGATATTTGACTCTTTAATATCTCCAGCAAAGGGCGGATTGGCCATTAGAATATCAAAGAGAAATTCCTTGTTTGAATTACGATCTGCCCTAAGTGCTTCAAGACGTCTAAAACCACTGCTGTAGGTATCTCTCCAGTCAGGATTGTTTACTTTCTCATTCCAGCGATCGTAATCAAGCGTGTTGAGATGCAAAACATTTGTTTCACCGTCACCGGCGATTAAGTTTAGCGTGCGGGCAACACGAACAACTTTTTCGTCAAAATCTATTCCGAATACTTTTAGCACATCGTCTTTTTCATCCGCTGAAACCTCGGTGTTTTCAAAGAGATGCCCAGTAAGCTGAAAGATAGTATGCACGGTGAATCCGCATGACCCCGAGGCAGTGTCAATCATGTATTCGCCTCGTTTAGGATTAAGCATCTTGACGCACATATCAATCACATGCCGAGGCGTGAAATATTGACCTTTCTCACCTTTAGAGGACTTGCTAACCAAATATTCAAAGGCTTCGTCAATAACTTGCAAATTGGAATTAAAGAGTTTTACATCCTGAAGGCTGGAAACACAGATCGATAAATGCGAAGGCGATAAATCAATCTTGCTCTGCTCTGGAAATACTCCGGGCCACTTTTTCTTGGCTTCATCAAACAACCTCTGAATCTTTCCCTTTAACTGTGCGTCGGTCTGGCCGGTATTTCTAAACTCTAAAATACGAAAGTCACTGTCATCAATGTCTTTTAAGACTGCTTTTAGTTTCTCAAAGTCACCAATTTCGTCCACTTTCAATTTTCTCTTAACCGTTCGGTCAATAATAACTTTATCATCTTTACTTTTTGTCTCGTCGTATAACTTCGTAAAGATGAGCTTAAATACTTCCTCGAATACATCCACGCCCGCATTGGCGAGGACTTCATCTTCCATGTCCTCAATCTTGGTCTTCAAAGTTATTCTATCGTTTAAGAGAGCATCTTTGACAATCAAATCCCTCCACGTAAAACGTTCTTTCAAAATATCTTCAAGTGTCTGATCTGCTTTCGGGATATCAGTAATATCCTCAAAGAAATTCGGGTCTTTGCGGTTATAGTGGGAAATCTGTCCACCATTTGACCAAACGCCAATCGGAGCCCCGGTCGCATTACAATATGACTTAAGCTGTTCCTTGCCGTCTTTGAGTCTTGGCTTTTTAACCTCAACGATAATATATTCAACCATCGGTCTATCTTTATCAAAAACAATTATGTCGGCGGATTTTGTTTCCCGGCCAAATTGAACAGGGTGCTCAAAGCGTATCCGTTTTTTTGGATAGCCGTAATCATTAATGAGCTTTACGGCATAAAGCTGACGAACGACTTCTTCCGGCTTTAGCTGGACTTCTTTTTCCCGAATGACACAGTCAACGTGAGGCTTGCCTTTCTGAATCTTGATTCTTGACTCAAGGGCATTGATGTCTTTTGCCGCAAATAGAGAAAGGTTATAACTCGAATCTCTAAGAATAGAGGCGAGCGTTATTTTATCTTTACCGTTTGCCATGTTTAATTTTCTCCTTCAAAAATTTCTCAATATAATACTACTGGATTTTGTCAGATTTACACCTTTAACCAGTTATATTTTATCTCTCTTCGGCTTATAAAGCAACTGCTTTAAGTCTTTTGCAGAAAACTCATCCGCAGATTCCAAGCCACACTCATATCTCAGAAATTGATACAGCCTAATTATTGCCTTAGTCTCTTCAATAAGCTTCCTATGCCTTATATTCCATAGCCAGGGGAACATATTACCACCTCCTGATATAATAGACGCAAGAAGTAGCAAAATCTAACAAATTTTCTTCATCTTTTCCCTTTTTCCTTCAATCCATTTCAATAAGTCATTTTCTTTCATCTTGTACCGGTTACCTACCTTGAAAAATGGCAGTTCTCCAAGAAGCATCTTTTCTCTAACAGAGCCATAGCTTGCCCCTAGATACTTAGCCGCTTCTCCCAAGCTTAAAACTTTATCTTTTGTAGTAATACTTGTAAACTTTCCAGAAAGTTCATTCTTAAGCTCTTTAAATATATTTTCAGTCTTTTTCACTGCTTCTTTATGGTAATAAAAATATTCTTTCATCTCTTTCACGGCTTCATGCAGAGAACGGTGCAAAGAAACAATAGCATGTTCCTTAAAGAATCTATCAAGCCTATCGATATCTCTTTTCAACTGCCTTATCTCCCTAAAGAATGTTTCCTTATCTATAACATTTCTGGGTTCCTCTACTAGCTTATTAGATATATCACCAAGCTTCTTTTGCAATGTCTTCTTTACCCTTAATCTTTCTTTTAAGCCTTCTATCTCTCTACCGACTTTTTCAACCTTCAAATTAACAAGATTAGGGTCGTAATTGATATCCTTATTTAGTTTTTCAATCTCTTCGCATATCTTCATACTATCCTGTATATCTTCAAGCAATTCTTGGAATCTTTCAGCCTCTTTTATTGCACGAAAACCTCTTTTGTTTCTAATTCCATTCTGTATCCAATGGACATAAGCTTTTCCATCATCACCCAAAGAAATCATTTAATCTTCTCCTTATGCGAATGCAAAAAAACAACTAAAGGTGAATTAATTCAGAAAACCAAATCGGATAAACTCTTTAGTCTCAACTTTTTCTCTCTAAGACTCTGAGCCATATTTTCGAGCCCTAGATGTTCAAACTGAACTCTGATATCTGTCAATTCCAGTAATAAATTAGCTGCCATAAGTAAAGATAAAATAATTCCCTTTTTATCTTCCTTTGGGTTAATGTCCATTTGATCTGGCTTATCTTTAAATAGGCTTGAACCTATATGGGTATTATGGGTAGACATTGATAGATACCGATAACTTGCATTCATATCTTCTTTATTACTACAATAATTAAGTATGGCTTCGGCACTTGGGTATTCAGGCTTAAACCAAAATGCCTTTGGTTTAGTTCTTTTTAGAAAATTATTTATATAAATCTCGATTTCTTTTCTATCCTTGGAAGACAACCTAATTTTAAGATCCTCGAGCTGCTGCTGTTGGAATCCTCTCAGATCATCCTTAGTTTCTGAAGAATGGATTAAATCATTCAAATAATCATTCGCATAATATCGAAATGCCCAGTATTCGCTATTCTCTCTTGTTATCACTATATAAAACATTAGGCATTCCATTAAACTCCTTAAAATAACGGCAGCTGTCGAAGACCATCCATTTTCGCAAAGTGATAGTACACTTCTATATAATTCGATTGCTCTAGTAGCAATACGATATAAGGCAGAGCGGGTTAGAATATTTTTATTCTTATCTTTACTAGGAGGATTGTATTTTTGAAATGAAATTTTATTTGCTTCTATTGCGAAATCGAGAACGTCATTATAAAATTCAAGAAATGGCTTAAATCTTGGGGAGTTTAAATTTGTAAAAGTGGCAGTTCCCTTAATAAAACCTCGCTTATAACCTTCTTTAAATCCACGGTGAATCCCTCGTTTATATATAATTCCCCAAACTAATTTTATTCTTTCAAAGAATATTATTCCCATTAAGTTTAACTTTAAGAATATAAAAAGGGGCTAATAACCAAATAATCCTCCCTCCCTATTATTGATGACTTCTATTCTTAACAATCAATATCAAATAATCGTTCGTTTGTTTGGTAGAGAAATTCATCTTTATAATCCCCTATCCTTAATATATTTTATACCCGAAACGGGTTTAATAGGTGCATCCTGTAAGAATCTAGTTATTACCCTATGCAGCACTTTATCAACCCTTCCAGTAAAAGCTTGAGGACCTATTCTTCTTTCACAATAAGTCATAAAAATGGCTTCTTTAGCTCTACTCAATGAAACAAACAGCAACCTTCTTTCATCTCCTATTTCATCTCCTTCGTAACGTCCAGGAATAACTTGATCTTCAACACCTACTATTATAACAACTGTGGCTGTTAAACCCTTGGCTTTGTGCATAGTTAGAATATTAATTTTATCATCTTCCATTTCCTGTTCTATTTCTTCGTCTGAAGATGATAAGTTTCTTAATAAACTAGGCAAATCTCCTGAATCAGTTTCGACGCAAATTTTCATTAGATATTCAACTTCTTTTTCGATATTTATAGGATAAATCTTACTGAGATTAAGTATCTTTTTAAGCAATTCTTTATTATCTTTTGCATCTTTGAATTCATCATCCAATTGTTCAATCAAACGTAAATTTTCATTAATTTCTGATTTTAGACTTTCGCTAAAGCCACCCGTATCTTCTTCTTTAATCTTTATTAGGCATTCAGTAAAAGTCACCCCATTATCAAGACATTGTTTAAAGATTTTTGCTAGGGTTTCTACCCCGACATTATTATTTCTTAATTGTAAAATCGTTCTCCAAGCAAGATGATCAAATTGATTATGAACTAATTTAAGATGCGCTAACAATAAAAGACCCGTTTTTGCTTCTAGAGGATTATCATTTTCAATATTAACGTGAACTGGAAGACCCAATAATTCTAATTTATCTTTTATTGGACTGGACATTACTCCATGAAAATCGGACCGCAACAAAATTAAAATTTCTCCTGCTTCAACCTGACCACCCTTAATTAACGAAAAGCATATTTTAGCTATAGCTTCGGCTTCTGGATATTGGTTATCAAATCTTAGTAATTCTACATTACCCTTTGGAGCTCCAGGAGGAATTTTCATTCCCTTCCCCCGTCTAAGTCTTTTGGTATCTAAATCAGCTACAAACTCGCTTATCTTTAATATTTCTTCGCCACACCTCATACAAGTTTCGAGCTCAAGCTCTTCAGTTGGAATATAGTCTATCGAGAATCGTCTTATCCCATCAGGGTGAGCAAATCTAAATCCATAAATACTTTGATCATCGTCTCCAGCAACAAAAATTGACGCATCGAGCTTTTCGGATAGTGTTTTGATAACAGACAAGTCGCATCTATTCAAATCTTGATATTCATCAACAAGAATATGAGTAAATTTCTTCGCAAGCTTAAAATCTCCTGTTTGTTCTACTGCCCTTTTAAATTGATAGACTAATTCCGATCTCAAGGTATATCCAAACTTTTCTCTGTGTTCTCTCCAAGCTCCGAGAAATACTGGGTCTGAAAATCTCTTTTCCCAATCAGCGTCATCTGCTTTTAAAGTTTGCCAATCCGCAGATAAAAAAGCAAATTTAGTCTGAATTTCTTTTATTGGACAAGACAATGTCTTTTTTAAATCTTCCTGGATTATATTCCGCTCTTCCCAATCACTGGCTATTCTTAAAGGTTTGGGGAGCTTTTCGATAATCTTTGCATTATGTAAAATCTGACTTAAGGCGAACGAATGTAACGTTACTACATGCGGCAAAAGTTTAGCTTTCCCTAAAAGAATTCCTATTCTTTTTCGTAATTCAGCTGCGGCGGCTCGGGTAAAAGTTAATACTAGAATGTTATCGGGCTCAATCTTAGCTTCTTCAATCAAATACTTTACTCGATATGTTATTGTTCTAGTTTTTCCTGTTCCTGGGCCAGCTAAGAGCCGGATAAACTTACTATCCGATTCACAAGCTTTTTGTTGTTCGGGCAATAATTCCCCCATTTTTTCTCCTTTTACGCTATCATCATTTTAAATATAGCCTTTATCCACATGTCATATTAGCAAGGCTCAATCATAATTTACATTATACAACTTCTATTGCAAAATAATATAGATTTAGCAAGAAAAGTTCGACATTTGCGTACTGAACAATGCTCGTGACATGTTAACCTGTTTTTGCCACTTAATAATTTTTCTACTCGAAAATGTGGAACTAATCTAATGGCGGGAAATAACCAGTAGACAAATATTGTAGTAAATGGCTGTGTAAATCTTCGATTGATAAAGCTTTAATCTTTTTTATAAACTCCACGTCTAAGGCTTGGTTAAGCCGTTTAACTATATCTTTATCTAATTCTTCTGAACTCATTTCATTTATTTTCTTACCATTAATAGTAATTTCTTGCGTTTTTTGCATATCGATTGTACACTTTTCTATCAAATTTAATCTTTTTATAATCTTCATGTTAAAACCTCCTATTTAATTTTGTTTTTTCTTCCAAACTATCTATCCTTGCTTCAATATCTTCTAGTTCTATACTTTTAAACGCATAATCAAGTATATCTTTACAAACTAGGCGTTTTAGATCTGCCTTTTCATTATCAATAAGCTTAACTAATTCATCTACAGCCCGAGATATAGCGCTCTTTAACCTAAAACGTGCTTCTTTGGTAATTTCATTTCTTTGCCGACTCAACTCTGCTTTAAAAGCTTCCTCTTTTAACCAGGTATATAAAGTTCCCTTGCTTATTTTAGACTTTCGCCTAGCCTCTTCTAAACTACAAGATGAGAGGATTTGATTAATTGTTAACAATTGTCTAGTTGTTAAAGCGTTTTTCTCTGCCATTTTGCTTAAAACCGTATAATTTGGTTTAGTTTAGTCTACCAATAGCCTCTTTTATATTAGTCGTATTATCCATAACTCAAGTTAGGTATTCTGAGAAATACGGCCCTTTCTACCGCCTATTCCCTTCCGGTTAGGATTCTTGCCAAATCGGTAAACGAAAAAATGACAATCTGCACTTTCACAAAACCGCACAGCTTTCGGGCTGTTTCCTTGGCAATCAAGACACCAAACTCTAATAGCTCTTAATGGAGTTAATTGTTTCATTTGTATTCACCTCCTTATATCGCCTTAATCGGCTATTTATTCTAAAGAATTCTAGATTATCGCTATTAAAAACGCACTTATCTGCTAAGTATTCGCTAGCAGGATAGATAATTCTGCTATGATCATAGGGTTTAACTTTTGACAGCCCAAACGCTTTCTGACACTCTTTCTCAAGAGCAGGCGCTAAAACAGGATTAATTCCTTTTATGAGAGCATGAATATGATACCCCTCCCCCTTTATTGTTTTCTCGAAATAAACCCAACTAAGAATGAATTTCTCATAGTATACCTTGTCCGGTTTATTCAAAAACTTAAAGAATCTCTTGAAGCTTTTCATTGCCGTATCCAAGCTCACACTTCTTCTAAAAGTTACCGTAAACCACAAATCGGCTCCGAGCCTTTCCACAAATTCTTTAAACCCCATTTTAAGTTTATTCTTTTCCATTTTTCTTCCTTCCTCTTACCCCTACCAACTGAACAGCTTGCCACATGGCCCGGATTACTTCGGGAGAGGTATAATGAGCGTTTATGGTAGACTGGCGGGCCGATTCGTACTCTTCGTCAGTTAGGAGATCTTTAAGTTTAACCATTCTCTCTACGATTCTCTCTTTATAATAAGATTCAAGTCAGCCCTCCTGAGGCTGATTCAACCTAAAACATCAAACCAAAACTAACCTTGCAGCTGGAATATGCCGAACCGCAAGTCGAGAAAAACACCACCAATTCACCACCAATTCAATAAAAAAAGCCACTTCATAGATATTGTCATATCTTGAAATGGCTTTACTTTACTTGTTATATAACTATCTGATTCTAATAGATGTTGCGGTAATTTAAATAGGTATTTATTGATATACCGCCACTTACCATAAAAAGTATAACGGAGAGGCAGGGATTCGAACCCTGGGAGCCTTGCAGCTCACATGTTCTCCAGACATGCCCGTTCGACCGCTCCGGCACCTCTCCTAAATCTAAAACTCCTTACAATCTTATAATTTAAGACGATTAAGTATATCATATCGCCTGCAAATAAACAAATCTTAAGTAAGATTTCACCGCAAAAATCGTATCACCTTTGAGGTAAATACATCCGGACGCTCAACATGCAGGCAATGACCGGCATCTTCAATTTCTTCAAAAACACTGCCCTTGATCTCTTTTAAAAGCTGTCTGGATTCTTTAGGGTAAATAAGTATATCATCACTGCCTGCGATAACAAGGGTTTTTGCCTTAATATCCTTGATCCGCGTACAGCCATTAAATGATGCAATAGCAACGATCTGGGCCTTAAATCCTTGAACTGACTGTAAGTATGGATATGCCGACGCATTCTTTATAAACGTCTCCACATAATTCTTTCGCTCAAATGTCTTCGGAGAAAATAACCAGTATGTCCATGATCGCATGAATCGCTCATTATCCCGGTCATTTTTTAACTGCCTTAGGAAATCGCTGAATAGCACATTATTCCGGGCCGATGAAACAAAAGCCGTGGCTTCAAGTATAAGCCGATCGATACGTTCAGGATAATATGCGGCAAGCACTTGAGCAATATAACCACCCATGGAGTGTCCTAGAACATGGCATCTCTTTATTTTTAAACTATCTAAAAGCCCAGCCGCATCATCGGCCATTTTACGGATCGAATATTTTCCCTTTGGAACTCCACTTCTGCCGGAGGCACGGTTATCAAATACTATGACACGGAAATGCTTTGCAAGTTTAGCGCATACGCCGGCCCAGCTTGCGCTATCTGCCGCCAGCCCTGCTATCAATAAAAGCGGATCGCCTTTTCCATACACCTCGTAGTAAAGTGAACAACCTTTTATTTTCATTATTATTTCTCCGGCATTACGGAAGAATGATGGCTGACAATCAACCACTGCCGACCATCCCACCGATATGTAAAACTATAGCGCCCGCTTACCACCTCTTTTGTCTCCGCAAAGGTAAACGTGTATAACCCGGAGTCTACCGCCATATCACAACCTATTGCGATCCGACGAAAATCGATTTTAGCAAATGGACGCTTTTTAAGAAAGTGAAGAAAATAATCTTCTTTTTCAGCGGATGTTAATCGCGGCTTATTCGAAACTGTCGCTAAAAGGATTGAATCCTCGGCATAAAGCGCGACGACTTTAGCGGGATCACCAGTCTGCAATGCCTGATTCCACCGGTCAAAAAAACCTGCAATCTCTACTTCGCTTACAGGCTGGCAATGTTTGCGATTCGAGGCTAATGAAAAAGATGGGCTTGTTTGGCTGGAAGCACATCCAAGAAGTGTTACCAGGGCAATAGAACATATTATATTCGGGATTTTTTTCATAATGAAGATCTGGCGGAGAGTGGAGGATTTGAACCTCCGGTCGTCTTACGACGACAACGGTTTTCGAGACCGCCGCATTCGACCACTCTGCCAACTCTCCAATGATCTTGAATGAAAGTTATGAAAAAGCGCGACCTGATCAAAATACCTAAAACTTAATCCTTAAACCTTTCAACTCTGTCTATATCAGCCTTTTTTATGGAAATCCCCATCTTACCGCTGCTCGACTCTAATTCTAATTCGATTGTCTGGCTGTCTTCTCGAAGCACCTCTCCCTGAAAGAGGCCTCCTGACTTTAAATATATCTTTGTAAGAGACTCTTTTGACTTACCTGGCGCTGGTGTACTGACTTGCGCAGGCGCCTTCAGAAGATTCATCTTAACCAATGCAGATTTAAAATACTTAGTGACGGCTGTATCGGGAAACTTAAGTAAAAAGCTTAATGACAGTAAAATCAATAAAAAAGCAATCGCTATTCCGAAAATCTCCTCGGCTTTCTTAAAACGTATCTGCTTATAGCTAACGATTTGTCCATGATGATATCCATGTTTCTTGGCAAAATACATCGCATCATCCGCTTTTTTCAACAAAACATCAGTAGCATCTGCATCGGCCGGGAACTCCGCAATTCCGCCGCTAAAGACGATCTTGTAGCTGTGCCCTTTAACAAAGAAATTCCTGCTGTTAAACCGCTTGCTTATTCCCTGGGTTAAAGAAAAAACCTGTTTTGCATTCTTTTCAGGAAAAACTATCACGAATTCATCTCCGCCAAAACGAAAGATGTCTCCATCAAAACGGCAAACAGCTTCTCGCAAAGAATTAGCGAAGAATTTCAGCAAATCATCTCCCGCAAGATGGCCGAACTTGTCATTGAACGATTTGAATTTATCTAAATCAATGATCAACAAAGCAAAAGGGGTTTTGTTCATTTGGCTGTCAATAGACAACTTGGCCAGAAAATCGTATAAATCCTCTTTAGTAAAACAACCCGTTAAAAAATCCTTTTTATAAACTGTCCTGTCGATCATCGAATTGAGGTTGTACTCCGGTTAAGCAACATTATGGCGGTGGGGCTGGGATTCGAACCCAGGGTGGACTTACGCCCACAACAGTTTTCAAGACTGCCGCATTCGACCGCTCTGCCACCCCACCCAGGTTTATCGTTATACCAGCAGGTAATATACTTGTTGCTGGACGTTTAAACCCACCTTATAAAATCAAAGATCGATATTCTATTTATTAACGACAAAGAGCTGTGTTATAACTGCGTCCAGTATCCCGCGAGCAGTCTGATATGCGCCATTGCAGAATTCGACAAAAGAAAATTCGGTAAACATGCAATTTAATATACCGGCTAACAAACCAAGATTTATTATATAGATCAGTGAAAAACCAAAAATGTAATTGGATTTGAAAAAATCATCCTTTTTACCGCGCATGGTTTTAGCGCTAAAGACAAGATGCAGAGCAATACTCATGCCTAACAGAAAAATAAAATAATTAACTGCCTCTTTATCTAATGCCCAGGAGAAAAAACAATACACTAATGCCAGGATGATTGTATATACCGGCAGAAGGTATGGGGCTACCTTAACCAGGGGCTTAACAAATCTGAAAAACAGCTCCAGCAGTTTTTGGCCTTTAGTATAAAGAACTACCGGCTCCCAAATAAACAAATAGACCGAAACCATGACAATTACACCCTGCCAGAAATAATCCTGTGGTATTTTATCAACCCTGCCTAATTGGGTTAAAAAAGAAACCGTTGTTGAATAAACAATCGGCAAAAAACATATCCCGAGGATAAATTTAATAAAAACAAACAGTTTACGGCCAAAACCCGATGCCTTGGCCTTTATCCCCTCGCCTATCCCGGGCGGACCGGAAGGCTCATCTTCAAACCTCGCGAATTTAGGAAATTCTTTCTCTTCCATCTAAATATGGCCTCAATACTTCAGGAATGAGTATTGAGCCATCCTTTTGTTGGTAATTCTCTAATATTGCGATCACTGTACGGGCCAAAGCAAGCCCGGAACCATTTAAAGTATGCACAAATTCCACCGTCTTGCGTCCGTCGAGAGCCGTTGACCTGAATTTGATATTTGCCCGGCGGGCCTGAAAACTCTCAAAATTACTGCAACTGGATACTTCTAACCATTTATCTACACCGGCTGCATAAGCCTCTAAATCATAGCATTTCCCGGCAGAAAAACTTAAATCCTGTGTCGCCAGCATTAAGACCCGGTAAGGCAGGCCCAACAGTTGTAAAACCTCCTCGGCATTATTGACTAATTTCTCCAGTTCATCATAAGAGGTTTCCGGACGGACAAATTTTACCATCTCGATCTTATCAAATTGATGCACCCGCATTAAACCTTTAGTATCTTTACCATAAGAACCTGCCTCTCTGCGAAAACAGGCGGTATAAGCAGTATAATAAATAGGCAATTTATCGCCGTCTAAAACTTCATCACGAAAAATATTGGTCACCGGCACTTCGGCAGTAGGGATCAAAAACAGGTCATCATCTTTTAGCTTATACATATCCTCTTCCAGCTTCGGAAGCTGCCCGGTCCCGGTCATCGAAGCACGGTTCACTAAAAACGGAGGGAATATCTCGGTATATCCGTGTTTTTTTGTATGCAGATCAAGCATGAAATTGATCAATGCCCTTTCCAACCGAGCACCCCAGCCTTTATAAAGCACCCAGTTCGAGCCGGTAATCTTCGTCGCCCGCGGTAGATCAATAATATCGAATTTCTGGCTGATCTCCATATGCGTCGCTGGCTTAAAATCGAATTTAGGGGGATCTCCCCATGTACGCACAACTTTATTACATGAAGGGTCTCCCCTGGGAATAGATGCATGCGGGATGTTCGGAATAGTCAAAATAAGCCTGTCTAACTCTTCTTCGAATGTCTTCAGTTCTTTTTCCAGAACACCGATATTCTGGGAGATCACCTTCATCGACTCGATCTTGGGTTTGGCGTCGCGTTTTTCTTTTAATAAAACCGCGATCTCGTCATTAGCTTTATTTTTCTGCGACCTTAAATCTCCCAGTTCACTCAATACTTTTCTGCGGGAATCATCAAGCTTCAGGAAATTATCCAGGTCAATCTTTAAGTTGCGGTCAATTAACGCCTGTTTTACTAAATCCGGGTTTTCACGAATGAACTTTATATCTAACATTTTACCCTCTTTTAAAAAACTTATCCTTTAATCACACCTACAGGACGCATTCGGCAAACGCGCTTTGAAATGCCGGCATTATGCACTACCCCTGCCACATCATTAATATCTTTATACGCTTCAGGCGCTTCTTCTACGATTGTTCCCCGGCCAGAGGCCTTTACAATTATACCTTTAGATTCCAAATTCTTCAATAAAACATTTAAATTTACTGACTTGGTGGCAGCGGTCCGTGATTTTAAGCGGCCAGCGCCATGACACGTTGAGTAAAATGTCTCAACTGCCCTTTCTGTACCAACCAGCAAATAAGAATTCCTCCCCATATCACCGGGGATAATTACCGGCTGTCCGGTCTTTTGATATCTTTCAGGCAAAGACGGATGCCTGGGAGGAAAAGCGCGGGTCGCGCCCTTACGATGGACACACAAATCTTTTTCTTTGCCATTTATGGTGTATTTCTCGATTTTGGCAATATTATGCGCCACATCATAGATCAATGACATTCCCAGCTTCTGCCACGGCATACCAAGGACTCGTTCAAAGCTCATCCGTGCTAAATGCATCAGGCACTGCCGGTTAGCCCAGGCATAATTCGCCGCACAGCGCATCGCCGCCAAATAAAGCTGTCCTTCGGAAGAATTCACCGGCGCACAAGCCAATTGGCGATCAGGAAGATTAATATTGTATTTTTGCAGGCAATGCACCATTGAACGCACATGATCATCACATACCTGATAACCAAAACCACGGGAACCGGAATGTATCATCACCATCACCTGGCCAAGATCCAAATTGAAAGCATCGCATAAATCGCGGTCGTAAAGCTGATCAATAACCTGGATCTCAAGAAAATGATTCCCCGAACCAAGTGTTCCGGATTGTGCTTTGCCTCGCTCATAAGCCCGGTCAGAAACAGCATCTGGATCTGCTCCGGAAATCGCGCCATTTTCTTCAGTACACTCTAAATCGTCCTGAACTCCATAACCTTTTTGAACCGCCCATTTAGCCCCTTTGACCAGGATCTCTTTTTCTTCTTTAGCACTGACCCGAATATCTCCTTTTGAACCTACACCAGCGGGAACATCGGAAAAAAGGGCATACACCAGGTTTTCCAGTTTATCTTTTATATCATCATACTGAAGATCAGTTCTTACTAACCTGATCCCGCAGTTTATATCGAAACCGACTCCTCCTGGAGAAACAACGCCCCCTTCTTCAATATCGGTTGCCGCCACCCCTCCGATCGGGAATCCATATCCCCAGTGTATATCCGGCATGGCAAGTGATGCATTCACGATCCCGGGCAAAAAAGCTACATTGGCAACTTGCTCTAAGGCCTTATCTTTATAAATATCTTTAAGCAATTTTTCATCGGCATAAATTAATCCCGGCACACGCATACCCGGTTTATAGGATCTGGGGATACGCCACCGGTATTCATCTATTTTTTCTAACTTGACTTGTGGGTTATCAGACATCTAAAATCACCTCCGCGATCCACCCGCCAGCGGTATGCTCTACTTTTAATTGATGATATGTTGCGGCTTTTATCTCAAAATTCAGCTTATAATTTATAATATTACTGCCGATAGCAACTGCATCGATACCGGTTTCGTTAAGCTTATTGATCTTTAAATCATGAAAAATAACGCCCTTTGCCGAGGATAATGACAATAATTCGTTAAGCCAGTTTATAAATAACTCTTCGAGATTGGCGGCTTCCTGGATAACAGGTAATTTTATATGCTGCGGGTCCTTGATAAATTGCCTGCGGGAGGCGATCTGAAAAACTGCAAGGCCTGCGTTCTTAAAGAGTTCTTCTAACTCTTGGCCTTTTATACGGAGGTAAATATCTGCGGTGTGTTCGAGGATTTCGTAAGGTTGGTTTTTCACACAATGACCATATCTGAACTTCTGATCCGCCAACTGTTAAATAAATGGGCCATGTAGGAGTCGAACCTACGACCTTGACATTAAGAGTGTCCTGCTCTGCCAATTGAGCTAATGGCCCGAAAATCAATATCTTACAATCTTATCGTCGGGAAACCTGTAGAAATATGCTCTTACCTCATCATACATAATCTTACTAAAAATCACTTAATTTAACAGACTACATTCACAGTTTATTCACATTTTGTATGCCCTTTTAATCGCCTATTCTAAGCCGTGAATTTTAAGCCCAGGGCTTCTATACTGAACGATCTCTTGAGGCAAAAGGGATTATATCATTATTACGGTTTAAGGCAAGAGAAATTTGTTTTTGCATTGACAGTAAGAACGTTTATGGTATAATTTTCTATCATGTAGCACGCCCCTGTAGCGCAAATGAATAGCGCGCGCGTCTGCTAAACGTGAAGTTGCGGGTTTGAATCCCGCCAGGGGCACAATGTTACGGCAGCTAGCAGACAAGCTGCCTCTTTAATTTATATAACAAAATACTTGACAAAATAATTGCATATTATATACTTTCAGTAGCAGACGTGCGCAATTATTTGCGTTACAGGAAGGGCGTCAGAAATGACGTCCTTTTTCCTTTTTAGGGACAATTTCTTTCATTAACTGCCTCAATTCCCTGGCCGTTAGCTTATCTGCTATCCTCAGCCCACAATCATACCGCAGGAATTGATGCAGCCGAATTATGGCTTTTGTTTCTTTAATTAGCTTTTTGAGCATGTCTATCACCCCCTTTTAAGGTAATAGACGCATAAGGTGAGGAAATCTAACAGGATTTCTATTGATTTATCATATACAATATGATTAAATATAAAGATGAAAACTAAGGACTTAGTAGTTTTTTATATCGAATTATCCATCCTAACCTTACTCAGCATCATTACCATAATTGTCAACCAGAATACAATTTTCCCTTGGATGTTAAAGAATCCAATACTTGTTTCTCTATCTGGTTTTTTAGTCATCTTAAGTTATATTATAATACAGGAGTATACCTATACCAAAACACACCGTTATCTTCTTAAAATAATTAATGATGGATTTAAAGAGACTTTTGAGAATATGAATGAGATTATCATCTATATAGAAGAGATTTCTAAATCAAAAGAACCTTTAAATAAAACCGTCTCTAAAATAAATGCGGAAATTAATTCGATTAAAGGAGATATGACCAAAAGCGATTTTGAAACAAAATTAAGATTAAAAACCATGGAGGAAGGAATTTCATCCCATAGATCTTTAATGACGCTGTTTGTTTCAATAGTCGGGATACTCCTTATATTTATAGGTTATATGGTAAGTCTCAAATAATCATTGGCACCGTAGCCAATAAAACAGCCCCCCGGCCTCCCTCATGCAGATTATCGTTCCACCGGCCAAGAAAATACCATGCCCCCATAAACACAGTGCAGATCACAACCCGGATCCCGAAACCTATCCAATGCCCGGACGCCCAAGCGTAGAATATCGCGGATAATGAGCAAAAGAACCCATGCATTGCGTAATGCCACCAGGAGTAATCTTTCGGTTTAGGGAATATGTATCTATATGTAGTCAATGCGCCCCCCATGGCAAAGAAACACGGTAAAATTGATATCCACTGCCAGAACCCGGATATTGCATGCAGATGCCACAGATAAGCCACAAACAAGCAGGGAAGCCCCCAATCGCGCACCGGACTGACTTTCCACCCTCCAATGCGATAAAGGATCCCTGCGATCAAGCTAAACCCAAGCCAATAATTAAAATTCGACACGGACGCCTCCCCTGATGTATGTACCCATATCCGCGTTATTTCGCTGCTCCACTCCTACCTCAATAAATGGAATAAAGAACCGACTGGTTTTATTGATCTGCGTAACCTTAACTTCGGATCCTTTTTGAGCGATAATTGTCTGCGTAGGTTTAGGTCGAAGAGTAAACCACACGCAATACCCAATCCCAAAGAATAAAAGCATCCACGGCACAAAGGCTAATGCCTTTATGCCGGTTTTAGGTTTAACGGCTCCCTGGAAGAAATGCTTACACGTAATTGGCTCTTCGCTCATTTCTAAGATAAATTCCTCATGTTATAGATCAATGTCCGCCAAAAAGATTTCTTATGATCCTTACATTGAGTCGCGACATGACTCTTAGGAAAATACGCACTTTTTGCTTTGCATTCTTCCGGAAGATACCCTAATCCGAACATAACGGATCTTCCTTCTATATAGTTCTTGCATGTCTCGCAGTTCATTTCTCACTCGCATTTTTCAACGCATTAACCGCCATTTCGATTACCAGGAATATTAAGCTGTCCCGAACAGTAATACCTTTAGTAATCGCATATCCTTTAATCTCCTGGAATGCCTGGTTGCGTTTTTCTTCATTGCTTAGATCAGTAGCAGCCAATTTCTCCACAGAAGCCAAAGCAATGTCCTTAATCGCGGCAATCGCTATCTGCGTGGCTGAATTGAATACTGATAAAAGAAACGGTTTTACTGCCTTTACTACCTTTAAAAATAAGTCTCTTATCCAATTAAACATTGCCATCCCCCTTTTTTTGTTCAGGCATTTTCTGCCCGAAATAAAACCCCATTAGAAATGATACGATCTCTTTTAGTATTTCCGGAACCGGAAACTGGTTTAAGATTAAATAACAAAGCGTAAAATAGAATAACGCCGCGAATATAGTTCTTGGCTTTAGCCATTCCTTGATCAGTGTCTTTTCTAATTCTCTAATCTCTTCGATTATATTCATTTCTTCTTCGGCTGTACTGTTCCGCACTTTGTACACACTACCCCGTGTTTACTTCTCTTCATCATGGTATATTTTTCACAGGTTATACAGTTACCACCAAGATATGTCTTTTTCTTATTCATTAATGTCCCCCTGCTTTTACCATTTCATCAAATCTATCGGGTAATAATTTTTTATCATACCCTCTTCGCCCCGTGATTATCTTCCCGCATTTAGAACATCTTAAAGTTCCATTATCCCGATACCGCCACTCTCCTGTCTTGCAGTGAGGACAAACTCTCGGATCGTTTACTCTCCGACCGGTATCAACCATATAATTATCTTTCTATAAAGAGCTTGCTCACCAACGCTGTAATAAACCCAGCCACAGCGCCAAAGACTGTTGCCTTACCCTCGATATTTGAAACCTTATTTTCAACAGAATTAAGTCTTCTAAACGTTTCTCCACAAGGGAGCTTATCTAACCGATCTTCTAACCCTTCCATTTTGGCTTTCATGTACCCTTCAAACGCTGTCGTGGGTTTAAACTCGTCTTTCGGCATATTAACCTCTTTCTTATTCCTCCGTAATCACTACCCCAAATTGGTTAAATATATCTGCAAGGCAATTCTTCGCCCCTAAAAAATCATCGGAGAAAACCGTATATACTCTTCGGACGATATATTTAATCTTTTCCTTAAAATGATCATTTAATATGACTACGTCCTGCGATTCGTTATTCCAGTAATGCAATTCTCCGTTAGCCCTTACTTCTATACCTCCTATCTTCGTGTCAATCTTTAGATTTGCGCTTATCGTACCGTCTAAATTCACGGTCATATTAACTTTTGATAACCACGATTGAGATATACCGTCTATGAGTGTATTTCTATCGGCTTCGGATATTTCAGCAAGTTCTTCGTTTACCGCCTAATTAGCTCCCGCAAGTATAACGCAATGCCAATCTCCTGATATAGTTCCCCAAGAAGAAATATCTATTGATAAATTGTCAATGTCTATAAGCGTAATATCATCAGGTATAATTTGTTTATCGTTATTATCATATACTTGCACAATGCAGTATTTCTTTCCTAAGGAATGTTCAATATCGAGGATACCGCTCGATAAATCGTCATTACCAAATAGCTGTTCATATACTGTTGTAGTATATGGCATTTTCTCATCATCTAATTCATTAATCGCTGACTGAACATCAGTCGCAGAGATGTTACCGGCTGGTTCAACTACAATATCCGAAGCTTTATCATAAACAGCATTCGATTCAGCAAATAACAAACTTGCTAACGATAGAAATATTATTGCTCCGAAACTAATTGTTTTCTTCATCTTAACTCGCGATCCCAATAATTTCTCCCAGAGAACAAAGATCACCTGTATCCCCTGCTTTCAATTGTATGGTTACGTTATATGTCGTTCCATTGGTTAAACTCGAAACATCCACTGAAAAACTATACCAACCGAAAGTCGATGATGGTATACTGACAGAATTATTTTGCCCTCCAATATCTACCTTTACACTCCCGGCTCCATGAGCTGCATAATTACCCACCGTAGCATTAACCCACACCGTAACGCTGGAAATTCCTGCAATCTTCTTAAACTTTGTGGTTAAAACTGTCCTATAAGTATTTTGATAAACTGACCATGCACCTAAAGTGATTTTAGTATTATCAACTAAAGTATCACTGATCATTATCCCGTTTGTATCTGCGACGTGCGATTCTGCCCCAAGCCCAAAAGAAAACAATACATTCGATAAGTTATTACCTAATGCTTGCCATGCTGAACCAGTATAAATATATTTGGTACTTTCATCCGTACGCCAAAAAGGTTGCCCTGTAATTGGATTCGCAGGGAAAGACGTCCCATGCCTGATCGCGCCATCATTGTCAAGAGATACATATAATCGCGTTTTTAGATCTGTACAGCTTCCAGCCGGATCAACTCCTAATTCGGCAGCTAATGCAACAACGTCATCCTGTAAAGCATTGACATGACCTGCATCAACTAAATCGACTTTATTGGTCTTGTTTGTGTACGAAGGCAATGTTCCTGGATAAACCGAAGCCATATTCCTCCCCCTTACTGATTAATTAATTTTTTATCTATATATGCGATTTGTTCGCGTAGATTCTGCGCCTGAATCTCAAATGGCAATAAAGCTTTTACTATTTGGCGGTATTTAAGAATAAAATCTAACCAACTTAATCCATTCAAATAATGTTTAGTTTCTAAAATCTTCCTTTCATGCTGATTAAGTTCCAACTGCAATAGCTCTCGAGTCGATCTTAAACTTCTTCCTGATTTCTTCTCGAGTTCTATCTTTTCTTCGATATCCGTTTCTTTTAATGGTATAAACCAATTTGTCATAAAGATCCCGCCCTTTGCTGTTCTAACTGATATTCTAACTGCGCAATATTTTCTGCAATCGATGGCCTTAAGTAACCGAGGTCTATTCTGGTCTTTAAAATGTTGTTATTGTCTAAAATGTAATTAACTTTATTTAATTGGCGCTCAATTAAACCTGAATATAAGAATGTCCCGTATTTCTTTTCACTATATCTTACTGGTTTTCCTACAATTATCGTTAACGGGACAGGAATTGTCTCTTCTATCCTTTGATCTAAATTAATAAACGTGCATTTGGCACTTCTTACTACATCATTAAACTCGGCAAAGATAGAATTTGCGTATTGCTGAGCAACTGCGTCCGTAGTAATCGCTGAATTCTGGATGACTTTTGTTCTTAGATTATATTTGGCTTGGCTTAATGTATCGTTAAAAGTCTTTGTATAAGGAGTTCCGCTTACATCTCCACCCTGAATAATAACTCGATTCACAATATCTTTGAAACTCTGGTCCTCATTAAAATCAGTTATATCTTTACCTATCAGATATCTGAAACCTACAGTCGAACTTCTTCCTTTAAAGGAGAATTTCCTATCTTTATCGACTCCCCATTCCCGGGATCCAACTATATTCGCGCAAGTCTCTAATGCACTCTTTGCATCGGTATTAAATTTAAGACTGTCGGGAGTAAAAGAAGTAGCAACAATATCGGAAGCACTGTAAGTAATATCAGTATTTGGGACAACAAAAGTATCCAGTATATCTTTTACGATAACTGAAATCTCTTGGCTCGTATAAGTCTTACTGACATATATCCTGGATAATTGCGTAGAATATCCATGTCCATCTATACGGATAATCTCTTCATCTCCGCTTATTGCAGGGTATTTATCTTCGACTAATCCTTGATACCATAAGTCGTAATTCTTAGTTGACGGATTCCTATAGTTAATCCTTATATTAAAATCACCACTTATTGACTTTTCATTACAGTAATCCCGCGCTAAATCAAAGCTGAATTCTCCACAACCTCCTAACCTCGAATATGCCCATCGAAGATTCATAAATTCAGCATCTAAAATCTCTAAAATATTAAACTCTTTATCTCTTAACTCCACCCTAAATATCATGATAACCACCTATTAAACCAGTCAACTTTAACAGTACAATTTGACCCGGTAAACTTAAGGTAATTAGTCCCTGGCACAAGTTTTAAGAAATCACCAACGTGATAAGCAATTGAATCAACGTTGTTATTATTAACAGTGAAATTATCACAATCTACCTCTAATGTATTACCGGCTAAAACAGTCCCGGTAAATGCGAAGCTTTCTCCCGTTGTCAAATTCTCTAATTTGCAGCTGGTAATATCAACGGTTTGGTCTGCGATGAAATAAACCTTTGGCTTTGACCTGAAGTTTCCACTGTATGTAATATTAAATTCTACTGGGGAAGATGTAACAACCTGCTTCTTTCTTAAGCTGCTTATAAACTTAGCTGACGGATCAGGAGCTAAGAATCGGATATTATATTGCATGATTTTTAACCGAGAAAGATATCCCCAGCTCGGACTACCATCAAGAAATACCTCTATTACCCTATCGTCATATAAATATAAATCTCTCTTTTCATCTTCTTTCCAGGATAACAGAGATTTTAAAAGATTATCTAAGTTAGTCCGCGCGATCGTAAGAGTATCTCCAACAACATAACCTTTTATATTTATCTGGCGGCTACCCAGATGTATTTCCGGCACGTATACACCCTCTCTTCTTGCAATATTCAATTCTTGATTCTTTACACTGAACTCTGGTTTCCATTCATCTACATGCGAAAAAGCATCCTCTAATTCAGTAAAGATATTCTCCCCTTCAACCAAAATCGCTCCGTCAAAATACGCCGTAACACCGTTCGGAATATTTATCGTGATTTGTACCTTTGTCGCAGAAACATCGATCTTTCTGGTAACTGATAGAAATTCTTGACTACCTCCGCCAGTATGCGCGGATGAGTTACTTGTACCAACTCCATCATCAATGGTTATCGTTACCCCCGCCCCGGAAGTATAAACCCAACAACCGATCGACATTGTTCGACCGGCGTAATCTGTACCTAAAGGAATTTGACGATAAATATTTTGCCCCGTATTCGTCCCGATCAACTTAAGTGCATAACTGCCAAATTTAACAATCGTGCTTTCTTTCGCGATCGTAGGAGTACCCGTCTTTGTCCATCCAGTAGGCTCAGCACTATCTCCGCTTTCCCAATCCTCGAAATTACCCCAATCACCTAACAAATTCTTCGGACTGATTCTTAAAGCGCTATCCATTATGTACCCCTCGCATAATTTAATTGCCTTTTAATCTCGACTCCCAGCTCTTCAGCTAAATCCTTAATGTCCATATTGCTGCCGATACTCGCCTGGACATTTATATTAATATCTCCAAAGAAATTCTCTCCTACACCGTTCCTACCATTTAAAGGGATCACCGCTTCAGGACCTTTTTCCCCAATTAAAGCAAGTGTCGGGTCTTCTACAATCCCTCCATTCCCTAAAGTAAGTAATCCTCCTCCGGAAGAAGCCGCTTGCAATCCTTTCATGCCCATAAATAAAGCTGTCCCTGTGCCTAAAGCGCCAGCAAGTCCTGCTGTTCCGGCGGCATCCGCGGCGCCTAATGTCGCTATTGAAGCAAATACGGCCGCCGGCAACCATGCCGCGGCAACCGTATTCGCCTGGGATGTTACTAATGCCGTGATCATATTACCTAAAGCCATTGCTACTAATGCCTGGACACCCCATTCAACAATGAAATTAACGATTGTAGTAATCAACATTTTCCCGAAATCCTGAAACGCTTCACTCGCTGTTTTTGTACCTAAAATGATGCTTGATATAGCAGTAGAAAACCCGCTTGAGAATGCCGTAATCCCTGTGTTTATAAAATCGAATATCCCCTGCCAGATCGTTTTATGCATACTCTGCATTGTCTGCAAAAGACGTGTAGCAGAATCCAAAGTATTCTGCTGATTTATTAAATCCTGATTCGATAACTCTGCTTTGACTTTATAATAATTCCTGGCTGCCGTTTCTCCTTCCTGGTAAATCTCAAGCTCGATCTGTTTTGCTTCGATCCCGTCATTATGAATCTCGAGCTGCTGATCGTAATATTCCTGCAGAGTTATTTGCCCGGAGAGATACTCTTCGTTTAACTCTTTAAGTGCTTGTTTCTGCTGGTCTATTTTATTGACAGCCTCATCTAATACAGTCAATGTGTCATTAGATGCAACTGCGGAACTTGCAGCCGCATTAGATTCCGTACCGGCTTCTGTACTGCCTGACTTAGGGAAACTACTATCACTCCATCCGAATTCCATCACTGCGGTTTTAGGTTTACCAAGATTCTTAAAGAAATCTTGAACACGTAACCCGAATTCTTGAAGTTTTTTACTGTTACTTTCTAACCATTCACCTAACTTCCAACCGGCAAATGCTGCTGCAACGGCTAAAGCGATCGGGTATAAGATTGCCAAGGATCCTTTTAATGCAGTTATTTGAGCTGTAATCAAAGGCAAAAGCACTTTTAAATTTAATAAAGCCTGGACTAATTGATTAAAAGCCAAGATAAGAGGCCCTAAGACCAACGAAATCGCGCCGATTGCCAAAGTAGTGCCAGAAATAAACTGGCTTAACTTCGGATGTTCTTCTGACCATTTACGAACAGATACAACAACGTTCGTAACCATCGCCACAAGTTTCTCTAATGTCGGTAACAGTAATAAAGAAATATTAAGCCATAACCCAGCGGCCGCTGATTTTAGCGAAGCCATGCCATCGCTAAAATTGTCAATTGCCTTAGCATTATCTGCGGTTAAAACTACCCCTAACCTATGCGCTTCATCGGAAAGCTTCTGTATGCCATCAGATCCAAGGTTAAGGATAGGGATCATTGATATCCCCTGCTTTCCAAAGATTTCCATGGCCAAAGCGGTTTTCGCGCTTTCATCTGTTAGGTTTTTGAATTTATCCGCTATCTTTAGGAAAACCTGTTCGGATTCCAGTAATTTTCCGGTAACTTCATCTTTAAGGCTTATCCCGAGGACCCGGAAGCTTTGATTCATTTTATCGTTGCCATTAGTAGCTTCATAAATATTGCGGCTTAAATACTTCATTCCCTGGGAAACAGCGGCAAAAGAAGATTCTGTCTGATCTGCGACATACTTAAGTTCGCTTAATGTCTCAACAGCAATCCCTGTCTGCTGATTTACCTTAAAGATTTCATCCGAAAAATCCACTGAAGACTTTATCATTAAGGCAAATGTTCCAGTAATAGCCGCACCAACAGCCGTAAGAGTCAACCCGATTTTATTCGTGTATTCGTTGATCTTTCCGGTGCTGTCTTTTATTAACTTTTCAGCATCTTTCATACCCTTATTGAGGGTACTCATGTCTGTAGTAATGCTGACTATTAAATCTCCCAAGCTTCCTTCTAATCCCATATTTAATTGTCCTCGATTGGCAAACCTTTATCTTTTAACTGATCTAAAGTTTCGTTCAAATCTTTCTCATCGGGTAACATCTTTTCCAGGAAATCACTAAATTTAGAAGATTTCATTGACCCAAAGGCTGTGGCCACAGCATACAAAGTGCTTACCGCATTTAACTGCACTTCCTTAAGTTTCTGCTTCTGGATTGTGTCATAATAAAGTTTGATCTGCTCAACGGTTAAATTGTTCGCAATATAATCTTTATCCCAACCACATTCCCGGGCTAAAAAGGCTATTGCTTCAACTAAGAAGTCTTCTTTATTCCTTTTAATAGACTTTTTACCTGGGCGAACAAAAAAGGGAGATCATTAACCTCCGAAATAGCTGTTAAAATCTCGAATTCGTCTTTAATACTGACATTCTCTAAAAGCCATTCTTTTGGCTTTCCAAGAGCAATTTCGTATATATCGACTAATCTTTCCCCGGCAATATCGATTATGGATTGAAAAAGATTTAATCCTACTTCCATATTTTTCAAATTCATATCCGGATTAACTTTTCCATACTGCAATATCGCTTCAGATATGATCTTCAGAACTTTTGTACGATTAACCAATACGAACGGCTTAATCGCAAACTCCTCGTTTCCTACTGTTATCTTCTTCCCTTCTGGGTACATGATCTGTAATGGATCGGACATCAAAATGCCTCCTCTTATCAATTAAGCTTTCGTTCTTACGATCTTAAACAATTTCTTCTTATCCGCTAATGCTGCGTTGCTAAAATCACTCGTACCGTCCATTGCCTGGAATTCAAACGGGAATTCGTGCATATCTTCGGCATTAAACGAAACAGCGATTTTCCCTGACCCCATGACTTTAAACATCTGCAAGTCAATAGTTGCCCCATCCGGCTGACGATGCACAAACCTCAACGCCCTATTACTCATATTCATATCACCGCCGAATTCCATTGTTTCAGCTGCCCCGGATATCGAAGTCATCCCCGCCCCTAAAGCATAGGAAAGATTATCGAGATCCCATTCAATCCCAGATATCTTAAAACTGACTTTTTCCTCGGTAATATATTGCGCTACTTTTACCTTTGGACTGCCGAGTTTGACTTCCAGAGGAGTTCTTTCAATAGTCAACTCGGAATTACCCTTAGTGGCACCAACATCGATTAACGGAGTAGTTCCGGGAACGCCTAAATAAAGAATCCCTGGACCAAAAGAGAACCTTACTGGATCATAACTTGGTAAGTTATACATTTTCATTCACCCCCTTTCTCTGTTATTTTTTCATCAACAAGAGTATTCCTCTTGCCACATCTTGGGCATGTTTCAACTACCTTGCCCCCTTCAACTTCAATATATAAATCCTTACGCTTTATTCTGACGGTATTCTTCCCCTCTACAAAACCAAGGATAAACTTACATGCAGAACAAAGCCATTTCTCGATCATATCGCCACCGCCATATACCTTGCCGGGAAATGATAACAATTAGCATCTTTGTCATACATAACCTGCCCGACTCCTGATTCTTGGATTTTCATTATTTTTACTCCGATAGTGTTATCTGAAAAACTTTGCCGATGTAGTAATGACCTCACTTGGCCAAAACACGCCAAAACATTATCTACTGTGTGTTTATCTACCGGGAACCATAAATCAACCTGAAATACCATGTTAACCATATCAGGTACATCGGTCCGCGCTTGCCCGGGCAATAATGCCATTGATATCGCAGGATAAACCGGATCATTCACTGAACTGATATGCTCGACATAAACCCGATCGGATACATATCCCGAAATCGTGGAGTCTGCGATAAGAACTGCTCTGATTTTCTGTAACACTTTAGCTTCAACCATTATTTTGTTTCCATCCCTTGGAAGTGAACTACTAAATCTCTTAAATTCGTTTTAATGTATTCTTTCGTCCTATTTTTAAAAGCTTCGTTAAATAAGCTTCCTCCTAACACATCCCGGGGAATCATCTTAGACGTACCCCAAATAAGATACTCTGCATATTCTGCAACCAGTTTATTAAGCCTCACATACGCAGATGCTTTTAACATCGTGCCAATTACACTTGCCTCAACAATCCCGCTCTCTTTACTCTCAAGCAACTTACCTCCTTGAGTATGTATAGCCCAATAGGGATCATGAATCGGTTTGCCTCTGGATCCATGCCTGGCTGCATACGGATGATCCATTTTCTTTAAATCAGATAAGGAATGATCCGTTAAACTCATATTCATAGTTACTTCGACATCTAAATCATCCTTGATATTTGTCATTACTTTATTGACATGTTTTAAGAAATTCTCTTTAAACCTGACAATATTTTTCGCAACTCCTTCGGCTCCCGTAACTGGCATTATGAGATCCTCCATTTACCACGCTCAAGGTAACCATGAAAAACCCCTTCTAACAATATCGATGGAATCACGGTAATAGTCTCATCCTTATGCTCAATTACTTGATGCTTCGGAATAACTCCCGCATGCGCACCTTTTACCGGAGGGAATATCCACCAAACTCCGTTTTGATCTATACCATAATCTCCGGGGCTTAAATGCAACCGTCCATCTTTTCCCAATTTAACTCTGGCCATTACTCCCTACCTTTGAATGTCCGAAACTATGTTCATTTAGAAACTTCAATATTTCTTCTGCCCGGGCTTTAAATGGATGTGTTGGCGGTATTGTTAACAATGTCCTATTTAAAAACTCCTTGGCGCATTTAATATTAAGCGCTGCCATCTGCTGATTTGAATGCCAAAATCCCGGGTTAATCTCGAGCGATTTCTGAAATGCCTTTAATGCCTTCTGCTCGCCACCTTCTTCATTCAAATAGTGCAGGGCAAGGTTAAAGTAAGGCCGAGGATCTTGACCTTCCGTAACGGCAATTTGTTTTTCGTTTAATTCTCCGTAATACTCCAACTTATTGTCTACAACACCGCTTTTCTTTAAATATCCATAATGATGTAACACCACCGGAGATCGCGCGATATTTAATCCTTGCTTGTTGTTTAATATACAAGCCGTATCATCAACCGTTTCGTGGATTATCCCCGTATAAAATATCTCAGGCATATTCCTATATAGCCGCATCGATTCAGTGGATGCATAAACAGGTTTCTCTCCCCTCATGGTTTTCTTAAGATAATTGATTACATGGAATATAATCGCTTCCGCCTCTGTTTCTGTCATACTAAAGATTACCCGGATATCCTCTTGATCGAATTTTTCATCTGCATCAAGCATTAATACCCACCGCTTAGTCGCATGCAACTTCCCGAAGTTACGCGGGATTGAGAAATTATCAACCCAGTCATGATGCATTAACTTCACCGGAATAGAAGCGTATTTCGCGAAACATTCAATCTTTTCGATTGTCTTATCGGTTGATCCCGTATCAACAATAACCATTTCATCGACTAACGGTTCAATACTCTCCAGACATCCGCTGATACACTTCTCTTCATCCTTAACCATCATGATTAAACTAATGCCATTGTCTGGTACCCACTTTTCTAAAGTAACATCGGTGTTTATTAAATGATGATAATCATCGTACCCGATATCTGCTTTATTCTTGAAATGATCATTCGCCTGGTAAAACTCAAATTTCTTCTGTCTTTGTTCGGGCGTATCATAACCCATATGCTTAACGCGGATATTCGACCATCTAAGATTCTCCGGCCCTATCCATGGCGCGGATCCGCAATGATGCCCTTCCGGATGTTTAGACATAATCTCTTGGTTCTTCATCAGTCTAAAGAATCGATAATTCGTAAACCGGCCAAAAGTAGAATCTGATCGCCAGTATTCTTGATCTCCCCGTTTATCCCAAATCGTGCGCCAGTTACACCAATAACCGAATACCTCAGGGTTACGCGGATGCATCATCCTTTGGCATTTATCGATAAACTTATCTTCGTAGATTTCATCGTCATCGATAGAAATACACCAATCAGCTTCGCCTTTAGCATGCATTTCCAAAGCCAATTGCAAAAGTCGGCCGCGCTCATAATCTTCCTGAAAGATGCCATCGTAGAATTCTGTCCAGATGATCTTGGGAAATTGAACTTTAAGTAATTTAATATATTCTTCCCTGTCGATCTTGATAAATTCCCCATTTAACGATTTAGATCGATCCCCAAACTCCTGCGGCGCCCTGCAGAAATGTATCAAAATCGAATCAGCAAACTTCGATGTCTGCTTTAATGATTCTTCGAGCCACTTCCCGCCATTGGTTCGATACACTGCAACCAACTTCTTAGGCTTTTCTTCGTACCATTTATCCCAATACAATTCGCGATTCTTATACCCATTCTCAAGATATTTATCTAAATCCATCAGACTGCGTATCGTCCCCTGGCCTGTATGATGAATATATGTATCGTAAGCAATGATAAGTTTGTATCCGGCTAATTGCGCGCGTAAGCAAAGATCATTATCTTCGTGGGAATTTGTAAACCTTTCATCAAACCCCCCAATTTCATCGATTAAAGACTTCCGCATAAACATACACCATCCAAACAAAACCCCTGCATGCGACCATCGGCCAAGATATTGCTGATACCATGCTTCTGGATCCTGGACTCCAACCGCCTGCCGGCCATTAGAATTGTTTGTTACAGGTCCGATAATCCCAATATTCTTAAGCGGAACATTATCCATATGCGCGCGCAACCGTTCTGCCCAATCTTGGCAAACAATCGTGTCATTATTTAAAAAGATAATATATTCACCTTCTGCTAATTTAAGCCCTTGATTATTGGCAATAGCGAAAGTGGTATTTTCTGGATTGAGAATGATCTTTACGTTGTTATTCCGAGCAGCGAGTTCTTTTAAATATCCGACAGTGCCATCATCAGAACCATTATCGACAATGATAAACTCAAAGTCTTTTGTATTGCGGAAAACGCTATCGACGCATTTAACCGTATGCTCTAATCCGTTATGTGTTGCAGTAATGATTGAATATTTCATCTCTTCTCCTTTGCGCCTCTAAGGCGTCTCCAATTCACATTCTAAATGATGAGTTATTCCGTCAAAATCGAACATTTGATCAACAAACGAAACTCTTGCCCGGGTTAATCCTGCAATCCCGCTTATTGCATAAACAAAATCATTTTCTCTAATATCTTTCCCCGCTTCCGCGTAAATCTTATACTGCGCCACTTTCTGCTGACCTGCGGCCATCATGCGAATACTGCCTTTGATAGCCTCGAATCTTACCGGCAATGAAGAATATATTGTCGTCTCTTGATTAACTGGCTGGCCAAGAAGACTTGTGCTTATTTTATTCAGCCTTTTTATATCAACTCTCGACATCAATATATCGGTAAATTCACTCATTACGCCTCCACCGGAGCAAACTTCATATACAATTCTTGGTAATCTTTCGACATACGTTCTGCACTGAATTGTTCTTCAGCCCAACTCTGCGCTAACGGAATAATCGCGTCTCGCATATTAACGCCTAATGCTTTCTGCACGCCATAAACAAGTCCCGGGATACTCTTTTCCGTCAACACTGAAAATCCTCCGCACACTTCCCGCGTGACATCATTGTCATATGTCACTACTACCGCGCCCATGTACATCGCTTCTGCAAACACAAGTCCGAATCCTTCTGTCGGTGAAGGATATAAAAATACGTCCATGATCTGCAGATAATTCGCAATATCTGTTTTATGCCCTACCCAAACGACATTATTAACCGGGAGCGAAGCAGCCATAAGTTTGAGCTTGCCAACATAACCGTTGTGGTTTGCTGCTTCGTCTCCCACGATCACCGGAATAAAATCAATACCCCGCTGCTGTAAGTGATAACAAGTCAATAACCATTCTTCTAATCCCTTATCTCTACCTAACCGGCCAAGCCGGCCGACAATAGGAATTCCCTGGGGTATATTCAATTCTTTCTTTATATTCTCCGGGGTTTTTGTCGGCACCATATCTTCAAAATCAATGCCGTTATGTATAGTCACGCAATTTGAATTAATCCGGGAAACCGCTTCCGTAACTCCCACCCTTTGTGATATAACTTCATTACGCATTGGGGATCTAATTGGAGAATGTATTGTTTCGATTACTGGGAAATTCTTCCCTAACTCTTTTGCCATTTCACTAACCCCACCACCGGAATGAATATGAATGATATCGGTATCAAACTGCACTTCTCCGGTTTTCGGCGCAATCAGAATATTCGCTCCAATTAATTCAAGCTCTGATTTGAAAGGCCCATCTTTATATGCAATAACATTATGTTTATTGACCTTATCGTATTTGATAATATTCCGGATTACCCGTTCTGCCCCGCCGTAGTCTAACTGGTTTAATTCGTGAACTATGATCATTTAACCCTCCTTTTAGGCCTCCTTGGGCCTCTTTTTAAACTCAATTACACTGATTCTTTTAATTAACTCTTCTTTAATACCTTGATCGTGCTCAATCTGCGTAAGGTGAATACTCCATTTATGCGTCGGTTCTCCGAGCCAATAATCTCCTATCGGTAAAGATATGATCACCCGGTTATTTGATACCCTAAAAAGTTCTGATAACCCTTTCCCTGGATTATCAATATGCTCAAGCACTTCACCGCCAATAACTAAATCAAACTGATTATCAGCAAACGGTAAATCATTAATATCTGCCTCAATCGCATCGATACCGAATATCTCTTTTGCTTTAGCGACCATAACCGGATCGATATCGACACTCTTAACGTGAAAGCCTGCTTCGATTAATGCCTGGGAAAGAAATCCTTCATTACACCCCACTTCTAAAATTGTAAACGCCCCTTGAGCACGCCTAACTATCTCTTCAATACGCGCACGTACGCAAGGAATGTTATACCAATAGTGTTCTTTCCAGGAATTCATCATTCTTCTTCACCCCTGAGCGCCTTGTTCTGTAAGATTTCGTTATAATTAAAATCTGTCATTATAACTTCCGCCTGCGCCTCAGCTGGCGTATTTTTAGCCATATCTTCATAAATCTTGGCTGCTTCTCGGCATTCTTTAGCAATAGCCGTAAGATCTTCTGAATAATTACCGGCCGATTTCCTCTTCGCTAATAATGCTTTACTCGCTGCGATCCTATAAAGACAAAGAGCTGCAGCTTGAAATAAATCATCACCGGCCATTGATATGAATGCGTTAATATCTGCATCTTCAAGGATATGCCCGGTATCAACTGCATCCCCGATTAAATTCCTTACTTTCCCGAGATTTGTAGTTACATCATATGTAAACGACATGTTTCACCTCAATTAAGGAGGGGCGCCAGCGCTTAAACTGGCGCCCATGGACATGAGTAACGCTTTTGTTACGAACTACCCCTACAAATACCCTGGTAATACCCTAACTGCATCCCGTAATCATGACGAACCTTATAAATCAATTCGTCAAATTCATAGCTATACGGATCCGACTGTCCACCAGATAAACTGGCCATCGTCGGCTGCATCACTAACAAATCAGGATCCTCCTTACCATTCAAAAACCCTAATTCGATCACCGGACAATCCTGGGGATCAGCTAATACGGCCCACCAGGACGTACCAAGAACAGTATCGATTAAAGGATCTTCTAATGGAGTAAGCGTACCAATTACATTGTAAGTTCCGCCACCATTAGTGCTCACTGGCAAAATCTGGGCCGATTTAACCAATTGCTGTGCTATAGGTGCCAAAGTAGTACCAGTCAAAAGATACTTTGCTTTGATCCCCAGCAACTCTCCACTATCCGGATCAGTGGAAAGTGCCATTTTCTGCATTGCAGCTGCAACGGCTGCCATCCCTGCTGCGGTATTCGCTAAAGAGACATTAACGTTATAATTCACCGCTGCCCCGCCCCTTAAAGCAAAAAGAGCATTGCCATCATATGCATTAACCCCGCCTTTTAAGAGAGTTAAAATTCTCTTAACCATCGTACGCACTGCTGCCCGGCCGAACTTATTCGGTAGTTGCAAAACTCCGCCTAAATCGTCATTAATAATTACCTGACGGCCTACGGTAAATTGTCTACCCAAGGTCTTAGCCTGAACAGAATATTTCGCATCTGAAAACTTTGTATCCTTATATCCACCTTCACCACCTGCTTCGATCTCCTCAAGATCAGGAGCTTCTGACAGAATAATTCTGTCATGGGCCTTAAAATCCGCTAATCCCCCGGGAGTTATATACGCATACTGTTTCCAAGGAGACGGAAATCCATTAAAGCGTGAAAGTAACGCCTTATACATCGTGTTACCTAAAAGATTCGGGAAGTCGCTCGCGCTTCCAGATTCTCTTAGTTCGTGATACATATTTAACAATGACTTACGCATCTTTTATTTCCCTTTCTCCACACCTTGTGGACTGTTGAGTTAAAAAAAACCTACGACTGCATCTGTCCGTACGGACGGCATTGAGGAAGTAACAATCCTTCAAATGCACCAGTGGTGCTATCCGGAGTAGTTAAAACCTTTACTGCAGGATAATCATCATTAGCTGCACCAAGTGATAATGCACCGGCAGAAGTATCCCAATAAAGGATTGATCCGATTGAAGGCACGACACCTTGTACTGCGACAGTCATCCCCCAAACACCCTCTAATGCAAAGGCAACTGATTCCCCGGCAACTCTATTATTCAGAGGTATGCCAATATATCCTTTGACTCTGCACAATGCTCCGGAAGCAACCGGGGCTGCAGGCGTTAAGGTAACTCTTTTACCAGAAAACTTATAATTGTTTGCCATCTTCTTAAACTCTCCTTTTATGTTTCTTGATTATTCATCAAGCGGAATTTTATTCCTTATCTTCGTCTTTAACTTCTTTTATACCGGCGCGAGAATCGAGATCTTTCTGCAGACTTTCAGTTAAGTTAGTCTCGCCAGATGCGCCGATTTTAATCTTGCCTTTACCGCTGAGCTTATTAACGAAATCAAGCTCTTCCCCGATCTTTTTGGTAATCGCTTCTTTCAAATCACCCTCAACGAGGTTCGATTTGAAATGATCGCGAATCCTATCTTTGCAGACATCAGGGATTTTTGATTCTTTCAACGCTGCTTCAACTGCATCAGACTGCTTTGAGATCTTGCCGCTTTTCTCAAAATCAGCAATCTTCTTGTTGGCTTCTTGAAGATCATTCTCAAGTTTGGTTACCTTTTCGGTATTACCAACCTCGGATTCCTTCTTGATAGCTTCAACAAGATCCGTGCGTGATTCTTTTAGATCTTTTAGTGTTGCGTTTTCAAGTTCCATCTTTTTTCCTTTCGTTTGTGATTCTAATAGTTTACTCACGCGTCCTCGCGCACCGGCTTCTGTCACCCAATCCACTGATGGAGGGCCGTTTCTCCGTGCGGGTACAATCGCTTCAACTATTTGATAACCATCTTTACCGTTGACTTTACCAACGGATATCTTTCCACCTGTATTAATTGATAATCCTATATGCTGCCTGGCCACTGGATCCGCTAAACGTTCGCGCAGCCATGAATCGTGTATTACAACTTTTCCCATGGCTTTTCCGTCTACATAATAAGATTCGCGAATCGTTGAAACCCAATCTTTAAGATTACGCTCCGGACGTTCTTTCTCTTCTAATGGCGTAGGATGATTTAGATACATCTTCCATCCAGCGAATATCGGGGCTGCTTCGCGGATAGTCTTATCCGGATAATACCGTTTCTTTAATTCATTACACCCGGCTTCAATAAGCACAACTTCAACTTCACTAAATTGATCATTAAACTTTGCTTCTTGCAAACTGATAAAACTCGAAACCTCGAAATCCATTGCCTGCGCTTCTTTAATAGTAACAATTTCGGCTTCCTTGATTTTTGCTTGCTTCTCCTGCACTGGAACATATGTCTCAATAACCTCTTTCGGCTGACCTAAAACACAGGCTTCATTAACGAAAGCATAAGACACTTCATACATCTTGCCCTGGTAACTGACAACGCATCGATCCGGGTACATATCCCGGATGTAAGGACCATCGGCATATTGATCGTTAATCTTCTCCGGGAAGAATAATGATGCCTTTATCGCCGCGCGTACCTTCTCTTCGATCGAATCAAAACTCCCGTCTTTTGTCGCTTCTTCGATTTTCGTCACGACTGATTCCGCTAATTTCTTTGCCTCAGGATCCTTGATTTTATTAATCATCTTTTTCACTTTATCCTTAACCTCCCTTAAGAAGTGCCGAATCGCTGGCGTACCTTCTCTTCCTTTTAGTCCGTCGTTGGACTTTGCTAAAATTAAATCTATGTCGTTCGATAACTCAATTAACAATGTCTTAGAAAATACATTATTCATATTACTTACCTCATCACGCTACTAACACAAAACGGCGCATATTCGTCTTTATCTTCACCGGCATAAGATGTTTTATTCCCTGCCTCATCGTAAGTCGCCCAGGCATCAGCTTTCTTATATGGCCAATGCTTCGCATAATACGGGCTGGATTGCGGATTATCTAAGTATATCGGATATTCCTTAACCGCTTCTTCGTCGTTTGATACGCCCGTCCTATCGATAATCGAGTAGTTTATATTCGCCATTACTTCTTTATCCTCAAGGCTCGCGTCGTTGCGGTATGAATAAGTAATGTCCTTGCCCTCGCATACAACCGCCTCGGAGTATGTCGGAAAAGGTAAGTCAAGGTACATTTCATATACCGCAGGTTCAATTTCCTCGACAACCGCAGGGGTAATGATATTTTCATTGCTGTCGTATACCGCAGGCGTGATTATTTGCGTCTGGGCAGGGGCGATTACGCGCTTCTTGACAGTTGTCACCACAACCGCGTCTTTAAAGCTAATATTGTCCGCGGAGGCGAAGGCTATCGCAGGGATTAACAATAATGCAATGATAATCTGTCTCATTCTCGCCCCCCTTAGTTGTAGTTATACTGGATTAACTTCGTTGTTTCCGTGACTTCGTTCATGTCAAATTGATGATCCCAAATTCCAAGGAACTTATATATCGCTGCCTGTCCCGTACTTGACTGTATGCTAAATGTAGATGGTAATGCACCGACCGGAGGAACGTAAGTTGATGAATAAGCAATCGGCGTACCGTTGTCAAACAATGCCATTTTTATCGGATTGCCTGAATTAAGTCCTGCGATAACGAACGGAGTAGTTGACCATGTGGCGATTAGAATATGGTTTTCGTGACGAGACCAGGTGGAGGCGTAATTATTTGAAGGTGAACACGAAATAGTATTACTGTTAGACGATGACCAAAAGACAGGCCTATTATTTGCGTTTGTATCATATAATAACCTCCAAACATTAACCCCAGCTCCCCCTAAAGCAGTATCACAAATAAATAAGTGTTTATAACTCGCACCCTGCTCATTCGGCATCATAATCGGACAATAAGATAATACAATCGTTCCCGAATGCGTATCTCCTGTCCATGTCGCTCCTGATATTGTGCCGTTATTGCCTGCAACGGTATCGGCAAGCGTTGTGCCTGCGCCTTCTGTAAACAAGTATTCTGCCGTGCATCCGGACACTGGCTGACTTGCGTATCTCCCTGCGTTATATGCTGTGGTTACTTCTTCTGCGGATAAGGCTTTGTTGCGGTAGATGCGGACGGTTTGGATGATGCCGTCGAAGGTACGGGTAGTACCGGCATTGTTACCAATATACTTTGTTTGCGCTGAATCATCTACGAGGTCACCTACACCCGCCCCGCTATATGCGCCCACATTATCAACATAGCCCGTTATCTTTTTTGTAGAATCGTTATAGACCATGACAACATGATGCCAAGCGTTGAGAGTTACCGCATTAACCCTCGCCGCATCAGTACCGCTGAGGTCTATACCAAAACCAATATTGGCATTTGTCCCGCTTTGGTCGCGGACATTGATATAGGTTGCCCCGTTGACATCCCAAATTCGACCATAATCTCCCTCCCCATCAGAACGAGGAAGCACCCAAGCCTCTATCGAGTAAGTCGTTGCCCCATAAAGCTGATTCGTCCCCGCCCCATTCGCCACGCTGACATAATCATCCCCGCTGGCATTTGCGCCGTTAAAACTCAACGCACTATGCCCCGTCACCGCAGGGAAATTGTTTGCTGCATAGTAGGAGAGATTCTCTGTGTTGCGGGTAAGGGCGGTGGTGTTTGTGGGAATATCCGAGCTTGAGTATGCGGCT
>CAZRVK010000008.1:0-43107 GCA_964603585.1 uncultured Planctomycetales bacterium
AAATGTCACTCCAGTTGATACCCTGGTTGCTTAATTTCGAGATGTCACTCCAGTTTATACCTTGATTTGACAGTTTGGATATATCGCTCCAATTAATCCCTTTGTTACTCAATACTGATATATCCAGCCAGTTGATCCCCTGATTACTTAATTTCGAAATATCACTCCAATTTATACCTTGATTTGACAGTTTGGATATATCGCTCCAATTAATCCCTTTGTTACTCAATACTGATATATCCAGCCAGTTGATCCCCTGATTCGAGAGCTTCGAGATATCCGCCCAATTTATACCTTTTCTGCTCAATACTGATATATCGGTCCAGTTTATCCCCTGATTACTTAACTTTGAGATATCATTCCAATTAATTCCCTTATTACCAAGTACTGAAATATCCAGCCAGTTAATACCCTGATTGCTTAACTTTGAAATGTCAGACCAATTGATCCCTTTATTGCTCAATACTGATACGTCCAGCCAATTAACCCCTTGATTACCCAGCTTAGAAATATCGCTCCAATTAATACCCTGGTTCGAGAGTTTCGAAATATCACTCCAGTTTATTCCTTTATTACTCAAAACCGAAATATCCAGCCAATTGATCCCCTGATTACCTAACTTCGAAATATCACTCCAATTGATCCCTTGATTACTTAACTTGGCGATATCACTCCAGTTTATTCCCTGGTTACTTAACTTCGATATATCAGACCAATTGATCCCTTTATTACTTACGACCGATATATCCAGCCAGTTAATACCTTGATTGCTTAATTTCGAAATATCCGCCCAGTTAATCCCTTTTTTGCTTAATACCGAGATATCCAGCCAATTGATACCCTGATTACTTAATTTTGAAATGTCATTCCAGTTGATCCCTTTATTGCTTAACACCGAAATATCCAGCCAATTGATCCCTTGATTGCTTAACTTCGAAATATCACTCCAATTGATCCCCTTGTTACTTACAACCGATATATCCAGCCAGTTTATTCCCTGATTCGATAATTTTGATATATCTGCCCAATTGATCCCCGTGTTACTTACAACCGATATATCCAGCCAATTTATTCCCTGATTGCTTAATTTCGAAATATCACTCCAGTTGATCCCTTTTTTACTTAAGATCGAAATGTCTAACCAGTTGATCCCTTGGTTACTTAATTTCGAAACATCACTCCAGTTTATCCCTTTATTACTTAAGACCGACAGATCCAGCCAGTTGATACCTTGATTACTTAATTTGGAGATATCGCTCCAGTTCAAACCTTTATTACTTAAAACCGAAACATCCAGCCAGTTGATACCCTGATTCGATAACTTCGAGATGTCACTCCAATTGATCCCCTGGTTCGATAACTTAGAGATATCTGCCCAATTAATGCCTTGGTTTGAAAGCTTGGAAATATCTGCCCAATTAATCCCTTTATTGCTTAAGACCGAAAGATTCAGCCAATTGACCCCCTGGTTAGATAATTTAGAAATATCCGTCCAATTGATCCCCTGGTTACTCAATTTGGAAACATCACTCCAATTGATACCCTTGTTATGCATAACGGAAATATCCGTCCAGTTAATACCTTTGTTATGCATTACCGAAATATCCGTCCAGTTGATGCCCTTATTGCCTAAAACTGAAATATCGCTCCAATTGACACCCTTATTAGTCAGGACAGAAATATCCGTCCAGTTTATCCCCTGGCTGCTTAAAGCATAAATGCTGGACCAATTCACCCCTTTATTACTTAAAACAGAAACATCGCTCCAATTAACTCCGGCCGTAGCCAAAAGATTAAGCCCGCTCCAGTTGATCCCCTGGTTTGACAATTTCGACATATCTGTCCAGTTGACACCCGCGGTAGTCAAATTCTTTAAATTATCCCAATTGATCGTGGCATCCCAATTAACCCCGGCACCAGTCATATATGCCAGGTCATACCAATTAACCTGCGCCCGACTCATCTTATCAATATCCGACCAATTAACCCCTTTATTGCTTAATACAGAAATATCCAGCCAATTGATCCCCTGGTTCGATAACTTGGCAATATCCAGCCAATTGATCCGTTTCTGGCTTAAAACCGCAAGGTCACTCCAATTGACACCTTTATTGCTTAATACCGAAATATCACTCCAATTTATTCCCTTATTGCTGAATACAGAGATATCTACCCAATTGATCCCCTGATTACTTAATTTAGAAAGATCACTCCAATTTATACGCTTACTGCTCAAAACAGAAATATCCGTCCAATTTATGTTTTGATTGCTCAATAATGCAATACTCAACCAATTGACACCTCTGTTCCCTAATATCGATAAATCTGTCCAATTAATTCTTTTATTGCTTAAAACTGAAATATCCAACCAGTTTACTCCCAAGTTGCTTAATTTGGAAATGTCACTCCAATTAATCCCTTTTTGGGTTAAAACAGACAGATCCAACCAATTAACCCCCTTGTTAGTTAAGACGGAAAAATCCAGCCAATTTATTCCCTGATTGCTTAATTTCGCAATATCTGTCCAATTGATACCTTTCGTGCTTAAGATAGAAATATCGGACCAATTTATACCTCTATCACCTAAGACCGATATATCCACCCAATTAATACCCTGGTTTGAAAGTTTCGAAATATCTGCCCAATTGATCCCTTTATTGCTCAAGATCGCAAGATCCGCCCAATTGATACCCTGGTTACTTAGCTTGGAAATATCCAACCAGTTGATCCCGCGGTTACTTAACAAAGCTATATCCAACCAATTGACCCTCTGACTGCTTAAAGTGGCAATATCGCTCCAGTTGATCCCACGCTTACTCATTACAGACAGGTCCAGCCAGTTGATCCCCTTATTGCTCAATAAAGAAAGGTCCAGCCAATTTATGCCTTTATTGCTTAAGCTTGAGAAATCCAGCCAATTAATCCCCTGATTGCTTAACTTTGAAATATCCGTCCAATTAATACCCCGGTTGCTCATAACCGACATATTATCCCAATTGACCTTGCTAAGCTGGCTGGTCCACATTTTCTGTTCGAAATTCGCGATCTTGCCAAAAACAGTCGAATCAGTATAGTCATCGCTGGGGGTACCAATAGAGGTGAGGATCTCGGCGACTTTTTCATATAAAGTGGTAGCCGCGCCGGCATTAACGGCGGTCTTAATATCCGATATATCTGTCCAGTTCATCCCGGAGGTGCGGGCCAGTAAGGAAGTTACATCCGTACGTAGTTGGCTGATATCACTCCAATTGATGGTAGAAGTTTTTTCAGAGATCGTTTCGACTGCGATCTTAGCGGGATCATAATTCACAAACCCGGTATAAAGTTTATCTCTACTACTATCGTATAAAACAACTCTCGCATAATACGAAGTATTTGGTGAAGATGGCTGCCATGTACTTGATGTAAAGATATTATTCGAAGTATCCAGGCTAAAATTATCGCTCGTTACTGTTGTATCTACAGTCCCGCTGGGAGTAAAAATAGTTGCACCACAAGTATCGCCGACTTCCAGGCTTGAAATATCATCCCCGCTTTGCAGCCATGCCTTTAAGTAAAGCGTTGAGCTTGTAGTATCGTAAGCAAAGCTTGCTTTTAACATCGGGGCAGAAACCGGAGAAGTTATACTGAATGCCGAAGAAGTAATCGCATCAAAACCAGAAGCAGTAGCACCAAAAGTATAAAGATCACCCTCTTTATCCAGCCGCAAATCATTGAAAATAGCTACCCCTGATACCGTACTCTGCGTCGTTGTACCTGAAAGGCTTGCGCCGGTAGGATTATTACTCATAGCGATAGTAATGTCTGTCGCGGATGCAGTAGTAACTGTATTGCCGTAATCATCCTGAATTGCTACTGTGCAATAAACAGGGGTCGAAAGCACATTAGAGCTGGGTTGTGTTACAAAACCTATTTGCGAAGCTGACGAGAACCCAAGGGTAGTATCGCTTGAGGTGGCTGAATTAAAACCATCGTAGGAACCGCCGGGATAATACTGGGGGGAATCACTGGACGAATAGCCATCGTAGCTTCCGCCTTTATAAGCGGTGGCATCGATAGCATAAGCCAAAGGCATTCGGACAGCTAAAACAAAGAAGAATAAAACAGCTAAAGATAAAATATGTCTATATATTCTTTTATTAAGGCTGGGCATTGCGGTTATGATAAATTAAATTATAAAATTATAAAATCCCGAATCCCAATTACTTGAATACTACCTCTAACTCTAACGAAGAGTCTGATCAATAGGCGAATCAATACGCGTTTTTTCCCTCAACTCAGCCTGCAGCATTTTTGCAACCACTTTATTCCTGGTTTGGTTATTTGCGTTACGAGCTATTGCCGGAAGCGCATCCAGATATTTCTTGTAATATAATATCGCTGTCTTATTATCCTCCAGGAAATCGTCATAAATAATGCCTAAATTAAAATATGCCGCATCATTGCCCGGATCCAGTTCCACCGAGCGGATAAACTCCGCAGCGGCACGCTTATAATCCCGGATCTGAAAGAACATATACCCCAGGTTATAATGCAAAGCTCCTGTCTCACGGAGAAGGGCTTGTTTTTCTTTAAGCGCCGCTGACATTTTTTCCAGGGCCTCTGCCGATGCCTGCTCGGCTTTTTCGGCTCTTTTTTTATACTCCAGGTTCTCTTGTTGCAAAGTATTATTATCCAGGCTGACTTTTAAATCTTTGTTATCAGCATCAAGCTGCTGTAAAACAACCGTATCATTCTTGATCTTGCTTTCCATTTCTTTCTTTTGTTTGCTCAAAACCTCTACCTGTTTTTCCAACTCGCTGATCCGGGATTTACTGTCTTGGAGTTCCCCGGCCTGATCCGTGAACCGCTGATTATCATTTTTCAGCATATTGTTCATTACCGAAATCGTACGGGCATAATTTTCCAGTTCAGTAAATTTCTTTTTCAGGTCCGCGTTTTCCTGAGACAATTTAGTATTTTCCAAAAGCGCGCTCCTCAAACTTTTTTCGATACTTTCCTTAAGGCTTTCAGACACGGGTTTCGCCTCGACAACTACCGCGGTCTTTGAGGCCTTTTGGGCAAAACAATACGGCGAAAAAACCAGGACAGTCAAGAAAACAACTGGAATAAAAAAAAGTTTTTTGTATTTCATTCTACCTCGCTATTCTCCTCTTCTGCAGGAACAACTTCAGCAGGATCGGACTGATCATCGGTAAGCCCAATAAGCTCATCCTTATCATGCCGGCCTAATTCCGTTTCACCGCTAACAATATGCGGAGTAATAAAGATCACGATCTCGGAATTAGTGATGACGTCTGCGGCATTACGGAAGAATTTACCTATCATCGGCAGGTCCATGAATACAGGCAGGCCGCGATTGACATTGGTCTTATCATTCTTGACCAAACCTCCGATAATAATGGTATTGCCGTCCCTGGCCAGGACCGATGTTTCAACTAAGGTACTATTGACGATCGGGATAGTAGCATTTTTCGGAGTAAGATAATCACCGACCTTGCTGGAGATCTCCGGCTTGATTTTTATGGAAATAAATCCATTATCGTTGATCGTAGGGGTAACCAAAAGCTGAACGCCTATGTTGATAAAATTAACTGTTTCGCTGGTAGTAGCAGTATCTCCTGTCCCGGTAGTTGTAGAAGTAACATACGGGACGGTATCGCCGATATGTATCTTGGCCTCCTGATTATTCACTACCATGATCCGGGGATTAGCTAACAGTTTCGTCGCTTTAACCTGTTTAAGCGCCTTGATCTCCATGGTAAAATTATCCGCATTAATACTGCCTACCGCCATTTTACCCAAAGTAAGATTTGTTGCGCCGCTGATAGCGGAGGCGATCGGGAACGCCCCGGTAAAGTTCAAAGCACGCAAAAAAGCATACCGGCTATTGGTAAAAGCCGCCTCCCAATTGATCCCCATGTCATAGGAGGGATTAAGGGTGATCTGCAAAATACGCGCCTCTAATAACACCGCCTTAGTTTTGACATCAAGGGCCTTAATGATCTTTTCTATCTCCTCCATCCTTTCCGGCAGGGCTGTCAGGATCACCTGATTCGAGCGTTCATCGAAAGAAATCGATCCGACCGTTTTGGCATCTACCTTGCTTTTCAGCTGATTAGCCACGGTTTCAGCTTTAGCATACTGCAATGTAATGATCTTAGTGTCGGTTTTATACTCCATTTCCTGGACCGCCCTTTCCATTTCTTTGAGTTTTTCCTCGGTATCGATCATTACCACAGTACCGGTATCTTCATCGATCACGATCTTGCCGACATTACTACGGATATTCTGCAGTGCAGTCAAAACATAACTCGGCCGGGCATATTTGAGATAGAGGATCTTGACTTTAGTGTTATCGCTAAACTTCTTTCCGTACATTGCCAGGTAATCCGCGCCAGCCATAACATAAACAATCCCGCCTTTTTGGATATACGCCAAGTCATTGGCGATGAGAATGATCTCTAAAGCATCTTTGATCGAAACACTATTCAACAGCAAAGTCACACGGCCTTCGACGGTCTTACTGGTAACGATATTAAAATCCCCTTTTATCGCCAGGAACTTAAGGACATCGATGATATTCATATCCCTAAGATCAAGGGATATTTTCCGGCTAAGTTTAACCGCCATTTCCCGGGCAGTCATTTCTTCGGATGATACCGGGACCTGCACAGCCGAAACTGCTGGCTTTGTCTGTGCTGACACAACTTGGGGGATCCCCGGGGAATTAGCTTCCTGGGCGCTGACATGGACTACGCAGAAGGAGATGAATAAAATTATAGTAAATAATACCGTGTTTGATTTACGCATATTTTGGCTAAAACTACCGTAATTCCATCTCTTGATCCTGATACCCAAAAACCACCCGGTCATCTTTGATATCGGTGATTTTAACATCCAGGATCATTTCGCCTTTTCGCAAAAAGAATGTCTGATTGGTAGAAGTATTCTCGACCATCGCATAAGTGTTCGTAGAATCACCCGCGTAAGAAATCCCCACTAACTTCAACTTTTTGACTGCCTCTGTCAGTTTCTCGGAGGTATTGCCACCGCCTAAAACCGGGGTTTCTTTTTTTACAAACGGTTTAAACAAATCCCGATTACGCACCCTAGCCAGGATCTCCGCTAAAAAACCCTCATCAGGAGAGATCTGTTCCAGCCCGGGCATCTTCAATCCTTTAGCCGACACCTTGCCAAAATCAACCATCAAAGAATCCATATTTTTAACCACGCTGTTCCGATAATTGATGAAATAAAAAATCGCGCCAAACACCATCCCGACGGATACCACCAATAACACCAGATTCAGTTTTTTAACATCAAAATTCGCAAGCGTAAACCCGGATTTTAGTTTTTCTATCGACGATTTTATACCGCCTATAAAATCCGGCAAGGAAAAAGCCTTCACACTGGCGATAGCTTTAACCGCTGACGACTTGATCTGGGTATTCCCGGAGGAAGAATCCGCCCCCCCCTCCTCAATTATCTCCAGCAATTTCTTCGCTGAACTCGGCTGTGCCGTTTTCGGGTCCATATCCTCTAACCTTTCCTACACATTAACGCCCCAGCCGTGTTTAACCTCAACGCTGATTATTTCTCTGATCATTTGCTGGTCAACCGCCATTTTATTATTCATGATAAGCGCCTTCAGTGCCTTATGGCAAACCATCGTGATCTTACGCGGGTACCCGCGGGTATAATCATAGATCTCCCGTATAGCATCATCTAAGAACAACGGCATGTTTGCCTTATACCCCGCTTGCCGGATACGGAAATTGATCATCTCTTTAACTTCATCCAGGTCCAGGGGGTTTAAAGTATATTTAAAACTGATCCGGTCGAAGAAATTCGGGATACCGATAATTTTAGAATGCAATTCCAACTGCCCCAAGAGGACAAGCTGTAACAGCTTGAACTCATTGGTTTCATAATTTAAAAGCACCCGCAAATTCTCTAAAGAGCTTTCGCTCAATTTTTGCGCCTCATCCACGATCAAAACTACCGTAAAATTCTCGGTTACCCCTTTTTGAAAAAGGAACCTTTCCAATGATTCGCGCAAATCCAGCAATGTCGAAGACGGACTGTTATCTATCCCGAAATTCCTGGCAAGTGTCATAAGAAAAGAATGTTCGTCATCAAAAGAAGGGTCCAGGATCATATGAAATATCACATCATTTCGCTGTTTTAATTCGCGGATAAGCTTGCGGGAAAGAGTGGTTTTTCCCATCCCCACATCTCCCAGGATAACAGAAAGGCCTCTTTTTAAACGCAGTTCTATAATAATATTTGTCAACGCTGTTTCATGCTCTTTCGACAAATAAAAAAATTCAGGATCCGGACTGGTAGAAAATGGCTCTTTTTCCAGCCCCAGGACTTTAAAATAACTCATTTTCTCCCCTCATAAAAAAAAATACCTAATCCGTTTAAAAGGATCAGGTATCACTTATAAATAAAATAATCCATAAAAGCGTATCATTCTTATCATAACCCTTTGATTTTAAAGTACAAAAGCAATAATTTGCTACAATTATGAAGAAGAATGCCTTTTAATAGTAACTGCTTTAATATATTATAGTTATATAATATTGATACTATATACAAAAACGCCGGGATTGTCAAGCAAAATGATGTAAAACTGTATTATACAAAGACATAGCTATTCTCTTTTAGCCGTAAAACCTGAAAAAGCCGTAATACCCGACTTATACCGGTTTTCTCATTTTTCTTGAATAAGACAGGACGCAGTTTGGCTTAATAATACCAGCCGGTATTCTAAAACTTATTTGACTTAAGAGGCAAATTGTGATATACAATAAAACATTGGATCTAACGTTTACGAAAGGAGACGTAATGGATAAACAAAGAGCTTTTACAATGATGCTCTCCAGAGGAGTAATCGTTACCAAAGGAGACGATACTGCGGCTTACGCATCCCAACTTATGTCCCAGCATGATATAGGGGCAGTCGTAGTGTTAGATGGAGATAAGATAATTGGGATCGTAAGTGAACGTGATATCGTAAGAAGGGTTGTGGCTTTAGGGCTTGCCCCGGAAACAACCCATGTCAAGGACTTCATGACTAAAGATGTAACTACCGCTAATTTCGATGATGGCTTGGACAGCATATATCAAACATTATGCAAAGTCAGGTTTAGACACCTGCCGATAGTCCAAGGGGGAAAGCTCGTCGGTATTGCCTCGCAAAGGGATGTCCTTTACGGTCTGGTCCCCAAAGAACAATAAAAGTGGCCAAGGATTCACCTTTAAAGAAGACCATTGTTTGTCCAAAATGCATCTTGGCGGGTTCGGTTTCTGATCAATGCCAGGCGTGTAAGGGAACAGGAAAGATCACCCTAAAAATGATCGTAAAGGAACGCCAGGAATTGACTTTAAAAACTCCCCGCATTCCCGAATACAAACTAAAAAAGTTCAACTAATATATACAGAAGCAAATAAAAAACCCCCGGTCCTGTTAAGAACCGGGGGTTTTTTATTGAATGATTTATTTTTTCTTCAATTTGTCGATGAATTCTGCCGTGATCTTGCCAGCGATCTCCTTGCACCCCAGGCCGAAGGCCAATGCCGCAGCCAACCCCAAAGAAGCAAGTACAATACTGATCGTCATCTCAATGATCCGGGATGCGATATTCAACTGCTCTAATGCAATCGCAATCGCGAATACTATCGTCACGATCTCAACAACTTTGGTAAGAAGATTTGCCTGTTCCAAACCGGCATTATTAGCGGCGGTTTGGACAATGTTGGCTAACAACTTCGCAACAAACATACCGAGGATCAGGATGAATATCGAAGCAATGATATTCGGGACATACAAAATAACTTTATTCAACAAATCCGCCGCAACCGTTAACCCAATAGCATTGACGGCAACAACCAGGGTAACCATAAGTGCTACCCAATAGCAAACTGCGCCCAGTAATTCAGAAAGGGAATATTTGATCCCTCCTTTTGCCAGCACTGCATCCAATTCAATGCGGTCAGAAAGATCATCGATTTTTAACAACCTCAACCCCTTTGTAACAATTGTCTTAATCAAATTTGAGATCACCCAACCAATAATAAGGATACCAATCACCAAAAGCAAATTGACTGCGAACTGGCCTAACTGCGTAAGTACTGCTTTTCCCGGATCCAATAATACCCATTGCCAAGTACTCATACTGCTACCTCCTTTGTTGGTTTCTGCACAATCTTACCGTTTATAACACTATCACAATCAGCGGGTTATGTCAAGCAAAACTTTTAATAAGATGATCCCACCGCCCCCTTACTCATCCCGGAAACCGGGGATATTAGGAATTGATTTTATTTATGTTTTATTTAAAGGTCTTGGCTCATCCCATCATATGCGGCAATAACTTCTATCCCCAGTTTCCGGGATAAGATCTCGGCCTGTAATTTAGGCTTGGCTTTTAGCATAGACATGCCAAAATGCGTTAAAACAGCTTTTTTGGGATGCGTTTCAGATAATAACCTTTCAACATCCAAAAGGCAAAGATGGTCTATCTCCGGCCGCGGGTCAAACAACACCACACAGATTATTAAAATATCAGCTCCATAAAAATCCGCGACCCCAGGGAAATATTTGGTATCCGTAAGCAGGGCAACTGATGTTCCATTGACCTTGAATTTAAGGCCGTAGGTCTGGACCCGGTGCATAAGAGGCGAAGAAGTCTCAAACGAGAAATCTCCGACGCTGTACTTCCGGCGAGGCTCGAGTATTTCGATCTTCTCCGGAAAAGACTGTGCATATTTCAAGATCACACAATCATCGCCCAAAGCATCCGCAGGGCAAAAAACCACACCTCGTTTCTTAAACCCCCCTTCGGTCATTGCCTCGATCATTACGTTTATATCACCCGAATGATCCAGATGGCGGTGTGTCAGGATGATCCCATCCAGTTTTGACGGGTCCAATTTAGGCCTGCTTGAGTTACAGCGCACAATACTGCCCGGGCCGGGATCGATTAGAACATTCGTTCCTGCCGCTGAAACCCACAACCCTCCCGAAGAGCGCAGTTGTTTTATCATTACAAAACGCGCTCCGGCGGTTCCGAGGAACTTGATAAAATTGGTTTTGAGATCTTCTTTTATTGGCTTATCCACCGCTTAAACAACTCCTGATTGATTTTAGACATTTGGATATAAGTAAGCTCTTCCTTAAGGTTTCCGGCTGAATGATGACCGTGAGATCTGGCATTATCTTTTGCGCCGATAAACCCACTGACCCCAAGGCAACTGGCGCCTAATGCCTTTGCCATAAACCGCACTTCTTTATCGTCGGAAACCACAACTATATTCCCTCGATTTGCCGATTCTTCCACGATCATTTTGATCTTATCATCTGCGCTGATCTTACGCGAAAAGATAACCCGCAAATTAGTCCCCCACTCTTTGGGATCCCAATCCCGTGGAGGATACCCGTCAAAAACCACATCAAGTTTATTTTTCGAACTGCCGGTCAAATGTTTCGACTTGATAAAAAGCACCAGCGATGTTTGGGGACCGCAAGAAGTTCTGGGAGCGCTAACGAACAGGGGGTGATTGATGATGTTGTACCCGTCTATGACGTACTGTAAGGACATAAATAATTCCTCCAATCGCGCCAAAAATGATAATAAAAGCAAATGATAAAAGCGACATGGCAAGCGACATATGTTCATCGACACCTGCCTTGCCGAAATAGAATATCGTTGAGGCATCCCTAAGCCCCAGCCCGCCGATCGATATCGGCAAAAGGGTGATCGCTCCGATAATCGGCAAAAAAACAAAGAAATAGATCGCTTTTATGTTGATCCCGATAGAGGTTGCGATCAAATAAAAACTTAACGGCCCGGTAACCTGCACCAGTAAGGAAAGCAAAACACTGTTCAAAAGCATTTTCTTCTGCCGGCGGAAAATATGGATCTCATGGTGCAGATTCTTAAGCGAGGCTTTGATCTTTCCCGCGCCGGGTGTGCTTAAAAACTTACTGATCATGCTGTAGGCGGCTTTATTAAAAACCACCAGTAAAACCCCGACGAGTATTGCCGTGATTATTATTACAGATAACAGTACGCTGGCATTTTGCACATACTGCCATCCAAAAACAACCGCCAGCAGGGTCAAGATCACCAATCCGGTATATCCGCTTAAACGGTCCACAAAAACCGATGCAATTACCTCGCTGGTTTTCCGGGTATGCGCTGCAAGATCAGCGCTGCGCATCACATCCCCGCCGATCGTGGATGGCAAGAACAAATTAAAAAATATGCCTCCGGAAAATGAGATAATCACCCTTTTCAAAGGCAGATGGATATCCGCAGCACGCAACAGCATGCTCCAGCGTAAAAGGCATAGAAAATAGTTCAGGAAGAATACCAGGAATGCAAAGGCCAGGAATACTTTATTCGCGCCTCTTATTATTTCCCAGATCCCTGCCAGGTCAATCTTATTGAACTTAAACAATAAAACCAAAAGGATCAGGCTTATGCCCACCCTTAGCAGAATCGAGAAGAACTTCTTGAGTGAGTGCATTATCTAACCCTGCCCCAGTTCAAGACCTGTGATCTTCTTAAAGGCCTCGAGATATTTTTGTGTAGTTTTTTCGATAATCTCTTCCGGCAGTTTAGGCGCAGGCGGGGTCTTATCCCAGTCAAGGGTTTCCAAATAATCCCGCACATATTGCTTATCAAAACTGGGTTGAGAGCGGCCGGCCTGGTATTTGTCCAACGGCCAGAAACGGGAGGAATCCGGGGTCAACACCTCATCAATCAAAATGACCTGGCCGTCTAAAAGACCGAATTCGAATTTAGTATCAGCGATAATGATCCCCCGGCCAAGCGCATACTCGCTTGCCTTTTTATAAATTGCGATGCTTAGTTCTTTTAATTTTAACGCGGTCTCTTTCCCGATCAACTCTTCAACGTATCCTTGCGGGACATTTTGATCATGCCCGGCGTCTGCTTTTGTCGACGGAGTAAATATAACCTCCGGCAACTTAGCGGATTCCAATAACCCGGCCGGAAGATTAATCCCGCAAACTGTCTGTTCTGCCTTATATTCTTTCCATCCGCTTCCGGAAAGATACCCCCGGACAATACACTCAACCGCAAAAGGCCTGGTTTTCCGGACTAACATAGAACGGCCGGCAAGTTCATCTTTATATTTTTGCAATTCCGGCGGATATTCATTAACATCCGCAGTGATCAGATGATGCTTGGTTATATTGTTTAAGAGATCAAACCAAAAACAGGAAAGCGCAGTCAAAACACGCCCTTTTTGAGGTATACCGTCGGAGAGGACAACGTCAAAACAGGATATCCGGTCGGTCGAAACAACCAAAAGCTTATCGCCTAAATCATAAACATCCCGGACTTTTCCCCGGCGGAACAATTTCAATCCTTCGAATTCAGTATATAAAATACATTTTTTATTTCGCATGCTATTTAGATTTAAGGCGCGCAAGCAAATTCTCATATTCCTGCCACAGTTCCAGAGGCAGGTCTTTTTTGAACTCTTCAAAGAATTTCTTGATCCCCTGCAGTTCGCTAAACCAGGCTTGTGGATCTACTTCCAGCACTTTTTCTAACGCACCCAGGGACAGATGTAAACCCGTAGTATCAATATCCTGGGGATGCGGGACATATCCAATAGGGGTCTTTTTAGCCTCGACCTTATTGTTGCAACGATCCAGTATCCACTCCAGCACCCTAAGATTCTCCCGGTATCCCGGCCAGAGGAATTTACCTTTTTCGTCAACCCTAAACCAATTGACATGAAAGATCTTAGGAGCCTTAGGCATCATCTCCCCCATCCTCAACCAATGCCGAAAATAATCAGCCATATTATACCCGCAAAAAGGCAGCATCGCCATCGGGTCACGCCGTACTTCTCCCAGCGCGCCTACCTGTGCAGCCGTACGCTCGCTGGCCATAGTTGCTCCTACAAAAACACCATGCTGCCAATTAAAAGCTTCATAGACCAAAGGCGCCACATGCTGCCGGCGTCCGCCAAAAACAATTGCCGAGATCGGCACGCCATGATGCTGCTCAAGCCTGAAAGACGCCGTCGGGCAATTGGCAATAGGAGCAGTAAACCGGCTGTTGGCGTTAGCCCCCAAAACAGGCTTGCCCTCCTTATCCTTACTCCCGGGTTTCCATGGCCTCCCCTGCCAGTCGATCCCCTCGCTGGGAAGATCTCCATCTGCGCCTTCCCACCAAACCGTCCCGTCATTTCTCAAAAGGACATTAGTATAGATCGTGTTTTTCTTAATGGTTTCGACCATATGTGGATTAGTCTGGGAATTCGTACCCGGAGCAACCCCAAAAAAACCCGATTCCGGGTTAACTGCCCAAAGGCTGCCGTCGGAATCAATACGCATCCAGGCAATATCATCTCCCACCGTCCAGATCCGGTAGCCTTTTTTCTTCAACCCCTCCGGAGGCAAAAGCATCGCCAGGTTGGTTTTTCCGCAGGCGCTGGGAAAAGCCGCAGCGATATACTCCACATGCCCATTAGGTTCTTCTATCCCCATTACCAGCATATGCTCTGCCAGCCAGTGTTCTTTATGCGCAATAAAACTGGCGATACGCAGGGATAAACATTTCTTTCCCAACAACACATTACCGCCGTATCCGGAATTTACGCTCCAGATCGTGTTATCTTCCGGGAAATGCAGAATCAACCGTTTATGTATATCCAATTCCGCCTTCGAATGCAAACAGCGGGTAAAATCGTCTTCCCTCTCAAGCTGGCGCAATACTGCTTCTCCAGCCCGGGTCATGATCAGCATATTCAAGACCACATACCTTGAATCAGTCAGTTCTACGCCTATTTTACTGAATGTCGATCCTACCGGCCCCATGGAAAAAGGAATAACATACATTGTCCGGCCGCGCATTGCGCCCTTAAAATACCCCCGGGCCTTCTTATATCCGGCAGACGGCGACATCCAATTATTCGTCGGCCCAGCATCACGTTTTCTTTTCGTGCAAATAAAAGTAAGGTGCTCGGTCCGCGCCACATCGTTGGCGGCAGTACGGTGCAGGAAACACCCCGGAAGTTTATCCTGATTTAAAGGAATAAGTTCTCCGCTTGCCATTGCCTCGCGTTCCAACTGCATCTTTTGGGTTTCAGAACCATTGACCCAAACGATCTTATCCGGCTGGCACAGCTTAGCCATCGAACTGACCCATTCTTTTAATTTTTTATTCGTTGTCGGAAAATTATCCATACTCAAGCTTTCATTTTCAATAAGTATTTATGTGCGGAATCCGCGGCCACTGCTCCATCCCCGCAGGCGTTCACTACCTGATACAAGCTTTTATCGATACAATCGCCGCAGGCAAATATACCAGGATGTGTTGTATGCATCCCATGCGCAGTGATTATAAATCCTAATTCGTTTTTATTCAATAAATTTTTAAGAAAAATCGTGTTAGGCAAAATGCCGATAAAAACAAAAACCCCCTGGGTTGGATAATCATAGACCAAACCGGTCTTTAAATCCCTAACCTTAACCGATTCAACCACATTTGTGCCTGATATTTCATCCACAACACTATTAAAAAGGAAACTGATCTTAGGATTAGCCTTGGCCTTCTCGACCAGTATCTCGGATGCGCGTAACTCTGCCCGGCGATGGACAACAGTGACTTTTGAAGAATAGCTGGTAAGAAAAATCGCTTCTTCAATTGCCCGGTCACCCCCGCCGACCACTACCACCTCTTTTTTCCTGAATAAAGGCCCATCGCAAGTTGCGCAATACGAAATCCCTTTTCCCGACAGAGAATCCTCACCTTTTACTCCTAATTTCTTCGATTGCGCCCCTGTTGCGATAATAATACATTTGGTCTCATAAGATTTTTGCTCTGTTTTTACCAGATATCTCGGCATACCCATTTCAAGATTAGGCAGGATTTCCAGGACTTCGGCATTTTCTATCCCTACTTCCACTTCATCGACCTGGCGTTTTAATCGATCGATTAAATCCACGGTCGCAATCCCTCCGGGAAACCCGGGGAAATTCTCAATAGTAGGAGAAGTAACGATCTGTCCGCCTACTCCCATTTTTTCCAGGATCAATGTTTTCAGACGGAACCTTCCGGCATAAAGGCCGGCAGTCAACCCAGCGGGGCCAGCTCCGATAATTATAAGCTCATACATATTTTACCTCGACAAGAAAACTTTTAAAAGGCATGCAGAACCAGCAGGGATCAAAAAAAAGGGAACTAACCGATCTCTTTAAAGTTCTTTAGTTTTTTTTTAAGCCGCATCCTCTCCAGAGGCGAGGCATGGTCAATGATCAACTTGCCGTTTAAATGGTCCAACTCATGCTGAAAAACGCAGGCCAAAAGGCCTTCGGCTTCAATGACCAGGGGCTTACCGGATTCATCCTGTGCCTCGACTATAACGCTTTTAGCCCGTTTAACTTTAATGCCTACCCCGGGGACACTCAAACACCCCTCTTCCATCGACTGACAACCATCACGTTTAACGATTCTGGGATTGATCAGCTTATACAAGCCGCTGCCCGCATCCAAAACGATCATTGCCTGGCTTACTCCTACTTGCGGAGCAGCTAACCCAAGCCCGGAAACTTCATACATAAGCCGAGCCATCTCACTCAAGAATTTACGATGCTCATCCGTAACTATTTTTACCGGCATGGCAAGCTCCCTTAAAACAGGATCTCCCAGCACTCTAATTTTTAACTTGGTTTCTTTCATTGACGATGATTATTTTTGGTTTTACTGACCCGGCCTCTTTATCATCAACCAGGCCGTATGAAACAATTATCACTTCATCCCCAATACAAGCCCCGCGCGCGGCAGGGCCATTCAAACACACCACCCCGCTTTTGCCTTTGATCGCATAAGTCTCAAGGCGATGCCCATTGTTCATATTAAAAACTTCCACTTTTTCGTTCGGCAGGATATCGGCTAAAGACATAAGTTTAGCGTCGATGGTAATACTGCCTTTGTAATAAAGATTTGCCTGTGTAACACGTGCCCTGTGTATTTTTGATTTCAGCATTGTCCTTAACATAATCTATCTCCTATTTGCTCTCCACTATTATCCGGTGGGTTTGGCGCGCGATCATCAATTCTTCCTCTGTAGGTATAACAAAAACCTTGGGCGGCTTTTTAAGGAAAAGGTTCAAGCCATCGCAAACCTTTTGCCTGATCTGTTTTTGGTTCTCTCCGATACCTGCGGTAAATACCAACGCATCAACCCCGGACATGATCATTATATAAGCCCCGACATATTTTCTTATCCGGTAGGCAAATATTTCCATTGCCAAAAGCGCGCGTTTATCCCCGGAAGCCGCCTTATCCTGTAAAACCCGCATATCATTGCTTATCCCGGAAATACCCTTAAGCCCGCTTGACTTATTAAGCAATACATCTACCTGTTGCGCAGTCAAGGAAAATTTATGCATTATATACGTAATAAGCGCCGGGTCAATATCGCCGCAGCGCGTCCCCATCACCAGACCCTCAAGCGGTGTAAATCCCATACTGGTATCCACTGATCTGGCATGATCAACCGCAGTAATACTACAGCCATTACCCAGATGGCAGGTAATGATCTTTAATTTAGAAAGCGGTTTTTTCAGGAGTTTTGCCGCTTCGTGCGCGACATACTCGTGGCTGGTGCCATGAAAACCATATTTACGGATACCGAACTTCTTATAATACTGGTACGGCAATCCATAGACATAGGCATAATCCGGCAAAGTCTGATGAAAGGCAGTATCAAAGACCGCCACCTGTTTTATCCCCGGCAGAAGCTTTTTACAAGCTAATATCCCGGTCAAATTGGGAGGATTATGCAGCGGCGCCAAGGCGCTGTATTGGCGGATCTTGCGGATCACATAATTATCTATTAAAACTGATTCACGGAACGACTCGCCTCCGTGCACCACCCGATGCCCCACTGCATCCACACCGGAAATCTTGGATAAGATCGCCTTTAACCCGGTGTAATGGTCATGGATCGGGGACCCTTCCTCGCCGATATTCTCGATCAGTCCCTTTGAGATCAAGCCGTTATCCGGCATTTGAAAAAGCTTATATTTAATTGAGGAGCTTCCGCTGTTAATGACCAGGATCTTCATCATTGAGCCCTAATCGCCGTCACCGCAACGCAATCGACTACATCCTCTACCAAACAACCGCGGGAAAGGTCACTGCAAGGTTTGTTCAAGCCAAGAAGCAGCGGGCCTAAAGCGCGGGCCTTAGCTAACCGCTGGGTTATTTTATAACTGATGTTTCCCGCTTCGAGGCTGGGGAATATCAGGATATTGGCCTTGCCGGCAACACTGCTATCGGGATACTTTATCTTAGCAACTTCCGGGACAATCGCCGCATCTACCTGCAACTCTCCATCCGCCATCAAATCAGGGGCCATCTCTTTAAGCATTCTTAAAGCCTCGGTCACCTTATCGATCCCCTTTCCCTTGGCAGACCCCTTAGTCGAATAACTTAACAATGCTACCCGCGGAGGCAGGTCCAAAACCTTTTTTGCCAATTCTGCGCTCGCCATCGAAATACAGGCCAATTGGCGGGGATTCGGCTCGGGTATAATCCCGCAATCCGCGAAAATAAAAGTACCATTCTGGCCGTACTCGCAATCGGGAACCTCCATGATAAAGCAGCTGCAGGCAATACTGATCCGGTCGTTGATCCCCAGGCAATGGATAGCCGCACGCGCGGTATCTGCGGTAGTATGATTTGCTCCGGCGACAAACCCATCAACTTTTCCTTCGCGGCACATCATTGCCGAATAAAAAAGAGGATCATCGAATATCTTTCTTACCTCTTCGATAGTGATCCCCCTAGCCTTACGCAGTTCGAAATACTGCTGGGCATATTTTTCTTTTTCCTGAAGGTCTATTTTATCCGGAGTCAACAGCACAACCTTAGCAATACCCTCACGCTCAATAATTTTTGCAGCATCGACAACCCGGGCATCATCATACTCCGGTAAAGCAATAGTCTTTAAATTCGATCTGGCCCGGTTTCTTATTTTCTCGATCGTAGTCATATTACATCCCTTTCAATATAGTATCTATATCAACATAATCCTTAACCAATTTCACTACTGAACTTACCTTGACCTTATCCTGGGACCTAAGCTTTACCGTCAGGTCATGCACCATCGAAGATACAGTATAAGTATCGGACTTCGCTAAAAGCACCGGTATCCTGGCTTTGGACAACAAATCCATAGTTGACTTATCCGGCAGGCTCTCCCCGGATAAAATCATTCCCGAGATCTTTAACATTGACTTATCATCGTCACGAAAACAACCTAAAGCGGTAATGATCATATCCTGGCGGTCTCCGGGAGTGATCAAAAGGCTGTCTTCTGTGATATATTTAACGGCCTCCCGAGGATGCATCGCGCCTACAATGACATGTGAAACAGTGTTTTCCATCAAGGGCTTACCGCACAAAAGCTCAAAATCAGTTTCTTCGAGTATCTGCTCGATAGTAGGGCGTGAAAGTACCGGATCATACGGAATGACCCCTAAGACATTGATCCCCTGCCGTTCTAAACCTTTTCGCACCAGGCGGCTGATCTTCTCGAATTTATCCGGAAGCACCTTATTGACGATAACCCCTAAAACCTTAACCCCGATCTTTTCAAAAAGGGCTTTATTTAAAACCACTTCATCTATCGGCCTGCCTATGCCTCCGGAAGAAATAATGATCACCTTCGACCCTAAAAGCTTGGCCACATAAGCATTGGAGTGGTCAAATACCGAACCTACCCCGGCATGGCCGGTCCCTTCGATGATCACCAGGTCCTGTCCCCGGGAAACCCTGCCAAAGGCATTTTTAATTTGCCGGCTGATCGACTCTTTATCCGGACGGGCGATATAACCTTCGGTAAACCCTTTTTCCACGGCAATCGGGCTCATATCCTTAAGCCCGCATTTTATGCCGCAAACCTCCTCGATAAGGACAGAGTCCTCGTCTATCTTCTGGCCTTCGCCTTCGAGATACCGCTGGCCGATAGGTTTAATGAAACCAACCTTCTTAAATCTATTCTGCAGGTTACAGATCAGGCCTAAAGAGGCGGTGGTCTTTCCGTCGTTTTGCTTAGTAGCAGCGATAAAGATCTTTTTCATTAAAATGATCCTGTTAAAGCAGGACCGAATCGATTTTTTTCTTTAGTTGCACCTTATTCAACGCCCCTACAACCTGATCAACCGCCTTGCCGTTCTTAAAGAAGATCAGCGTAGGGATAGACATTACCCCGAACTGCGAAGCGGTCTTGGAATCCTCATCAATATTCATTTTGCAGATCTTGAACTTATTGTCATATTCCTTAGCTAACTCTTCCACGACCGGTGCGATCATCTTACACGGCCCGCACCAAGGGGCCCAAAAGTCCACCAAAACCGGCAGATTCGACTCTAAAACTTCCTTCTTAAAAGCAGCGTCTGTTAAATGCAATACGGGCATTTTTTCTTTCCTTGTTTGTAAGGTTAAATTTTTAGCGGTGAGATATTTTCTAAAATATCACAGAACCGGTTTATTTGCAAGAATTTTTAGCTTAAAAAACGGAACTTGTTTTTTTAATGGACTAATCAGTGATTTTGAGTTAAAATCCAGATCATGCGCTTGATCATAGCCGTTTTATCAGGTTTATTGCTTTTGTATCCACAGTCCCTGTACGCTAAAGAGACCGATCATCCTTTAGACATAGAGATAAACTATATAAAATCCCCTTCGCCGATAAATAACATACCTCCCATTGGCCTTAAAATAACACCTTTAGAAGATGCGGAGATTTTAAATGTACGGATTGAATCTTCTGGGGCCCTAAGTGTGCGCTCTCCGGAAACACGTACGATCACCCAAAGGTTTGCCGGAGTATTTATTGGGCGCGCAGAGATAATAAACCTGCCTTTAATCTGTTTACCCGAAGGAGAAACCGGCAAGGTTACAATTACCGCCGAACTGCGTGATATAAAAAACAGGCTGATCCGCCAGGCAGTAAAATACCAGATCAATGGTTATATGGTTGACGGATTGCTTTATTACGGCGAAGATCCGCTCATCACATTGATGCAAACACATATAGACGACCTTCATCGGGCCGGCAGAATCAACACTGAAGAAAGCCTGCGCCGCAGGCAAGACCTGACCACGTACCGAGCAGAATAAATTGGCATTGGCCATTGCATACAACTAAAGGAGCTAAAATGAAAAGAATACTGATTTGCGGCATAATTTTCTTTGGGATAACTACAGCGGCATATTGCGGAGTAAAAAACCGGATCGAGCTTGCCGATGGCAGTGTCATTACTGCCGAGATCATTTCATTTAATAACGGGGTTTATTCTTTAAACGCCGGCAACTTAGGGATGATCCAGGTTGACGCATCTAAGATCAAAAAAATCGAAGCCCCAATACAGAATTACACGCCTGCTGTAAACATCCCGGGGTCGATCAATGTTGACTCAATACAATCCGGTATAGCCCAGGCAAAGGAAAAGATTTCCAGCAATCCCGAAACCATGAAAATGGTAACCGATCTAATGACTGTCCCGGAGTTTCAAGCGATGCTTAATGATCCGGAGATCGCTAATGCGGCAAGATCTGGGGATATTAAAACGCTGATGTCAAATGAGAGATTCATGAGTATGGTCAATCACCCAAGGATCAAAGCCATTCAGAACAAAATCGACGGAGGAAACTAATAATTAAGTATTGTGCCCCCGGAATTATCTACTGTGTTAAATGAGAAGAGAAATAACCTCCGGTCAGGGCATCAAGAGATGCGGCTAACTCCCTCAACTTTAACTCCTTATCCTGGCGTTTTCTAACATCTTCAATACGCAAATTATCTAATTCGTTTTTTACCCTTAACCGCTCAAAATAAAGCTTAGTCACTTCATCTAATATATCACCGCGCAGCTGCACCAGGAGGCGCGAACGTGTATCGATCGAAGTTTGATCGGGGTTCCAGATAATCTCTCCCAGATCCCAGGTCAGAGAAACGTCCCAATCGATCGTATCCCTGCCGGGGACCAAAAGATCATCCCCTGTTTTAGTGCTTGAACCTGTTTCCCAATGCCAAAGATCAGCAGTATCCCGGCCCACACTGGTAGTAACCTTAGGAAAAAATGCCTTCTTTGCCGCAAGCTTTTCCCATTGCTTTATTTTTTCCGGCTCAACTTGAGCATAATGGATCGCCACCTGCTGGAGTTCATTGATACTTGGCTCATGAGGTACACAACCCTCCACCTTGGAAAAGCCGGGATTACCGGAATCCTCGTTCCTATAAGCCTTAAACAACCCTTTATCCCCGGCGGCATACAAATTACCCTGAAGATCCAAGGCAATTTGCCTGACTTCAACTAAAGGCAAAGTAAACGACAACTCCTGCCACCGGCCATTTTTATATTCAAAAACCCCTGATCCGGTTGTGCAATAAAGCTGGCCTTCTTTGCTACACAATAGAAACCGGACATCCTCACTTAACAAGCCATACGAAGATACCGTTTCCCAAAGCTCGCCTTTATTCTGGCTTTTATAAACACCCTTGTCCGTTGCCAAATAAAGCGTTCCCTCCTTGCCCGGGTCAAGCGCGAGGTAACGGATCCCTGGAACTTTGCTTTGCCTGTCATCGTCTCCGGTATATTCATCCCCGGCATTCCCGTTTTCTGTTGAACACGCAGTAAAAACCCGCATCCAGGATCTTGCGCCGTCGGTACTAATAAACACTCCCTCGGTACAAGCGGCATAAACATTCAATGGATCAACCGGGGAGAATATGACCGTCAATACATGGCTATTACCCAAAACACCGCTTGCTTTACTCCAACTACGCCCATGGTCCCGGCTGATAAAAAGTCCCGCCTTTGTCCCTAAATAGATCTGGCGATCCAGCACGATGATAGATGTAACATCCCGCTCAAACTCATCACGGCCTTTAAAGATAACTTTCCAGTTCGCCCCATGGTCAGGGGTATAAAACAACCCGTTACCCGTACATGCATAGATTGTTTTCTGATTATGGATTCCCGCAAAAGCCAGAAAATTTACATTTCGATTGCCTCCTTTTGGAACAAAAATATTCCTCCAATTTTGTCCGCTATCCCGGCTGACAAAGATCCCGCGATTTGTACCGATATAGATATCCGCGTTATTATTCTTGGGTAAGACTGCGCTGACATTAAGATTGCCGTCTCCCAAGTCCTGCCAATCGATTTGGCTGCACCATCCTTCTCCGATAATGTTTAAAATACACGCTGTTACCGCCAATAGAACAAACCCCGTCTTTCTCATTTTGCCACCTCCTGCCCTAATAGACGCAAGAAATGAGAAAATCTAACAAACATTTTCCAAAAAAAGGGCAAAAAAGGGGACGCAAAAAAGGGCAAAAAAGGGGACGTTTCTATTTTTTTTAAAAAAATAGAAACGTCCCCTTTTTTGGGAACGTCCCTTTTTTTGCCCTTTTTTACTTTTTTATTTAACAGAAGATGCGTTATGAAGGAGCGTGGGTATCGTAGTCTGAAACACAATTAGCTTGAAAACAACCGGAGTTACTGGAATTCGGCCCATCAGGGTTATTAGTTTTACATACTGCCAGCACTTTTTCTGCCGGATTCTTACCGGTCAATCTTATTAATGCAGGTTTTCTTCAGTATCTTTTAGGTAAATGCCTCCTAGATCAATCATTTCATTAATGCCCGTAAAAACAAATCTTCTAAGAAAATTGAAAAGAAGGTTTGCACAGTTAAGACGCAGCAAGGTCAGCACACGCTGGTTCACAATCAGTATCTTGGCACTGGCCAAAACCTAAAGCCACATCCACAAACATACCTAAGGTTTTACACACATACAGCACCCTCTCTTGAGGTTTATTCCGTATCAACACAATAAAATGCGGCTGTTTCCACTGCTTCCTATTGTTGCAATTCATAGTTGTCTTTTCCATCTTTATATTTTACTATAAAAAAGGGGACGTTTCTATTTTTTTTTAAAAAAATAGAAACGTCCCCTTTATTGCTCTGCTCTAGGATTAGGCGAAGAATCGGATTGGTCTGTATATGAAAACTTCGTCTCTAAGGATTTGAGGAATGCCAAATATCGCCTCTGAAAGAAGACCAAATTGATCAAATTAACCATTATAGAAGCAACCAAACAAGCATAAACATATACATCCGTGGCAACTTCGGTTTTCTTCGTCAAATAAATACCCGCAGCAACTCCTAACAAAAAAGCCGAAGCCACCATCAGGATATAATAAATTTCGATGCTTTTTCTTTTCATGATAATCGCAAATATAGCGCAAGACTATTTGTACAATCTCAATACATCTGATTCGGATCTATTTTGACCTTGGTTTCGCCTGAAAAACATTTAACAGCAACCATAAACTCGCTATTTTCTTTTACTACCTCATCTGGGAGAATATACATAATCTGTTTCGTGCATTTTGTGCCCTCATCATTACACATATGCGCGCTCATAGGATTATCGCTGACATCAAATAGAGCCCCGCCTGAACCAATAACACAAGTCATCCTTTCTTCAAGTTGCGACTTATCCCCTTTTAATATAATGTGGACCATGGACGGATTACTTAAAAGCGCCATTGCTTCCGATTCAGGTAATTTTGTTTTTCGTTTCTTGGCATACATTGCCCTGGTAGCGATCTCAACAAAAGGGGTCCTGACCTGCAAATAACCCGCCCCATTATTTAAATCAAATTTATTGAGACCTAAATCATAGTTCCCAAAATCGTCTATCGAATAATCTGACGTCTCCCCGAATTTTATAGCTTTTCGTACAACTTCCTCGGAAGGAACAAACCGGTTATACTTATCCTGTTTTAGACTAAGCATATCTGGCTTAGTCTCTTCAATTTCAATAAAATCATCCCCGGCAATTTCTTTCATCTTCGCTTGAACCCTTTCTACAGCCTCATCTTTATTATTAGTACGGTAGATATTAACAACTGCCTGGTACTCATTCAAAGCTTCTTCCTTACGGCCAAGCTTCTTATACAAATTCGCTAAACCTTGACGAGCGGAACCGGTCAACATAGAATCATTCCCGAAATATTTAGAATACAGCTGGATCTTACGTTTTAAATACGGTTCTGATTCTTCATATCTCTTCTGTGTCCATAAAATTCCGTCTATCTCACCGAATAATTGACCAACGTCTTTTCTATGGCTTAGAATACTGTCCGGATCACTTTCTAATGCGTCTAAAGCCTGGATATACTTTTTTTCAGCCAGACTAAAACGCTCTTTTTCAGGAATAGAAGTATTGCTTCGAATATGTTGTCCTTCTTTCATAAGCTCTAACCAAACCTTCCCATCTCCAGCACTAACCTCAAACCAACCAAAAGCGAACAACACAACCAGAAATCCAGCTAAAAGAATATTCACCTTCATCCTTACTCCTTCTTCCAAAAAGGGGACGTTTCTATTTTCTTCTTTTAAAAAATAGAAACGTCCCCTTTATCCTATCCCCCTTTATCCCTGCACTAATATTACAAAATGTGGCGGCTTCCATTGCCTTTGCATTGTTTTATCTTATTACAAATAACCTGATCAAACAAGAACTATTTCGTACTAGAAATAAAGGGGACGTTTCTATTTTCCACCTTTTTTAGGCCTGCCATGCTGTAATGAAACATTCCTTACTTTATAATGTTCTTCTAAATTCCTTATAAACGCATCACTGCCTATAAAAAGTTGTGTTTGCAGTTTTTTTGTATTTATCATCTCGTTATCTAATAAAAATTTAGCATACTGCCTCTTCCGTTCTTTGTCCGTATTGGACAAAGCAAGATATTCAGGGGATGGGGTAATAAGATGATCCTGCTCGCCATGAGCATAATAGCGATAACTACTAAAAGCATATGCCTCTGGTATTGCTACCATAGACGCTCTTACCGGGTTAAGTTCAATATATTTTCCGCATTGCAAAAGATATATATCAGTATCAATAATGTTACTCTTAAACCTGCCTTGCCACAGATGCCCAGTATAACCATAGACGGACTTATAATAGTTGTAATATTTTAATTGCAACTGTTTCATAAATCGAGAGAGGTTGCTTTTTTCCTGCAACCAAATAACCATATGTACATGATTACTCATTAAGCAATAATGAAAAATATCGATACGATTCTCGGCTTTAAGTTCTTTTACCTTGTGCAGATAAAATGCTTTGTCTGGATCTTTTCGAAAAAGATATAACTGGTTATTCCCCCTGGCTGTAACATGCAGTGCCGCATCAGATTGCGGTAATATCCGTCTTGTTCTGGGCATAAAAACCTCCTTTTTTGTCTATCCTGCATTAATAGACGCACCCAGCGGAAAAATCTAACAAACATTTTCCAAGTAAAAGGGCAAATAAAGGTAAAAGAATAAAGGGGACGTTTCTATTTTCTTCTTTTAAAAAATAGAAACGTCCCCTTTATTTTAGGTGAGATTCATTAGTTCGGCTCTTACTTCCTGATAACCGGGATGGTTAAGCCGGCGGTAAACTTCCTGCGCAGTACGGAAATATTCCCGCGCCTTGTTAAACCATTCCTTCTGTTTATATAACTTGCCTAAACTAAAACTGGCCGAAGCCAACTCAAGGGGAGCTTCGATCTTCTGGCAAATAGCGATTGCCTTAAGATAATATTCTTCTGCCTTATCCGACTTGCCCATTTCCCAATAAAGATCCCCCATCATTTCATAATCACAAGCTAAACTGGGCAAATTAGATAATCGTTTGTCGATCTCTATCCCTTGAGAATAATAAACCAGCGCCTTCTGGTATTTTTTCTCGAATAGATACATCTCGCCGGCATTGAAATAACAATCGCTAAGCTCATTCTTCAATCTCATCTTTTCAAACAACAGCTGGCTTTTATGATAAAACTCGCGTGCGGACTTGTAATCATCCTTATTGGCAAACACAAGTCCAATATCGAAATAATCACACGCCAAATTGTACCGGCATTCGGGAATATACTGCCGCTCATAATTGATCGCCGAACTTTTGGTTAAGAATTCAAGCGCCCGGTCATAATCCCCCTGATCGATATACCAAACCGCGAGCTTTCTTGAGGCCACCGCCTCCTGGATAAAATCCCGGTTTTCCCTGGCCACGGCAAAGGCCTGATTATAAAAATCCAGGGCCTTTGGATATTGCCCGAGCAAATAATAAACCCACCCAATATTGATATAGGCCGCGGCTAAATTCTTTTTATCGGATCTTTTTTCGCTGTTTAAGGCATACTCAAAATAGCATTGCAGAGCCTGGCTTCTTTTTCCCTGCCGCTGATAAGATTCTCCTAATAACGGATATGCACCAAGGTATCCCGGCGCTTTTTGCAATACCTGCTGCAGAGTTTCAAGCGATTCCTGATTTTTACCCGCCCTTAAGAAACTGCGCGCTTTATTTACTAAATAATAATCTTTCGGGCTATACCCCGGCAATCGTGTATATAAAAAAATCCCTAATAAAAGTGTTATCCCCAAGAAAGAAATCCCTATAAACATTTTTTTAAGATAAACCTTGTTTTTTTCTACCTTGGCTGCCTTATGTTTTGGCTTAAAAAGCACGAAATTCGCATCGCCATAAAGCAAATAATTCGCCCAGGAAACCGCATTAGCACCATATTTAGCGGCTAAAACCAGGCGCGCCTGCCGTAAGGCTTCGCCGACGGTTTTACCGCGGATCAAAAAGGCATAGAACTCCCTGGCAAAAGAAGAACTTACAGAATCCTCAACCTTACGGATCGTGCCGATATAGTGCCTGACACCGGAGAACAAAAACGCAGACGCCAGGTTATAAGTTTTCGCCTGATAATCCAGATGCATCAGGCTCTCTGCAGTTTTAGCCGAATAACAGGCATTAGAAAACACCAGCCCCGGCAAAGGAAAACTCTCCCCCATAGAAATAATATCCTGCACAGTAAACCTTCCGTCATTAAGCAACCAGCCGCTTTTTTTTGCATGCCGCTCGTCATATTCACAATGCCCGGCAAAATGCACAATATCGTAATCGCGAAGGTTTTTCTTAACATATAAAGTATCGATATGTGTACTTTTAAAATCGACGCTAACCTGGCTTTTCTTGCGGTCGAACTGGTTTTTGATCTCTATACCTTCCAGGTAAGCGGCCTTCAGATCATTAGTAGGATTAGCCAAAACAAGCATCTTTAAGGTGTTTTCGCTGCTGCGATAATTTGGCATGGCGCCTGCCTGCTGATCAGTACGCACCAGGCGGCCAAGGCTGAATTTAAGGCACAAAAAATCCTGGCCGTCATATAAAAGCTCCCAGGGGATAGAGATAAGCTCTTCGTCCAAAGAAAGGATCAGCCCACATCCTGAACTCGACCTTAATTTATCCTTTATCGATTTAGTAAAAAGATGATCCCAAAGCATCTGCCCGGTTTTTTTCAACCTCAAGAAGGAATATGGTTCTAAAATGCCTTTTTTATCTGTTTTATTCAGGATTAAAACTATTTCATGGCAGAGTTTCTCGATCTGGGGGAATGATACAGGTATTGAACTGTAATGGCGGATGGTCGAGGCAAGTGCTTCCTGCTCAAAGGCACTCATTTTCAAGGTTTCGTTCTGCTTAAATACCTCTAAAATAAGCGTGCCGCCTTCTTTGAGCATTATCGAAATATCATTTTCGAATATCCACTAAGATACCGGCAAGTTTGTTTTCGATACTGGAGATCTCTACCATATACCGGCCTAATACCACATTTTCAAAAATAACTTTACCGATCTCGGTATTATATGATTCTAACTCTAACCCGTCTTTTAAAAGTGTGATCCGAAGATCTTTAACCAGTTGCTGGGTTTGTTTTTCTTTAGCCACGACGGTCAGATTAAAAACTCCCTGCGGTTTATTTTCCAGTTTGATCTCAACCCGGATCGAATCAAAATCTTTTATAACCAGCACTTCATCCTTAAAATCCTTTATCTGCCGGCTGCGCAAAATCGGGGCCGGCACCAGTTCCTGCCCGACTAAAACAGCGCCGGTTGTATTCACCAGTTCCAAGAAGCCATCCTTAAGTTGAAAAATTATTTCTAAGATTGCCTGGCCTTCATCATCCTTGACCAATCCTTTAGCAAACTCCAAGAGATCCACAGGCAGATCGAGATTTTCTTCTGGGATCATCTTTGCCAACAAAGCCAGTTTTTGCCCGCACATTTCGCATCCAAGGATATGCGTTTGCACGCGTTGTGCCTCTTCTATCGAGAGAGTGCCTTCGACAAAACAGGCAAACTCCTCTTCATCAGGATGCATGCTGCTATCTTTCGGCTCGTAATTACGCCATTCTTTATAGGCCATTTTTATCGCTCTTTCCGGGTCACCTGGCATAAATTATCTTTCCCATATAATAGACGCAAACACCTCAAAAATCTAACACATATCCTTTGGTTTTAAAACAATCCCTTAACCTTTCCATGATCCGTAACTTACGCATATCCACTGCCCCGCGGGATATCCGCAGTATATGCGCCAGCTCTTCCGGTTTTAAGTTCAGATGAAAATGCAACTCTACGAAATACTTATCATCGAGGCTCAACCGTTTAATACACTCTGCCAGGTCACGGTTATTTTCCCGACGGATAAAGGTTTGACTGGGTAATGGCGCAGGATCCGCGAAAAAGTCCTTGGGGCTAACCCCATCCCCAAGATCTTCATCCAAAGAAACGCTCGGCTGCAGCTTACGCAGATAACTGATAGTATGGTTTATCACTACCTGCCTCAACCAACTGGCAAGCGTACACCCGTTTTTACCTTTATAACTCTTTAATTTCTTAAAATTATCCTCTCGAAGAGAAACAAAGATCTCCTGGAATAGATCTTTGGCGTGGTCATAAGAAGAAGTTGCCCCATTTGCCCGAAGGACGCTATGAATATAGCGATAAATAAGAAGAGAATATTTACTAACGAATTGGTCCCAAGATGCCTTATCAGCCCTGACGCATTTCTGGACAAACCCCAGATCGCTCATAACAAAATTATACCACTAATAACCCCAAATCAAGCATTTTTTTGGAAAAAGAAGGAAAGAAAAAAGGGACAAAAAAAAGGGGACGTTTCTGTTTTTTCAAAGAAAAAATAGAAACGTCCCCTTTTTTAGTTACTTAAAGAGTGTGTTTTTGATCATGAATGATGCAAAAACTATTGATACCATTGACATTAGCTTAATTAATATATTCAAACTCGGTCCAGAGGTATCTTTAAAAGGATCTCCTACAGTATCTCCAACTACACCGGCTTTATGCGCTAAAGAACCTTTACCGCCATAGTTACCCTCTTCAATATACTTCTTGGCATTATCCCATGCCCCGCCGGAATTAGCCATCATAATCGCCAAAACAAAACCTGTGGCCGTCGCACCGCACAAAAGCCCAGCCTCCGCCTCGATCCCAACGAATATCCCCACAATAATCGGAGCACTAATCGCCAAAAGAGAAGGCAGGATCATCTCTTTTTGGGCCGCAGCAGTCGCGATCGTAACACAACGGGCATAATCCGGTTTCGCCTTGCCTTCCATCAATCCCAAGATCTCCTTAAACTGCCTGCGAACTTCAACCACGATCTTGCCGGCAGCACGTCCGACTGCGCGCATGGTCATCGAACAAAAGAAAAACGGCAGCATTGCCCCGATAAACAGCCCCACCAAAACATTCGGGTTCATTAAACTCAAATTCATTTCTTTGCCATAGATTAATACCTGGTCACGATAAGCAGCAATCAACGCCAAAGCGGTTAACGCCGCTGACCCAATGGCAAAGCCTTTACCGGTAGCCGCAGTAGTGTTGCCTAAAGAATCCAAAGCATCGGTCCTCTTTCTTACTTCCGGAGGAAGATGCGACATTTCCGCGTTACCGCCGGCATTATCCGCAACCGGCCCATAGGCGTCGGTAGCCAAAGTAATACCTAAAGTAGAAAGCATACCAACCGCGGCAATCGAAATGCCATAAAGCCCGGCTTCGGGATGAACCGCACCGCCGGATAAAAAGTAGCTTAATAATATAGCAATACCTACAATAACTACCGGCATTGCCGTAGACATCATACCCACAGCAATCCCGCCGATAATTACAGTCGCAGGACCAGTCAAAGACTGTTCTGCGATAAACCGCGTTGGTTTAAACCCGCTGGAAGTATAATACTCCGTAACCAGGCCGATCAACACCCCTGCCACTAACCCTACTAAAACCGACCAGTAAACACCCATATGATCCGGCAAGGTGTATTTGATCAGGAAATACGAAACTACCGCAACAATAAGCGAACTGGCAAATACGCCTTTTCTTAAGGCCGCCAACAACACCTTTTGGGTAGCCTCTTCTTTACTTTTAACAAAGAATGTCCCGATAATAGAAGCAATTACACCAACCGCCGCCATAACCATCGGCACAGTAACACCAGGAACGCCTAAACCCGCCGCCACGCCTAAAGCAGAAGTAGCAACGATCGAGCCAACATACGATTCATAAAGATCCGCACCCATCCCGGCAACATCACCGACATTATCCCCGACGTTATCGGCAATGACCGCAGGATTCCGTGGATCATCCTCGGGGATACCCGCCTCAACCTTACCCACAAGGTCAGCGCCAACATCCGCGGCTTTAGTGAAAATACCGCCACCGACGCGGGCAAACAAAGCCTGGCAACTGGCGCCCATACCGAAACAAAGCATAGTAGAAGTGATCGCGGCAATCTTATCAATCCCTAATGGCGTTGGATTGACCGAATAATACCAATTCAGGAAATAATACCACACGCTTAAATCCAACAACCCCAGGCCCACAACGGTTAACCCCATTACCGCGCCGCTGGAAAATGCCACACGCAGTCCGGAATTAAGGCTTTTCATTGCCGCCGCCGCCGTGCGATTTGAAGACTTGGTCGCAATGGTCATTCCAATAAAACCGGACAACCCGGAAAAGAACCCTCCGGTCAAGAATGCGAAAGGCACAAACATTACCAGATACCCCTTCATTGCCATCGCCAGCAAAATAAAGAACACAACCGCAAAAAACACAGACACGCCAAGATACTGCCGGCGCAAATAAGCCTGTGCCCCTACCCTTACTGCCAAGGCAATTTCCTTCATGGTATCATTGCCTTCATCCTGCCGTAGAATAAACATCGCCAGATAAAAGGCAAATGAAAGCGCCAATATCGAACCAACCGGTGCCAACAACAACAGATCAAAACCACCCATTTTGCCACCCTCCTTTGTTTGTAAAATTAAGGCATAACTTACCACAAAGCATAACAGGAGTCAATCAAATTCGTAAGAATCGGAATACCGGACTAAACTGCGGATTTTACCGGGGATTGTTTTTCTTTCTGCAGGATATTAATAAATACATCCACTATTTCCGGGTCAAACAACAAACCTGATTCATGCTGCATGATCTGCAACGCCTCTTCTTCGGAATACGCCTTTCGATAAGGCCGGTCAGAAATGAGCGCCTGATAAACATCGGCGATCGCAACGATCCTTGCGCCAAGAGGTATGGAATCTTTTTTCAGACCATGAGGATACCCCCGGCCATCCCAACGTTCATGATGGTGCAGAATAAAAGGAATAAGCGAATGCAAAAAATGTATCGGCCGGATTATATCAACCCCGATCTGGGGATGCTTTTTTATCTCTAAGAACTCTTCATCGGTCAACTTCCCTCTTTTCGAAAGTATCTTTTCGCTGATCCCGATCTTACCCAGGTCATGCAACATCGATGCCTGACGGATAAGCTCTACATCATTATCCGGCAGTTTCAGCGCCCAAGCAATCTCCATCGCATACCGCACCGTGCGTTCAACATGCTCACCGGTATAATGGTCTTTAACCTCAATGGTTTTAGCAAAAGCAAAGATCGCCTCAATAAGGCTCTGGTTTGCACGCTTAGTCAGCTTACTGATCTTGCCTTCAAGGGTTTTGACATCCACATGCTCTTTATTTAAAGAATCAATCCCGGTATAATTAGTGATCGAAGAATAAACTTTGTTCCCGCCGCTTTCTTTAGCCTTATTCAGGATATTATCCGCCTGTTCCACTAACTCCATCCCCTTAAGAGCCGGATCTTCAGGGAACGATACTACGGCGATACTGACTTTTAACTTTACTTTATGTTTGGCGTTGCCAAAACCATACAAATTGACCACTCCCAGGACGCGTTGCGCAAAAACCGTAGCGCTCTGGCGGTCCATGACCGGTGAAATGATCAAAAACTCCTCTCCTCCATAGCGTATAAGAGTATCATAACGGCGCACCATTTTCTTTAACTGGTCTGCCAGCTGGCGTAAAACCAGGTCCCCGAACTGATGCCCGTAAACATCATTAATAGACTTAAAATAGTCAATATCCAGCATCAAAACCGAAAGCGGATAATTATACCGTTTAGCGCGATGAAATTCCGCCTCAAGGATCTCATTCAAATAACGGTGGTTAAAAAGATCGGTCTGCGGGTCCTTTAAAGAAAGCTGTTTCAGTTTTTTATTGGAAAGCACTAATTTGTTCTCGATAAGCCTGCGGGCAGTAATATCGCGCACATATTCAATCACCCCGTTCATCTGACCGGTTTTCTCATCCAGCAAAGGAAAACTATACAGATCAAACCAGCCGATAACTTTCCCCGCGGCATTCCTTTTAGGGACAACCTCATAATCAAGCTTTCCGCTTTGTATCGTCCTTCGGCTGGGGCAAGACTCACAAGGGGTATTACGCCCATGATAAACCTGGTAACACTTCTTCCCCACGAATTTGCGGTTATACGAATACCACTTTTTCATTACCGGATTAACGCGCAAGATATTCAGATCCTTATCGATAATACTGATGCCATCCTGGATGCTGGTAAAAATATTGTTTAAAAACCGCTCTTTTTCCACTAATATCTGCTCGATCTTCTTACGCTCCCCGATATCACGTGAGATCCCCATTACCGCGGTCAACTTACCGCCGGGTCCGTTTATCGGAATAAGTTTGGTATCCAGCCATAACTCTTTGTTCCGGTTTTTCATTTTATCCTCAAAAGAACAAGGTTTACCAGAGCGGATCACTTTATCCAGGTGTGCCTTATGAGATTCAACGATCTCCTTAGGGAACAGCCGGTCCAATTTTTTGCCGATTATTTGTTCAGCCGAATGCCCAAACTGCCGGGCCGCGAATTCATTCACATACTGCACATTCCAGTCTTTTCCGATAATAAAGATATAATCCTGCGCGGACTCGGCAAGCTTGCGATAACGCTCTTCACTGTCCTTTAAAGACTCTTCGATACACTTGGTTTCCATAATATCAAGCGCGATCTCAAAACGCACACTGCGGCCATCCATCCAGCGTATCGCCCGGTCAATGCAATGATACCAGTGCTGGTTGATCTTATTCTTAAATTCCCAAATATAAGGATTGACCGCGTTCTTGCCGAAGATGAATTTATTGGTGCAGAATGGACATGGCGACTTTAAACCCTGTAGAACCTGATAACACTTCTGGCCAACCTTATTGCCAAAGGTTTTTCTGGCAACTTTATTAAGGTATAATAAATCATAATTCTTAGGGTCAGAGGCATAGACAAGATGGTCAAAGCTGTCAAAAACAGCCAAGACCTGCGGATATTCAAAGGAAGATGTTTTATCCTGTTTTTTAGGTTTCATGTCAAATTTTTCCGCCTATAGACAAAAAATGCGCCCCAAAATAGATTGAGTCGCATATGCCTAGCTCACAAGCCTGCAAATCATAGTTAGTTCCTAGGTTCATAGCAGTAATTATAGCATATTATGAGATTATCTTCAAGTCAGGCAGGATCAAAACATGCAAGATATTGTACTACAAGATGTTATCATCTATTATTCCGGCAATGAGGTTTGATCACGGACAATTTTACCTTCAACATCGATCACATCCCCAGAAGGGCGAGATTGTGCCTTAGCCCCGGGTTGACTGCCGGCATTAGAAACTGCAGAAAAGAGTTTACGCGCCATAAAAGCCGCATTAAACATAAAAAGCAGGATTAAAACACCTTCGATCCCCAGCCAGATATGCGGTTTAAACAGCATCCAGCCGAAAAAAAGGTTAAAAACCAAGAAAAAAGGCAGTAAACACCCTGCCCCGCTAAAAACCATTACCGATCTACTCATTCCAATTTACGCCTGATCTCATCCGGTATAGCCTTAGGGCGAATATCACTGCCAACACACACCATTACCGTACGCGCCAAGCAGATCAGTCGGCCATCCTGGCTTTTGACCTCATGATCAAAGATCAGTTTTACCGCCTTCATCTCCACAATATTGACGCTGACATCCAGAACATCGCCATAAACCGCCGGAGATTTATAATCGATCTCCTGGCGTGCCACCACAAACAAAGTGCCTTCTGCCGCCAAGTCCCGAATAGATATCCCTCGCTGCTCAAAAAACTCCGTACGCGCCTCTTCGATATATTTGAGGTAATTGGCGTAATATACCACTCCGCCGCAATCAGTATCGTGATAATAGATCCTTTTTTTCATCAATTCAGGCTAGCTCCTCCTAATTTCTTCTGGGCGGTAGTAACCTTAGCCGCAGGCGCCTTGACCTTTTTAGCCACTGACCGGGGCTTTGGCTGGGGATTTAATTTATCCACGGCATTCTCTTTAAAAACATCCAACTCCTGATCAAAATCATAAACGTTCTTAAAATCATCGCGGGAATCCTCATCGGTCTTGCGCAAAAGTCCGCTTTCCACCATATTAAAAACTATATCGCCAAAATCATCGGTTTTTTTGATCCCCCAATGATGCAAAACCACTTTTGCCATTGGCCCGTATTGTTCAAGGATAAAATCCCGGATCCCCAAAACCAGGTCACGGCCGCTGATATGCCCCTCTTTTTTTAATTTATTCTGGGTAAACCAAAGCGCGCGCATCAAGAATTCGTAAGCATCTGATTTATAGCGCGAATCTTTCTTTACTATCTCTTCGATCTTCCCATAAAAGATATGACGCATAGAAACACTCCTTATTTGTGTAAAAACTTATCTTATTATATTGCTCTTTTCTCCAGAGTCAAGAAAATTCGGTTTTTTTGGAATAAAAACGTCCTCCCCACTACCCCGCAGGACTTAAGAAAAATCTTTAAAAAGTGCTTGACAGAACGGCAAAAAACGATAGAATGAACCATTATTGCTTCGGTAGAAGAATTCAATAAAACAACCTTTTTTAAAGAGGTAGAGAAATGAAAAAATACGCATTACTCGGGATAGCAGGCATATTAATCTCAAGTTTATTAATCATTAACATTGCACGAGCAGACAGCAATCTATTCACCGCCGAAACAAATGGCGGAGTTTTTGATGACCATATTGACATCAACACCACCCCATGGTTATTCACCAGTTTACCCTGGACTGGCGCAAGTTCTGTGACTTATTGGTGGCAAAAACCGAATGGCAGTAGTTATCTTTCCTACAAATTTACTTTAAGCAACAATACAACAACCGATTTCTGGCGTTCATTCAATGATTTTACTTACTTAAACACCTCCGATGGACTCAATTATACCTGGGACCAGATCAAAGACTTCGGTACCTGGAACTTACAAGCCGATTATTCAAAACTGGGAGCCACTCCTTCATCGGGAACATACACAACTACATTCACCATCACCCCTGAACCGATCAGCTCCGCATTATTCTTATTAGGCGGCGCAGGATTAATTTCAAGGCGTTTCTTAAGGAAAAAAAGAGCCGCTTAAAATCGCAGTACAGGTTGATATAAAAAGGGAAAAATGCGCGCATTTACAATCTTCGTTGGAATAATCGGTGGGATATTACTTTTTTTTGGCTTAATGCACTTTGTTTTCGCCGGCCCATCCCGGCTCGGCGCCGGAGCAGGCGGCACAGGCGGTGGAAGTACTTTGTTTGGCAAGAATAAACCTCCTCAAGGGTTGCGTACAGGAGGAGATCCTGCCCCTCTGCCACCAGAAGAGCGGCCAATACGGCCTTTAGGACAATTATCATTAGCATCGGTCCCGGGGCCTTTAGGCGGCACAGGAGGAGGCGGCGGTGGCACTGATACAAACCCGCCAGTCATAAATGTTGTTCCCGAACCAAGCAGTTTCCTGTTATTCTTAAGCGGTATCCTGCCATTTTTAGGAATCAGACTATTTAGAAACAATCACTCCTGAATCCCGGCATAAATACCAATTCTTACTTAATAAAAAACTTTAAAAAGTGCTTGACAAAAAAGTTGATTTTACTATAATGGCAATACGTGTAATTTATTAACCGAAATGTAAAAGAAAGGGTTGTGGCATGAAGAAACTAATCGCAGTAACGATCGCAGTATTCGTCATTGGCCTATTTATTACTACTTGCGCATTCGCCGATATCACATTAAGCATGGTCGATAATGAAAACAGTTTTACCTTACAGCCGGATGCAACTTACGGCTGGACGCAAAAACCCTGGCTGCATGTTAACTTACCATCTTCCGTCTTAGATTACACTATCGGCTGGTGGAGCCCGGAATCAGGATCACCGATCTTTAACACCTTCAAAGTAACTTCCGGTGTTACTGATGTATGGCATGGTATCAGCGACTGGAACAGCGCACGAGCGCTCGGCAAATGGAATATCCGCTTAGACTACAGTTCCGGCAGTGAATTTATCAGCAAAAATGCTTCATTCACCATCACCCCTGAACCGATCAGCTCCGCATTATTCTTATTAGGCGGCGCAGGTTTGATCTCAAGGCGTTTTTTAAGAAAAAGGCAAAAAGCTTAAGTTCCGTCACAAGCTTTAGATAAAAAAGGGAGGAAATAAAATTCCTCCCTTTTTCTTTTCATACTCCCGGTTTTCTGCGCCCCTTGTATTTTCCTGCCATAAAGCATCCGCTTCCCAATAAAAACAGCGCTGAACTTATTGGTTCGGGGGTAGTAGTCGTCATCACCTCTAAATACGGCCGTTTATCCAAAAGAGAAGACTCCGAGCTGTAAAACCGCGCAGAAAGCGCGTCTTTTAATGTGTTCTGGTTATTCTCCAGCATCAAACCGTAATTCCCCTGGGTTTGCCAGGAAGTGATCAAATCCAAAGAAACCGGCCATTTCCTCCATAATTCATTATCCTGGCTTAAATACAATGACAATCCGGATTGCTCGGCCGCAAACGCCGGCTTAAGATCCCAGGTGATCTCATCCTCTTTCCAATCCGAGGTTACCCGATGCAGATTAATAAAATCCCCCGGGGAATAAGTATCCAGATACTGATACAAATAAAGTGAAGCAGAGGTTATATTCTTACCTTTAAGCAAAGATATATCGGCATCACTAAACCTCAAATAGCTTTCCGCAAGCTGGGATTTATCCTTGACCGAAAGGTAAGTATTCGCCCCATAATTAGCACCGGGATTCCCCTGATTAACCCATGAATCCTGGCTTACCCAGAACTTAAAGCTTTCCTCGCCAGCCAATACCGGATATGGAATAGCCGTTAAAAAACATATCATCACTAAAACCAAGATCACACTTCTCATTCACATTCTCCTTTCTATCCTGATAAATTGATCTACTAACACATAACTTATCCCATAAGTCTTGCCCTCCTTTCGCACTAATAGACGCCAAAAGAGATAAAATCTAACAGTTTTTTAAGGTAAATATTATATTCTGAAAGGATTGTACTGCAATAGGATAGATAAAACAGCCGCAAAAGCGCAAAAAAAAATGGGAAGGATCTCTCCTTCCCATTACTTATAAACTAAAACTTATATACTTAAGCTTTTCTCTTTTTACGCACCACCTGTGCAGCCAATAAACCGCCGCCCAGCCAAAAGAGCACCGCACTCACCGGCTCGGGAGTAACAGTAAAACTCGCATCCCCGTTAAACTTACCCGCGATACGGAAACCATCGAATACTACTGACCAGGCATTAATATCCCAGTCACCTGTTTTACGGATCTCCTGCCAGCCATTAAGCCCAAACCAGCGGTTATCGTTAAAAGAGACATAAATACTATTCTTGGTATCCCTGACAAACGAATCCAGGATGGGAATAGTAAAATTAGGTACACCGCTTCCTTCGGCAGTCCATGCCGAAGTTGTCAGGTCCCAAGTAAAATCTACATCATCCGGAATGACCAGATGCAACCAGGGTTTTTCATCAAAAGCAAAAGTATCAGTCTCCACCCAGGCATTATTTCTCCAGGCCGAAGTCCCGATAAAATCATAAGGATCCCAGGCAAACGCATTCCCAACCGAAGAAAAAACAAAGAGTAATAGTCCAATTAACCCGACTTTTAATCCCTTTTCCATCTTACCACCCCTGTTAACGGTTAAACAACTCACACTTTTTTAATTATACCTCTTCCCCCTCATTTGTCAACAAAAAAGGGGACATTTCCCCCAAAAAAGGGGACGTTTCTATTTTTTACTCTTTCTGAACTTACGCACTGCCATTACCCCGCTGCCTAACAAAAACAGCATCGAACTAACCGGCTCGGGAGTAATCGGCGCGCCGCCGCCTAAACTTTTCCATTCATCAGCTGAAACCGAAGGAAAAGAAACCCAAGGGTCAGCGTTCCAATTCGTCCCGTCAAAAATAACATGCTGGCGCTGAAGGATCTGGCCATTTAAAGCCGCCATGAAAAGGAACTCTGTGCCATTCTGTTTATTGCCAATGAAATTAATATTAAAGTCCAGCAGGTCACTTGGAGTGCCCAAAGCAAAAGCATTCTTATTAGAAATACTCACATTGCTCCACCCGGCAAGGGAGAAATTACTGAAAGCGGGAGTATTGAACTTGCTGTCGTTGCCGCTGCCAATCCACCAAATCCCCATTTGATCGAATTGGCCAACCTCATTGCCAAAATAAACCTCACTGCTTAACTGCCTGAAACTCTGTGACCAGTCGGCAAATGCCGGTGTTACAACCCCCAAAAACATAAGTCCAGCCAAAATCACACCCAAGGCTTTGTTTCTCATAATCCCCTCACTTTTAAATGGTTTTATACCAGGAAGAATGTGTATTTGGGAATTATACACCAAGAACACCCACTGTCAACTACTTTTTAAAGTATTTTATAAACAACCTTAATAAGTTTCCAATCTCGAAAAAGGCAAAAAAAAGGGCGTTTCTCAAAGAGAAACACCCTTTTTTATCTATAAATAACCTTCTATTTCATCAGCATAAACGCCAGCTTCAAATCCACCAAAGATAAAATGATCAAGATCGGCCCAATGATCCGATTGTTCTTTAATGCCCATTTATCGAACCAATTGATCCTTTTTGATTCAAAAACCGGCAAAAAAACAACCGGCTGTGAAAAAAGGTCCAGTTCAACTTTGGTATTGATCTTCTCATAAGTTTTTTTAGAAAAAGTAAGGATCAGGCTTATTATCGATATGCTGCCGTAGATAAAAAAGATCACTGAACTGGCGATTAATGCGATCACGACTTCATTATCCATTTATCCTCCTCTCATCCTTATATCCACGCCATCGTTTTACTGCTGTTGCCAACACTTTCAGTTTACTACAAATCCCGAAAAATAAAACTACTTTTTTTTAGAAAAACCGGATTTTTCTGCTATACTATGACGATGAACATCCTGATCTGGCTTACCGTAGCCATTCTTTATTCACCTACTTTCTATCAGCTTTACCGCTCACGCTGGGAAAATATCGATTATACCCATGCTTATTTTATCCTGCCGATCTCCTTATGGCTGGTTTGGCGTAAACGCGTAGAGATATTCGAGCATATTAAAAATTTCAATCCTTCAAAACTCGGCCTTTTATCCCTTCTGCCTTTAATTATCGGGGCATTGATCTTTATTTTCGGCTGGCGCCAGGAGTATTTATCACTTACCTCTTTTTCGCTCATCCCAGTCACGGCAGGATTGGCTCTTTACCTTTACGGCCCCCGGGTTTTAAAAGCGCTATGGTTTCCGATACTGTACTTATTACTCCTTGTCCCTCCGCCATTAGGGGTTTTAGACAGTATCACCTTACCCATGCGCTATGGTATTTCCGTATTCACCGAAGTGATCTTAAAAGCCGTACATTATCCCATTACCCGCGACGGGTTATTATTATCCATGGGCGGGCATGAGATCTATATGGGCCCGGCATGCAGTGGATTCAGGTCGTTGATCACCATGATCTCGCTGGGGCTGGTGTATGTTTACCTGCAAAAAGGTTCCGGAAAGAAAAAAACCATATTACTGTCTTCGATCATTCCGCTTGCACTTTTAGGCAACCTGATCCGGGTATTAGGGGTATGCATGGTAACATACCACTTCGGCGAAAAGACCGGCGCGCAGTTTCACGATACCAGCGGATTCGTTATATTCATTATTCTGATCGCCGGGTTAATGGGATTAGAATCACTTTGCGAAAAACATGAAAAAAATTAGGCCACTCATCACAATCATAATTTTACTTCTTACCCTGGCCGCAAGTTATGCCCTGCCCAAGGTAAAATACACTAGCCCGGATATCGTCTCGACCCTTGAGATCCCCTTTCGCACCGGCAACTGGCGCGGCAAAGATATGTCGCACCGCCTTAACTTAAACGACCTGCGCTATAATTTTATCAGTAAAGTCTTTACCCGCGGGTATTCGAATTATTACGGCGAGAGCCTATTGCTTCTCATATTGGATGCCGGCAACTTTCACAATCCAAAGGTTTGTTTTGGCAGTTCGGGGTATAAGATCCAGGACCTTCCGGATGTAGAATTAAAACTGGCGGGCGGTAAACAAATAAAAGCCAAAGCGATCTTTGCCGGAAAAGATAACGGTGGTTTTGTCTTGATCTATTGGATCACAATCAACAAAAAAGTAGTGGATTGGACACAGCAGAAGATCCTGCAGTTATGGTATTCTTTATTCAATAAGGAAAAGGTCGGATTAATGGTAAGATTAGATATCCCCGCCACAGAATCTACGGTCAAAGATGCCATAAAGAACGCTCAAAGTTTCTGGGAAGAAGCCTCATCTCAAATCCCTGCCGAACAAAAAGAATATCTTTTTGGTAAATAGAACACACGCCTGTTTTTACAAACTCATATTTTACAAAATCTAGGATGGCGAATCGACATTACATGCACCGCATCCGCCACCGTCATAAATACAATAGGAATCTAATGAATTAGGGCCATGGTTACCCAAAGCAGTGGATTTACACCCAACAAGGATATTTTCTGCTTGTTCCTGCCTGGCCAGTCTGATCAACTGCGGCGATCGCCAGGATTTTTTTACAATATTATTCATGCCCTAATTATATCCATTTCCTAAAAAGAATACAGAACTATTTTCCCCTTTTTACAAACACGTTTCTACCTGGGCAAAAAAATAAGAAGGTGACAAGCTTTTAAGCGCCTGCCACCTTCTTTTTCAACGCTTAATTAATTGCACCTCCCCAAGTTCCATCCGGAGCTAAGGTTATACTGTATCCTACTGGATGCTGTGGAGCCTTACCATTAGCGGTGCACCGGCTTGCTGTACAAACACCAGAAGCAGCGCCAACACACGCATAACTAAAATAATGGCTCCCCTGGCATCCAGCCGGAGCAGGAGTCCCTATCTGTCCAAGATCACCATACACCCCATTTTCCTCAAAGTAAGCAAATTGAATGGTACGTAACGAGCCTAAAAGCGTGCGTGCCTCTGCCTTACGGCCTTTTTCTACCATCGAGGTATATTGCACAAACCCTAAAGCCGCCAGGACCCCGATAATGATAATTACAACGATCAACTCTAATAAAGTAAATCCGCTTCTATTCCCAATTTTATTTTTCATTTTATTCCTCCTATTTTATTTACTATCAGTTCTATCCAATTAAGACATTTACCTCCTGGCTCTTTTATCCGTTTTACATCACCTCCTCTCAAGAAAAAAGCCCTGTTCTCATAAGAAAACAGGGCTGGCGGCGAAATAAATATAATGCGGCCGCTAAATGATATTGCTGTAAAACATCTATATAATGAAAAGACCGTATTAGCCGGTAAACTTAATCCAGCGAACAATACGGTCGCGATTATACTGCATATCCCGGTAAAAGCCAAACTCAAAGGATGGTTCAGCTTTTCCCTAAA
>CAZRVK010000008.1:43207-71027 GCA_964603585.1 uncultured Planctomycetales bacterium
TAATCCTTCATTCCCGAACCCGCCTAAGAAAATAGAAGACTGCCGGCAGGCAGGCATCCCCTTTATTGCCCGAATTAATCTTGCCAGGCATTATACAGACTCCTTAATATCAGATTTTGAATATATACCCACATAACGGTCAATTAACTGACGGATCATTCTTTGGTACTTTACATTATGAATTTTTGCCTTTTGCTTCAAGAAATCAACGCTTTTCTTATTTAGCGCAATAGTAACCTTGACGCTTTCTTCAGGGAATACAAGCTTTTCCGGAGGAGGAAGAAAATTCTCTATCCTCTGTAATTTCCCAACCGGCATATCCCCATAATCCTTAATCTTTCTGTTCATAATAATTAACTCCTTTCCTCCAATACCCCGCACCAATTATTCGAATCTTACCAAATCGATATGTAAACCTCACAGTTAAAACCTTACCATCAACTTTCCCAATACAAAAAAACCTCTCCTCATACTTGGAGTGTTTCGCATCAATATAAATTCTTATGTCAGGATCCTTAAATACCCGCGTCGCAGTCGAAAAATCTACCCCGTGCTTACGGATATTCTCTAATTCTTTATTTTCATCCCAAACAAAACTACTAATATTATCTTGTACCATAAACTATACACTATATATGGCTTATTGTCAATACTATTATATGTATATTAATATGGAGTTATCTATCACTGCCATATACAACCCCCTCCTTCTCCATAATAAACGCCAAAGGATCCCAAATCTAACACAAAAAAAGTGACAGCCCTCAACTCTTGAGAACTGCCACTCCACCCTGCCTTAAAACTACCGAAGCGTCCCCTGGATTTCCCTGGTTTTACTTCCCAAACTTAACGCTCTGGATTATCTTCTCAAACACCTGCTCATACTCTGCAACCGGCTGATCAGATCCTAAGGTACAAAGGAAACAAAAGAAATTATCTCCTACCGGAACAATGACCCGAGAATAAGTCTTACGCTCATAATCGCTTACAAGCGTAAAATCATCGCGCACCCCTTCGATCCCATCTACAGTAACCTTAATTGAGCGATTCACCAAGTATTCCTTAACCCCTTGCCTAACTCCCACATCTTTTGAGTCCGCAAAGGCACGGGTCGAAAGTTTATACTTATTCCAATGCACCCCAAAACCTAACTCAAAAGGCACTATACCTACTTCAGCCTGGCGCATAACAAAATTCACATAATCAAACGGCATTAATTGCCTAACTGCCTCTTGGCGATCGCGTTTTTTCGTAAAGCTTATCTTCAACTCTTTAGGCACACGAAAAGAACACCCCTCATCCTGATTCCGATACTCCTGCCAATTTTCATCACTAAATTGAGTTTTCTGCTGGTAAGCCGAATAAGAAACTTGCGGAAAGAACAAAACGAAGAAAAGTAATAAACTTATACCCTTCAAAGCAATGTATTTACTAAGCATACTGTACATATTAACACACATTTCTCTCTCATCGTATGATTTTCTTAAAAAAATAGAAACGTCCCCTTTATTCAAACGTCCCCTTTATTCCCCACAAATAAAAAAGAGGCACTTTTTAGGGTAGGCCTTGTGTGCCCCGGTAGGCTTAAAGGCTAGTGCCCCTTTTTAATAATTAAGTTTACATTACTCCGCTAAAGGCTGCTTTTAACTCCTCTCCACTCCTTCCTGCCCCAAGCACAATAAGGATATCTTTAAGCATGGGTTCAGTAGAACAGCAGACCTCTTCCTGCATCCGTAAAATATCTGAAATCGATGAAATAATCTTATCCGTATCATTACCGAGATTCCCCTTTAAATAACTTGCGGCAAGGTATTCTTTTAATCGTTCGGCCGATGGAGTAATGCCTGAATCAATCAAATGTTCTATATCAGACCACTCTTGGGTTAAATTTATACTCTCTATGCGGCTCTTAGACATACCCCTTATGCTTGCTTTCAGGCTATCCACAGACTGCGTAACAATCGGGAGAAAACGAAAATCTATACCTCCAGGGCCAGTATTAGCGTTTTCATTATTTCGACCATCTGACTGCCTTGATTTAATTTCAGTTATCTTTTCCTGGGCGAACTGCAAAAGTTTTTTATACTCAGGCACAACATCTGCTATGCCTTTAGCAAATTCTATAAGCAGATTATAATTTCTTAGGGCCTCTTCAAAATTCCCCTCATTTTCCGCTTTATGAGCGTCGTTGATAATCCTCAAAACAGACTGATTATCAATAAATTCCTTTGCTATATCGAAGTTAGATCCGGCTTGTGGCAAAGAAACAGCACTTGGCTCGGCAGTTGTTAAAACCTGGGAATATTCATTAAGTAACCTTTCCGCTTTTTCTATTTCTTCAGAAAAATCTGCTCTTCCGGCATTTTGCCTTTCACGCATAACTTTTAATAAAGCCTCTACCCCCTTAGCTTCTTTACTCATTTCATGTTTAATAGTGGCGGTATTATGCCAATCCGAAAGCATCGAAGCATTATAGTTAATTCCCCTCCTATAATCACTCAAGAGTATGCCTAATCCGGGAAATCTCATTTCTTCCCTAAGCGCAGTATCGGATATATCCTTATACCGGTCGTATGCCCGCTGAAACCATTTTTGTTTACGGGATTCGCTGTTACTTTGCACTACCGCAACGTTATCCTTAAACTCTTTGTAAGCATGTAAGGCGTATTGAATAGTTATTTCCTCTAAGGCTAAGCTTTCTGCCCCGGGCTCTAATCTTGACCTGCTATAAGATAAACCTCCCCGGGTTGAATTTAGCCTAAAGAACCGCGCATTTTTCTCTAAAGCTAACCTCACCATAATAGATTGCGGATCGAAGTTGCCCCACCCTTTATACTCATCATAGGCCGTTTTCGATACATCGATAAGCGTTGCATACCAACCTATCCTTTTATCCCCCCAGACGATAAGCGCAAATTTTGCTCCGGATTCTTCCCAATTCTTAACATCTTGCTCTGATGGGATTGGAAAAACATCAACTATATTTTCTCTCAATAAAACCGGGTGAGAATGGAGATCCAATAAAACCGGAGCAGTAGAAACCTGCGCAAGCCGTTTTGGGATAGAGACCATTGAACCGGAGTTAAAGCCTCCGGTATGCACTACCTGGCCTTCTTTCACATAACTAACTTTACCATCTTCATGCACTATAAAACCGGCCTCCTGGCCTTCCAGGGCCAAAATCTGGACAACGTCGCCAACAGTTTGTTGAAATTTCTTGTCCTTCAAGACTTCACTAAGATCGCTCCCACCAGGATTGTCGCTTGCAATAATAAAATCTATTTCGGGCTCTTCTTGACTTTTAGCTTGAGATAATACTTGGCCTGGGGAACTAATTCCCTGATTAGCGTTTAGTTGACGAAGCATATTATCCCTCAACCCTTCTGAAATAAGGCCTAAGGATAAAAAGAAATCCAGGTCGCTTTCTCGTAATTTTAATGAGAACTCTACGCCATCTGCGGTTTTCCATCCAGAATTTTCAAGTTTTCCCTCTAAAGCCATTTGCAGATAATAAGCCATGCCTTCTGTCGCATAAGTGATCTGTTTACCCCTATATAACAAAGTCTTAAATAACAAATCCAATTCAGGGTGATTCTGTTTAAAATAAACCTCCACCCTTTTTTTCTCATCAGAAGTAAGGTTATCATAAAGAAAATGAATAAACTCGTGTATAAACACGGGGATATTACTGACTTTATACGTCATACGATAAATTACATTTCTCCAATACATAGCGCCTGCGCCTTTAGAAGTAATTAAATATTGCCCGGACAAAGAGGCATTAATTCCCCTATTGATTAAATCAAACAGAAACTCTCTTATCAGCGGGCTTGACTCAAACGCTTTTTCAAAGGCCAACCTGTCTTCTTCAGTTTCAACCCACGGCCTATTAATAACCCACGTATCTATTTTTGCCGCGACGTTAATACCAGAACCCTGTAAAAATCCTCCTATCTCTTCTAAAAAGGCATCAGGCACTACGAAATACGATTTACATTCATAAAGCGGCCCCTTTACGTCATCTTGAGAGAAAATTACGGACTTTATATTGCCGTATTCAGTTGTTACTATAAAAAAATAGTGCCTGCCATCAGGTGCCATCACCTCAAATAAAACCCTTACCATACCCCGCTGTTCATTTTTATATATTTCCCGCGCAAATAAAACTTTCATATTAGCCGGCCTCTGCCTTACTGCCCCCATAAATCCATCCCAGGCTCTTTGAGCTTGGCTATTATTATAGAGACTCTGCAGCAATTTTACTTCCGCTTTTCTTTCCGCATCTAATCCGCTCTGATGAAAATCATTTACTTTCTGTTCAATTAAAGCTGTTCTCCTGGCTTTTTCCTGCTCCGATAAACCTTTTTCATTCATCCAACCCCTTAACAATTCTCCCAGCCTTCCTGCGCGTATATCTTCCCAAGAAACGGATAACCCTAAACTTTTAGCTTCGGCGGAAGTTGCAAATTCAGCCCACTTCTTAAGTTCAGCTATTTCATGTGCTGCTTTTGTCGAATTTACCGCATAAACAGCATATTCCCCTCTTCCGGCATGATTTCTTTGAAACCTGCTGTCAATTATCACCAATACCCCGTCCTCGTTTATATAAACTTCACCAAAAGCGGTTTTTATACGCCTGCCCGGAGCATTATCTACTGCTCCGCGCAAATCATATCTACCATCTGTTCTCTTTTTAGCTCCAATCTCCTTAGCAATATCCTCAACAACTTCTGCGAACCTACCCTGGGCATGATAATTCTGATGCGCCTGCCTATTTAGACCTCCCTGGTTATTATCGGCAATACCAAAATCGTTTTCTTCTGTTCTTGCCATTTGGGAATTAGCTTGATTAAGAGGAGTTGTTAATACCAGTTCCCCGTTTGAACCTTGTACCGCTTCCATTAAAGGCAAGGTATTTTTATTCACACTATGATCATTGACATCCGGGGCTACAGTAATCATAGTCCCCGTAGAATTAACAAGAGTAGGTTGCCCTAAATTAGGAACAACCGGCGCAATATTAGTAATACCTCCTGAAAAATACCTTCTAATCACCTGCCCGTGGGATGTATAGATGGGTTCTTGGGCATTGTATTCCCCTCTTTCAAAGTTCTCCTTGTAAGCAGTAAAATAGGTATCCACTGAATAGGGGATTTTAGCTTGCAGGTTAGAGAGGCCTTTTCTGTCGATGAGCCGTGAATATTTGGTGTTTTTGTTAACATTTCTTGCCTTAAACCACTGGGAAAGGATAAGTGAATAGTATACTTGTCTTAACGGTGCATAACGCTTGGCGCTATTCACCTCTTTGATAAGTTTAGGGAGTATTTTCTCCCTGATTATCTGGCTTGAATATTCATTAAGCTCTTTTTCTCTGGGGTCTTTAAAAGAATATGTGGAACTGCCTTTTAAATAGTCCTGTTCAAGCATCACTTTTAGAGTAGCTTTATAGACATAGGCAGAATCTTCTGCCTCACGGATAATAATCTCATCCGGGATTATCCAGGGACGAGTCAACGTGGGTATGGTTACATTCTGACGGCCATAGAGCTCTTCAGCCTTCTGGTAAAGCTTGTTCCAATAATCTCTACCTTCAGGGGTTTCCGGAGAAGTGGCTTTAGCTGTGTCTTTCTTAAGCTGGAGATCACTCTCTAAAAGTATCCTGCCTACATCCGTCTGGGCTAAGAGCGGGGATATAATGCCATCGGGTGAATCAGGCCGCAGGTTTACCCAAAAGGCATCATTGGGCAAAGAAATCCCCACAAAGAAATAGTTAAGCAGGTCTTTAGTTGTTGATTCTATATCCTGGTCCTGGAGGTTCTTAATATCGCCTTTGTCTATAAGGAGCTTAAAGTTGTTGCTTAGGTTATCATAAGAGATGTAACGCAAGTGCAGAGGACGGAATTTATCAGCAGTAAAAGCGTTGTGCAGAGAGCTAAGGTGTCCGGCGATATTCAACTCTGCGGCAACCTGGGCAAAGCCGGATTGTTGGGCGCAAAGCAAAACGCACAGCAAAATAGAGATACTCTTAAATGGTTTCTTGAGCATATATAGCCTACCGGATTTAAAGCTTATATTAAATATGATATATATATAACCTGATTCAAGGCTAAATGAATGATTCTTAGAAACCGCTTTCAGGAAAGATGAAACTATTACGCTGGCTCTTTTGGATAACTGACGGCAAATACTTTTACTAATAGCATGAAATTACAAAAACCCAAGGTTAATTTCTTACCCCTTATTACACAAAAAAATAGAAACGTCCCCTTTATTTACTCAATCTTATCTACTGTCTTTTTAAAATCCTCGATATTCTTTTGATATCGCACCTGAACTATTAAATTAAGCACTCCAATGAATAACAATATCACCCCTATCAAGGTCAATCCATAGCGATAAATCGGATCGAAAGTCTTTGTAAGATACGCATAAACCCCGACAAACAAAGATAACGCACCTAAAGCAGTAATTGCCTTTAGACAATTAACCATCATCTGCTGATACTTCTTTCTATTACGCCCGCAAAGCACACCTAAAACCCCGCAAACCACCCCAATCAAACTCCCCAACACCCCGCCAAGAATCCCTAAATTCCTGCCGGCAGAACTGCCGTGAATATTCCCCATTACCGCGGCACTGCCACCCTGGCGCAAACTGATCTCATCAAACCACGCCTTACCAGTCCCCGCCAGCATACATAAAATACGCAGTTTATCGGTATTTGCTGGCACATTCACAGAAAAAGACGCTTTCATCCAGTCTTTACTCCCAGAAACCGGATAAGAATGTTGTGTCGTGCCAAAACCAACGATCGAACCTTTATTCCAGCACTGCAAAGCCACAGCTGCGAGCCCCTGAACATCCTGGCTCTTTATATTCACATTAAGCGTTACCACTTTATTTACCGGAATACCAGTAGTAATATCCTGGGCCCAGTTGGGCGGGCCATATTTTAGTATCTCTTTATCAGTAACTGAAACCATCAAATTATCCATTCCTTTAAATTCCACACCTTGGCCGGATGGGCCAACCGGATACCATCCCACTGGCAGATCCCCGTTCATTTGCCCGAGATTGCCGTTTACGACCAGATCAGCCCCAGCCGGAACAGCAAAAACACTCTCTGTAATACAGAATAAACCCAGAACAACCGTTACAACCCAGGTCATGGCCAAATTCAAGCTTTTCATATCTTTACCCTCCTTTTATAACCTAAGTAGATCAATGATCTTATGTGCCGCAGATATAGAAATCTGGCCTTCTTCAACCAAGTCAAGCAGTACAGTTTTCTTACTGCCTAATTTCTTTTCAGTCATCTGTGAAGCCTTTAATTTTTCGATCAGATTATCCAGGATATTGCGCACCGTAGGATAAGATTTGTTGAGTTTTTCCGCCATGCTTTTAAGACTGCCGCTATTAAGCACAAAATCAAACACAAACTGTTGTTCATCCTGGGAAAGATCATAGAATAAACTCTGTGCAAACTCCCCTTTTAAGCTTAAATCACACTCATCACAATGTAACTCCCTAATCTTCAATGCTTTATGGCAAATCGGACAATTTGCTTGAACTTTATTCATTACAATCACCCCCTTCACTCAATAATATAGCATGTTAGATGAATAAAGTCAACCTTTATGCCATCGATAATCAATTATATTGACCAACCTGCCTATTATTCCTCCAATATAAAAAATGGCAGCCCTCACCCCTTGAGAACTGCCACTCCAACCTGCCTTAAAACTACCGAAGCGTCCCCTGGTTTCTAAATTACCTGCAAAGAAGAACCTCCTCTAGATAGTTTGGGGAATGAAATCTTTAATCCTCTTCCTAATGTCGCAGCTAAGCGCAATAATGTATCCAGCGTTAGGTTATTCTCTTGCCCAGTCTCTATTTGAGAAATAAACTGCTGGGAAACCCCAAGTTTTTTAGCGAAATCCTCTTGATTCAAATGTTTTTCTTTCCTAAGCACAGCAATTCTATGAGCTAATGCAACTTTAGCAACCTCAACTTCATAGACTTTCTTAAACTTTTTATTCTTTAACTCTTCTTGCAAATGACTATCAACCTTTTCAAGCTTTATCTTCTTCATTTTCTCGATCCTTTCATAAATCCAATTTCTCCACCTTTATACTCCCTTCTACAATGGCCTTCCTTTTTATACACAAATCCAAGTCTTTTGGTGATATCTTATCCGTCTTCTTCCTGATAGCATGAACAACGACAGCGCTATCCTTATGAAAGAAAAAATAAAATATTCTATTAGCTTTTGGCCTTAATTCGTAGATCCCGCAGCCTAAATAATCAGCCAACGGACGACGTAAGTTATTACCCTGTTTTTTAAGCTCTCCAATATAAGCAAATACTTTGGCGCGATCATTCAGCGAAAGAACCCTAATAAAATCTTTTACGGGAGTATTTCCCCGTTCATCAACAAAATAATAAACACCTTTAAGCCTATCCTGACTCATTTTAAGCCTATCTAAAGTATACAAGTCATAGCTTGTATTGTCAAGGGGTTATTTTCATACAGCCAAACCCTGTTTCGTATTAACAATGTCTTTCTCCATGAGAAGCCCCCTTCTCCATAATAGACGTAAAATGAACCAAAATCTAACACAAAAAAAATGGCAGCCCTCACCCCTTGAGAACTGCCACTTCTCCAGCATAAAAAAATAGAAACGTCCCCTTTATTCCCAAACTTAACAAAAAAAGTGACAGCCCTCAAGATATTGAGAACTGACACTTTAAAAAATAGAAATCTGCCTACCGGCAGGCAGGCGTCCCCTTTATTCCTCTAATACAATTAAGAAGTTGCGGCCGAATCACAATCACTACACGTCATCCCACCGAATATTTCACAATCAACATCGGTCGTAACCGGCCCAGCACTATACTCAACCGACTTCTTACACCCTATTAAAACTATCTCCTGCCTATTTTTTCTCACCAAAATCATCAATACAGGTGACAGCCATTGTTTCTTTAATTTATACTTCCTATGGGATTTAGTCATAATCAAATAACAAGAAACCAAGAATAAAGTGCAGAAAAACCAATTGTAAAAATAACAAGACGTGTTATCTAATTGTAGCTCAAACAATGAGCTACGCAACAATTATCTTACCTTTTGGCCTTCCCACTCTTTTCGGAGAATCCCTTTAGATGCTTTACGCTTGGTATCACATTTTGTGATACCAATTTCCCCCGCACCAGAAGAATCTTCGCCGCCACCACTTCTACCGCAATCTCTCTTTCGCCCATTTTACCCCCCCCTCGCTTTAATAGACGCGAAAGGAGCCAAAATCTAACAAAAAAAAGTGACAGCCCTCAACCCTTGAGAACTGCCACTTCTCCAGCATAAAAAAATAGAAACGTCCCCTTTATTCCAAGTATTTACGTAAAGCGTCTATGGGACTATCTATGACACTACGACATTCTTACTTCGCTTTATTGTTTAAATGCTTATATAAAATCTGCATTACCACATGGAAAATAATTACATGGGAATCCTCGGCTATTTGCATATCATTAATGGGAATATGCAAACAATTAACCGCATCGACTTGTTTCAACTTGCCACCATCAAAACCACACAATGTAAAAGTCTCCGCGCCTACTTGCTTAGAATATTCAATCCCTTCCAGTACATTTAAAGAATTACCACTGCCGGAGATACCAATCACTAAATCGTCTTTCTTCAAATAGTTTTTTAACTGCAACCGAAAGATTTCATCGTAAGAAATATCGTTAGCGTAGGCTAAAATTGTGGCTAAATTATCGTTCAAACAGATCAATTTAAACTTTTTCTCCAATTCTAAACATACACCCTTATTGAAATCGCAAACAACATGCGATGCTGTCATAGCACTACCACCATTGCCAAAAATATAAATACAGCTCTGTTTTTCGTAATGTTTCAAGAGAACACTAACAAAATAGTTTATCTTGTCCTTATCAATATTGTCTAAAACTATCTTAAGACGTCCAAAATAATCGTCAATACTATTCAAAAAATCCATGTTCACCTCCGCAATCGTTTTCTCCGATATAAATCACCTTAGAACCTTCCTGATCAAAAGAGAACTGTAATTCGTATAAACCCTTTAAAACCCTGCGCAGTTTATTCTGTTTATTGAGCGGACAATAAAAAAGCAGGAAACCACCGCCCCCTGCCCCTAAAAGCTTCCCACCTATTGCTCCTGCCCGTAAAGCTTTGTCATAATAAGTATCGATCGCTTTATTAGAAATATCCCGATTAACTTTCTTTTTGAGCTGCCAGCCTTTATGCATAATCTCACCCAAATAATCAAATTCCTTCGCATATAAAGCATCCCGCAACTTGTAAACATATGGGATCATGTCATTGATCAACCCATATTTATCGGCATCAGCCATAAAGTGCTTTTGTCTGGATAGGATTTTAGATGCCGATCGTTGGGACTTAGTGTAAAACATCAATAAATTCTTTTGCAAAACTAATTTATCATGAGCTGATATCGCAATTGGCTCCATATTAACTGCACCATCTTTAAAGAATTCAATTAAATTCAAATCGCCAAAAGCAGAAGCATATTGATCTTGTTTGCCGATAGGCGCCTTTAAAATATCTATTTCGATCTTACAAGCATCGGAAGCAAGTTTATGTTTTGGAACTAACTTTGATTTAAGAGTATACAGGTTATGTAAAAGCCCAACAGTAAAAGCGCTGGAAGATCCTAGCCCAGTACCAGCTGGTACATCGGCATTCGAAGAAATCTCCAGCCCACCATCAAAATTTAATTCTTGCAATACGGCTCTAAATATTGGATGTTGGATGCGAGAAACCGCATTAACAAGTTCTGTCCTAGAATACTTTAGCTGAAAAGACTTGCGGTTGAAAAAAGGGTGTGAGCTGATATACATGTACTTATTTATAGAAGTGCTTAACACCGCACCACCACTCCTCTTATAGAATTCTGCTAAATCTGAACCGCCACCGATAAAACTAACCCGAAATGGAGTCCTAGTTATAATCATTATTTAACCCCTCATAAGATACTTTTCAAAGTCCCTAAGACGCTCTAATGTCCCAATATCGTAAAAACGCTCTTCGGAAACATAATACCCTAACTCTCCGATTTGAATGAGCCTTGGATAAACGGCTTCTTCAAAAGATATTGGCAATTTATTGCCGATCAACCCGACTACTGATGAACTAACCACAATAACGCCAGCATCACAATGAGTAAATTGCGGATCCTTATTCCTTTGCTTAAGATACGCTGCCACTGTCCCTTCATTTTTATTTAACTTCACATTAAAAGGAACATCGGTATTTTCACGATTATCATATACAGAAAGAAGCACTAGCTTATCACAGCGTTTAAACTCAGATGCCATTTTCATATAATCAAAAGGCAAATACGAATCACCAAATAAGAGAAAAAAAGAATCATGTAATTTACTTTTAGCGTTATATAAAGCCCCTCCGGTGCCAAGCGGGGTTTCTTCGACTGAATAATCTATCGAAACCCCAAATCGACTACCATCACCAAAATATTCGCTAATAGTCTCACCTAAATATCCTGTCAGGAATAAAATATCAGTTATACCGTTATTCTTAAGTAACACAACCAGGTGCTCTAAAAATGGCTTCCCATTAGCAGGAACCATTGGTTTCGGAACATTATCCGTGAACGGACGAAGTCGTTCACCTCTGCCACCAACAAGTAAAACTGCCTGATTAATCATTTTTATAGCCAAACTCCAACTTAAGATTTCTAACTGCCAACCTTATTGCTTGTTCTGAATCGCGTGAACTTTTCCAACCGATTTTAGCCGCTTTTACCAGACTATACCTGAATTTAGGAACATCGCCAATCCACCCACGATCACCACCGGTATATTTGATTTTCGTCGTTACTGAAAGCCCTAATTCTTCCAGCAATATTTCTGCGATTCTAGAAACCTTAATTGTTGAATTAGTCCCTAGATTAAAATAGTTATACTGCTCATTAGCATTCTGCCAAATATAAATAATTCCCGCAACCAAATCTTTAACATACAAATATGGTTTTTCCTGACAACCATTACCCAACACTTCAAGCGAACGTTTATTGATCTTAAGTTTATTCATAAAATCATATAAAATACCATGGGTAGCGCGTTCACCAGTCACATTGGGGAATCGTATTACCCAGGCACGTAAACCATAATTATTACAAAAGGTTGATATATAAGCTTCTGCTGCCAATTTACTCGCCCCATAAAAAGAAATTGGCAGTAATGGCCCCATATCCTCTGTGATAATCTTATTGGTATCTCCAAAGATAGCAGAAGTTGAAGCAAAAACGATATCATAAACACGATTAAGCCGCATTGATTCAAGCACATTATAAGTACTTAAGAAATTCAATCGATAATCAAGTTGTGTATCAACCGAGCTGCGGCGAATATCAGAATTCGCCACGAGATGAAACACGGTAGTAAATCGACCATTTTTAAAAACTAAATTCAGTTTCTTACTATTTAATACATCAAACTTAAGGAATCTAAAATTTTTATTCTTTAGATTATGACTAATATTATTCACTCTTCCAAGATACAAATTATCAATACAAGTAACCCTGTGTCCCTTAGCAAGCAAACAATCAATCAAATGGCTTCCGATGAAACCTGCCCCACCTGTAACCAATATTTTCATTTTTTCTCCATTACGTGTTTATAAACATCGTGTGTCATTTTTACAGCTTTATCCCAAGAGTATTCTTTATAGACATACGCATGCCCCGGCTCGCGCATACTATTGACAGTTTCAGGATGATCTATAAGCTCCTTTAGCTGCTTTTGAATATCATCGACGTCTTTGTTTTTGTGGGTAAACCCGAATAATCTATCCGAGCCCTTTATCACATCAATATTTTCTTCAATATCGCTTATCAGCACCGGGCACTTATAACTTAAAGACTCTAAAACAACCGCCGGCATCCCCTCAAGCTCAGAAGGCAAAGAAAAAAGATATGCATTTGAATATAATTCATGTACCTCGTCTCTTGTAACATAGTCAGTAAATATTATCCTCGCGTCATCCTTTGCCAAATTCTTTAGGGATTCAACATATTTATCACCCTGAAATGCGCTTCCTGCTATGACAAGCTTAAAATCATCTTTCTTCACTCTTTTGAACGCTTCTATCAGATAATGAATACCTTTTTCAGGCACCAGCCGATTTAAAAATAGAATATATTTAAAAGGCTCCAGCCCAAACTTTTTATTTATAATGTCGATTTTAGTTATCTTCGGCTCACTAAAACCTATAGGCACAAAGAAGACTTCCACTTTATATTTATTTTCGTAATATTTCTTTAATTTCTTCGATACACTTATAATCGCAGACGAAGTGTGCCCTGACATCCAATCACCAGTTTTAAGGACAATGCGTGCCCCCCTGCCCCATTTCGCCCTATCCCAATCAAGGCCATGCACAGTAACCACGATCTTCGAGCCTCTCAACTTAGGAATAAACGAAAAGAGCGCCGGCCCAAGCGCCTGAAAATGAACAATATCAAAGGGATATTTTAACGCATCCGCCACACTGAAAAAAGAGTGGCTAAACGCCTCAAGCCCTTTCGACTCAAGGCTCGGAGCAAACAACTGTTTAGTATAATCCACAACCCTATCTTCAACATAATGCTTCCGACAGTAGACATATGTCTCAGCTTCATCTGGAGGCAATCGCCGCACGATCTCATCAACATAGCGCTCTACCCCGCCAAAAGTCGGCGGCACGCCCCGCTGGCCAATGTAGGCGATCTTAAGCTTTGACATCAGGAAAACAACCCTTCAAATATTTACTTCTATTCTTTAATATCCAGAGAGTCGGCGTCCAAAGATCCTTCTTCATTGCCGGCGACACACTTCCTACCATCCAGCAGTTCTTACCGCAATTACGTGCCGCTTTCCTCGCCTCTTTTGCCTCCGGACTGTTCCAAATCTCGGGAAATGGCTTTTTCTTGATATTTCCCATCGTCACATCAACCACATTACACGGCTTTATATCACCATATGGATCAACAAGAAATATATCCTCCCCCATTTCACACGGCAAAAGTCTCTTATTTCCTTTAACATAGTTAGTAATACCATAGTTAAAATAGGCTCTATACCAATTCTTAAGGCGTTTTGTTTTAAAGAGCTCTCGTATAAGCTTATTAAATTCACCAATAACAAGATACTTCTCCTTAATTGAGTTATCGGTTTTATGAAAATAGTATCCATTATGAAGAATCGCAGTCGCGAATTCAAGGTTCAGATACTTTGCCAAGTCATAGAGTTCAAGAAGGTCTTTAGCGTTTCTATCCGATACGGTAAGACCAAAACCAAGGTCCTTAACCCCCATATTCTTAAGCTTTAAGAGAGACCTCAACCCATGATCAAATCCATCCGTAATGCCTCTCAATTCATCGTTTGCACTCGGAAGCCCTTCAAGACTGATCCTAAATCCAACATCAGGTATCTCTTTGGCAAGCGCAACCATTCGATCAGTAAAATAACCGTTAGTACTAATAACCACGCGCTCAGCCTTACTCTTAACAAGCTTCACTATCTCGATAAGATCCGTTCTTAAGAACGGCTCACCACCTGTAATATTACAAAACTTAAGCGCGGGCAATGAAACAAGATCCGCTGCTTTTATCTCTTCTTCCGGTTTTGTTGGAAATTGCCACGTATTGCACATATGGCATTTTGCGTTGCAACGATAAGTAACTACAACTATGCCTTCCATTTTTTCTTATTCTCCTCTATAGCTTTGTTATATATTTCCATGAGCCTCGCATAATGCTTTTCCGCATTAAACTCATCCTCAACCAACTTACGCGCATTCTTCCCCATCTCAACCACCTTATCACGGTTCGCGAGCATATATTCTATCTTACTCCTAAGATCCAGCACATTCCCCGGCTCAAAAGTAAGCCCAGTGACACCATCCTTAACCAATTCCGGAATCCCACCAATCCTAGAGCCGATAACCGGCTTACCAAGCGCAAAAGATTCCAGAATAGTAAAAGGATTATTTTCATACCATTCTGATGGAATCACCACAAATAACGCCTTTTTAATTCTGTCAAAAAGTTCATTGCCACTTAGATACCCCAACAAATTAACATTGTCAACACTGGCTCCAGCTCCCGCAACTTGAAAATCCTTCAAAAGTTCGCCTTCTCCGATAAGCTCTAGATGTATCGCCAACCCCTTCACTGACTTAACAAGAGTCTCAACCCCTTTATGTTTCTCTATTCTGCCAAAATAAGCTATCGTCGTAGAATCTTTATTATACTCCGGACTAAAATTATTCACGTTAATAGAATTAGGAACAAATTCAAAGCTTCCCCTAAGCCTCATCTCACGGCTCTTCTCTATAAGAAATTTGCTTGGACTTATATAAATGCTGATCCGATCATAACTTTTAAGGACTTTATGGTGAATATAGCTCTCTAGCATTACAAGAAAGCTTTTCGCGAACGAACCTTTATGGCACTTTTCCACGATCGCTTTGTAATACCTTCCACCCTTACATCTTTCACAGATCATACCCTTACTAAGCAACTGATATGATGGACATATTAACTTGTAATCATGAAGCGTAACAACAACCGGCACCTTTTTCTTGTATAACGGAAATAAAATAGACGGCGTAAGCTGATGATTAAAATTGTGAACATGCGCTATGTCCGGTCTAAATTCATCAATCAATCGCTCTATATTTCTTTCGGCATCTTTTGAATAAATCGTATTAAAAAATAAATTTAACTTTTGACCTAAACCCTCTGCTTTATCAAAATCGATATTTGAAACAAAATATTTCTCCCACGGCGAAGCAATGTTCAAAGGGTGCTTCATCGAAAGTATCGCGACCTCATGCCCCTTGGCACGAAACAACTCTTCCGTATTAAATACGCATCTCTCCGGCCCACCTTTGACGTAGAAGTATTTGTTTATTAGCAGTATTTTCACTGTTTATCAATTTCAATTGCCGTAAGCGAATGTGGTTCAAATGTATATTCGAACTTACTGCCAGCAATATTAATCGTCTTATGCGTAACTTTCACGTTATCATGTTTCACTTCATTCGTCGCATCCACACTCGGGCCATTCAATACCCACGCATTGGCCTGTGTTGCAGGGATAAAATCCTTAAGTTCAATCGTAGCGGTTTCCACCTTCTCCATGTTTTTATTAATCACCATAAGATAGATTTTTTTGCCGTCTCTTGATTTACTCGCGTTTACCGATAAATAAGGAATCTTCCACATATCGAGATCAGGAACGAATTTCTCCAGTCGGACATCCTTAAAATACGCCTTCCCTTTTAATGGCCCTTTATCGCCAATCCTTCTAGCAATCACCGTTACTGAATCAGCATCCGGAAGCGTCTCGTAAATAGTCTCAACATATGTCCAATCGTTCGTACCCGTAAAAGTTTCTGTGTTCTCGGCTGATTTCGTCTTAGTCCATCCCCTGCCATCTTGAATTTCCAACGAAATCCCTCGATTGGCTTCAAGACTATCAGTCTTTATATATCCAGATAACTTATAGTATGCCTTCGGCTCAATCTTTGCTTTCTTTGTTGCATGATAATAATTAAAAGCAACCGGATTCTTAAAATCTACCTCCAAAATCCCACTCTTTTCAGAAGTAACAATCCCATCAACCAAATTAATCTGCCATGCATCCGGTAATAAATTAGGCTTAATTATTGTTCCTGCAACAATCCGCTTAAGGAAACTCTTAATATAGGGTTTATACATCCTCATATCATAAGTAGCACTCTTCACAGCAACATCAACTAGAATATCCCCAAAGTGCTTAGCGTACATCTCATACACATAATAGCTTGGACGTTTATAATAAGGGTTATATAGCGTCTTATATGTACCATCAAACCCATTAGCGATCATCCCCCAATATTCATTACAGAAATTCCAATAACAGGCCATAAGAATATTATTTTCTGGTTTCATAAATATCCGTAATAATTCAGCATTCAATAACGCGGTTCCTAAGCAATGTCTATACGGCACCGGTTCATTTTCAGGAAACCCGCCATTAAACTCGGTAACGGCTATAGGGACATCTTTCCCGGCTTTTTCTTTAATAAGCTTGAGAGTTCGCTGAATATGGGGTTCTTCGTTGATAGTCGGAAGCGCGAGAGATATTTCGTAAATCTCTTTTGCAGATAATGTTGCTATGCCTTTACCCCAAGCTGGAGTTGGATAGATATGAAGAATGCCAAAATCAATTCTATTTTTGATAATTTCCAGGACTCTACTATTCCACTCATATGTATCTAGTACAACTCCAATCTGAATATTCTGATCTTCAGTTTTCATGGCATTATAATATTTTACGTACTTAAAGCCATAATCTTCGGGCAGAATTTTATATCGTTTATGATAAGTTTCATTACCTATTTCGAAATATTTGACGTTATAGGGGTCTTTTTTGCCATAAACTGCACGTTTTCTCGCCCACTCATGTTGATCATCAGGCAAACTATTTAAATACTCGACTAAATCAGCAGCATCATTCTCAGTCCCAGTGAAATAACTGGTTGTAACAATAGGTTGTATATTAAAAGTCAAGCAAAATGATATGAATTCATCAACACCAAAAAGAAAATCCTTTCGATTGGGATCTACAGTTTCTTTCCAATCATAATTTTTAACAGCCGCACCTCCAGGGAATCTACCAACTCCAAGCCGAGACATTTTTACATACTCACTAACAGTTAATGTTGGGCTTTTCTTCTTAGAGTCCCACAAGCCTGATCCAAAATTAGAAAACCCCTTATATCCTTTTGCCCAATTATCGACACATTCACGTGAAGGATCGTAACTTAAGAAATTAGCCCCAAATAAACACCTATTAACGTCTGCTTGAGATTTAACCGATTCTAAACGAATATAATTTTCTGCTTTTGCATAATTCTTATTTACAGAAAATATAATTGCAATCGCAACTGAGACTACTTTAAACAACTTTACTATCGCTATTTTATATATATTCATGGCTAATTTATTTACTATTGAGTAACAAATAGAACATTTCTATAATTACAAATTAAGTTTGCTACAAATAGTTTCATAAATTTCTTTACCCATCTGATCTTCCCGGTAATACCCTTCAATTTCCTCCTTAGCTTTTTTGCCAACCGTAGCAGCAAATGAAGGATTATTCAATAATAATTCTATTTTTTCTGCCATATCTTCCGCATTCCCCGTTTCAGAAAAAATAGCAGTTTCTCCATCTTTCACACAATCAATTATACCTGAAACTTTTGATACAACCACAGCCTTTCCTAATGCCATACAACCTAACAATGTCATTTGAGCATAAGAATGCCGCCTTTCAGGGAGTGAAAGCACTACAAAACGTGCCTTATTGACAATATTATTCATTTGATCTAGTTTAAGACGCCCTAAGAAATCAACTCTTTCTGGTAATAACTTATGGCCTAATTCTTCAATATTTAAGCTTTCTCTCCCAACAATTAGAAGTTTAGTTTGACACTTATTAGACACAATCCTCCATGCATCAAGCAAAGTTCTCCAATCGCGAAAACCTTGCCCTTGAGCTCCTATAGTAACAATAATATCTTCAACCCCACAAGAATCTGATACATATCTCGAAAAATCAACTCCCCACCTCAAAAATTTAGTTTTTCCCATTAACCCTGGGATATATTTTGTGTAATCTTGTTGTTGAACTGATGCAAAATAAAATATTAATGCGAGGTTATTGACAATATGGCGGAACAATGAGACAAGAACTTGGTTTTGCTTACGCGCTAAACCTTCAATATCAAATAAAACGAATGGCGGCATTTTCATCCTCATTAACCAGCGTAGAAACAAAATGATAGCCCCTGCTTGAGAATGAAAACAAATCACCAGATCGTAACGATGCAACGAGAACATATATACTGCCGTTGAAATATTAAATTTTAAAACTCTTTTCTCTGCAAAATCAACTATCCAATTTGGTTTTCTCCCCACGACATCAACATCTAGCTCTTTTATTGGCCAATATTTAAAGAACCAATACGGAACACCCGCAACAACCAAATTCGCAGATTGTTCATCAAGGACATCGCCCTGAACATATTCAACCCCCCAGTCAACTATCATTAGGATCTTCATCAATGATTTACTTCTCGCATATTAATCTTCAATTTGGCTTCGTGTTAAGACTATTTAAACAGTGTTTTATATACATCCCTGGTTTTAAAAGCAATACTTCCCCATGAATACTTAATTAATAGATTGTTAAAAACTTCTTCATTATATTTTGTTTCACAATCATTCAAAAGTGCAATTATATTGTTGACATCAGATGTAGATAGTTCATCACTAATAACGATGCCAGTTTTATCTTCACGCACAAGATCCGCCAATTCCCCCATTTCAGTTACTATAACCGGTTTCTTAAATGCATATGCCAACTTCAAAACACCGCTTGTATATCCCTCCAAATAAGGCATCACAATAACATCAGCCGCACTAAAATATAGTGGAACCTCACATCTATCCACCCATTTTTCCACTATTTCAACATTCTCTTTGACCCCATGGCGTTTTGCTAGATTTATTAACATACCCTCAGGATAATCACTTTTTCCAGCGATTAATAATTTAATGGCGGGTTCTAATTGCACGATTTTCTTCATCTGAGCGATAAATTTTGGTATACCCTTACGTTTATTTAACCCCCCAAACAACAGCATTATCTTGCTACTAGGATCCAATGAAAGCGTCTTTTTTGCTTCTACTTTAGCAATATGCTCCCCCGGTAAAAACATGTCATATATACCATGTGGTATCACAAAGATATCATTTCTGGGTTTTCCAATCAACTCTTCAATCCGACTCCTATTATTTTTTGAATGACAAATTATAGCATCAGCTAAACAATACATTTTCTTACAAAAATACAGCTGCAGTAAATCACAAGAAGCTGGCAAAACATCATGAACCGTAAAGACTATCTTTTTGCCAAACACCTTAAACAGCTTAATCAAGTAATATTCAATCGAAGGGTTTATCATCCATGACTGCATATGAACAATTTGTATATTCCGTAAAAATACAAAGAAAACTAATTGCAAATATTTAATCCCAAGCCACCTTACCCTTGAAAAAATCCTCACTACATTACAAGATAAATCCGCATCATTAAATTCAGCATATCGATTTGTAATAAAATAGACATCTGGACACACCCTTGAAAGCTCTCGACATAGACTATAGCTATAATGTGTTAACCCTGACTTTCCAGGGTAGCTGATGATTCCAATTCTCTTTTGCATTTTAATCCATTACCACGACAAAATATTTTGTTATAGTTAACTATATGCGAAACAGAAGTGACATTTTATATCGATATCTCTTTACCCCGTATTCCTGTATTCTTAACGAGCCGATGCATCAGTGCAATTACAATAAAAGTAATGTAATACATTTGTGGCCTTAAAGCTCCCCATCCCTGAAAATTATAAATTAAAATTGTAAGTAAAGATAACGATAGGAAACGAAAATCGTAAGAAGAGAAATACTTTCTTAAATTCTTCAAACAACGAAAGAATCCCCATAAATAAAATAAAAGTCCTAGACATCCCAATTCAGCCCAAACCAATAAAAATCCATTGTGAACCATTGTCTGAGTATAAGGGTCATCGACCATATAACTGTATCGTTGAAGAGCTATAAGATACATATTTCCACCATGCCCAAGAAAAGGTTTCAATTTAATTATATTAAATGCACTCTTCCAATACTCAATTCTATTGTTTATCTGAGCAGTAAAATCGCTGTGAAAAAATCTTTCTAATAATGGTTTATAACCAAAAAACGCGAAGATAATTACACATAGAATAAATATGTGTGCATAAAACATCTTTTTTATTGACAACGGACCTTTCAGGAAATAAAAATATACCATCACAAATACATAGAATAAAAGTATTGCAATCGAAGTCCTGGAAAAAGTCGCGACAATTTGCACAATAGCCAGACCAATTAATAGAATATTTAGAGAAGAATGCTTCTTAAAATGTAGTATAATCATTAAATTTATTAAACACAAAAGGTATATAGAATAAATGCCTGGATGTTCCAAGGTACCACTTATACCTTTTTCAATAACTGAACCGATATCAGATCTCAATGCTCGTTCTCCAAGAAAACCTAAACCCAATAATTTCCCTGTCCCCAATTGATAAAATCCTAGTAAAAGCTCAAAAATTAATGATAGACGTGCTCCTTTAAGAAACGACACGACATTTTCTTCTGTAAAGTTAAGTATAATTACATATGCTAAAGTTACAGTGAAAAATCGACACAAAAATCCTAGAGATATAAAACTATTTGGGGATATAAAAAATGTATTAATAAATACATAGACTAAAAAGAGCACCATAAATCTAGAATATACTAGATGAAAAGATATTCTATGAGAAATCAATAAAAATAAAAAATAGATAATTATAATTGTATATAAATCTATTACCAACCCTGAACGCGCAATCCCATAGAATGATCCACCCCACATAATCGATTTAGATGTCGAAAATGGTAAAATCAAGCCCAACAATAAGGCAAATTGCGAAAAAACTTGATTACGTTTATCGTTATTCAACTGATGTCCTCCTTATCTAGATATGCTTTTTGAATTGCATAAAACAACACTTCCTAAAGCTCAGTTTAGCACTCACGAGGCATTAAACAAAAAGAGCATCTTCCAGATATTTAAAAGATTTCTGAGCATCAATGCGCCATGCATGCAACTTAGGAGCTATATTAGTCACAAAATCTTTTCTACCGCAAAAAGCTAAACCAAAACAATAAACTAACTTATCAGGTGTTAAATTATCAATATCTATACATTGTTCAACAATCCCAGACTCATTCATTATATACCTAATTTTATCATTATATGCAATACCAACAACAGGGATTTTCTCTCTTAATGAAAGAATTAGAGAATGTAATCTCATCCCAACCAAGATATCCAATCCGCTAATTTTACTAATTGTTATATTAAAATCTTCGTTGTAGTCAATAGTTTCAGCAATATACCTCGGTTCAATATACTGCTTTACTTTTTCAGAATACATCTTATCGCTGATGTCAAGAAAATCCTGCATTATAACAAACTGTAGTTCACCATTATATAATTCGCAAACCCTTTGCAAACCAACTGCCATTACCTTCGCGAATTTATCACTTTTAACCAAATTATTTTGGATACACTCATAATATGGAATAACTGATACACCTATTTTTATTTTATCCGGAACAGAAGTTTTAGGCTTCAACAGATTATTAATATTAGCTAAAAATACTAAATCCGACGCAAGTTTAAGCTTTTCAGTATTACCCCCTAATTTCAGAAGATATTCCATTGAATGTCGCTCACGCAATATTAATAAGTGGGATATATATACTATACAAGACATTATTCTTTTCCCTATTTTTGTCTTTATTCCTCCAATCCCAATACCGAAGAAACAGACTTTCTTTCCCAACATTCTTGCAAGTAAACAAAGCTTTAGCCAGTAAAAAAGAGAGCGCCAATCACTAGCAGAATATTCTTGCAATAAAGTTCCTCCCCCGAGGAGCAAAACGTCGGTTTTGCAAAAAGCTTTAAATATTTTTATTTTTTCTCGCAATGCTTTCTTATTATTCCCTCTCAATATATGCAATGTATCAACCTCATATTTTTTTCTTGTTTCTATGGGTAAATTAGTTTGCACTGTTATCACACAACCGTGAAATATTAGTTTGAGTCGATTGATTATTACATCTAACGTAATATCATCTCCGGTATTCCTAAATCCGTAGTAACCCCAAATTAAGAATTTAGTATTCATATTTAATAGCCCTGGGTTGGACATATATGCCTTTTCTGAAAATAACAAAATAAGATAAAACAACCCGTAGAACCCAAGATACCAACGCAGATATCGCGGCCCCCATTAATCCTAATGATGGAATTAATAAAGAGTTACCGATAAGATTCACTATTGTAACAATAACGCAAGCAACCAGAAAAGACTTCAAATGTGTCTCTGGCAATCTACCACCAATAATACCTGATGGTATTGTGTAAGCTATCTTTAAAAATCCAATAAGCACAAAGAATTTAATAAGATATATGGAATCATCGTATCGCCCTCCAAAAAAAATGTGTAGTAATAAACTACCGAAAATTATATATATAATGCAAATAATCAAAGCTACTGCCATTACCTTTAAAGAATCGTTTTTAATGGAACGGGGGTAATTCTTTGCATAGTGCGGCATCAGAACAAACCATAAGGCCATCGAAACAAGGTCAAAGCCTCGAGTTAAAGTAATAATTACAACATAATGAGCAAGCTTTTCATAACCAAGCATCTTGGTTATAAAAAATTGATCTATTTGAGTCATAATTATGAGGGAAAAAGCGATAAGAAATAACCATAACCCATCTTTTACCGTTCTTTGCGGCATATCTTCTTTACCACATGGAGATTTTTTGAGAACAATATTTGCGGTTATAAAAATAACTATAAATATAGATGTGTAAATAAAGAGTAACCCAAAAAAACTAAACATTTTCAAGAGACATAGAATAAAAATAAGAACCAGAAAAAAAACCATTGATGTGCTTTTCGATAATATTACAGAGTAAACATATTTTTCATTAGCTCTTAATAATGCCGAATAGTACTCAATACCTACTGCTGATAAAACAGCAAAGTATACAAAAAACATTTCGGCATTTAGTTTATAGTAAAACCCGACGCTTACACAAGCAATAGCGGCAAAAATAGCCGTTACCTTCAACCAATAAATAATAAACTTATTCCAGTTGTACCGATTTAAGTTATTTCTACCAAGGATCCTCATTAATGCCATATTCTGACCAAATAATAAAAGTGATGATAGCATTATTATAATAGTATTCATAAATTTAAAGCGGCCGAACATAATTGGGTCTAATGAACGACCCAAGATTATAGTATTAAGTAATTCAGCCACAGCAGCTATTACTAAAATTATAAGAACGGAACCTATTTTAAATCTCAACCCTTTTAACATTCTTCCTCTTGATTATAAATCTTAGCAGTAAACTAAGAGCTTATTTAAAATGTTATTGAAATTATAAAATATACACAACACTAATACAATCCTCAACTTCTGGACACAAAAAATCACAACAACATGCCGGAGACATCCCAATAATAAATGAGCCGTTTCTATTTTTACCTTATCTTTCCTTTAATCCTACTTCTGCATTGTTACCATAGGGCAAGACTTGTTCATCATTGCACATTTCTTGGCTGCGTCTTGAAGAAACATAGCGCCAGTAACCAGGATAATGCCAACGCCGATTACAATGCCAAGGGTCTTCAGTAATCCCTTTTGCTCTTTATTAGCGGCAATCAGGACAAAATAGCCTAAAGCCATTACAACCATAGATGGAATTAATCTTGAAACCATACCCATTCCCATTTGGCACATTTTTTCCTCCTTTTTTCGTAAAAATTAAGGCTAAGGTGACAGTCACCTTAGCTTAAATATCTATCTACCCCGGATTCCCATTTGACTATATTAATGCCGAGTTTCGTACTAATCTTGGCATTAGACATCGCAGAAAATGCTGGGCGTGCTGCCGGTAATGCAAATGTCGATTTAGGCACCGCAACCAGAGAATTATTTAATCCTGCTTTTTTTATAAAATAACTTGCTAACTCGTAACGCGAACAGTGGCCACTGTTAGTTAAGTGGTATAAACCTGTTATGCGTTTATTTAAGGCTAAAAGCGTTACATTTACAATATCCTGGGTAAATGTCGGGACGGATATCTCATCAGCACTTATCTTTAATTCCGGGTTGCTTTTTGCCCACTCGCTTAATTTATAAAGAAAGTTTTGTTTGCCTTTACCGATTACCCAGCTTAAGCGAAAGATCAAGAAGTCCTTTAATTCCTGCATTATCGCCTCTTCCCCTTTTAGCTTGCTTCCGCCATATTTATTGATCGGGTTTGGGGCGTCTTCTTCGGTGTATAAAGTGCCTTTTTTACCGTCAAAAACATAGTCACTGCTGTAATGGACTAAGAATATGTTGTGTTTCTTGCAAATTCTTGCTAAATTCGCGACTGCTTCAGTGTTTACTTTAAAAGCTGTTACTTCATCTGTCTCTGCGGCGTCGACGTTGTTATAGGCGGCGCAGTTAAGTATTATTTGAGGTTTAAGTTTAGTAACCAATGCCTCTACCTGATTAAAATCAGTGATATCAAACTCCTTTTCACAAGGAGCGGCGAAGTCAAAATTGGGAATATTCCCCGTTACCTTCATATCTAGGAATTCCTGGGATAGTTGGCCGCTGGAGCCAGTAAGTAAAATTAAGTCGCGAGTAAGGTTAGCCATCATAAGTTTCAAGTTTCAGGTTTCAAGGTCACAAAGTCACACGTCACAAGGGCACAAGTGAATATTAGTTAATAGCTTTGGGGCACAAGGTCACAGGTCACAAGGTCACAAGTATAGGAACAAATAATAGTATATGAGTGATAATTAACGGTTATGCTCCATCATTTTTTTGCGGATCACTAAAGTTTCTTTAGGCAGATAAGAGATAAATTGGCGCATCTCTTCCAGCCATTCTAGCTTTTTAGTAGCTGTAACTCGCATGTATTTCTTTAGCTTTTCCTCTTCGGTTTCCCATTTATAGTTCATCACTATCCCAGCACTTTCTTAAGCTTCTTTAACTCCACTATATCGAATTTGTCAACTACACGGCCAGTGCCTGTCTTCATTTTAATAAGGCCATCTATAGATATTACCGGCAGATTCATACCTTTTATGCGGATCTTTTTAGATCCTTTTTTAGCCAATTCAAAAGATAACGGTGAATCGACTATAATATCTACCTCTTTTAATTCTCCAGCCTTATAGTAATTTAGTGCTTTTAAATTCTTACTCTTTGCAAGCGCAGCAAGCGATACTTTATCCAAATTATTTACATTAACCGGCTGTTTCAGCCTATAGCCTAAAGACCTTAATATAGTATCGACTTTGATGATATTATCGCGCGACACATCAATAAGTATATCTAAATCAGCCGTGGCTCTGGCTAAACCTAAGAGATTAGCCGCGATCCCTCCGACAACTATATAATTAATCTTGTTCTTATGGAAGGCTTGGAATACATCCTCGTATATGATCATACATTTATCCTCTATAAATAAAGTTGTTATCCGCCTCTTTTAAAGTAGAGAATTTGCTGTCTCTTTCGGAAATTAGGGGCGCTTTAACTGGCCAGGTTATGTTTAAATCTGGGTCGTTCCAGATAATTCCTCTTTCATGTTCTGGAGCGTAAGTGTTTGTGCAATAATAGGTAATCATGGCATTATCTGAAAGAACACAAAACCCGTGCGCGAAACCTTCGGGAATATAGAGTATCTTTAAATTATCCGAAGATAACTCCTCGCCTATCCACCTGCCGTAAGTAGGCGAGCCTTTTCTTAAGTCAACTGCTACATCAAAGATCTTGCCGTCAATTACCTGCATCATCTTGCCTTGTGCCATGGGGTCTTTTTGGTAATGCAGGCCGCGTAAGACATTCTTCTCTGATTTAGAGTAGTTAATCTGCGCAATTGGTTTACTCACTCCAGCTTGGCGAAAGTCTGATCCTTTGTAGATCTCGGCAAAAAAGCCTCTTGGGTCAGCAAACTTTTTAGGCTCGATAAGGACTACTCCGGGTAATTCTAAGTTTTTATAAGTAAAGGGCATTTTAAACTTTTGCTTTAACTTGGGAATCTATCCACTTATAAGTCTTAGATAGGCCGTCTTTTAGAGAGGTTGAGGGTTTCCAGTGCAGGCGCTCGTAAATCAGGTTGTTGTCGGAATTCCGGCCGCGTACACCTGTGGGGCCGTGGATGTGGTTGATTTTAAGTTTCTTGCCGGCGATCTGCATCACCATCTCTACCAGCTGATTTATAGTCACCATTTCTTCAGAGCCGATGTTCACCGGTCCGCTGAAGTCTGATTGCACTAACCTTCTTATCCCCTCTAAACATTCGTCTATATATAAGAAAGAGCGGGTTTGTAAACCGTCTCCCCACATCTCTATTGTTCCACCGTCTTTGGCTTCGGCGACTTTGCGGCACATTGCTGCCGGGGCCTTTTCTCTACCCCCATCCCAGGTCCCTTCCGGGCCAAAGATGTTGTGGAACCGGGCTATGCGCACCTGTAAGTCATAATTTCGCTCGTATGCCAAGTATAGGCGTTCACTAAACAGCTTTTCCCAGCCGTATTCACTGTCTGGCGCGGCAGGGTATGCGGAATCTTCCGAGCATTTGGGATTCTCGGGGTCTTCCTGGTTATATGCCGGATACATGCATGCGGAGGAAGAATAGAATACTTTCTTTACCCCTGTTGCCTTGCATCGCTCGACCATGTTTAAGTTAATGGTCGCGGAGTTGTGCATTACGTCGGCATCGTGTTCACCGGTAAAAATATATCCTGCTCCCCCCATATCCGCGGCTAATTGATAGACTTCGTCAAAACTTATGTCTGTAATCGCCCGGCAAACTGTCTGCTCCCTTAAATCGCCGATCACAAAGTCATCTGCGGCAGTTTTATTGTATTCCGGGTGTTTAAGGTCAACGCCGCGGACCCAGTAGCCTTCTTTTTTTAAGCGCTTAACTAAGTGACTGCCGATAAAACCGCCGGCGCCGGTAACTAAGGCTTTTTGAGGCATGGAAAACTCCTTAAAAGAGATTGCTTCGTCCCGCC
>CAZRVK010000008.1:71127-87042 GCA_964603585.1 uncultured Planctomycetales bacterium
ACTAAGGCTTTTTGAGGCATGGAAAACTCCTTAAAAGAGATTGCTTCGTCCCGCCGTTGGCGGGACTCGCAATGACGTATATTCTTACTTTTTATAACCGCTTATAGATCTTCTCCGGGATCGGGAAGGTGCGGTTGTTTAGAATCACACCAAACAAGTTCACATTCTTCGCCGCCAAAGGCTCAATCGCAGTCTGAACTACGTGCCTGCGGGTCTTGCCTTCGTTAACTACCAATACCGCCCCGTCAACATAAGACGAAACTAATACTGCGTCCCTATAACTTCTTAAATCCGCGCAGTCAATTAACACGATCTCATACTTTTCCTTAGCTATTCTGACAATCTCTGCCATATGGCTGGAATCAAGAAACGTGATCGGGTTAAGTTCAGTGACACCAGCGCTTAAAACATGCAGTTTCGGGCCAAGGTCCTGTATGGCTTTTTCAAAAGACACCTTGCCTTCAATTACATCAGCTAACCCAGGGGTGTTCGAGACATTAGAAATATCTCCCAAAGACGGCCTTCTTAAATTTGCATCAATAACCAAAACTTTGTGGCCGGCAGTAAACGACAGGTATATCCCCAGGTTCAAGATAATCGTCGATACTCCCTCGCCGTGCAAGGCCGAGGTAATTAAAACTGATTTTATCTTTTTATCTTTCATTACCATATACATCTGCTCGGAAAGGGTGTTGTAAAAATGCAGATATGGAGTTTCGCGTTTGCTGTTAGTGATAATGATCTTATCGTGTTTTTTACGTTTGGGGATCGAGCCTAAGAACGGCAGGGCAAGGTAACGCTCGATATCTTCCGCTGACTTAAAGGTCTGGTCAATATACTCAAAGGTAAATGCCAGCATCACCCCTAAGAAAAGGCCCATGAACACCGCAAGTACAAGTATTAACGCTTTATGCGGGCCAAAGGGTTTAAGCGGAACTGTGGATTGTTCGATGATCTTGACTGATGCCGGGCCGATCGCCTCAATATCCGGTAACGGCTGGCCGTTTAAGCTCTTACTCATTGTTTCAATACTGTCTTTTAACTGCATTGAGGTCGGATGCTTGTCTCCGTATTTTAACTGCACTTCGGCTAATTGCTGCTGCAGGTCAAAGATCACATAAGCCCTGCTGATAGTGTTGGCGATAATCGCCGAGCCTACGGGGCTGAAGTTCTTGACGCTTAAAACAAATAAGGTCGTATCGCGTAACGGTTCGACCTTAACATTTAAACGCAGGTCTTCGATTGCCAGTTGGTATAAGATCTCCTTTTTTTGTTCGTCGGTCAAAGCCTTCATTTTGTTGTATAACGCTTTGGCACTGGCGATAATAAAAGGTTTCTTGATTGGAGAAGCGAAATTCTTTTCATAGTCCAGCGGCTGTTTATATAAGCCTAATGCCTGGACAGCAAGACCTAAAACCGGAGTGGATTTGACGATCTCGCTTTGCGTCAGGGCAAGCTGTAGGTCGCGGTATCCGGCGATTTCACGGTAATAGGGTGAATCTACCTGCTTTTGCGCCGAAATCAGCATCTTGACCTGGGCTTCATATACCGGGGTCTTAAAAATAAGGCCGATGATCACGGTGGCAATAACGGTAATAAAACAGGTAATGATAGTAATACTGTGCCTGAAAATGATCCGCAAATAATCCCGCGGGGTCATACTGCCTAATATTTCCTGGTTATGTTCCATATCCCCTCCTGTTGGTTTTAACGAAAATTCATTCGATTAAAATACACCTTCGGATACAACGATAATATCGCCCTGCCCGACCTGGACATCGGATTTAGCGTCTCCGTCCATAATGGCGTTTATATTGATCTTGATATTATCATATCCGGGCTGGCCGTTTTTGGGTTTCATGACTTTAACCCTGCTGGAAGAACCGTATTTAGTAAATCCGCCTGCCATGGAGATCGCTTTTAAGACGGTCATATTGTCATCCATTGGATAGGCGCCGGGTTTTAATACCTCGCCGTAAACAAAAAATTTCTTACTGCGCGACTCGCGAAGAGCCACAGATACTACCGGGTATTTCATATACCCTTCGGAAAGTTTTACCTCGATCAGTTCTTTTATCTGGGATAAAGTCAGTCCTTTTACCTGCACATTGCCGATATAGGGAAACGAGATCGAGCCGTCCATCGCGACAACTACCGCCGAAACCAGAGTTTCCGGCTGAAGGATGTTTATGTCTAAAATATCATCTACTCCCACCGTATATCCGCTGGGAATACCAGTGTCCGGGATCGTCGCAGTAACCGTAAGCTTGCCACCGCCGACCGTTTCAACTGTTTTAGATGCGCCTTCAGTTGCATACGCGCAAATAGTAAACGCCGCAAAAACCGGTACACACACCATTGCCAATAACCATTGTTTCATTTTACTTCCTCCCTTTTTTTAGCTCTACTTAGCTCCCACCCCGAACAACACAACCGGGATGGTCCTTAATAATATCTGCAAGTCAAGCCCGAGCGACCATTTATCTATATATTCAAGATCCAGTTTCATCCATTCGTTAAAATCCGTGATCTTGTTGCGGCCACGGATCTGCCACAGACAGCTTAACCCGGGTTTCATGCTTAACCTGCGGCGCTGCCAGTAATCATACTCCTTGACCTCTTTGGGTAACGGAGGACGCGGGCCGACTAAACTCATGTCACCGCGGAATACGTTCCATAACTGCGGCAGTTCGTCCAGGCTGAACCGGCGCAAAAACGCGCCCAGCGGAACCAGGCGCGGGTCATTAGTCATTTTAAATACCGGGCCGGCCATTTCATTATGCTTGCGCAGGCTGTCTAACTTTTGTTCGGCGTCTTTAACCATAGTGCGGAACTTGAATAACTTGAACTTCCTGCCGTATAAACCGCAGCGTTCCTGGGTAAAGAAAACATTGCCTTCGGAAGTGCATTTGATCACAATGCCGATAATTAAAAAGAACGGGGATAATAATATAAGCGCCAGGCCGGAAAACACTATATCAAACAGCCTCTTTACCAAAAGATGCCCCAGTTTATCGGGAGTGCTTTCAAAGGTCATCATGGGGAACCCGTGCAGGTCGCTTTGTTTGCCGCGGGAGAATTTAAGCTCGAAATAATCCACTGCCACGTGGATTTTGATCCCTTCCGCTTCGCAAAACAGCATTACCTCTTCGATCCGGTCAAGCCACGAACGCGGCACGATAAACACCACTTCATCGATCACGTTGTTATGCACAATATCCGGCACGTCCTTAAAGGAACCAAGGACCTTATACCCGTCGATCACCTGGCCTTTTTTTGAAGGATCTTCATCCACCAGGCCCACGATCTTGATCCCCCAATGCGAATACTGCTCGACTAAAGAAATAAAGTTCTGCGCCCGCCGGCCAATACCTACGATCAGGATGTTGCGGTAGTTCATACCGCGCCGGCGGATAAAATGCACGAAATAGATCAGGATGATCTTCTCTACAACAAGGAACACTGTGCAAAAAATAAAACTTAATGAAATGAACTCCCGGCTGACATCGATCTTTAGAATATACATCAAACTGGAAAAGATCACGAAACTCACAAAATTGCTTTTTAAGATCGCAATCAGGACTTCGACCGCTCTTTTTACCCTAAACGACTGGTAAATCTCGAAAAAGTGCATTACCAGTATCCATATCAGCACAAATACCGGCAACAATCCGATATAATTAGAGAATGGATAAATATCTTGGCTTTTATTACGCAGGAAATACCCGGCATAAAAAGCAGAAGCCACGATAAAAAGGTCAATAATGATCAACAGGCGCCGGAAAAACGAGGCGCGTTCTTTTAACATTTTAGAATGTCATCCTTAATCCTAAATTTACTGCATTCCTGGTGTATTCGCGGTTATCATCGTTGGAATCAGTGCGGGAGTAGGAATAACGCAAAGTGCCGCGGATATCTTCTTTTAGATCATAATTAAGGCCGACTTGCGCGCCTTTAAGCTTGTCTTTTATATCCGAAGTCATATATTCACCCTCACCGTAAAAAGCCGAGCAGACAAAACCCAGGCGCTCGCTTAGTTGACGGGTAAAATTGCCCGAACCCTGCCAGTGGTTGAACAGGTCGCGTGAATAAGAGTTGGAATAATACTCTTTGGTGAACGAAATACTTAACCGAGAATTAGTGTCAAGATCATCATTTAAAGATACGATAAACAAAGGTTTGGTGTAATTAGTGCTGTCTAAGGTGTTAATAAAATCCACACCGGCCTTTGCTTCGGTAAAAAGCTGGCTGGTAAAATAATGCCGTAATCCGCCGGTTAAGGTATTAGTGCGGATCGAGCCGCCGGATTCATACCCGCGCCGGGCGAAATCATAAGAGCCTAAAACAATGCTTTTAGAGGTAAAGGCGTATTCTGCGCCAAAACCCATACGGTTAAGCATAGAATTACTTAAATCCGACCGTGAGTAGGCATCTAAGTTATTGGTGTAACGCAAATTAACCATTAACTGTTTGGTAACATCGCGCGAATATACTCCGTTGAACCGGTTGCTATAAGTGCTATACCTTCCGCCAACCCTGCCAAACTCATCTTCGAAACTTTGCGGGTCGTAAGAATGGCTGAAAAAATCGGTTAAAGTAAGCCGGGCAAAACGGGAGAATTCATTAAAGAAGTTAAAGGTAAAGTCCTCACTGGTATTATTGAATTTGCTGTTCTTGTTAAAAGTTTCCCGGTAAACATTGGCGCGCATTTCTGCAGAACGAAGCTTACCTTCATACCTTGCATTTACCCCTAAAGAGACGACATTACTGAAATCCGCCTTCTTGTTCCGGTTGGCATAGGTAATGTTATCATCGTATTTGCCGTTTATTCCGGCGTTCACATGCATTTCGACGTCACCAAAGCGGTAGGCGTCAGCGCTTAATAACGGGATAAGGGCAAACCCTGCCATAACCAGTAATCTGCCAGGATTTAAGGTCAGTTTTTTCATTGTTTGTATATCTCCAGGAATATTTTGACGATTTCCGGGTCAAACTGCGTGCCGGCATTCCTTTTTAGCTCATCTAAAGCCTGTTTAACCGTTAAAGAGTCTTTATATGAATTAAGCGAGGTCATGACGTCAAAGGCATCGCATACCGTAATGATCCTGGACTCTTGCAGGATCTCATCCCCTTTTAATCCTTTTGGATACCCGCCTCCGTCAAACCGTTCGTGATGCTGGCTGATGATCGGCACAACCTGTTTAAAATACGGCATACTGTTTAGGATCTGTTCCCCCATTACCGGATGGGCGCGGACCAAAGAATACTCTTGAGCGGTAAACGGGTGGGTTTTATTTAAAACATCCTCACTGATCATGGATTTGCCGATATCATGTAAAAGCGCGGCTAAAGCCAAATTACGCAGGCGCTCCGGTGAATAATGCAGGCGCTGGCCGATAAGAATAGACAGTTTGGCAACAGAAACAGAATGCCCCTGGCAGAATTTCTGCCGTTTCTCTAATATCTGTAAAAATCCAGAGGTGATCTGGAATAAAAAGTCATTATCTATGGTAGTGGCTGGATCCGAAGAGATTTGCGGAAGTTTTTCACTGGTAATGGTCAATAAATCGCTCTTACGGATGCGGTAATGCCCTCCGGGAGTCTTAAAAGTCTTGATCGCACCCTGATAAATGAACTTTTTAAAAGTAGCGGTGCTGACACTAAGCAGTTGCGCCGCTTGGTTAGGGGTTAAATAGACTTCGCTTTTTTCTTGTGTCTGGTCAACCATGGCTAATCCGTATAAAATCGCATAAAATAGAGTAAAAAGATATTATAAATAGTTTTTGTTTCTTGTCAATCACTTTATTTGATTTTTTCTGGGTTCTTTTAGGGATTAAAACCCTTTAATTTCAATGATCTATGCGTAAAAACCCACTGTGCCTTAACTCTTTAAAGGATTTTACGATCATATCCGCATTTACGAGGTATTTCCGAGGGAGAGAAGTTTCTATAGCAATGCAAAATAAATGCGCGCGTTTTGCCGATTCGATGCCAAAAGGGGCATTCTCAACCACAACCGCGTCTTTTGCCATGATTTTCAGTATTGACAAAGCTTTAAGAAAAGGTTCGGGATGGGGTTTGCCGTGTTTGACTTCATCTCCGGTAACGGAGGCGTCAAAAAGGCGTAAAATATCTTTTGGCAGGATCTTTTTTACTTCGTGGCGGGATGTGCCGGTGACGAGTGCCAGGAGAAATTTGCGGTTTTTTAAGGTTTTTAAGAATGCGCGTGAGCCGGGGACGAATTTTACTTTAACAATACGTTTAAGTAGTTCTTCTTTTTCGAGTAAAATAGCTTTCATCTGGGGTAAAGTCAGCTTTTTATGCTGGTTACGGCATAATTCTTTTAAAGTGCTTAGTCCGGCCTGGCCTTCTCGTGTATAAATGTCATAGCAATCGGCTTTTATTCCCGCCCGGCCAAGCACTTCGATCCAGGCGTCAAAATGATAGCGCATAGTGTTAGTGATCACTCCATCCATATCAAAAATGACAGCTTTGAATTCTGTGCGGGGTTTTTTGTCCATAGTCCGGATATTATAACATAAGTAGTTATATTCACAAGCCTGATTCAAGACATATGGGGCGGTCACGACCGCCCCATACATGGCAATGAGACACGGAATTAAAGTCTTGCAAAATTTTAGGGTTTGTGGTAATTTAGGGGCTTATGGATAAACCGCTTTGGGAATTTATCGATAACCAAGGTTCCTTTCAAGCTAAATTGGCAAATCAGCTCAATTCGCTGTATTTCCCTATTTGTAACAGCTCGCCTTTTATGTCTTGTATCTGTCCTAACCTGCACGGAGACATTAAAACCGGAAACAATTCTTTTTTAATGGAACCCGTATCGCGTATCGACTTGAGCAATTCCAAGATCAGCCGGAATTTCTGGGTCTATATCAACCCTAAAAAAATCTGGTCAGCCACCGGAGTTTCAAAAGACCTGCCGACAATAAAAACCGATACCTTTGACCTTGAAGCAGGAATGCTCTGGCAGAAAATCACGCGGCAAAATAAAAATATCGGGTTAAAGGCCAAGATCACCTCTTTTGTCCCCTCAACTGGAGAACCGGTCGAGATCATGCGCGTAGATATCACTAATATCTCGAAAAAACAGGTAAAATTCACCCCGACAGCCGCTATTCCTATATATGCCCGCAGTGCAGATAACCTGCGCGACCATCGGCATGTAACTTCACTGTTAAACCGCATACAAAAACATCAATTCGGGGTAATCGTCAAGCCTACTTTACTTTTTGACGAATCCGGGCATAAACCAAACAGCACTAACTACTTTGTTTTAGGAATAGAAGAAAATGCAAACGCCCCAGCACACCTTTACCCCGCACAAGAGGAGTTTACCGGGGATAATTCAGACCTTGAAGCCCCAGGCGCCGTTTTCAATAACCGCCTGCCGGATAAAAATTACCCGATACAAGGAAAAGAGGCCATGGGTGCTTTACGCTTTAAAACAAAGATACTCAAACCTCAAGCCAAGTATTCGTATATCATATTAATGGGCATCACCTCCGAGACAAAACAGATCAACACTATTTTAAAATCGTTTAATACGATAGATAAAGTCCAGCGCTCTTTAGAAGAAACACAAAAATACTGGCAAACCATCAGCCGGCAAATTTCAGTTAATACCGCCGATAAAGTTTTTGATAACTGGTTTCGCTGGGTAAGTATCCAGCCGGTTCTGCGTAAGATATTCGGCTGTTCGTTTTTACCGGACTTCGATTATGGCCGGGGCGGCCGGGGATGGCGCGATCTTTGGCAGGATTGCCTGTCTTTAATCTTGACCGGCCCGGAAGAGGTCAGGCCCTTATTAGTAAACAACTTCCGCGGGGTGCGTATCGACGGCAGTAATGCCACGATCATCGGGAAGAATCCGGGAGAGTTTGTTGCCGACCGCAACAATATCAGCCGGGTATGGATGGACCACGGTATCTGGCCGCTTATAACCACACATCTGTATATCCATCAAAGCGCAGACACTGGTATTCTTTTTGAAGAAATACCTTATTTCCGCGATTGCCAGCTTAGCCGGAACATGGAAAAAGACCTGAAATGGACGCCTAAGTATGGATTAGAGCTAAAAACCAAAAATAAACAGGTATATACAGGCTCGGTTTTAGAGCATATCCTGGTGCAGAACTTAGTGCAGTTCTTTAATGTCGGCGCACATAACCATATCCGCTTAGAAGGCGCCGACTGGAATGACGGCCTGGATATGGCAAGTAGTTTCGGAGAAAGCGTAGCATTTAGCGCGATGTACGCCAAAAACCTGCGTTCTTTATGCGAAATCCTTGCGGAGATTAAAGAAAAAGAAATCCCTCTTTTAGAAGAGATCGCCATTCTACTCGATACCTTTAACGATAACCCGATAGATTATTCAAGTAAACAAGAAAAGGATATCGCACTTAAGGCATATTTTGCGGCCGTTTCCGGGGAAATTGACGGGGACAAGAAAATGTTCGCGGTAAACGGGCTGATCGCAGACCTTACCCGCAAATCAGAATGGATCGCAAAACACATCCAAAAAACCGAATGGCTTGCGGAAAAGATATTTAACGGCTATTATAACAACGACCGAAAAAAGACCGAAGGCCGTATTAACGGCTTAATGCAAATGACCCTTACCGGTCAGACATTCCCGTTAATGAGCGGGATCGCCACAAAAAAACAGGCGGCTTTGATCTTTAAGAACGCAAAACGTTATTTACAGGATAAAAAAACCGGCGGATTCCATCTCAACACTGATTTTAAAACCGAACAACTGAATTTCGGCCGGGCATTCTCTTTTATTTATGGCGATAAGGAAAACGGCGCGTTTTTTAGCCATATGTCGGTAATGTTCGCCTATGCCTTATATTCCCAGGGGTTTGCCAAAGAAGGGTTTGAAGTGCTGGATTCGATATATCAAATGGCCAGGAATAGCAAAACAAGCAGGATCTATCCATGCCTGCCGGAATATTTCAATGCCCAGGGGCAAGGGATGTACAGCTACCTTACCGGCTCTGCCAGCTGGTTTATCCTGACTGTCTTAACCCAGGTTTTTGGAGTAAGGGGAAACTACGGGGATCTTTTAATAGAACCTAAACTGTGTGCCAGCCAGTTTACAAAGAAAAATACGATAGAGGTCAATACCACTTTCGCCGGCAAACAACTTAAAGTTAAATTTACCAACCCGCATAAAAAAAATTTCGCAAAATACCGGATCATAACCGCAACCCTGAATTCAGAAGTTGTTTCCCATCCAAACTCCCCTGCATACCTAAAGATCGAGCGTAACGAGTTTATCCGCATAGCCAACCGCCAAGAAAATCTGCTTGAGATTATCCTCGATTAATTGAAATCTTCGTACCATACATTAATAATAAGTAAGTTTAAGTAACTACAGATAAATATAAGTAAATAAAATCTACCGGATACCGTGAACGATTTTGTAATATTAGGTAAATATAAGTAATTATATATAATTATGAGTAAGTAAGACTATGGGCACTTCTATCCTCACGATATAGATTAATACTAAATTATACAGTAATATTGATATTTCAGGAGTAAATTTAGGTAAGTTTAAGTAATATATGTATTCTGATGGAATATTCAAAAATAAGATATGATCAGGCATCACTATCATATAATAATATTAGGAGTAAGTTTAAGTAACTTTAGGTAACTAAAATCTCCCCATACTATAAATATTGATTTAGTAGTTTTGGTGATATACAGGTATATATAATACTATGTAGGTATGTTCAGGTAAGTATAGGTAAATCATAGCGTATGCCGAATTTGCCTATTAGTGCATTTGATGAGTAATTATATACAACTATAATGTAATATAAGTAAGTTTGAGTAATTATGAATCATATAATAATTGTACAGGTATATGTAGGTTATTGTGAGTAAAATTAGCGGCGAGTTTCTTTTATTTTATCAATTCAACCCGTAAAAGATGTTCATCCCCCAACTTATAGAGTTCAGCCACTTTAAATTCTTTCGCGGCGACCCTCTCGAACATATCGGCTGCGGCTGAACGTTTGAGGATGCAATACGTCACTTTTTGCTGGCGCAAAAACTCTCGAAGGGCATTATCATCGACAAAGAATAATATCGGGTGCGGGCTGAAATAATTGTTGTTCGGAGAGCTCATTACCGCTACTTCATTGCCGGTATAATACCTGACCCCGCGGGCAAAAAACTTCGAGCAGAGTATGGTATTATCCACCTTGTAATTCTCGATTAGATGCCTGGTGATCCGTTCCGAGGATAAATATGGCTCAATATCGTGATAAATAAACGGTATCGGCAATAAGAACATCGGCACCGTAAGCGAAAACAAATAAACCACCATAAAAAACTTGCTTTTGCGCAAATAGGCAAAAATCATTATGATCAAAAAACAAAATGCCGCGATAAAAGCATATACCGGAAGATTCGAAGAAAGATACCCCGGAAACTTGCCTAATGCGATATAAGCGCCGACAGGCAATACGATAAAGACCGCTAAATTTATCCATACCAGCCTGCGGAAAAAACGTGATCTATTCTCGAGAAATGCGATATCGTGGATAAAATCGCCTGCGACCAATGCCAAGGCCGGGAATAAGGGTAAAATATAACTGATCAATTTTGAATGCGCCCCCTGGAACACCACTAAAACCACGCTAATCCAAGAGGCAAAATAAAGATGGATCGGTTTTGCTTTTTTAATATTGCGTGCCAGATAATACAGGCTGACCGCCACAAAAATACTCCAGGGGAATATGCACCCGATCATGGAGAACGGATAAAAATACCAGGTATCATTGGCTTTATGTTCCGCCTCTAACAGCCGGCGGACGTGGTCATTATAAAAGAATTCATGAGTAAAGGTGTTGCCATACTTTGCGATCATCAGCCAATACCAGGGCAAAGCAATGAGCAGGAATAACAGCGCTCCCCAAACCGTACTTTTAGATAAAAGGATCTTTAAGTCCTTTTTTATCCACAGGAATATTCCCACACTTAATAAAGGCAGAATAATGCCCAAAGGGCCTTTGGTTAAAACAGCTAAGCCGGCAAAAATAAAAAATAATATGATCCCCTGCCCGCGTTTTTCAGAATTTGAATACCCCCAATAAAACGCCGCCATAGAGAATAAGATCAAGACACTAAAGATCATATCGGTAAATACCGTCCTGGCCATTCCGATATAAAATCCACAGGACATGATGATGATACCGGAAATAAACGCCTTCTTATGGTTCTTAAAACCCAAGAAACCCAGGATATATACCGCTAAAACACCTAATAAAGCAAATATCGCCGCCGGAAATCTCGCGGCAAAGGGTGTCTGGCCAAAAACATTGAAACTGATGCGCAAAAGCCAGTAAAGAAAGATCGGTTTCTCGAATTGCGGCTGGCCGAATAAATAAGGGGTCATCCAGCTTTTCTGCTGGATCATTTCTTTGGCGGTGCCGGCATAAAAGACTTCGTCCGGATTAGTAAGGCTGACGATCCCGTTACCGAAAATGAAAAAGAAATAGGATAAGACGATCAACGCTAATACATATTTGACGTGTTTATTTGGCATTTTTATCCTGTTGGTTGTGTTCTAACAACTGGCTAATAGTCACGAACTCATACCCTTTTTCGCGCAGCCTCTCGGTCAAACGGTAGATTGAACGCACGGTTTCCTTGCGGCTGCCGCCTTCGGTGCTGAATACCCCTCCGCTATCATGAAAAAGAATGATATCACCGGGCTGAATATTGCGGTTAATATAACCTACCATATATTTATCGTCGAAAGTGACCCAGTCCTTCGAATTCAATGACCAGAGTATCACCTCATAACCCATTTCACGCAGTTTTTTCTTTTCGTCATCGGTCAGCCAAGCTTTTGGCGGACGGAAATATTTTGTCGTAACCCCGGTTACTTCTTTTATCGCCCGCTCGGCATCGCGGACTTCTTTTTCCAGTTCATCCATCGTATAATAAAGCAGGCCGTGGTGGGTAAACGTATGATTGCCGATCTCATGGCCTTCGGCAACGATCCTTTGCGCGACTTCAGGGTATTTTACCACATGCTCACCCAGGACAAAAAATGTCGCCTTGACCCCAGCCCTTTTTAGCTCATCCAGTATGCGCGGGGTCCATAACGGAGACGGGCCGTCATCAAAGGTCAATGCCGCGAGCTTTTGCGGACCTTTTACACGATAAACCGTGTTGCGCCGGACTAAAACCGCCTGGTCAAAGAAAATGGTGAACAAGGCGGTAAAAAGCCCGGCAGTCAAAACAGCCGCCAGAAGGATAAAGATCAATTTCTTAGGGTTAAGTTTCATAAGTTGTGCCGGAATTAGTCGAGGTTGATCAGTTTGCTACGGCTTTTATGGCCGTGTATGATCGTTATCCGGGATTTTGCCACATCGAAATACTCGCTTAGATCTTCTATTGTTGCGGCGTTGGCTTTACCTTCGGCAGCCGGGGCTTTTATCCATAGGATAAATTCGTTCTCCCCGGTTTTTTCGATCTTTTTTGTTTTTGAATTTGGCTTTACTTTAACTGTAATCTTCAATTTGGTTCTTTTAGGGCCACTTGCGCCTTATTCTGCGGCGTTGTATTTATCTGCCAGGCGCAAAACCCCGGTGATCCGCTCAACCTCTTCTTTAAGGTCACTGGTTTTAACGATAAAACCCGAGGCGCTTAATTTATTGGCGACCTTGAACCGTTCTTCGGTGGAAAAAGCGGTAATGATAAATACCGGCAGGTTCTTGTTGTCGTTACGGATCTTTTTTAACACCTCAAGACCATCCATTTGCGGCATCAGGATATCTAAAAGCACGGCATCCGGTTTTTCGTCACGGACCTTATCTAAGGCATCTTTACCGTCGCTGGCACTGACCACGTCATAACCGCTGGCCTCAAGCCTTACCTTGAGCAATTCAAGAAAATCAGGCTCATCATCCACCACTAAGATCTTTTGCTTTGACATCTACCCCCTCCTTGACTACTTTACCTTTGTCCCCGCCGGAGACATACTCTGCATAGGACTGTTAGGGTTGTGCATACTCATACCGCGCTGCATCATTGGCCTTACGTTCATAAGAATATAGATCCCGGTTACAAGTACAATCACCGCGCAGCAGCACAAAAAAGCCGAAACGAAATATCCGTAATTCTTCAACCACTTCAATTCAGTCTTAGAAACAGCAAATAAAATGAAAAAACTGGCAGTCAATATAAAAGCTACCGGCAAAAGCCCCATGATCCCCATAAAATTAGGCATAGTTCTCCTCCTTCCGTAACATCTTACCACAAAGCAATATATTTACAACCTCAAAAAAGCTCCCGCGCATCATTTACCGGCAGCTTCTTTTTTCTGCCTTTTCTCCTCGATAACTTTAGCCGCGACCTCCGCAGGAGTTTGAGCATACTTCAAGAACTGCATCGAACCGCTTGCCCGCCCGCTGCTTAAAGAACGGAAGGTGGTCATATACCCGAACATTTCCGCAAGCGGCACCTCTGCGGAGATCACCTTAAGGTTACCCTTCATCTCCATCCCCAAAACCTTGCCCCGGCGGGAGCAAATGTTTCCGACGATCGCACTGGAATATTCTTCGGGAGTCATTACCTCAAGCGACATATACGGCTCTAAAAGCACCGGCTTGCCTTTCAAAAAACCGTTCTTAAACGCACCCATCGCAGCAAGCTTAAAGGCGATCTCCGAAGAGTCAACATCATGGAAGGAACCGTCGATTATGTTAACGCTGACATTAACCACAGGATATCCGGCATAAACCCCGGCCTCCATCGCCGCGATCACGCCTTTTTCGATCGCCGGCATATAGGATTTTGGAATAGCGCCTCCTTTGATACTGTCTTTAAATTCGAATTCCTCCCCTGGTTCGGAAGGAATGATTTCCATCACCACGTGGCCATACTGGCCCCGGCCGCCGGATTGTTTTACATGTTTATATTCTTCGGTTACTTTTTCTAAAATGGTTTCGCGGTAAGCGACCTTGGGCTGGCCGACGATCGCCTCGACCCCGAATTCTTCTTTAAGCCGGTCAACAATGATCTCAAGATGAAGCTCACCCATACCGGTCAAGATGGTTTCTTTGGTTTCCTGATCAGACTGGACAAAGAATGTCGGGTCTTCCTCGGCTAATTTCGCCAGGCCTTTTCCTAATTTATCCTGGTCACCGCGCGTCTTTGGCGCAATGCTTAAGGACACTACCGGCACAGGAAAATCTATCGCCTCTAAAATTATCGGGTTTTTCGGGTCACAAAGCGTATCCCCGGTAATAGTATGCGCAAGGCCGATCACCGCCACGATCTCTCCGGCAAAAGCCGCCTCCCGCGCCTCGCGCTGGTTGGCGTGCATCTGCAGGATCCGGCCGATCCTTTCCCGTTTATTCTTTGTGGCGTTCAAAACATACGAGCCGGTCTGAAGGCACCCGGAATAGATACGCAGATAAACCAGTTTACCCATATGCACATCGGTTTGCACTTTAAAAGCCAATGCGGAAAACGGCTCTGTGTCAGTGGCTTTTCTCTGAATGACCTTTTCCAAATCATTCATATCATGCCCATCCACCGCCGGCAGGTCAACAGGCGACGGCAGATACATGGTTACCGCATCAAGCAGTTTCTGCACACCCTTGTTCTTAAAAGCCGAGCCGCACAAAACCGGCACCATTTTATTGGCGACCGTTCCCCGGCGGATAACAAGGTTCAATTCATCGTTCGTGATCGACTCGGGAGACTCAAGGTATTTTTTCATAAGCGCGTCATCAAAAGCCGCGACTTTCTCTACCATCGACGCCCGGTATTGAGCGGCCTGGTCTTTATACTCTGCGGGGATATCCTCAATGCGGTAATTCTTGCCCTGTGATTCCTCTTCATAAATCACCGCCTTCATCTCCATAAGATCGACTACCCCTAAGAAAACATCGTCTTTTACGATCGGGATCTCTAAAGGCACGGCATTGCCCTGCAGGTCATGTTCGATCCCTTTTACCACCCCGAAAAAATCCGCGCCTACCCGGTCCATTTTATTCACAAAAGCGATCTTCGGCACATTGTATTTATCCGACTGATGCCATACAGTCTCTGATTGCGGCTCTACCCCTCCTACGGCACAAAACACCGCCACTGCTCCATCCAACACCCTAAGGGAACGCTCAACTTCGACGGTAAAATCCACATGGCCCGGGGTATCGATAATATTGATCCGGTGATCGTTCCAGAAACAGGTAGTTGCTGCGGCAGTAATAGTAATACCCCGCTCCTGCTCCTGTTTCATCCAGTCCATCTGGGCTTTCCCTTCGTGCACTTCTCCGATCTTGTGAGAACGGCCGGTATAAAAAAGGATGCGCTCGCTAAGGGTGGTTTTTCCGGCATCGATATGCGCCATAATACCTATGTTGCGGATCTTCTCTAAACTAAATCCCGCAGGAAAACGCAGAGATTCTTTTGCGGATTCTTCCGGGACTGCTTCTTCTTGAACAACCTCTTCTTTTGCAGCCTCTTGCGGAACAACTTCTTCTTTTACTTCTTCTTTAATTTCTTCGGTTGTACTGCTAACTGCTTCTACAGGCTCGGATTTAGGCTCTTCTTTTGGCTCTTCCTTAGATTCTTCTTTAGACTCTTCCTTAAGCTCCTCCTTGAACTCTTCCTTCTTTAATTCTTCTTTTGGCTTTTCTTTTGGTTCTTCTTTTGACTCTTCTTTGAGCTCTTCTTTCGGCTCTTCTTTCGGCTCTTCCTTCAACTCTTCCTTCGTCTCTTCTTTTGGCTCTTCTTTCGGCTCTTCCTTCAACTCTTCTTTTGGCTCTTCTATAAACTGTTCCTCGATCGGTTCGAATTGCGCGCGTTCCCGTAATTGCTGTTTTAATTTAACGAGTTCATCCACTAACTTGCGGAGTT
>CAZRVK010000009.1:0-84210 GCA_964603585.1 uncultured Planctomycetales bacterium
ACGGATAAAGTCTTTTCCCACCATTCGTTTGTAACAAAAGGCCTAATAAGACAAGCTAAAAGTTTTTTGCTGACCTCTTTTTTATCATCGATTCTAACCATACGGTTATTCTTGGCTTTTTCCAGGAATAATATCGCCTTTAAAGGCGCCTGGCTTGATGAGACATCAGGCACTTCCCCATGGCTCCAGGTACCGTAGATCCTAAAACCTTCCTGGGTATCTCTAATGATCATCCGGTCATCACAAAGTATCTCGGCCTTACCTTTGAGCATCTTGGTTATAGTTGATTTCCCTGCTCCAGAGTGGCCGGCAAACAAAAATCCCTTGCCTTCAAAATTAACCCCGCAGGAATGCAAATAAAACCCTTTTCTGTCAGCTAAGATATGCGCCAAAAGTATCTGATCTGTCGGGAATATCGTCAAGGAATGCAAATTGCCTTTACGAAAAGCCTCTTCTTTATCATTGTAAATATTTGCCCGGGAATGGTCATGGTTAAAAATAACCACTCGATGCAGTCGCGTATCCTTCTCATTAGGAGAAATCCCCAGGTAAATCCAAGAATTGTCTTTTTTGTAGATTGCCCAGGGGGCCTTGCGATAAACCTGCTGGCCGAGGTCTTTACCGCTTAGGTCCGGCAGCATAAAATGATGCCTTAAGGAAATATTGTCTTTTTTCGCGGAATCGGTTTCAAAAAGCCTGAATTTAGGATGAAATGTGTTTTCTTCGATCGGCAGGTCAGAATCAATCTGGATAGTAATATCGGCGATATTATAATAACGCCGGTGTTTACTTAACCACTCATCATGGAACTTTTTGTTTTCTTTGGCCGCCTGGCATAAATAATCGATTTTAGCCCCGAACCTGCCGTGTTCAAGATAACTATAAACATGGCAGTAGCGGCAATATTTCTTTAACTCACAGGCTCCGCAATTTTCTTCATATTCTTTGGTGACTTTCATCTTAGTACTTAATGAGGGTACGAAGGTATCCCAAAACTTAGTGATATCACCATTCCTTAAATCATAACGTAATGCGGGATCCTTGATAAAACAGCAGAATGTAGCAGCCCCATAAGGATCGACATGAAAAGAACGCCGAAGTGCGATGCATTTCGAGAAGAAATGGCTCTCCATACCCGCATGGCAGTGACCAGATTCCTTATCTACCCATTCCTCATAAGACAGATCCGGTTGGTCCAAGGCAATTACTTCCGCAGGCGCCAGGCGCTGGGCAAATATACTACGATTAACCTGGCGATCCGCATAAGCCGAACCATAAAGCCATGCCGCGCCTATCCGGTAATGCTTACTTAAAGATTCCGCAAGCCTCAACATATCCTTGAATTGATGATAATTAGCCTTCATTGGAATAAGCTGAACGATAAACCCGGCCCGCGCCTCTAAAAGATACCGGAATCCCCTCATCGTCAACTCAAATGACCCTGGAGTGCGCGTTATATGGTCATGGACTTCAGCCGTAGCTCCATAGAGAGCGACCATTTTCGTGCCTTTTTTCTTTAAGGCCTGGGCAATTTTAGGAGTGATCAAGGATCCATTTGTATTTAAAGAATACGCGTTTGAATTCGCTGTTATATAATCAAATATCTCCAGGAAATCCTTTCGCAGCATTGGCTCACCGCCGGATACCGACCATTTCCGGCACCCCATTTTCCTGGCAGAATCAACGATCTTTTTAATGGCTTCAAAACTCAACTCTTGTTTAGCTTTTTTAGAAGACGCGGGTATCCTTAACCAGCAATGACGACAGTTATTATTACAACGATAAGTGAGATCGATGTTAGCCTCTAAAATCATCCGCGGCATAATTTGAACTTTTTTAGTTTCTACATAACCTGATGTTTGTGGCATATTTTTATTCCTTATTAATGATTAGATTATCGGACAGGAGTAATCCGGAGGGTATTTGAGATACCTGGTATTTTATTTTTCTTGGACCTCCTTCAAGAATGCTTGCAGGTCATTTTGTGTCTTTGCCAATTCATCCTTTAAAGCAGCGATCTGGGACTCATGATCCCTTAGCTGTGATTCCAACTCAATAAACCTTGATTCCATCTGTGAAAACCTGCGCCCCACATAGACAGAAATATTTTCCAGGATATTAGCATCCCCCATCTTATTGATCTTTTGTCCCTTAGGAACAAGGATTTTATATCCCGGAGACATCTCTACCAGCTCCATGCCTTCGGGGACTTCCTCTATGTTAGGGTTTCCTTGGGCATAAACATTGGAATAGCTAAATAACATAAAGCAGACCACCCACTCCAGTAACTTTACTCTTTTTTTATCACGCATAACCGGCCCTCCCGGTAAACAGATTAAAACTAAAGAAATCCTGCCATATTAAATGCAACCATTAACTTATAGTTTCCACAATTCAGGACGCTTTTCAAGTAAAACAAGAAAAGCGTCGATTACTTTCGCAGAATGCTGTCCTCCTCTACTTTTGACCAGTTCTTCGATTATAGCATCTTTACTTAATGGGTCACGATAAGATCTCTTGGTATTCATCGCATCAAAGGCATCGGCAACCGCTAAAATCATTGCTTCAAGATGTATATCCTCTCCTTTGAGCCCGCGCGGATACCCTTTTCCGTCATAACGCTCATGGTGGCTTATAATTATTTCTCTTTCATAGGAAAGAAACTTAAACGGCAGGAGAACCTTAAAACCTGTTTCCGGGTGATTCCGGATCACCTGCCACTCCGCATCAGTCAGGCGTTCTTTTTTATGTAATATATCGTCGCTTATTCCGATCTTGCCGATATCATGCAAAAGGCCTGCCCGGGAGATGATCTTTTTCGATTCCTCCCCCAAACTCATTTCTTCTGCAATGGCCAGGGCATATTTAGTCACTCGCTCCGAATGGCCTTTGGTATACTGATCTTTGGCTTCTTCGATCTCGATCAAAGAGGCAATAGTATCGATTTCGGCCTGCTTTAACTGTTCATGGCTTTCCTGAAGATCTTTATTGATCATTTTCAAATTATGGAAATCCTTAAGATCCTGGATCCACAAATATATCATAATGAAAATAGCAATAAAGAGAAAGAACTTGTCGGGGATTATTTCCGTACCGGGATATAACTGCAGTAAAAAAAGCCGCAATACGGCAAAAAGGATAAACAGGATTACGACAGTTATTTTGAACCCATGGCTGACCCTGCCTAATCTTTGATCCGAACCAGACTTTTGCTGTTTAGCCATTGATTTAGTTATTTCTTGTTTTTGAGTAAACTTTCCACATATTCCATAAGGACCTTGGAGAAATTATAAGGAAGATCGAGGAACTCCACTCCAACCTCATACTCTTCGCCATAAGGCAACTGCCTAACCCACATAACCTTGACTATCACTTCAAAGGTAAAGAATATTTGGCTAAGGGTTAGTTTTACCTTTAAATTAGTGCCTTTGGGGATAAACTGGTTAACCTCAAATCTCATTCCCCCCTGGCTGATATCACTGGTCGCAGATTTACCGATCTTTTGTGCAGAAATAATTTCGTAGGAGAATTGGGAATTGTCGGGGATCCGGACATATTTCCTTCTATCATCCATAGGGATGTTTCCTTTTGAGATAACGAATAAATCCGATGGATTATTATATTACATTGATCGATCTTAATTCATATTACCACATTCGTTTAAAAATGGGAAGAAAATGATGCGAAAAGATTCAGGGAATTACCCAAGAATAGTTTATTGTATTTATGATGGTGCACCGGAAGAACATATTGGACAAGGGGCAGGGATATTACCAGAACAATGATAATCCACGCTTAGCGGGCCAGTGGGAATTATATGTTTACATACCACCAAGACGCTTTCATCTCTAAATGATTTTACCAGCTTTATAATCTTAGGCAATTTCCACCGCTTCTTCATCGCAATAAAGGGGACGTTTCCAATAAAGGGGACGTTTCTATTTTTATTTATTTAGTCCTAAAAACTATTTTTAGTGTTCATAAAAAGAGGGTTTTCTAACATCTTAATCAAAAACCTTTAATTATGAAGTATTGACATTCATACAAGGAATGCAACTACCTTCTTGAGTACAATCATACCAACCTGTAACTGGGCCATTATCTGCAGCAACTCTTGCAGTTTTGCATATAACAAGAACCTTTTCCTGTTTATGCTCACTTACTAACACTATAAGCCTTGGCCTCACCCATCTTTTCTTCAGCCCATCCACAAAATTCACAACCCCCCTAAGTTGCAATAACGTAATTATACTATTCAACCAAAATTTGTCAAACTCTTTACCAGTAATAAAGGGGACGTTTCTATTTTTTCGCTTTCTTCAAAGCGCGTTTAAAAAATAGAAACGTCCCCTTTTAACAGAGAGTTGACTTATATTGAACTATTTAAACCCCATACCCGCCTTCTTTGTAATATTATAGGTTATTATATCACTTTCTTGGTATCATTTAAGTGTTTTCTACTCCTAGTATAATAGACGCAGAAGATGAGAAAATCTAACTACCTTCTTATATAAAATCGAGATATTGGCTTATTAGTAGGACATCCAGAAAGGAATAATTCTAAAGTTGCGATATAATCTAAGAAATTTAAATCTTCTTTCTTTTTCTACTTGCTGCTTCCAAGGCCCTATTAATCTATCCTTAATAGAATTAAATTCCTCTTCCCTGACATAAATATCAAATAACGGGGCAATCTCTTCTTCCCTTATTTGCCCCCCATTTTGTCCAAATTGCCGTTTAAAAACTTCACAGAAGATAGCCCAACTTCTTTCCCAAGGAATTATATATTTTCTCTCAAATTCACTTGTTTTCTTAGGGAACTTATCTAAGTATCCTTCCCAAAATCGAAGTAGAAACATTCTACAGAAATCTTCAGGATACACCTCAAGCTCTAAACCTTTTTCTAGAAGCAATCTTCCTAAAGTAGTAAAGTAATATATCGTGGGGATTTGGCCGCTAGGAGGAAAAGACTCCAGCTCAATGAGATTTAAATCTAAAAGAGGGTTAACTGCATTATCCCCAAAAACTCCCGCCATAGAAAATGGTAATCCACGCCTAGCAGCTATTAAATTTAAAGACTCTGAACTAAGCTTTCTCTTTACATTAAGGAAACTCGAGAAGAAATATGCTTTACGCAACGCCCAACTGGCTACGGAAGAAGCGAAAAATATAACTATTGCAGAGAACACATAAAGTATTGGATGGACTTTTGAATCAACTGGTAAAAACTGAAGAATAATTACAGTAGCTATAATTCCGAGAATTACACCAATGTATTTCGCCGTTTTCCAACTTAATTGCATAATAACCTTTCTTTGGAATTATGCTACTGATACTCCAAAAGAGTTACAAGCAACTTAATTACAGAAAAGGCTGAATGGTTAACTTGTTGGAAATGTATAATCTCTACCGCCCTTTCTAACATTCACTTTCTCCACTCCCCTTAGAAAAAGACCGTTTATGTAGAATAGTATTTCATTATCCCAAGTAGTAAATAGCTGATTACAAAAACAATGAATTATCTTTGTCTCATCATGATTATAATATCCGGGGACATAACTGTCTGTTACTCTAAAGAAAGCATATTTGGCAGAAGCCCAAAATAAATCGAGAACGGATTCAGGATGATTTTCATCTCCTGTATTTAACTTTACTTCATATGAAGAAATGAATTCCGGCCTTTCCATCCTATTTATTTGATTCTTAATTTCTTCAAAATAATTTACGTCTATTAGCTCTAAAGCTAGAAAAACATGTGGTTTCTCTTCAAAAAGAAAGAAGTATCTTCTTATTAAATCCGATGAGGAATTAACTACCCTGTTTAAATAAGAGATTAAATCCTTATATGCCCCTTCTGGTTTCTTTTGCGGGAATGATTCCTTAGAAAAACCAGCTATTGAACTACTATAATCCTTAAAGTATAATTCTAGATGCATCCACACTGACATTCATCTATCTCCTAGATATTGGATATTATTCTTTCTTGATGTCATCAATTAAGTTCCGTAAATTAGTTTTCGCATCTTCTAACCAAAAGGCAGCCGACATATCTCCTTCATCGGCCAGCTTTTGCAATATATCAATGGCTGTCTTATAACGGGCTTCGGCTTCTTGTCTCTTACCTGTATCTCTTAAATCATGGCCTATGAAAATATTCAGTTTCCCTCCAATCTCTGCATCTTGCAACCCTTGGTTAATTATAAGTTTTTCCGCTTCCAAATAAATTGGTAAACTCTTTTGAGCTCCATTTAAATGATTAGTGTATACAGCTAAATTAAACCAACCTGAAACGTTTTTCTTATCAATCCTTATGACTTTTCGGCAATGAGCTATAGCTTTTTTTTGATTAGTCGGTTTTATTTTTTCTCCATAAATACCACTTAATGCGAGATGCAATCCAATCTCATCCGGTTTATATTTTAAAGCTTCCTTTAAACATTCAATAACTAAATCATACCGACTAGTTTTTGCATACTGCATCCCAGCGGCAACTAATGTATGAAAATACTTGTTGTTACTTTTCGCAATGTTAGACCTTCTATGGGATTCAATTGGATTTTCTAAATCAATTTTATCCCCCTCGCTTATCCCTGCTTCCAGTTGCACAATCTCACTGGGAGAAGCGAGCGCATTCGTAGTGCCCCTACGAATCCAAACCTCATGCTTCCTGTGACATAATCCAATCGGATAATTTATATTATCGAGCGCCAAATGATATGCATATTTTGAATGTGGACCAATCTGAATAATTATAATATCGCTACAACCAGAAGAATCCGACCATTTTAACTTTATTAACTTTATTTTTGGAGGAGGACTTATATGTTTTGCGCAGAGATCTTGAAGGTTAATATCAGTTAACTCATGATTAATAACAGACTTAAAGTCCTTGCCACTATCAGAGACACCTATTACTATATAACTTACAATTTTGTGGTTATTTGACATAGCGCAAATGTCCCTAATAAGCTCAGCATTAGAAACTTTGCTGGAAGAAATAAAGGCATTACAACTGATTTTAAAATCAACGTTGGAGGCTTCCCCTTTAGCAATTAACCTTTTTAATTCCGCTTTTGTCATATTTACAGTCTTGTAATTAGTAGCTTATAAATGAATTATACCACTATCTCTTTAAAATGTTCAGTAAATTTACAAAACCAAGCCTTGACGGGGACAGGGAAAGTCGACTTCAAACTTCAAAATGGGTCACGTAAATTTCTCTCGTCTGTACTCATACCGTAGGGCCTTGGGGAGGAATGGTCTGAATTCTGCCGTGGATAGGTATCAGCGCACTTGTAGCCATACGTAGAAAGAATTCCTGTTAGCACAAGGCCCCTTTGCCCACAAACAAAAAAGGCAGCCGATGATATAACTCATTGACTACCTTTCTCTTCTATTTATTGCGGGGAGAGGATTTGAACCTCTGACCTTCAGGTTATGAGCCTGACGAGCTACCAAGCTGCTCCACCCCGCGAATCTTTTTAGATATCAGAAACAATTGAGATGTATTATACCACAAATCTATCAACAACAAGAACTTTATTTACTCTTTATCCCTGGGGATGATCTTAACCGGGATCTCGCCTTTACGCACAATTCCCATGCGCTCACGCGCGATCCTTTCCTGATAAACCGGGTCATTCTCAATTAAATGCGATTCCTGGCTTAAAAGGGCATTTTCAATATTCAAACGCTTGATCTTTGCTTCCAGATCACGGTTTCTCTCACGTAAATCCTGCAGTTTGGCATAACCGGGCAGGAATATAAAAAACATAAGGACAGAAATCCCAAAGAGCCAAAAAGCTTTCTTAAACTTCTTTAACATACGCCCAGTTATCTCTTAGGAAGTGCCCCGGCATACACTGCTGACCTACCTAATTCCTCTTCAATCCTTAAGAGTTCATTATATTTACAGATCCTGTCGGTACGCGATAATGAACCTGTCTTGATCTGGCCCACTCCGGTAGCTACCGTCAAATGCGCGATTGTCGTATCTTCGGTCTCACCAGATCGATGCGAGATGATCGCCGCATATTTGTTTTTCTTAGCCATTTCTACCACTTCTAAAGTCTCCGACAATGAACCGATCTGATTAACCTTGACTAAAATAGCATTGCCGATCTTATCTTCAATCCCTTTCTTAAAAATCTTGGGATTAGTTACAAAGATATCATCACCGACCAACTGCACCTTATCTCCCAGCTTTTGCGTCATCGCTGCCCAGCCGGCCGAATCATGCTCGGAAAGGCCGTCTTCGATAGAAAGGATCGGGTATTTAGCCAGCCACTTCTCATAAATGGCGATCAAATCCGCGGAGCTTTTCTTTGATTTCTCAAAATCATAAGCACCATCTTTATAGAAAGAACTGGCGGCACAATCAAGCGCTAAATAAATATCTTTGCCTGCCTTATAGCCTGCCTTTTCGATCGCTTGAATAATTAAAGTGATAGCTTCTTCATTAGATTGCAAATTAGGAGCAAAACCACCCTCATCGCCAACGGAAGTAGCCAGCCCTTTTGATTTTAAGATCGCTTTGAGGTTATGAAAAACTTCGGTCGCCCAACGTAAAGCCTCTTTGAATGTCGGCGCGCCTTTTGGCATGATCATAAACTCCTGAATATCCAGATTGTTATCTGCATGCATTCCGCCATTTAAGATATTCATTAAAGGCACAGGCAAAATGTTCGCCCCAGCCCCGCCTAAGAACTTATATAAAGGCTCTTTCTTATCTAATGCCGCGGCTTTTGCCACTGCCATGGATACTCCTAAAATGGCATTTGCCCCTAAATTAGATTTGTTGTCTGTGCCGTCGGTCTTGATCAAAAGGCTGTCGACCTCCTTAAAATCAGGAGCTAAACCTTTTATTTTAGAAGCAATTGCGCTATTTATATTCCCCACAGCCTTTAAAACCCCTTTGCCCATATACCTTGATTTATCCCCGTCTCTTAACTCCAGGGCCTCATTATCCCCAGTAGATGCACCTGAAGGGACAGCCGCACGGCCTAAAATCCCATTATCCAGGATAATATCCACCTCAACCGTAGGGTTTCCGCGGGAATCGATGATCTCTCTACCTGCAACATTATTAATTTTTGTCATTTTAGCGCTCCTTTATATTATTATGTGAATTTATATCAACGTAAGGCTATATTATACACATCCGCCTATTGAGGTCAAATGATTTTTTACCACTTAAACGCGATTTACACCCGGCCTCATAAAACGATTGACTAATATTTAGAGGTATGTTATCTTGCATATATATTAATAAGGAGCGACCTGTGAATTTTAAGAAAATAAGATTTTTCTGGAAATTATATTGGCTTAGGATATTAGGCATTGCCGGGGTTTCCGGATTAGCCATCTCCCTGGTGATCCTGGTGGTAAACGGGATGCGGGCATGGAATGAATCCGAATCTTTTTTACGGCAATCCAATATGGCCATGATCCCCCTGCAGTTATACCTGCAGATAGTAATGGCTTTGATCTTCGGCTTTGTTTATACTTTCCTGATGTACTGGCTGTATTTCAAAAAAGGCGCATCCTCATTTTCACAAACCAGCAAGAAATCCATCTCCGGCCAGGAATTAGGCATTACCTGGAATGATGTGATCGGAATGGATGAAGCAAAACAGGAAGCACTGGAAGTAGTGAAACTGATCACCGACCGCGCAGAATTACAGCGTATCGGCGGAAAGATCCTAAGGGGAATACTTATGTTAGGCCCTCCGGGATGCGGAAAGACCTACCTGGCTAAAGCCATTGCTTGCGAGGCAAAAATGCCTTTTATCTCCATGTCCGGATCAGAGTTTGTTGAAATGTTTGTCGGAGTAGGAGCAGGCCGCATTAGAAGCCTGTTTAAAAAAGCCCGTCAGCTGGCGGAATTAGAAGGCGGATGTATTATATTTATTGACGAGATCGACGCCGTAGGCGCACAAAGGTCCACTGAATCGGGTTTGAGCGGACAAACCGAGACCAATACTACCTTAAACCAACTTTTAGTGGAAATGGACGGGTTAAAAGAAAAAGAATTGAATGTGGTAATTATCGGCGCAACCAATATGCCGGAATATTTTCTTGATGCGGCATTGTTAAGACCCGGGAGGTTTGACCGCAAGATTTATGTAGATAAACCCAGCCTCGAAGACCGGCAAAAACTATTCGCCTATTATCTTAAGAAAGTAAAATATGACACCGAAAGCATGAAAATCGAACGCTTAGCCCGGATCACCGTAGGTAATAGCCCTGCGGATATTGCCAATATTATCCGTGAAGCCGCCTTGATCACTGTACGGCACAATAAACCCCTAATCACCATGAAGGATATTGACGATGCCCGGGAAAGAATCGCCCTGGGGATTAAGCGCCGGATCAAAATGACGGAAAAAGCAAAATTGCAGGTCGCCTATCATGAAGCCGGACATGCCATGGTTACATATTTACTTGTCCCCAGCAAAGACGTTTTTAAGATCACCATCACTCCACGCGGGCATACCGGCGGCGCCACCTGGGTACCGGAAAAAGAAGAAATTCTTATTCAAGACCAACAACAGCTTTTAAATGACATAAAAATATCGGTGGGCTCGTATGCCGCAGAAAAATTAAAATTAGGGTTCACCACTTCCGGAGTAGGCGGTGATTTTGCCACCGCCTTATATACCGCGCATAATATGGTTTGGCGCATTGGTATGGGCAAATCCGGGCTGATCGGTGATTTCCATGCCCTTGATTTTTACCGCCGTGTAGGCGGTATGCCGCTTATTTCCGAAGAAACAAAAGCCAAACTGGATAATGACGTCCAGGAAATAATGCAAACCTGCCTCAAAGAAGTTACCGAGCTCCTAAAAAAAGAAGACCTTCTCCTGGAACGCCTGGCGCAAGAACTGGTTAAGAAAGAAGAGCTTAATTACGATGAGATTGAAGCCATCTTTAAGGAATTCGGCAAAGAGCGGCCTGTTTCTTAACCTGTTATTAGTATTAAGTTTGATCTGTGGATGCTCCACATCTACCGCCCCTACCTTTACCTTAGACAAGATCACCACCAGTATCGAAGATATCTGTAAAAAAGAATACGGGATGAATGTATCCTCAAGAATGGTTGGAGAAACGCTGTGGGTATACCTGCCCCTTAATAACATCCTGGAAAAAAAAGACCCGCCAACCAAAGTTACCGACATATTTGAGATAAGGGACTTAACCGAAGAATTTAGAGATAAAACCTTCCGGCTGGAATATTCCGTAATGAGTATCCCGCCAAAAGAAACCCTTGATGATTCTCAAATAACTAAAGACGCCTCGGACAAGATCGGCAACCTTTGGAAGGTTATCCGCCGGATAATTTTCAGCCTTGAGCATGCCGAGAATTCCGAGCCTAAATTCTACTGTGTAGTTGCCGCAGACATCAAAAAAGGATTTGAAATAAAACTGGTTGTCTATTACCTCGACCTCAAAAAAGTTTCTTACGGCCTAATATCCAGCGAGGAGTATCAACACCGAACCATTCAAGATATCAATATCGATCCGGCTATAATCGGCGACCGTCAAGGAGCTTACCTGCAATATCAGGATATCTCATTGAAAGAGTTTATCGCCAAGCAAATAATCAGCCGGATCAAGCTTAAATTCCAGAAACCCGAGGTAACCAAACATGCCGATATCGGAAAAGAAATCTTAAAGATAGTGGTCAATGTCTTTAATATTTATAAATTCGAGGGTTTTGAGAACGTAGAATTAGACGGCAAGGAGCAACAACTAAAGATACTGCTTAATAAAGCGGCGATACAAGAAAAGGCTAAAGAGTACGGATTTTAACCTTTCTTCCTTCCTGTTTCAATTTACCACGGATACACATCTGTATCGCCTGCGGATAAATCCTGTGTTCTATTTTATGGATTTTTGCTTCCAGGGTCTCTAAGGTATCCTCTTCTTCTATCTTTATTGCTTGTTGTAAAATAATCGGCCCGTGATCCATCTCTTCATCCACAAAATGCACGGTTACGCCAGTTACTTTTGCGCCATAATCAAAGGCGTCTTTTATCCCCCTGGATCCTTTAAATGCAGGCAAAAGCGCAGGATGAATATTCAATATCCTGTTTTTAAACCGGGCAACAAAATCCGGGCTAAGCATACGCATAAAACCGGCCAAAACAATTAGATCGATATCCTCCGCCTCTAAAGAAGTAATGATCTGGGATTCGAAGTCTTTCTTTGAGGAAAAATCTTCTCTTCTTACCAAGGCTACTTTTATCCCTGCTTTTTGCGCATGCAAAATTGCACCTGCCTGCGGGTTATCGCATACAAGAAGCGCTAATTTAGCAGAGATCTTTTTCTGTTTGACCGCCTTAATAATGGCAACAAGGTTACTTCCCCAACCAGAGGCAAAAACCGCTATCTTCATCATTTGCTCTCCAATTTATTCACCCAGCCTTTATTCTCTTTTTTAGCGATAGCATTTACCGGGCAAACCTTAAAGCACTCCCCATGATCCTTGCAAAGCCCATAATCTATTACTGCCAGGTTATCCACTAATTTTATCGCTGAAACCGGGCACGCCTTAACGCATTTGCCACAGGTAATACATCCGACAGAACAAACTTCCATTACCTTCTTTCCGGAATAAAGCGATTTACAACGGATATTATACCCCTTACCTATCTCAACCAGGGTAAAAAGTTTCTTAGGGCAAGCCGAAACACATTTTCCACAAGCAGTGCATTTATCCTCACTGACTCGAGGCAGGCCGTCTGTACTCATAGTGATCGCGCCAAACGGACAAACCTTAACACAGCTGCCATAGCCAATACAACCATAGATACATTCTTTTGGCCCGGCCATGATAAGGTTAGCGGCCAGGCAGTCTTTGATCCCGGAATAGCTGTATTTATCCTTTACCCGTTTACTGCCGCCATGGCAATGTAATACTGCTACCTTCCGGGATGCAGTATTCAATTCTACTCCCAGGATCTTTGCAATTTCTGCTCTTTGCGATACGGGAGTAACCACGCACTTATCCACCGTCGTAGCCCCCTGGACAAGCGCCTCGGCAAAACCAAGGCATCCCGGATAACCGCAAGAGCCGCAGTTTGCCCCGGCAAGCAAGGCATAGACCTTCTCTATCCGCGGGTCGCTATGGACAGATAATTTCTTGGCCGCCCAGGCAAGGCCCGCCCCAAAGATCACCCCTAATCCGGTCAAAGCTAAAACAGGTATGAGAATGCTCATAATGAAAACCCGTTAAACCCCATAAACGCTAAACTCATCAAAGCCGCGACAATAAAAGCCAGAGGCACGCCCTCTAAAGCCTTGGGCGCATCAGATAACTCCAGGCGCTCTCTTATCCCCGACATTAAGACCATCGCTAACAAAAACCCCGCCCCGGCAAATAGCCCCTGCACCGTACTCAAAATAAAACCGCCATGGATACTTTTACCCTGAATAAAGAAAGTCTCGGAATTTAAAACCGCCACCCCCAGGACCGCACAGTTTACCGTGATCAAAGGAAGATAAATCCCGAATGACCGGTATAAAACCGGTGCGGTTTTACGAATAACCATTTCCACTAATTGGACAAAACTGGCGATCACTAAAATAAAAGAAATCGTCCGCAAATATGTAATATCAAAAGGTATCAGTAAATACTGGTAGATCAACCAGGTAATCATACTGGACATGGTAGTGACAAAGGTAACGGCCAGCCCCATGGAAAGCGCGGGTTTAGTTTCTTTGGAAACTCCCACGAAGGCGCACAAACCCAGGAATTTAGAAAGAATGAAATTGTTGATAAAAACCATGGAGATCATGATCGATATAAATTTACTTGCATCCATCGCATCCCACCTTTGTTATTTCTTTGTTGGTTTTACATTTAATATGCCAGCAATTAACCGCACCGATCAACAACCCAAGGGTCAAAAGCGCACCCGGAGCAAGAATAAACATAGTTACCGGCTCCAACCCTTTAAAGATCTTTATGCCAAACAAACTCCCCGCCCCCACTACCTCCCGGATAAAAGCGATCAGGCAAAGGGCAATGGTAAAACCCGTACCCATCCCTAAAGCATCGAATATGGACTCCAGCACACCGTGTTTACTGGCAAATGCCTCCGCCCGGCCCAAAACAATGCAGTTAACCACAATTAAAGGGACATATATCCCTAAGGCAAGGTTCAAAGCCGGAAAATAAGCCTTCATCATCATTTCATTGATTGTGACAAAGGTAGCAATGATCACGATAAAACAGGGGATCCTTATCTGGTTCGGGATTAAATTACGCACTAAAGAAATTATAATATTTGACCCCAGAAGCACAAAGGTCGCCGCTACCCCCATGCCAATGGCATTAGTCACGGATGTTGATACCGCTAACGTCGGGCATAAACCCAGGACTAAAGCAAAGGTTGGGTTCTCTAAGATTATCCCTTTAGTAAATTCCTTGATCAACTTTTTCATTTAACCTCTCCATATCTTATCGGCTTGATGTAGCGGTCAATCAAAGGTACCGCCGCATTCATCATAAGGATAGAATAAGATACCCCTTCCGGATACCCGCCAAAACGGCGGATAACAAAAGTCAATATTCCACAACCCAGGCCGAATATTAACTGCCCGGTCTTAGTGAGCGGAGTAGTAACATAATCGGTGGCCATAAAAAATGCTCCCAACACCAGGCCTCCGGATAAAATACTGAAAATAAAATCCCCTTTGAACGTCCCGGCACTGCTAAAGATCCAGCTTAAGGTGCCTACGGTCAAAATAAAACTAACCGGCGTCTGCCACCAAATATAACCTTTCCATAGCAAATATACGGCACCGATCAATAAGGCAACGATACAAACTTCTCCTAAACAGCCTGAACGTTTTCCCAAAAAGAGATCCCAGTATGATAACCCCATCTGCACTAAATTATCCGCTTTAGCTTCTTTAAGCATCATTAAAGGAGTAGCACTGGCCACGGCATCCGGAGCAAACGGACGGATAAATTCCGTCATATGTTTTGGCCAGGAGGCTAAAAGGAACGCACGCGCGGCAAGAGCTGGATTAAAGATATTCTTGCCTAAACCGCCAAAAGCAAGTTTAGCGATAGTAATGGCAAAAACCCCTCCGATAACCGGTATCCAAAACGGCACCGAAGAAGAAAGATTATACGCCAAAAGCAAACCGGTAAGGACAGCGGATCCGTCATTAATGGTTATCTTCTTATGGCTTAACTTTTCAATAAGCGCCTCGGTAATAACACAGGTAAAAACCGAAATGAGCATGATCTTTAAGGCCGAAAACCCGAAGATCAATACCCCGGCAATCCCGGCGGGAATAAGCGCCAATAATACCATCCACATCGCCTTGGCAGAAGATTCCCTGCTGTGGATGTGCGGCGAAGTACTGACAACAAACCTATTTTGCATTCTTTATCTCCTCAAGCAGTTTGGGCTTTAATTGAGAGATGATTTCCTTTAAACCATTTACGGCCGCGGTTGAAGAAATAGTCGCCCCGGCAATCGGAATAATCTTATCCATTGAATCCAGTGTCTTTCCTGCAAATTGAGATAAGAACTCATTCTCGGTTATCCTAACCCCAAGGCCGGGGGTCTCATTTTGTGATAATACCCTGGCATTAACAATTTCCAGTTTAAGATTTAATCCCGCCATGACCTCGATTTCCGAAGAATACCCTTTAGCCTTTGATTTCACCACAAATCCCGATATCTTATCGTCCTTATTATAAGCCGTATAATAAACTGCCTTCTCCTTATCTAAATAAGGTTCGAACCTTGCCGCTTCAGGCAAGACTTTTCTCAATGCCGCCTGCTCATTTTCTTGGGCCTGTTTTATGATCTGCGGCTGGGTAACCGCATTGACTACCGCCAAAACCCCTCCCGACAAACAACAGATTATCCCCAGAACAACCCCATACCTGAACATCTCATTCATCGCATTATCCTTTATTTGGGAGATTTGAGTTTAGCATACTTGATAGACTGAACAATATTCCTTTTTTGCGGGCAAAGATAGTTGCATAAACCGCACTCCATACATTCCAAACATCCGTATGCCTTCGCCAAACCCCATTTTTCTTTTTCCGAAGCCAAAGAGATCAAACAAGGTTCCAAGCCTAAAGGGCAATTTTCTACACACCTGGCGCATTTTAAACAGACAGGCTGCTCTCCTAAAGCTGGCTCGGATTCAGATAAACAGATTATCCCATTAGTGCTTTTTATTACCGGAGTATCCAAAGTATATTGAGCCAACCCCATCATTGGGCCACCAAAGATCACCTTTTGTGGATGCTTAATGAACGGCCCGCAAAACTCCAATAATTCCTTTGCTGTAGTGCCAATACGCACTAAAAGGTTCTCTGGTGTTTTAAGGCAATCTCCGCTTACCGTAACTACCCTTTCATACAAAGGTTTGCCCAAATAAACTGCTTCATAAATCGCATTTATCGTCGCGACATTCTGCACTACAACCCCTAAATCAAAAGGGAGTTTGCCCGAGGGAACCTGGCACTTCAACACTTCTTGGATCAACTGTTTCTCCCCTCCTTGAGGGTATTGCGCCTTCAACACCTTTAGCGAAAAATTATTTTTAGGGAGCCTTTTCCTGAAAGCCTCTATCGCCTCCGGTTTATTCTCCTCAATGGCAATATAAACATGCTTGACCCCAGTGCATTTTACCACTAAATCTATCCCGGCAAATATCTCTTGCGTTCTTTCAATCATCAACCGGTCATCTGAAGTTAAATAAGGCTCGCATTCTGCGCCATTGACAATCAAAACTTCAACCGGCTTTGGAGGATCGAGCTTTATATGTGTCGGGAATGCCGCCCCTCCCATTCCCACGATCCCAGATTCAAATATGATATTACGGACCTGAATTGCGGTTAATTGATCTATTGGGTCAAATCTCTCCTTAGGCATAAGCCGGTCGGCCCCGTCATTTTCGATCACAATTGCCTGGCACTTGCCTAACGAAGGATGCGGACACTCCTGGATCGCCAAAACCTTGCCGGATACTGAAGCATGGATAGGCGACCAAACATGCCCCTGGCCAACAGCAATCTTTTGCCCTAAAAACACATTATCGCCGGATTTGACCTGGGGAGTGCAGATCTTGCCTAAATGCTGGCTTAAAGGGATATAGGCTAAAGCAGGAAGAGGCGCTTTCTTTATAGGCTTATGCTCGGTTTGAGATTTATGCTCAACTAATTTAAACATTTATTCTGCGGTTAAAAATGAAGTTTACGATCCCTACAACGCTGAATATACAACCCACCACTACTAAAATCGAGACCCGGGATATTCGTTCAGCAAGCATACTACTTACAAACATAAACAATAAAAACCCCAGATGCATTACTATCTCCAGGGAACTAAAAACCTTTCCCCTCATCTCGGTATCGCTGGAATTATGAATAATGGTATTAGAAGCGATCATAATCGGAGAAACCAGGAGCCCTAACGCAGAAGAAAGCATTGCCGCGATCAAAAATGAAGGGTATCGATTCAGCGTAAGAGCAAATACCACTATCATTATACCACTTAAGAAAAGAGAAATAAATATTATCTTGTATTGTGAAAACTTCTGGCCGAACCGCCCATAAGCCAAAGACCCCAGGAATAACCCTATCCCCAAGAACATCACCAACAGCCCAAGGTCCTTAGTAGCGGAGTGCAGGGTGTTCTGCACAAAAACGATCAACACCACATAAATCGCCCCCAAGGCCGACCATAAAATAAAGGTGATCCCGGAGGTAAAACGGATATCTTTATTATTTATAAAATACTGCACTCCCTCTTTAATCTCCTGCAAGACCGATTTTCTGATCAGCTCGACGATCTGCTTTCCTACATTCTTAAAGCTTACGGAAGAAACGGGTTTCTTGGCGATACAAAAAATGAGTGTCGCAGAGACTAAAAAGCTTATTCCATCAAGGATAAACCCGAACTGCGCCCCCAGCCACTGCACCAATACCCCGCTGATCCCAAACCCCAGGATCGCCGCGATCATCCCGGTAATATTAACCAGTGAATTGGCCAAAAGAAGGTCTTTCTTATCCACCAGGTCAGGAATGATCGCCAGCTTTGCCGGAACAAAAAACCTGCCGATAGAAAATATGATAAAAACAATAATATAAATCGGCACCAGGCTTTTAGAGTAAAAAAGGCACAGCGGAATAATTAATACGAGAATTGCCCGAAGGAAATCACAGATATACATCGTGCGCCTTCTATCCCAGCGGTCCACATACACCCCGGCGATCGGCCCGATGAGAAACACCGGAATGATCGTAAATGACAGGATTTTAGCGATCTCCATTGCCGAACCAGGGGCCCGATGATAAACAAAAGCGATCAAAGCCATCTGGTCAAGCCGGTCACCCAATTGCGAGATGATCTGGCCGATCCAAAGCAGGAGGAAATTACGATTCCTTAGGACTTCATGGAATTTTGCCATATAAAAAATAAAAGCCGATGAGAGGGATCGAACCTCCGACCTTGACTTTACGAAAGTCCTGCTCTACCAACTGAGCTACATCGGCATAAATACCTTACCAATTATACCAACTTTTTAGAAAAAATAAAGCAGATTAAACCAAGTTCTGTGAAAAATTATTATAAAGGTATTGACAAGAACCCCGGTTATGTTATAATTTTTTTGTTATTAACAAGCGTGAACAGGAGTAAAGCTATCAAAGACAAGAAGCCGTAAAGCAGACCGTTATTGAAAGATGCTTTGCGGTTTTTTTTGTCAAGAAAGGAGCGGAAGGCAACAAATGGCTAAAGGCAAAGTAAAGTGGTTCAGCAATCAAAAAGGTTACGGTTTTATCACTGGCGAGGATGCTAAAGATGTATTTGTACATTACAGCGCAATTACCGGTGAGGGTTACAAAACTTTAAATGAGGGTGACGAAGTCGAATTTGAAGTCACTCAAGGGCCAAAAGGCGAACAGGCAACTAACGTCAAAAAAGCCTAAAACCCAATCTTAAAAAAATACCCCGTATGGATTTAACTCCATGCGGGGTTTTTATTTATGGCGCGCTTCTTACGAAACGGGCGCCAAACCAGCTTGTACGCCCCGTTCCCGGATTGTCAGCCCGGTAAGAAATAAACCCGGTCGAGGTAGGGCTTTCCCAGCTGTTCCCGCGGAAACCGCGATTACCCGGAGGATCATAATAAACGCTATTATAAGCTCCCCCCGCATACCCGGGCCAATCAGTATTATTGGCATAACCAGAAGTGGTTAAACTGCCGTCACCATGCGTGCCTTCAAAAGCCCGGTCAGTAGAATTACCGACCGTAACTGAACGTTCATAGACATTGCCGGCTAACTCCATATTACCATAATAACCTGCACCGGATTCCGCCCGGGTAGAATTTGCAGTAGCAAGAATTCCCGACCGCACAGGTCCACTGCCACCGTCGCCGCCGTCAAACCCTGTGAAACCTTCATTAGACATTATAACATTTGCCCCGGGATTAGCTATCGTCTCCGTACCATCCTCACTGCCAGAAATAGAAGTTGCTATAACAAGACTGCCCGTGCCATCTACTGTATCGCCTCGAAAAGCAGCATCTGGGCCGCGGGAGGCCTTTTCAAACTCCAGTTCGGTCATCGGCCGCAATCCCGCCCAATCCGCATAAGCACAAAGATCCATCCAAGAGAGATAATTGCATGCCCTGTTCGGCCGGGTGGTCGCAGCATCCCCGCTTGACCAGGAAATAGTATTACGATTAACTACGCTATCGCTGTTTTTACCGTTTACCCCGGTAAGATCACGGGCAGACTTTTGAGTAGCGGTTAAGCTGTTAAAGAAATCCACCCACTGGCCTTCAGTCACTTCATATTTCATCAAGTAAAATGCATTATACCCGGTAGGGAAATTAGCATTGTCAATACTTCCATCATTATTGGTATCCAAACCAGACCATACCCCTGAACCGCCAATACCAATCCCTGTATTGATAAGCTGTGAATCATCTCCGAATCCGGAAGCAACACGTATATTCCTGGTTAAAGAAGTGCCGATCACTACTCCGGAATTACTTGTCCCGGAATGAAAAGCTCCTTGACTCTCACCATCCCCATCGCCATCACCAAGATAAAAACTGCCAGCCGGGATATACACCATCTCTATTGCATAAACTTTTACGCGCGCGGAAGTGTCCGCAGATAAACCATTCTGGCCCCAGTTCCATTTTAACCCCACAAAAGCCGCGCTCACTTGTCCGGCTCCCGCGCTATTTCTCTGAATAAACGCCCCCATCCCACGGATATTTCCGCCAACCGTACTCGTGCCAACCTTTACTTCATAAGGAGGATCACAAGTATGATCCGAACCGGTGGTGGACAGATATGCATGATGCCAGGTACTGCCGGAGTCAGTGGAATATTTCGCGAATACCCAGACTGCATCATAATTGACCTCATTGCGCCAGGAATTATTCCAGGAAAGTTCAAAACCTATCCTGGCAGTTTGATTAACACTATCTTGATCACTTATAAAAATCGCACCACTATCGATGGTGAGGTTATTGGCAAAACTTTGCCCAAAAGGAAGGGAACAAAAAATCAAAGCTATCCCCATCAGAATAATATACAATTTATAAATTTGTTTTAACGCACTCATTAAACTCATAAGTTTTGTACTTATACTCCCTTCCACGATCATTTAGCAAAACCATACGGAGGAATTATCAGATCAAGAAATATGTACGGGTTAAATCATGCAAAATCTTTATTACGGATAACTTCTAACAAACCGGCCGCCCAACCACTGCGGCGAAGGAGTCACAGCTTTTCCATCCTCCGAACCAGGATAAAAACGAGTAGAAAGGCCGGTCAAATAAAAAACTCCTCCGGTCGATGTCCATAAACTCGTTTCTCCACTACCCCCGCGATCGCCTCCTGAAAGATCACTGGCAACGCCACTGCCGCTTACATACCCCGGCCAATCAGTATTCGTACCATATCCATTGGTAGTTAAACTGCCGTCTCCATGCGTGCCTTCAAAAGCCCGGTTAGTGGTGTTACCCACACTGACTGACCGCTCGTATACATTGCCGGCTAACTCCATATTCCCGTAATAACCTGCTCCGGCAACTGCCCGGGTAGAATTAGAAACAGAAAATATTCCTGCACGCAATGGCCCAGTGCCGCCATCTCCGCCGCTGTAAACCGCAGGAGAAAAACCTCCCGCCAGCTGATAAACAGCAAACACCGCATCACCTCCGCCGCTGACGGTTTCCGTGCCGTTCTCACTGCCGGAAATCGTCTGTGCAGAAGTTACAGCCGTCGTGCCAAAGACCGTCTGATTAGCCAAGGTACTGCTGGCTCCCCGGGAAGCTTTTTCAAATTCCAGTTCGGTCATCGGCCGCAACCCTGCCCAGTCCGCATAAGCGCAAAGGTCTGCCCAGGAAAGATAATTGCATACCCTGTCTGAACGGGTAGTAGTGGCCGAACCCGATCCCGGCCAGGCAATGGTATTACGATAAACCGTGCTCTGGCTATTCTTGCCGTTAATACCGGTTATATCCCTGGCAGATTTCTGTGCGTCGGTTAAACTATTAAAGAAATCCACCCATTGCCCTTCTGTAATTTCATACTTCATCATATAAAACGGATTATACCCCGTAGGAAAACTGGCATTATCGATCGTTCCGTCATTATTGGTGTCTAGGCCTGACCAAACGCCTGATCCACCGATACCAATACCTGAATCAGTTAATTGGGAATCATCACCTGGTGCCGTCCGCTCAACACTTATATTCCTGGTTAAAGATGTCCCGATTAACGCAGGGGTTGTAGAGCTTAAAGTACAAAAAGCCCCCGGGCTTGCCCCATCGCCAATATAGAATCCCCCTGCCGGGACATAAACCATTTCTATAGCATAAACTTTTACGCGCGCGGAAGTAGTGGCGGATAAACCGTTCTGGCCCCAGTTCCATTTTAACCCCACGAAAGCCGCGCTCACTTGTCCGGCTCCCGCGCTATTTCTCTGAATAAACGCCCCAATCCCGCGGGTATTTCCGCCAACCGTACTCGTGCCAACCTTTACTTCATAAGGAGGATCACAAGTATGATCCGAACCGGTGGTGGACAGATATGCATGATGCCAGGTACTGCCGGAGTCAGTGGAATATTTCGCGAATACCCAGACTGCATCATAATTGACCTCATTGCGCCAGGAATTATTCCAGGAAAGTTCAAAACCTATCCTGGCAGTTTGATTAACACTATCTTGATCATCTATAATAACCGCGCCACTATCGATGGTGAGGTTATTGGCAAAACTTTGCCCCAAAGGAAGAAAGCAAAAAATCAAAGCTGTTCCACCCAGGATAAAACGCAACTTATAAATTTGTTTTAGCGCATTCATTAAACTCATAAGTTTTGTACTTATACTCCCTTCCACAATCATTTAGCAAAACCATACGGAGGAATTATCGAGTCAGGAAATATGTGCAGGTTTAATTATGGAAAATCTTTATTAAGGATAACTTCTGACAAAACGGGCGCCATACCAGGCTTCTTCCGGAGCATAATCACCCTCATCCGCAGAATTAATATATTTACGTGTAGAAAGCCCGCTCTGTAATCTATAATCCGGGGTTGAAGTATACAGAAGATTACTCCCACTTCCACCCCGTAATCCAGTAGTAATACTGCCCGTAACGCCACTGCCGCTTACATACCCCGGCCAATCAGTATTCGTACCATATCCATTGGTAGTTAAACTGCCGTCTCCATGCGTGCCCTGAAAAGCCCGGTTAGTGGTGTTACCGACACTGACTGACCGCTCGTATACATTGCCGGCTAACTCCATATTCCCGTAGTAGCCTGCTCCGGCAACTGCCCGGGTAGAATTAGAAACAGAAAATATCCCAGCGCGCAATGGCCCGATGCCTCCATCGCCGCCATAAAAAGTTACGGAATAACACCTTTCTCCGCTAATACAAGTAGCAAAAAGGGCGTTGCCTACACCACTGATAGTTTCAGTACCGTTCTCACTGCCGGAAATCGTCTGTGCAACCGTAATATCACTGCCGGAAACTGTTTGGCCAGCCGAATAAGTACTTGGACCGCGGGAAGCTTTTTCAAATTCCAGTTCGGTCATCGGCCGCAATCCTGCCCAGTCCGCATAGGCACAAAGATCCGCCCAGGAAAGATAATTGCATACCCTATCAGGACGGGTAGTAGTGGCATTGCCCGATCCCGGCCAGGCAATGGTATTACGATAAACCGTACTCTGGCTGTTCTTGCCGTTAATACCGGTTATATCCCTGACAGATTTCTGTGCGTCGGTTAAACTATTAAAAAAATCCACCCATTGCCCTTCGGTCACTTCATACTTCATCATATAGAATGGATTATACCCAGTGGGAAAACTGGCATTATCGATCGTTCCGTCATTATTGGTGTCCAAACCTGACCAAACGCCGGAACCGCCCACACCAATACCTGAAGTATCTAATTGAGAATCATCCCCTGGAGCTGCCTGTTCAACAATTATATCCCTGGTTAAAGATGTCCCGATTAACGCAGGGGTGGTAGAACCTAATTTACAAAAAGCCCCCGGGCTTGATCCATCTCCAATATAAAAACTTGCGGCCGGGATATACACCATTTCAATAGCATAAACTTTCACGCGCGCGGAAGTAGTAGCGGATAAACCGTTCTGGCCCCAATTCCACCTTAAACCGACAAAAACACTGTTGATTGTTCCCGTTCCGGCAGCATTTCTTTGAACAAATACCCCCATCCCGCGGGTATTTCCACCAACGGTGCTTGTGCCAACCTTAACTTCGAGAGGATAATCACAATCATGATCCGAGTTGGTAGTAGAAAGATAAGCATGATGCCAGGTGTTCCCTGAATCAGTAGAGTATTTTACGAAAACCCAGGCGGCATCATAATTGATCTCATTACGCCAGGAATTGTCCCAGGTAATTTCAAAACCCACTCTGGCAGTTTGATTGGCTGTATCTTGTTCATCTATACTAACGTAAGAACTCTCTATTATAAGATTATTGGCAAAAGCCTGATTAGAAAGAACAACCCAGAAAATAAAGATTGCTCCAAACAAGACACACCGGTGCCTGGATCGCCATTTAGCTGTAGTCATAAGCAAGCATATTGAAATGCGTGTATTATCTATAAGTATAAACTTACCTCTTAATTTGTCAATATTAATAGATAAAATCTTACTGCGAAAGATCCTCTAAGATCTGGGGCAAATCTCCCTGCTTAATCAATTTCTTAAAGTATAGTTTTTTGGCGATATTGGCTCTTTTTTTTACGATTCTTTCTGAACGGTCCCAAACAGTAAACTGCCTGGGATTAGGCAGTATCACTGCCAAACGGATCGCCTCGGGCATGGTTAAATCCGATGCCGGCTTATTAAAATAAACCTGCGCAGCAGATCCTGCCCCATAGATCCCATTCCCCCACTCCACAATATTCAGATAAAGCTCGAGAATTCGGTTTTTTGATAAGGATCTTTCCAACTTATACGCAATAATCATCCCCCGTATTTTCCGAATGATACTTTTTGACGGGTTAAGAAATAGGTTTTTTGCCAACTGTTCGGTGATCGTTGAAGCACCTGAAGTAATTTTTTTCTCTGAAACCACCCTCCTTAACGCCCAATCAAAACTCTCCCAATCAAACCCTCTGTGATCAAAAAAATTACGATCCTCGGCAACAACCACCGCATCAACCAGGTTCTGGGATATCTGGCTTAAAGGTGTATATTGCCACTGGATAAGATATGGCTTATCCAGATTGGCTGCTTCATTATTGCGGATACGCATCAAAGCAGTCTCTGAAGGATTCCTCTCTTTCAACCAGGAAATATCCGGAGTGAAAAACCAGAACAATAATGACATAAAAACAATAACAGCAAATAAACAAGCTATCCCCATTAACACTTTTCTTCGTAAGATTTTTAATGAATACTTTTCATCTGCACCGCTTGCGCTTGCGTTAACCCCCATAATAAAACCGCACAACAGGCAAAAAAACATATAAAAATTGCTCTTATAAAGTAATGCCCCCCGGTTCAACTCAATTAAAATCACGGCAAGAATCAATATACCGGCAAGTAAAGCTTGTTTTTTATTATCCTGCGTGATCCGGATAAACCCTGAAATACCGCGTTTAAATAACGCAGATACCAGGACAATAAATCCTGATAGCCCGATCAAACCGGTTTCTATCAATAAGCTAAGGTACATATTATTCATTGCAGATTTAGACACCCATCCGCGTTTAAAAGGATAATATTGATCGAAAACATACCCGTACCTGTCCAGCCCCACCCCTACAAAAGGATAATCTTTGAATATCTCCAAAGACATCTCCATCTGCAGGGGTCGGTACGGATAAAAAATATCCCGGTTAAACACTCCCGGGAAGAAATGACTTATTGCTATTGCCATCAATAATACGACGGAGGAAATAATGAAGCTTTTATACCGCTTATTCGCCAAAAGATAAACCAGCACCGCAGTGATCAGTATCAAAACCATCTGCTTGCCGATAAAAGCGGCTAACCCTCCGGAGAGCAAGAAAACCTTAATGGCAAGACGTCTATCTTCATCTGAAAAGGACAAAGATTTACCGATGTAAAAAAGAAAGAACATGTTCGTAGATAGGTCAAGGTATATGCCTAAGGCCAGGTCTTTTCTTGACACCGGAAAAAGGCAGGCGCAAAGGCCTATTATGAATAACCACACCGGCCAATCAGACAACGTAACCAAGCCCGGCGCTTCTTTTTTGGCAGGCAATAAATAACAAAAAAAAGCAAGTAAGAATAACTTTACCAAGAGCACATATTCTTTTTGCACTTGTAAAGGAACAAAGAAAATCAAAATAAAAAGGGAACTGATAAAAAAAAGGTTTTTAGGTATATTTATCTTTATCGGCATTGTTTTATACTAAGCTCCAGCAACTTTATCCCCAATGTACGCTCATCGCCATTGCCGGGTTTTTTTATGATAGGCGCCTCAAAAGTGATATTATTGATCTGGTTGAACCTAATCATCCCTGCGTCAAATACCAGGGATTGCCTTTTTGAGCGATTTCCAACTGTCAAGTTGCCAATCAATCGATTATTCAGAAAAACACTGACAACCTGGTTTACCAAGGATTCAGCGTGAATAACCAGGGCATACTCCCTGCAATCATCTTCTTTATCTTTAAGCCTCAATAAAAGCACGGATCTTTTTGCCAGGCTCCAGCGGTATCTGGCATTCGGCCATGACCAGCCCTCGACAAATATCGCCTGGCTGTAACCATCAAGCCCTATCCGTTCATTCATTTTGTATTCCCGCATTGTTTTCTTTAACTGCGGATAATAACTCTGGTAATTACCGCCCAACCTCGTGCCGCGTAAAAACTGGATATCCTGCAAATTCCAGGCCCTCTCCTGGTTATAGTTAATATCATTTGGCTCCCAGTTCCATTTCCATACCTCCCAATCAGTCGCCCCGCGGTAATGCACAAAGAAACTGAATGCCAAAAACAGCCAAAAAATTAGTCCCGCCAACATCCGCTTTTTATTTTTCCGGCTGAATATTAAAGGGATAACCGGGATAATGAAATAAATAAAAAAAGGAATTATATCCGAAATATAACGCGAGCCAAAAGATGCGCCGGCACACCAATAAGGGATAAGGGAAGCCGCCAGCCAATACAGAAGCATCGTTATCAGCACAAAATAATCCAAACGTCCAAACTTAGCGCTTTTTATTTTCAGATAAATCCCCAGAATAGAAAATAAGAGTATGGGGGAAAAAATAAATATCCCCCGGGAAGGGCTGACCAAATGGCCAAGCAGCCTCACAAAAAAACCCGCATCGACCCCGGTTTTTCTATAAAGATAATACTTCGGCAGGATCGCTCCATATATATTCAAGTTATGGATAAAAAACAAGCCGATAATTACCGTCAGCCAAAAGAAATAATACAACGCGTATTTCCGGTAAGAGAACAAGATAAATATCGAGAAAATACCGATGACGATAATGTTCGTTGGCCTGACTAAATAGGAAAAGGCCAGGGTGATCCCCGCAAATTGCGCTAAGTACGGTTTTTTGCGCGCTAACACAAATAGGTACAAAGTTAAAGCCAAAAACAGCATTGACGGCCCGTGCTGCCATAAGGCCCGCGTGCCGATCGACCAGGCAGAGGTACAGAAACTAAAAATAAAAGTAACCAGCAATGCCTGGATCTTATTGATAAATTGGCTCGCCAAAAGGTAAATTAAAGCCGCGCATAAAGCAATAATGCATGATGCAATCAGGCGCTCTATCTGTTCATAATATTCGGTAAGGTCAAGATCCCAGAAACGATTGAAGATATAAACAAATGGCACAGCAACCAGAGATACCCCAAGAGGGAATATCGTATAGAAATGTCCCCGGGAGTTTATAATAGTCCAGCCGCCGTGGGTTCGAGAAAGGATTGTGGAGTAATCGATGTATTCATCCAGGTCGGTATTGCCTTCTTTAAGGAGGCTAGTTGCGGTATGTATTGTCCAGCTGGAATCCCAGGCAGTTGTAATAGGTAATCTTGCATTAATCAATGTTACGCATATGCTGATTGCCAGGGCGATAACAAGATTACTGGTAACAAGCCTCTTAATTGTCATTTTTAGATTATACCACCCTGGCTTAACCTTGATAAGCAATTTATAGCAATAAGGGTTTAAACATCTCTAATACCGCTTCAAGCATAAAAAAACTGAACGGTTAAGTCCAGGCGGGGAAAATACTACCCTAAAAGTGGTTAATGGCAGTTCAACTCCCAAGGCCTTTTTTAAATATCCGGCTGTAACAAAAAACCAACAGGCTCAAAATAAATACCCAAGAGATAATCATGAACATCCCGCCGCTAAATGTCATCTGGCCCCCCGCTTATAAATAAACAACATCGTCCTTATAAAATAACGAAAGAAACAGCAGGATATAGTCACGTAAATGCCTGGTGATGAGAAAATTGTTCCGGATATGTTCCTTGCCGTTGTCTCCCAGTTTTTGGGCATACGCCGGGCTGTTTAAAAGTTGTTTTAAGCCAAAGGATGCCCCCGGGACCGAATGGCACAACAATCCGGAATATTTGTGTTTGATCTGCAGGGGGATCCCCCCTACATTAGAGGCAATCACCGGTTTTGCTTTCCATAAAGCTTCCGCCACCGTCAGACCAAACCCTTCGCGAAGGGATTTTTGCATGATGATCGTGGAAGCCCGCTGCAGCGCATTAATTTCTATGTCATTTTGAGAAAGAAGCAAAATATGGATATCTTCGTCTTTATCGGCGCGTTCTTTTACCTCGGCAAAGACTTGAGCCCCTTCCGGGTCATCCACTGCACCCCCTCCGGCTAAAACCAGCCGGCAATCAACATATTTCTTTACTTCCGCATATGCCTCAATGACACCTAAAGGATCCTTTAAACGGTCAAAACGGGATATTTGCGTAATAATAGGTTTATCTTTGGGGATCTTGTATTTACGCAGTACCGCATCAATTATTTCCTGCGGCAATTCTTTATTTTTATCACTTAAAGGGTCAATCGAAGGAGAGATCAAAAATTGCCTTATCGGTAGTTTTCTTGAAAAAGAAGGCGCAGAAAATACAGCCGAATCATATTGGACTATGAAATCCATTAAGAAATCCCAAACCTTCTTATTGGGATTGGACACATCAATATGGCAGCGCCACAGCCATTTATTGGCGCCTTTCTTCTTGACCATGGCGATCGGTTGCGGGTCATGCACAAATACAATATCCCCGTATATATTCAATTCTTTAAGATTCTCCTGGCTTGTTTCCAGAAAAATATCAAAATCCCGGGAATTAATCGCTCCCGCCTGCCCGTGAAGCAGGTTATGGAACTTCTTCGTGACCTCAAAAAACTGTTCTCCCCCTTTTATCACATCCCAGCGGGTATCAATCCCCAGCTGCTGCAGCAATGGGGTCATCCGGTTAAGGATCTCGGCAACACCCCCTCCTACGGCCGTAGAATTAATATGCTGGATAGACTTTCCTTTTAGGCGGCTTGATATAAGGCGCAGATCATCTATCACGGATTGCCCCACAAGAGGGATATACTCTTCTATGTTTATCATTTTAACAGGATATCCTATTCTCGACGATATTAATAATCGTTGCCCTTAAATCTTCCAATGTCCTGGTGTACGGGTCAAGCCTAGATATTTCTTCAGCAGTATCTTTATCATCCAATGAATGCTCGAACCAATTCGAAAAATCATTGGTATCATGCTCTAACCTTAAACGCGACTCAAAGATATGGAAGTAAATAGAATCCACCGTGATTCTCTTTAGGATATTAACGAATTCTTCACGATCACGCGCCTCATTTGCGGTAGGGATGATAAAACTTATCGATTTTATGAAATGAAACTCTTCACCTTCCCTGGCGAATTTAAGCTTTGCCCACTGATTATTCTTGAGATGCTCTTCAATCGTTTCGACGATCTTGTCCCTTAAGTTCCTGATGTTGGAGAACTGTATGGTATCGATACTGGCAAGCTCCTCCCCTAACCTCTCATCGCCTATGATCTTAGTTACCCAATACGCAAAATCATTGGGCGGCTCGGGAGACAAGTATTGATGCTGTAGCAAAAACCTGTGGGTGTGATGATAGATACATGAACCGGGGACACTTTTTATCAAATCTTTCAATTGCCATAGCGTGGCGGCCCTTAACCCGGTCAGCTCGGATAAATGCAGCCGCGCATAAAATCTGAATGGCTCTTTTGACTTAGATAAAGATGGCATCGTTATCCTATCCCCAGTATTTGTTCCATGAATTTATCCACTTCTACCGCATCATTCACAAAATAATCCGCCTCTGAAACCTTGGGAGGGCCTACAAATATTGTTAAGCCTTTGTTCTTTAATATTCGAAAACCATCCTCGTCGGTTATATCATCCCCGAGGTAAACGGGGAAGATATCATCTTTTACGGCTGAACCTTGGGGCCTGGACAAAAACCACAATACCGCCTTGCCTTTATCCCAGTCCACCTTAGGCCTGATTTCACAGACCTTCTTACCTTCTTTAATCTCGATCTTTTTGCGCACCATAAAAGGATCTGTAACCTCCGAGAAAATGCGCAAAAACCTTGGCATCTCTTTTGGATCCATTAAACGATAATGCACACTAATCGCCAAGCCTTTATCCTCGATCAACACCCCCTTGATCCCTGCAAGATTATTTAATATATCCTTATAAAGGTTGCGGATAACCAACCTTAATCTCGGTGAAACCTGGCTTTCAAACTTTATTCCGGGCCCTTCTATCTCTATACCATGATTACCTACATAAACAATCTCTTTTAGTCCAATAATGTTCTTTATATCTGGCAATGCCCGCCCGCTTATTACCGCTACCTTAAAATTATTTCTTTTAGACAATTGCCTTAGCAATTCTTTTGTCTTCCCGGAGATCTCCGCCTGCTGCGGGGTCTCTGCGATCGGGGTTAAAGTCCCATCATAGTCAAAAAAGAATAAAATATGTTTGCCGTACAACTGCCCTTTTATCTGTTCCCACTGGTCGAATAAATATTGCATCCAGTTATACTTTCTTTAACGCCGCAAGTTCGGTAATAATATTCCCTGCCCAGCGATAAATATTGTTCTCCATGACCACCTTCTGCATCTTCTCCATCCGCCTTGTTTTTTCCTCACCCGGCAGGTCAAGGGCTGACTTTATACTGTCGGCAAACTCTTCTATCGAATAGGGATTTACTTGAACCGCATCGGTCAACTCTCTTGCTGCCCCGGTAAACTGGCTTAAAATCAGGGCGCCCGAGAGGTCTTTTTTGGCCGCTACGTATTCCTTGGCCACAAGGTTCATCCCGTCATGAAGCGAGCTAACGATACAAAGATCGGCCATTTTATAAAACGGCTCGATTTCATCCAGTGAAAAATGCTTTTTAAGATAAATGATCGGTTTCCAGCTATGATCGGAATATTTCCAGTTTTTCTTCTCGATTAATTCGTCGATTTCTGCCATCAGGTCATGATAACGCTTTATATGCACGCGGCTGGGGGCAGCCAGCTGGATAAAAACAAATTTCTTCTGATACTCCGGGTACTTTTCTAAAAACCTGTCTATCGCAAGCACCCTTTCCACGATCCCTTTTGTATAGTCGATCCGATCGACCCCCAGGCCAATGATTTTTCCTTCAAGATCAAACTCCTTCTTAATCGTATCCACCTCTTGCATTACTGCTGGATCATTTCGGCTTTGATTTAAATGCCCATTAACACTGATCGGAAAAGCCCGCACAAAAGTTTCTTTTTCGGAACGGACAATACTGAACTTCTCCAAGTCAACTCTTGATTCAAGGAGCCTGTTAGCTGTATCCAGGAAATTATTGCAATGGTTCTGCACATGAAAACCTATTAAATCGCACCCAAGCATCCCTTCCAGGATCTCTTTGCGATAAGGGCAAATGGAAAATGCCTCTGGGGTAGGCCAAGGTATATGCCAAAACATGGCGATCGTAACGTCGGGACGCTTCTCCTTGATCATTTTCCCAAGCAGGGTAAAATGATAATCCTGAATGAACACAAAGGCGTGTTTGGCGGGAAGCTCATCTAAAACAGAATCCGCGAACTTCTGATTCACCTTCTTATAAATCTGCCAGTCCGAATCACGAAAGATCGGCCGGGTATGTGTATTATGGCTTAAAGGCCATAACCCCTCATTGGAAAACCCGTAATAATAACCGTCCTCTTCTTCTTTATTAAGCCATACCCTTTTTAAGATATAACGTATATCTTTAGGCGGGACACCGAGCTTGTCCTTTGAATTGACGAATTTTTTATCCACATTCCCGGACCCGTGAGCAATCCATGTGCCGCCACAAGCACATAAAACCGGGTGAAGCGCCGTAACCACCCCGCTTGCAGGCCTGATACATCTTTCTAAACCAGTTGCCTCATCAGCTATATGCATATATGGCTCACGGTTAGAAACTACAAATAACGAATTCTCACCCAGCTTAGCCCGGACAAGGTCTTTTAATTTTACTTCCGTCCATATTTCTTCTTTTTCTATACGCACCTGTGCTTCGTCGGAGATCGAACGCCTGGCGACCCTTAAATTCAAAGCCACCTGCTCAACCTCACTGGCAAGTTTGCCTAAATCCCCCTTTTCCCTGATAGGATGTGCTTCATCGGTTTCGCCTTTCTGAAAATATTGAAACCAATCCGTGAGCCGTTTAATAGGCAAAACAAAGATCTGCCGATGCAAAAGAATGGATATCGCAAAGATCACTACTACTAAGATTATTAACGTCGAGCTAATACGTCTCCAGAGTTCAGTTAACCTGGCAAAAACATATGAGGTATCATGTATAACCTCGATCATTCCCAAAAGCTCGCCCTCATCATCAAGGATAGGAAGGATATAACTGTAAATCTGGTAATCCTTAAACTGCTCCATTTCCCCTCTGGGGGATTTGCCGGTCAAAACATCTTTGATATAAGGCTTATCTTTTTCTTTCCAATCGCCGAAACGTTTAGTAAGCGCGATTATATTACCGTCTTTGTCATAAATAGCGCACCCCTGTAATCTTTCCCTGGTTTCAAACTTCTCGGTAAGATAATTTGCGTTCTTGAGATCATTGGCTAAAAGCACGTGTTTTACCGATAATTCCATGCTTTCAGCGATGCTTTTGGCTTTTCGTTTCAAGTCATCAATCAGCTTCTCTTCTTCAAAACGCACCTGAAAGAAACCAAAAAGCGTAAAAGCCGCGGAAACAATAATTAAGATCGGCAGGATAAATAAAAGGACTCTTCGCATTAAAATACCACCTCACATGACCAGGGGGCCCAAGGATTGTAAAAACAATGGGCCGGCACCTGAGATGACTCAGATGGCGGCCCGACCATCTATTAATCCTCCAAGGATATTTTACGCATCCCCAGACCACTTAGATTAAATTTCTTCCTGTAATATACCACAACCCAAGCAAACTTCAACAAAAACTTACAAACCGCAGATACCTAATAAAGTAATAAAGGGGACGTTTCTATTTTTCTAAATACTATCGAAAAAACGAAAAATAGAAACGTCCCCTTTATTTCAAGAAGCAACTATTGTAGAACAAACATCGCAAGGGATTGATCCGCAAGGGGAGAATTCCGAGTCTGGACCGCTGGTAAACTCCACACCATCAGGCATTTTGCAAGAAATAAGAACCACTTCTTCCCTGCTTGCTTTTATTAGCCTTATCAACGATGGCTTTACCCAAATCTTTTTGATTTTACACTCCATGCTTTCATTAGACATGAAAAAATTATACTTCACAAGTTTTATCCTGTCAATAACCCGATAAGGAGGTAATAGAAAAATGCCTGTCCCAAAAGTGACTGTCACCTTTGACATGCCTAAATAAAACAAAAAGAGAGGGTTACAATAACCCCCTCTTTTTAAATGGTGCCGAGGAAGAGAATCGAACTCCCCACGCCGGCCTTTTCAGGGCCGCGCTCTACCACTGAGCTACCTCGGCAGAATATCTATTAAAACTTGACTTGAAATATATTGCTCTTATAAGCCTAACAATTTTACCACAAATGGTGAAAATATCAAATAAATTATGAATAGAATGGCCATGATCAAAGAAAATGAGAATCCCCCAGTAATCCAATAAGATACAAACAAAACCAGCAATAACCCCGCAAGAGAAACAAAAACCGCTGGAATTGACCGGCATAAGATCATTCTTACGGAATTCAGGTTTGGATACTTGATCTTCGAGATCATGAGAAAAGACAGCCCTAACATTAAGAATAAAAATCCATACTTAGGGAAATACTGGACAGAATTTAAATACAGCAAAATAAGAAAACCCAGTATCCCCCCACTCATAGTAACAGGCAAACCGACGAAACAATTTGATAATTCTTCCTTAGGAGTAAGATTGTATCTTGCCAGGCGCAATACAGCGCAAATCAAGTAAATAGATAAAACCCCGACTACCCAAAAATGAGATTTTTCATATATCAACGTATACCCCAATACTGACGGAGCTACGCCAAAAGATACCAGGTCCGCAAGTGAATCGAGCTCCCTGCCGAATTGGTTAGAGTGATGGTTCATCCTCGCTAATTGCCCGTCCAAACCATCGAAAAACACAGATAATAGTATCGCCCAGCTCGCAATAAAAAATTGGGATTTAAAAGAGGAAATAACAGAAAGAAACCCCAAGATAAGGTTTACCAGGCTAAAAATATTAGCCAGACGATTATAAGGCACATCATTCTTCATTTGATTTCTTTTTTAGAGGACGGCTTGCAGGAATAACGGGCTGAAAGAAGAATGGCGCAATACCTAAACATGAATAACAAAATACCCGGCGTCATTTATAAACCCTTTCCTCCCTGCGTGCCCAGGCAATCTTAACCAAAACAGCTAATAATGCAAAAATCATCACCAATCCGACCCTGGTCCATAATATAAACGGACGATTGATCTGGGATACGTTTTTCATAAGGATAATCGGCATCCATTCCTGCCAAAACCACATCCCTAAAATAAAGAACAAAAATAAAGGGGTAATGTATTTAATAATGAATTTGTATGCTCCAGGCACGCGCATATCCGCACCCTTATGTATCTCATCCCAGGCTTTTTCCATCCCGAAAACCCAGGCAAAAAGGATAGTCTCAATGGTGGCAAAAAGCACCAGGAAAAAAGTCCCTCCCCAGAAATCAAGCTCATCCACCACTCCCCGGCCTAAGAAAAATATCCCCGGCTGGCAAAGGATAAAACTTACTATTGCGAATATCTTTACCGCTTTTTTACGGTTAATATTGAATTCGTCTTCTAAAAAAGCTACTGCCGGCTGCGCAAGAGAAACAGAAGAAGTGATCCCTGCCAGAAAAAGCAGGAAAAACCAAAGGAATCCGAATATCTCCGAGAAAGGCAGTTTATTCAGCACAAGCGGCATGGTCACAAACCCCAGATTAAATACCCCGGAATGAGCAATCGATTGGATATCCTGCGGACCAAAAAAAACAAAGGCGGCAGGAATAATAATACTGCTTCCCAAAATCACTTCTGCAAACTCATTAGTGCTTGAGGCGGTAAGCCCGGAAAGGACTACATCATCACCTTTAGAGAGATAACTGGCATAAGTAAGGATCACGCCAATCCCTACGCTCAAAGTAAAGAATATCTGTCCTGCGGCTTCTAACCAGACTTTCGCTGACTTTAAAGCCGAAAAATCCGGGTTCCATAAGAAACCAAAACCATTAGCAATATTCCAATCCGGTTTGAGGGGGTCCGGAGCACCCAAGGTAATAACTCTTAATAATAACACTACCCCAAAGATAAAAAGAAGCGGCATTGCCCATTTGCAAAGTTTTTCAATCCCGCCTTTAATCCCATGATAAATCACCCAGATATTTAAAACAAAGGTTATCAGAAAAAATATATATGCCGGAGCAATCCCGTTAAAATGCTGGTTCTTTTCTAAACCTTGGAAGGCGCTTAGGAAGCTTTGCATCGCTGACTGGTCAAATAATTTACCGTATTTGCCGAATAAGGCGAAAAAACTATATGCTAACGTCCAAGATTCTATATAAAGATAATATATGAATATAACCAACGGGCCGAATATCCCAATTATCCCAAAATATTTGATAAACCGGTTTTTCTTCCAAAGGTTGTGGAATATACCAGGCGCGGTTCCATGTTCAAAACCTCCGCCATAACGCCCAAGCGTCCATTCAATCCACATCAAAGGTATCCCCAAAAGAAGAAGAGAGATAAAATACGGGATCATGAATGCTCCCCCGCCATTTGCCGCAGCTTTGGCCGGAAAACGCAAAAAGTTACCCAGCCCAATGGCAGAACCCGCCACCGCCATAATGATCCCTAAACGCGTTCCCCAGCTATCCCTTATTTTCTTAGGCATTAGAACTTTTTACCGTGCCGATAAGCACGCGTTTTATTATACTCGATCTTCTTTAAAAGCGCGCCTTCCAAGTCTATTTCTCTTGCCCCGCAATAATCAAAGATCCGGATACAACAATCAGCGAGCTCTTCAGCAACATTCTCCTTGGTGCCATGGTTACGCATTGCCTCCAAAGCCTCCGATAATTCTGAATGCATTAAAGCGATTAACTCTCCGTCATTACGCGCCTCGATCCACCACCCCTTTTCTTTCGCAATGCTGTGGCAGACCTCGATCAATTTATTGATGGAGTTATTATTCCCTGGCATTATGGGGTCCTTTCTTTTTCAGTAAGTGCATTTTCTATAAACGGAAAAATCTTCTTTGACATCTCCTCGACGGCATAAGTGCTGGGAGAGGCTAACTCTACCTTGGTATTATTTGCATCGATCTCTGTCAGAAATACCCCTACCGGAGTAGTATCAGATTCTGAAACATAAAAAGCAATCAGTCTCTGGCTAAGATCCTCTCTATATATATACGCCTTGATATCTTTTAATGCCTCCCGCACCTTATTATCGCAAGCCTGGTAATCACAATTAAAAGTCTTAGACAAAGACCTGCTCCGGGCATCTTCGATCTGCTTGGTAGAAACACCCAGAAACCCACGGGTCGTCTCTTTAAGCATCGCACATCCAGAGAATAAGAATAAAATTAGAACCCAGTAAAAAGCATGAAGCATTTTCCTTGGCATATTCCCTCCGTTAGATTAATCATTGATCATTTTAAATATCTTGTCCAGATTACTACGCGCCTCGGCTTCTCCCCGCAAGAAAAATTCCTTGGCCCGGCCTAACTCCAGCCAATGCATACCTTGGGTATCCGGATGTAAGACGACATCCGCCAACAACGCCTCTTTCTGTGCTAATTCTGACTGCATCATTTCAAAACTGCTGAAGATCGAATCCAGGATATTCGTCTTGAATTGATCTTTTAAATACGAACGTAAATCAAACCATCTCCTCTTCTTTACTGCCGCATAGGTATCGGCAAGCTGTTTTTCTAAAGATCTGCGGTATTTAATCACATCCTCTTTGGAAGGGGTAACATTGACCGCAATGATCTTTTTAACCCCCATGGAGATCAACGGCTCCGTGGGTAACGGATGCACTACACCTCCGTCAAAAAGCAGTTCACCTTTAAACCTAAAGGGCCAAAATACACCCGGCATCGAACAGCTTGCCATGATCGCATCCAATAAAAGGCCTTTTTCTATGACCCGCGGCTCTTTTTTCTTTATATCACTGGCGATGATCTTTAGGGGAAGCCTTGTATCATAAAAAGTCTTATGCCCAAAATATTTCTTTAAAAGATTATAAAGTTTATTGCCTTTTATAAAGCCTATTACAGGGAACGTCAAATCAACCAAACTCCAGACATAACGGGGATCATGGAACTCCTGGGTGATCGACAATATCTCATCCGCGGATTTTCCTATTGCCCAGAGGCTGGCGATCAATGAACCCATGCTTGTTCCGGTGATGACATCAATAGGGATATGTTCTTCCTCAATCACCTTTAAAACACCGATATGGCAGAACCCATATGCAAACCCCACGCCCAAAGCCAGGCCTACCAAAGCATCCCCTTCCTGCCGGGAAATCCTCCTAATCACCCGGGAATACTCACAACCCGGGTCATCAATGATCATCCGGTCCCCGGTCTTAAACTCCACCTTGGGCAGAGTGGCAAAGATACTATACCCCAATATCTCTACCTGTTCATCAGGGGATACCTTTGCAAATTTATATTCATTGATTATAACCTTGATCTTCGATTCCTGAAAATTAAAATCATCTTTAAGCCTTTCGATCAAACTACGGGTGCGCTTCAAATCCACAGGCTCCGGGCTGGTTAGGGTATGGATAGAATCTGATTGATTGAGGACATGAAAAACAAAATGATCCATTGAAGACGGCAAATCAAGAATAATATAGTTATAATCATTTACCAGCAAAGTAAAGATTTCCACCAGCCTGCGCACACAGGATGCATCTTCAATGTTGTAAGTAAAAAATGCTACATCAATACCAAATTTATCTTTAATAATAAAGTCTTGGATCCGGCCAAGGTTTTCAGAATCAAGGCTCAAATCGAATACCCCGTAATCCCCGGTAATGTCCAGCCGTTTCGGTAAACTATGAAGCCTGTCCTTGGGGCAAACATCCAGGATAATCAACCGCTTCCTTGTCTCATGCTGCAGGCTAAACGCCAAATTAAGGGCATAAATGGACTTACCGGCCTGCGAATAAGAACTAAAAACCGAGATCACCTTGCTTTCAAAAACAATTTTTTGATGTATATCCTTGTTTTTGAGCCTGCGGGAAAGAGTATGGCTGAAATGAATAGCCAGCGACGGTATTTTCTCAAGAATAAGCTTAAAATCGTCTTTGTTAATCACTAAAATAGTGCAGTCATTAACCGCCCGCGCGGTAACTGAATGGGTTTCTCCGGTCAAAAGAGAGATGATCCCAAAATACTTGCCATGATGGAGATATTCCAATACAGTTTCATTGCCTTTTGAATCATGGGTAAAAACAGAGACCCTCCCGGAGACAATACAATAAAATGCAGCTCCGGGGGAACCTTCCTCATAAATAACCTCGCCTTTCTTGAAATTGGCAATACCCGATCTTTCCTTTATGTAATCGATGTCTTTTCCCTTAAGCCCGGAGAATAAAGGGATTTCCTGGAATATTAAATCTTTATTGATCGGGTCCATGTTCACTTAAATTACTCCAGAGTACCGTTCTTACAAACCAGTGCAAAACGCCTGGCGCTTTCTCTAATCTTGCGCTGATAAGTGTTATAATCCACATCCACAAGCCCAAACCGAGGGCCAAACCCTTTATCCCATTCAAAATTATCCATTAAAGACCAGTAGATATACCCGGAAACCTTTACCCCTGCTTGCATCGCACGATGCAGGCTAAAAAGATGCGCGCGAATAAACTCCCAGCGCAAATTATCATCTGCCGTGCAAATCCCGTTTTCCGTAATAATTACCGGCAGATTATACCGTTTTACTTTTAAAAGCGTATCATACAACCCTTCGGGATAAATATCCCAATTTAACGAATTCTTTTTTAAGGGATGGTGATTTTTCTGGCACTCGTCTAAAAGCAAGTTCATAAACCTGGGTTTTTGCACCTCCACCAAGCTGCGCGTATAATAATTGATCCCGATAAAATCAATCGCTTTATGCCGGTAAACCTCATCCAGGAACAATGTATTATAAAGCTTATCCCTCAAATAGACAGCAAATTTATCCCGCAGGCGGTCAGTGCAGGGAACAAATGCCTGCATGTTCTTGGCAAAACTAATATAAGGAGCCGGCAAATTAGATTTTCTGTAAATATCCTTTATCGCATAATACGCCTTAACATGGGCGTTTTTAAAAGTCGCTCCTATCTTCCATGCCTTACAAAGAGATCTCTCCTGGGGAGGCCAATCCCCAAGGATATAGCCATGATAAACATACACCATCGGCTCATTAATTGTGATCCAGTAACGAGCCTGCCCGCTTAAAGCCTGCACAATATGCTTTACATACCGCAAGAAAGACTCACAGGCATCACGCCTAAGCCAACCGCCAGAATGGGCAAGCCAAAGGGGGATGGTAAAATGATTCAAGGTGACCAAAGGCTCAATTCCCCGGGACTTTAACTGACCAATGACATTTACATAATGCTGTGTTTCTTCAGCAGAAAATTCCCCCTCTTTTGGTTCAACACGGCTCCATTCAATAGAAAGCCGATGCGCATTATGCCCCAATTGCCCCAACAAATCAAAATCCTGCGGATATAATTCATAATGCCGGCAGGCAGACCCGGAGGTATGGGCCAACCCAACCCGCTTCTCCCATTCCCACCAATCAGCGTTAGAATTATTCCCTTCGACTTGATAACTGGAAGTAGCTGACCCCCAAAGAAAATTTCCAGGAAATTCAATCATGATTGTTAAGATTGTGTTTGGATGAAAAGATTTTCTTTCTTGAAACCTTTGTATATCCGGTATGATAAGAAATAAAAATACCCCCGCACCGGATTAGTTAGAATATCTACAATCAAATGCTGGGTAAGCCCCAGCATAAAAGCAATCCATATTACTGATAAATGCATGGACAATACAGCCATCCAAAGGACCAGGATAAGCTCGATAGAATGAAAGAATATAAAAACAAACCGGAATTGTCGTAAAACAAACCATTGATAAACCTTAGGGAAGTTAAAAGTAAACCCGCGCTGCAGATAATAATCAAGCATATGGTCTGCGTCTATTAAAGTCCCGGCAGCAAGAGCCGCATAAAAAGCTCCCCACGACTTAGAAATAAAATAGATTATAGAGCTTATACCCAATGAATAGATAAAATGCCCGCTAACTCTGATATTTTTCCTCCAGAATTATTATCCTTTACTCATTATATCACCTGAAAATAAAAAATCCCAACAAAATATGTTGGGATTTTTAAAGCAAAAAAATAAGACGGCCGATAAAGGCAATGGCCACACACCCACGCCATCTCCTTCGGCAACCCAGCTGCCATAACAGCTAACCCGCTAAAACCGCTGGCCAGAAAACCCACAACCAGCACCAGCAAAAACGAGCATCACTGCCTTAGGCCTGTAGCTTTGCGCCCCCCGGTTTCCCGAGGTTTGCCTTTATCGGCTAAGTTAAGTATATACCAAGATTACACTGATTTCAAGTAAAGCCTTAACGTTTCTTTGCCGGGCTTTTCTCTACCGCTTCTGTGGCTACGGGTGCCGGATTAAGATGCGTACTTAAAACTGCCCAGGTCTTTGGCCCCACCTTGCCATCTACTTGCAAATTGTTGGCCTTTTGGAAAGCTTCAATCGCCTGTTTTGTCTTGGGACCGCTCTTACCATCGATGTTTCCTGTATAAAATCCAGCGTTCTTTAATGCCGTCTGAATTTCATTGACACTGGGCTTATACGGGCCTGATGGTGGAAGCATTTCTAATTTTGGCTCTGTCGCTGATACCGCAGGAATGCTTTCCGGTACAACCTGGGGTTTTACTTCAACCCCTTTCATTTCCGGAGATGCTTGAGTCTGATTACCAATAGTGCTTAAAGCCTCGATCGACATGGGCTCCTGCATCTCTTCTAAAGGCTGCTGCTTTTTGCCACATCCTGCCAGATGCATAACCACAACCAAACCTAAAGCTATAAATACCGCTTTCTTCATCAAAACACTCCTTTCTTAAGATTAGTATAATTGATTTTTATTGTATTACTTATTCAGGAAAAAGCAAATAAAAATTATGCCTTTGTTCCTTATAATTTACTTAACTCCGGATACCTTAAATTTATCCCAACAAAAAAAACCGCGCAGGCCAAACCGCTGATAAAAACAGCTGCTGGCGCACCGATCCATTGAGTAAGGCTGCCGGCAATAAGATTGCCAAATGGCATTACTCCGGCAAAAGTAAACATGAACGCACTCATTACCCGGCCACGAAAACTATCCTGGACCAAGGTTTGCAGCAACGTATTTATTAAACTTACGGCAGTAACTGATGACCATCCGACGAATACCAAGCTTATTGAAGAAAGCAGGTACATATGGGATGAAGCAAATACTAATTGCGAAATAGAAAATACTGCCGTAGCAATAAAAAGCAATTTGCCTTTGTATTTAAAATCTCCCATCCGGGCAAGTATTAAGGCCGCCGCTAAAGCACCCGCCCCGGCAGAGGACATTAACACACCCAGCCCCTTTACTCCTACCTGAAGGATATCTTTGGCAAAAACCGGCATCAATATCACATAAGAAATCCCGAACAAGCTGGTAAGCCCCACCATGGAAATTAAAATCATGATCTGCCGGTTACTGCGAATAAATATTAATCCGGCCAGCAGATCTTTCATAAAATGGTCCTTTGTCCCGGGATGAACCGCGCCAGGAAGATGTATCGCTAAAAGTGCAACGATTACCGCCAGGAAACTTATGCCATTTAAATAAAAACATCCGCTCATTTCTATACTCGCTATAAGAATCCCCGCTAACGCCGGCCCAATGATGCGCGCGGAATTAAAAGCCGCGGAATTCAAAGCAATCGCATTCATTAAATGCGCCTTACCCACCAACTCCACCACCATTGCCTGCCGGGTCGGGCCGTCAAAAGCCATGACTATCCCGTTGAGTACAGCAATAACCATAATTTGAAAAGGAGTGATCACTCTTAATTGGGTCAATACCGCCAGGACAAAAGCCAAGGTCATAAAAGCGCTTTGCGTAACAAGAAGTATGTTCCTCTTATTTACTCTGTCTGCGACTACACCCCCAAATAAAGAAAGAATAAATACCGGGATAGTGCTTAAAAAACCCACTAATCCTAAAAGGAATGCTGAATTAGTCAGTTCAAAAACCAGCCAGCTCTGGGCAACTGATTGCACCCAGGTCCCGATCAGTGAAAAGAACATCCCAAACCAATAAATCCGGAAATCTTTTATTTTAAGAGAGGAAAACATCGGTATTTTTTAGTTGATTTGCTACTCTTCAAACTGGCCTTTACATGAATTTCCTTGCAGCACGGACAATGGAATCATCTCCGAATTTGCATCTGATCTTATCCACAGCCTTATGAATATTTTCTTTTTTAATTTCCAATTTCTCTGGGAAAAACCCCGGGTCTGAATCTATCGCGGACAAATCAGAAGCTTTGACCCCAACTAACCGGATATCCTGGCCGGATGATATAAAATCATGATATAACTGCTTAACCCGGAGGTTTAAGATATCCACAAGATTAGTCCCGCCGGTAACCGTAACTGAACGGGTATAAGTCTGGAAATTCTTTAACCGGATCTTTAAGGTGATCGTCCGACATTTTTTCCCTTCCCGGCGTAAACGCATAGATACCTTTTCGCACAAATACATTAAAACACTCTCAACCTTCTCATGGTCCGAAGTATCCTCTGCAAATGTAACCTCGTTGCTGATCGATTTAGCCGCTTGCTTTGCCTGAACCTCGCTTTCATCCCTGCCATTAGCTAACTCCCAAAGATAAGCCCCATTCTTACCCAATAACCCGATCAATTCCCTCACATCACGGCGGGCTAAATCTCCAATAGAATGGATCCCTCTTTCATTTAAACGCTGTTGCGATTTCTTCCCCACACCCCAGATCTTCGAAACATCCAAAGGCCAAAGAAACTCCAGGACCCTGCCATTTTCGACTTCTACCAGCCCATCCGGCTTCTTAAGATCAGAGGCGATCTTTGCTGCCATTTTTATCGGAGCCAGGCCAATAGACGCAGTAAGCCCGGTAACATCTCTTATCCTGGATTTTATGACTGAACAGGCATTATAAGCAGAATCAGCAAAAAGCTGGTATGTTTGACTTATATCTAAAAATGCTTCATCGATGCTTACCGGTTCAACAAGCGGAGTAAAATTATTGAGTATCCTATAAATCTGTTCTGAAACACCGCAATATTTATCCATATCCACAGGTAAAAACACTCCTTCAGGGCATTTCTGGTATGCAAGAGAAATAGGCATTGCAGAATGTATACCAAACTGCCTGGCCTCATAAGAACAGGTGGAAACCACCCCGCGGCCGTAGCCGGCCTTTGGGTCTGATCCGACTATTACCGGCCTTGACTCAAGAGAAGGATCATCCCTTTGCTCTATAGCGGCAAAGAATGCATCCATATCGATATGAACAATATACCGGCTGTTAAGAAGGTCTTTAGTCATCTGCCAATGATAACAAAGGGCCCGATCTTATACAACATTAAATTAATTATAAGATCGGGCCCTTAGGGATTCTTTTATTTGGTCTTTCCCTGATTAGCCACCTGATCCATCGCCTTTTTCACCTCTAACGGGTCACCTAAATAATAATGCTTGATCGGCTTTAAATCATCGTCTAATTCATAAACCAGAGGCATCCCTGTCGGGATATTCAACTTTACGATTTCAGCATCCGAGATATTATCCAGGTATTTCACCAATGCCCTTAGGCTGTTGCCATGCGCGGCAATTATCAGGCGTTTGCCGGATTTTAGCGCAGGGGCAATAGTTTCATGCCAATAGGGCAGGAACCTGGCCACTGTATCCTTTAGGCATTCCGTGAGCGGCAGGTCACTCTTATTAAGCGCGCTATAGCGGGGATCAAACCCCGGATACCGGGGATCGGTCTCGGTCAAGGCAGAAGGACGTATATCATAACTTCGTCTCCAGATCAAAACCTGATCTTCTCCGTATTGGGATGCCGTTTCGGATTTATTCAAACCCTGTAAAGCCCCATAATGCCTCTCATTCAATCTCCAGGTATTGTAAACCGGTATCCACATCAGATCCATCTCATCCAAAACAACCCATAAGGTCCTGATTGCCCGTTTTAATACCGAGGTATAGGCGGCATCGAAAATAAACCCTTCCTTCTTTAAAACCTCTCCGGCAGCCTTGGCCTCCTGAAGGCCTCGAGGCGAAAGATCAACATCCGTCCATCCGGTAAACCGGTTTTCTTTATTCCAGGCACTTTCACCGTGTCGCAAAAGAACGATCTTTTTCATTTATTTGTCTCCTCTCAATCAATCAGTAAAGATTATATATTACTATTTCCTATACCGGTATTTTAAAACGATTTACCCAGAAAGGATTTATTTCTATGGTGCGGGTGGGCTCCCTCCGAGAACAGGAACATTCCAAATATCTTTGGCATACTCACCAATCGTCCTGTCACTAGAGAATTTCCCGGATTTTGCCACATTAATAATGGATTTCTCGATCCATTCCTGCTTGTTGGCATAAAGCTGGGTTGCATCCTCCTGGGTCCTGCAATAAGCATCGAAATCAGCACAAATAAAATAGGTATCGCTATAAAGTAAATTATCCACGATCGGTTTAAACAGATTATAATCCATAGGAGAAAAGAAATTAGCCTGAATGAGCTGAATGATCTCCTTTAAAACAGTAGAGCGTCCGATATACTCCTGCGGGTTATACCCGCTTCTTTGCATACTGCGGATATTCTCCACATTCAGTCCGAAAATAAATATATTCTCTCGGCCCACCTCTTCAACCATCTCGACATTAGCCCCGTCTAAAGTGCCGATCGTCAACGCCCCGTTCATCATGAATTTCATACATCCAGTACCGGAGGCTTCAGCGCCTGCGGCGGATATCTGTTCAGAAAGATCGCTTGCCGGGAATATCTTTTCTGCAAGAGAAACCTGATAATTCTCCAGGAATACCAGCTTCATCCGGTCATTGGCCACCTTATCATTATTTATCACATCGGCTATACTGTTAATGAACTTAATGATCAATTTCGCCATAAAATAACTCGGCGCAGCCTTACCGGCAATAATAAAAGTCCGCGGGATAAAATTGGCCTTGGGATTCTTTTTTAATCTAAGATAATGCGAAATAATATAAAGTGCGAATAATAACTGACGCTTATACTCATGGATACGTTTAACCTGGACATCGAACATAGATTCAGGATCAACTACCACCCCGGTAGTTTTATAAATATAACTGGCCAGCACTTTCTTATTCTCGACTTTAACCTTATACCATTTATCCCGAAAAGAATCATACCCCTTAAAAGCCATCAGTTTTTCCAGTTCATAAAGGTCGGTGATCCATTTCTTACCGATCACCTCGCTAATCAGGTTAGAAAGCCCCGGGTTAGCCTTTTGCAGCCACCGGCGCTGTGTAATCCCGTTAGTTTTATTATTAAACCTTTCGGGGAAAAACTCATAAAAATCACGGAAGAGCTCGGATTTTAAAAGATTGGTATGCAGTTGAGAAACGCCGTTTACGGAATGCGACCCGATGATCGAAAGAAAGGCCATCCGCACTCTTTTAGGGTTACCTTCATCAATAATGGACATACGGCGCAAACGGTCATTATCTCCCGGGAACCTGATCGCTACACTTTTTAAGAAACGCATATTGATCTCAAAAATGATCTGCATATGCCTGGGAAGCAGGTTTTCCATCACTGGGATAGGCCAGCTTTCTAACGCTTCCGGCATAACAGTATGGTTTGTATAAGCAAAAGTTTTTACTGTAATATCCCAAGCCAAGTCCCAATCAAGGTTCTCTTCATCAATTAATATGCGCATCAACTCTACGATCGCAAGCGAAGGATGGGTATCATTCAGCTGGATCACCACCTTGTCGGGGAAATTCCGGAAATCGGAATTTTCCATTTTGAAACGGCGGATAATATCAGCAATAGAGGCCGCCGTAAAAAAATACTCCTGTTTAAGCCTAAGTTCCCGACCACGGATCACTTCATCGCTGGGATAGAGGACTTTAGAGATATTTTCAGAAAATATTTTATTATAAGCGGCCCGTTCATAGTCCCCTTCATTAAAATATTTCAGATCAAATTCCTCACTGCTCAAAGCCGACCATAAACGCAAGGTGTTCACCACATTAGTCTTGTATCCGGAAATAGGGATATCGTAAGGTTTAGCTAACACCTCTTCAGTATCCACCCATTTGGCCCGTAATTTACCTTTGGAATCGTTAAACATATAGGTGTGCCCGTAAAATTGGACCTTTACGGTATATTCAGTACGGGCAAATTCCCAAGGACAGCCTTTACTTAACCATTCATCAGGAAACTCAACCTGGTATCCCCGAAGTATTTTTTGCTTAAATATACCGTAATCATACCTGATCCCATAACCATGAGCAGGGATACCTAAAGTAGCCATAGAATCAAGGAAACAAGCCGCCAACCTCCCTAAACCGCCGTTTCCAAGCCCGGCATCGGCTTCGCATTCACGGATATCCTCAAGATCAAAACCCAAATCCGACATCGCCTGGGTCACTTCATTTTCCAACCCCAGATTAAACATATTCGTCCCGAATAAACGGCCGATCAGGAATTCAAGGGATAAATAATATACCCGCTTTACATTATCTTTATGATAATTCTGTTGAGTAACTATCCAGCGTTCGATCAAACGATCACGGACAACTATAGCTAAGGCAATAAAATCATCATTTAAGGTGGCGGTATACTGGTCTTTGGCAAGGGCGTATTCACGATTAGTCAGGAATGACCTTTTAATCCCTTCTGTAGTCATATCCTTATGAATACTCAACCAAATGGTATCAACTTTATTCTTAGCCATATTTATCTTTGGGGTTATAAGCAGCTGTAATATGCGTAGATCACATCGCGCCGGCCGACAATTCCGACTATAAAATCACCTTCCACAACCGGAAGAGTATGAATATTCTTATCTCGCATCAGACTGATTATTTCATGAAGGGTGGTTTCGCGATTAATGGTAGAAACATTCCTGGTCATAACATCTTTGACTAAAGTTGCCTCATTCAAAGCAGGAGACTCTCCTGCCACCGATTTCTCCATGACCTTGAACAGGTCAGTAACTGTAATGATCCCGGCTATTTTACCTATTGAAGAGACAACCGGCGAGCCACTGATCCTCAAACGCATCATCTGATGCGCCACGCCAAGCAAAGGATCATCCTCCTTAACAGTGACCGCAAAAGGGGTCATAATATTCGTGGCTTTGATTTGTTTTATCTTTTCCGTAATATCTATTTTACTCTGGCTATCCATAGCTCTCCTCTTTTACAACATCATTTCCCGATCATTCACTGAAGAATAAAATATCTATTTTATTTTATCATTAAACAATCTGCTGTTCAATTTAAATATATAAAATAATTACGTGCGGAACAAGCCTTTACGTAAGCCACTTAGGAGAGCCTTCTCCTATAAAATTGCTTAAGAAAACCGGGAAATCCGCTTCCACTAAGCGCATATCATAGAAATCATTAGCCCCGGCCTTTTGCCACCGGTTCTTCATCTCCCGAAGCACCGCTATATTATCGCGTTCTGCTCCCTGGACCCGCCAGTTACAATACATAATGATCAAAACATCTTTGTTCTTAATGGTACGTATCTTGGCAATAAAATCCGCCGGATTGCTTTTTACTCCCGTTAAATATACAACAACGATCTTATATTTAGATGCCTTTGCATGCTCAAATACAGCCTCTTCATCGCGGGCAAGATGCACTTCATAACGATATGACCGCAGAGCATCAGTAATCCGGTCAGAAACGGTATCATCAGAAAGGACCAGGGCCTTATCTTTAAGCAAATACCGGATCTTATCTACCATTTCCTTGCCGTCAAAAGGCTTGGATACAAATTCATCTACATCGGAAGCCGCAAAAATATCCCGCATCATAGACCGGGCGGTAAGGACAATAACCGGTATATTGGCATAAAGCGGATCTTTTTTAATGGTTTTATAAAACTCAAATCCATCCATCACCGGCATTAAGACATCCAAAACGATTAGATCAGGATTCTCACTCTTAACCTTATCTAACCCCTCCCTGCCGTTAGAAGCGATAACTACATCAAAATCACTCGCCCGCAGCCTCATCCCCAGCAGCTCGGTGATCGCCGGCTCATCATCAATCAACAATACCTTCTTGGCTAAGGCATCACCGATATGTTTCCTGACTTTAGCGATCAGCTCTGCGGCCTCAAAAGGCTTGATAATATAATCTTTAACACCCTCGATCTGCAGCACCTTGACCATACGCTGATGTGCGGTAAGGACAATGACCGGGATTGCGCGAGTTGAAACATCCTCTTTGATCCTGGAGACAAAATTATACCCGTCGATCTTAGGCATCATAATATCCAACAGGATCAAATCAGGCTTAATGTTCTTGGCCTTTTCCAGTCCGTCCTCTCCGTCAAAGGAACCGATAACCTCATAACCTTTCGCTTCCAGACGCAGACGCACCAATTCTACCATATCCTCTTCATCATCGATAACCAAGACCTTTTTGGGCATCATACCCCCTGTATGTTAAGATTTTACCCTGAAAGCAATGGTTTGGCAAGACAAAAACAAAAAAGGAGCTGGATCAATACTGCTTTTTCCCACGATAAAAAGCATCCAGTGCAGCAGGAAAAGGGGATAAAACCCTCTCTACTACACCTTGCAGCAGAGATATGCAAATACCGTAATTCGTGACGGCGACCCCGGAATCTTTCGCCTTTTGCATCCTAAACAGCATCTCTCTGCGGTTCAACATACATCCGCCGCAATGAACAACCAGTTTATATTCCCGCAGGTTCTCCGGATAATCATGACCGGAACAAATATCAACTTCCAGATCAACCCCGGCATACTGCCTTAACCAACGGGGTATCTTTATACGCCCAATATCATCTTCTATGGCGTGATGACTGCAGGCTTCAGCAATCAAAACTTTATCATTGGCTTTTAATCTGTCGATCACCGCGGCACCCCTCGCCGCTTCTATCAAGTCGCCTTTAAAACGGGAGAAAAGAATGGAAAATGTAGTGCATAAGATATCTTTCGGAGTGTCCGCCACCATCTTTAATACCACCTGCGAATCACATACTACCAGGTCCGGAGGCGACTTCAATCTTGCCAGTAAATGCGCATACTCACGCTCCTTAACTACCAAAGCCGCGGCATCATTATCCAGGGCATCACGTATGGTTTGCACTTGCGGCAGGATCAGACGACCTCGAGGCGCCTCCAGATCAATGGGAACAATTAAAACTGCAAGCCCCCCGCAAGGAAGCAAATCACCAACCAAAGGCGAAGGATTCAAGAATTCATCAGGACAAACAGCCAAAAGATGCTGTTTTAGGATATTGATATAAGTATCCCGTTCAGACAGATTGATGCTGGAGCAGGCAAAATAATGCGCGCTTTTAGATGCAAGATGTTTGACAAATCCATCCGTAAGGGCCCCCAAGTCACTTTTATTAACAACAATGATCACCGGGATTTCTTTCTTTACTGCCTCACCAAGTATATTATCCTCATACTCATTCCAAACCCCTGGCTCGGTTAAAAGCATGATTATATCTGAACGCTCAAAGACCTTCTTGGTCTTTTTAAGCCTAAGAGAGGATAGCAATGATTTATCATCCAGGCCTGCGGTATCTAAAAAAACCACCGGACCTAAAGGTAAAAGTTCCATGGTTTTTTCTACCACATCGGTTGTGGTTCCTGCAACCGGAGAAATGATCGCTACATCCTGGCCCGCTACCATATTCAAGAAACTGGATTTCCCGACGTTCGTACGGCCGAATAAACCGATATGCAATCGTAGTGATTTAGGAGTTTTTTCCATAAATATAGTCCCTTTGCTGTTGTTAGGGTCACCATCCTGGCCCTAGTCCCAAAACCACAACTTACCTTAAACCTTTAAACAAATTCAACTAAGCCAGATCACTAAATAAACTATCTCCCCGCGAATAATCAAGCTCCCTGCCTATAGAGTTTACTTTCTTCTTCAAGCAGCCAAGACAGGTACGCGACTCTTCACTGATACATCTTTTGCCGGGATAAATCTCATAGAGGGCTTTGTATTTCAAAGGCGTAAAGTTCGGCATCAAAACATTGGCGCCGATCTTTAAACCATCAACGCGGTAATCCTCCTCCTGACTGCCTAATGCAGTAGTTGCCGGAAGATGCGGATATTTTGTCACAATGCGTGTTAACGCCAAGGTTTTTAAGGTAAGGCGCGTATCTCCCCTGGATTGCGAAGACAATTTAGTCCTCTGATGGGGGATAAACGGCCCGATACCGATCATATCAAAGTTATTCTGCTTAAAGAAAATGATGTCTCCGGCAATATGCTTCAGACTTTGGCCCTTTAAACCAATGATATTGCCTGAACCAACCTGATATCCCAATTCTCTCAACTGGCGTAAACATCTTAGCCGGTTTGGGAAACTCATCCCCGGATGAAGCGATTCATATAACTTCCGGTCCGAAGTCTCTATTTTTAATAAATACCGGTCAGCTCCGGCCCGGCGCCATACTTTATATTCTCTAAGCGTTCTTTCCCCCAGGCAAAGCGTTATCGCAATACTAAACTTGGCCTTTATTTCTTGAATAATCCCGGCAAACCAGAGATAATCCAGAGCATCATCCTCCCCTGACTGCAGAACTACAGTTTTTATGCCGGCTGCGGACAATCGCGCGATACTTCCCAGGATCTCTTTGCTGGTTAAACGGTACCTTTGTAAATTGCGGTTATTCCGATTAAGGCCGCAATATAAACAGGCATTCCGGCAAAAGCTTGAGAACTCGACGATACCTCTTAACAAAACGCCCGGACCAGCAAATTCAGCTCTAACCTCATCGGCAAAACAAAAAAGCTTGCACAATGCAGCATCGTTCTTTAAGGAAAGCAGATACTCGAGATCTTTACTATCGGGGATATCTGCGTCATAGATCCTTTTTAAAATCAGGTCCGTTTTAGACAAACTCATCCCTCATCCCATTATCAATATCGGCAAAAAATCTTGGCAGTTGATCAATGATATCCTTGTCCAGCTGCTGTTTAAGCTGGTCAATTAACTGATACCCATCCCTTTTGACCTTTGGAGAAGCAAAATCATCAAGGTATTCTTTTAAGGTAATTATAGCGTTAAGGCTGCATTTGCCTTTAATCGTCCCGGGTTTCGCTAAGTTCATAAACGCCTCTCCGGTCCTTTCCTTGCGGTAACAGGCCGCGCAAAAACTAGGGATAAACCTTTTTTCGATCAAAGATCCCACAACATCATCCAGGGTACGCTGATCTCCTAAAGTAAATTGGATATCGGTATCTTGATTATTGTCTGCAGAGGAATACCCCCCGGGCGAGGTCCTAGACTCCGCGCTTATCTGCGATACGCCTAAAGAGAATAAGGCATCACGCATTTGCGCATTCTCACGAGTAGAAAGGATTAATCCGGTATAAGGCACTGCCAGCCGGATGACCGCAACTAATTTCTTAAAATCATCGTCGTTGACCTTATAAGGCATATCCCGGGTGAATTCGACTCCTTCTGCCGGCTCAATGCGCGGGACCGAGATCGTATGCGGGCCAACATTAAAGGTATTCTCCAGATGCTCTACATGCATCAGCATCGCCAGCGTATCGAACTTCCAATCGTACAAACCATATAATACACCGATGCCTACATCATCTATACCGGCATGAAATGCCCGGTTTACCGCATCCAGTCGGTTATCCGGGTCGCTTTTAGGGCCTTTAGGATGCAGCCGGCGGTAAGTTTGTTCATGATAAGTCTCCTGAAATATCTGATAGGTCCCAATCCCGGAAGATTTCAATTGTTTAAAATCTTCGGTACTAAGAGGCGCACAATTTATATTCACTCTTTTGATCTTATGTACTCCCACGCCTGCGGCATAAACCGCCCTTACCGCAGCAGTATAATAATCTACATTTCTCAAGCCTCCTGGTGCAGATTCTCCGGCAACAACCAGTATCCTTTTATGCCCGCGCCTAAGGAGCCACTCTACCTGCTTCTTTATCTCATCAGGGCTAAGCGCTTTTCTTTTGGTAACCGGGTTATCGAATTTAAAAGCACAGTAAAGGCAATTATTTGAACAAAAGTTACTGATATAAAGCGGAGCAAAAAGCACCACCCTGCGGCCATAAATTGTATCTTTGACATAAGAAGCCGCGGAAAAGATCTTATTTAATAAGCCCGGATCGCTGACATTTAGAAGTATGGCGGTTTCCTTTAGTGTTAACCGGCATAAGGATCTTGATTTATTTAAGATCTTTTCCACCTCCACGAAAGGGACCTGCCGGGTATCATCTAAAAGGCTAAAGATCTTTTTATCATCAATATATTTCATGCCCCCTCCGGATCGTTAGATTTGGACTGCTTATATCCCAAAGACATCAGGTTCTCAACGGATAAAACCTGTTTTACTAAATCATCCCCCAGCTTTTTTCCTAAGAACTCCTGGATATTCTCATTCTTGGTTTGAGCAAATTCCTTTAATATTTTACTTGCCTGGTCATAACCGATATGCGGCAGAAAAGCGGTAATGATCACCGGGCTTTTCTTAAAATACTCCTGGCATTTTTCTTCGTCCGCGCTTATCGCATACACATGGGTTTTAAACATTGCGCAGGTATTAATCAAAAGATCGAGCGACTCTAAGATTCCTTGTGCCAAAAGCGGCATAAATTCATTGATCTGTAAAGTGCTACGGGATGCGGCTTCAAAAACCATTCCGCAATTGGCATTAACTTTAAGCCCCGCCTGAATTACCGACTCCAGGACAACCGGATTGACTTTCCCGGGCATGATCGAAGATCCTGCCTGCAAGACAGGTAACTTTATTTCGCCCAAGGCATGCAAAATACGCAGGTCATTCGCAATTTTAATCAAGTTGCCGGCATGCGCATTAAGAATACCGCAAACCTCTACAAAAGCATCACTATTGGCGGTCTGATCCACAGTATTTTCTCCCCGCGACAACCCTATCCCGGTGAGTTCCCGTAATTTTTCAATTACCAGAAAAATATAACTGCGCGGACTGGCCAACCCGGTTCCGACCGCTGTCCCGCCCATATTGACTACCCTTAAACGCTCTTGGCACTTAAACACCCTCCAACGGTCGCGGGCAACCGCCTCGGAATAAGCACTGAATTCCGCGCCCATCGATAATGGAACCGCCTCCTGTAATTCTGTACGGCCGATTTTAACTATCCGGGCAAATTCATTTTCTTTCTTTTGAAAGGCATCCTGCAGGCCAGTGATCATTTCGCTTAATTCTCTTAACGCAAGCATAACTGCGATCTTTAATGCTGTCGGATAAACATCGTTAGTCGACTGATGCAGGTTAACATCCTCTAAGGGATGGACTAAACGATCATCACCGATTTTTCCCCCTAATAATTCTATAGCACGATTAGCAATCACTTCATTGACATTCATATTCGTGGAAGTTCCTGCCCCGCCCTGAAGGGCGTCCAGCGGGAACTGGCCATCTAATTTACCTGCGATAACCTCATCACAGGCAGAGATGATGGCGGAAGCTTTATCTTTTTCCAAAAAACCCAACTCTAAATTACTTAAAGCCGCGGCTTTTTTTACCTTAGCCATTGACTTAATTAAACGCGGGCTTACTTTAGATCCGCTTAAAGTAAAATTATCTTTGGCCCGCTGTGTATGTATCCCCCAATAAATATCCCGGGGGATCTTCTTTTCGCCTAAAAGGTCTTTTTCGATCCTGTATTCCATATTTACTTTCCTTTGCTAAGGGCGGACTTTACTGACACCCCCTCTAACAAGCCCAATTTGCCGGTAAATGAACCTACCTCATCTGTCGTCGCATCCACGATCAAAACAATGACACTACAGGATTTCTTGGCATAAGGCAGACCCATTCTGGCCACGACTAACTCACCAAACTCGGAAATGATATTATTCACGCCCAATGCCGAGCGCTTCCTGTTTTCAATAATGATCCCCACAAAGCCCAGTCTTTTTTCCATCTCGCTCGCTCCTTTATCCGGGATTTTAGCCCAAAAAAATCCCGGCTCTACTTAATCTTGCAGTAAAGTCGGGATAGTATTATTATTTTGTATCCCCATGGTTTCAGAGTTGCCTCCTTACCGCAGGATATAACCAGCTATTATTTTACGTAAATCGGCCTTGCCTTATAATGCACATGCAGGAGTTTTTCCGATCTCTCTCCCAAAGGTTTGCCCAGGAACTCATTATAAAGCCTTTTAATGTACGGGTTCTGATGGCTTGAACGAACTTCTTTTTGATCATCATCCTGATATAAAGCCTGTGCCCTTTTAATCCTTAGTTCATCGGTAACCATATAAGGCTGGCCTCCGCCACCTACACAACCGCCAGGACAAGCCATAACCTCAATAAAATGATAGGGGATCTCCTGGTTATTCTTTTTTGCATCCCTTATCTTATCGATAAGATATTCAACATTGCTCAAACCATGGGCGATCGCGATCCGGATCTTCTTTCCCCCCACTTCAATCTCTGTTTCTTTAACTCCCTTTAAACCTCTTACACTCTCAAATTCGACCTTTTTTAATTCCTTGCCGGTAATGAAATAATGCGCGGTCCTTAAAGCCGCTTCCATTACCCCACCGGTAGCGCCAAAGATTACCCCAGCTCCGGCATATTCGCCCAGAATAGAATCAGATTCTTCATCGGGCAGATTGTCGAAATCTATTCCCGCCTGCTTGATCATACGCACTAATTCCCGTGTCGACAAAACCACATCAATATCCTGAAAACCAGATGCCGACATTTCTTCGTTCCTGGTAATCTCATACTTTTTAGAAGTACACGGCATGATCGAAACCATATATATCTTGGCCGGATCGATTTTATTCTTTTCGGCATAATAAGTCTTGGAAAGCACCCCTAAGATCTCATGCGGTGATTTACAGGAAGAAAAATGTTCGATCATATCCCCATGGAACTTCTCCATAAAATCAACCCACGAAGGGCAACATGTAGTAATTAACGGCAGCGGCCGTTTACCCGACAACAATCTTCCTTCAAATTCACTGGCCTCTTCCATGATCGTAACATCGGCGGCAAAAGATGTATCGAAAACTGCCTTAAACCCTAAGCGCCGCAGCAATGCATACAGCTTTTTAGTAAAATTCTTGCCTACGTAGCCAAATGCCTCTCCGATAGAGACCCTTACTGCTGGAGCGATCTGAACCACACAATATTTATCTGTATCCTGCAAGGCTTTCCAGGCTAACGCCGTATGGTCCTGTTCAACGAAAGCTCCTGTTGGGCAATGGGCCGAACACTGGCCGCAACGCACACAAGGAGAATCTGCCAACTGGATATCCCCGGCAGGAGAGATCCTGGTCTTAATACCTCTTTCCAAGAATGACAACGCCCAAACATCCTGGCATTCCTGGCAGACATAAACACACCTGCCGCAAAGGATACATTTCTTAGGGTCAAGATCAACCGCCCGGGTAGAAGTATCGATCGGCAGATCTCTTAAGAACTGCGGGAATGATTCTTCTTTAATCCCGAACTCGGCAGTAAGTTTTTGCAATTCACACTCATTATTCCTGCCGCATTTAAGGCAGTCATTGGGATGATTGGATAAAATCAATTCAATAACCGTTCTTCTTATCTCGACGATCTCCGGGTCATGGGTAATGATATCCATCCCCTCATCCAAAGGCGTACAGCAGGCACGCAGCATCTTATGCGTACCCCTTAATTTAACGATACAAATACCGCAGGATGCCGAAGCAGGCAGATCCGGATGTTTGCACAACGTAGGGATCTTTATCTGCACCTGCTTAGCCGCTTCCAGAATAGTCGTTCCGGCTTCCACCCTCAAGAGAATACCGTTTATCTTTGCTTGGATTATTTTAGCCATTTTTTATTTTTTAAGCACTGCTTTAAATTTACAGACATCCCAACACCGGCCGCATTTTATACATTTATCCTGAATGATACTATACCCTGATTCTTTATCCCCGATAATTGCCTGGACCGGGCAATTATTAAAACAGATCCCGCAACGTTTGCATTTATCCTCAATTATTTCAAACACCACCAGGCTGCGGCATTTTCCTGCCGGGCACCGCTTATTCACGATATGCTCGGTATATTCCTGTTCAAAATACTTCAGGGTAGAAAGCACCGGGTTCGATGCCGTTTGGCCTAACCCGCATAATGAAGCTTTCTGCATCGCCTGGGCAATCCGTCTTAATTGCCCCAGATCTTCCGGACGGCCTTTACCTTCCGATATTTTTTTAAGGTATCCGAGCATTTGAAAACCGCCGATACGGCAAGGCGCGCATTTCCCACAGGACTCTTCCACGCAAAATCCCAGATAAAATTTAGGGATATCCACCATACAATCGTCTTCGTCGATCACGATCATTCCGCCTGAACCCATGATCGAACCTAATTTCTGTAAATTCTCATAATCGACCGGGGTATCCAGCAATTCATTGGGAATGACCCCTCCGGAAGGCCCGCCGGTTTGTACGGCCTTGATCGGCTTGCCGGATAATGTCCCGCCGCAGATATCCGATACGATCTGCCTTAAGGTAGCCCCCATGGCAATCTCAACCAGACCGGAATTTTTGACCTTGCCGGTAACCGCAAAAACTTTGGTGCCTTTTGAAGTAGGCGTACCAACCTGCGTCAACCACTTACCGCCTTTATGGACAATTGCCGGGATATTAGCTAAAGTCTCTACATTATTGATCACCGTCGGCTTTCCCCATAACCCTTTTACTGAAGGATACGGAGGGCGGGGATGCGGAGTCCCCCTTTTGCCTTCGATCGAAGAAATTAAGGCGGTTTCCTCGCCGCAAACAAACGCACCGGCACCTAATCGGATATCTATGTCGAGGCTAAAAGGAGTGCCAAGGATATTCTTGCCTAATAAACCATAATCATACGCCTGCTGGATAGCTTTATTGATCCTTTCAACCGCCAAAGGATACTCGGCGCGGATATAAAAATACCCCTGGGAAGCGCCGATAGCAAAAGCCGCGATGATCAAGCCCTCGATAACCGCATGCGGATCACCTTCTAAAATGCTCCTGTCCATATACGCACCCGGGTCACCTTCATCAGCATTACAAATGACAAATTTTTCTTTCGAATCAACTTCCCGGGCAAAATTCCATTTCATCCAGGTAGGATACCCGGCACCGCCTCTGCCGCGGATACCGCTGACCTTTATCTCTTCGATCAGTTTTTGCGGACCTAACTCAACAAGGGCTTTCTTTAAACCCAGATACCCGCCACAGGAAATATACTCTTCGATACTCTCCGGATTGATCTTACCGCAATTACGCAAAACGATCCGGTGTTGTTTGACCTTAGGAGTAAAAACCAAATCCTGAATGACCTTGTTTTCATTCAGGGAATCGACTATTCTTTTAATATCGGAATCCGCGACATTGGCATAAACCAGTTTATCCGGAAGTATTTTGACCACCAGCCCCCGGTCATAAACACCGATATCGGCTACTCTGACCACCTGGAACTGCGCATGCAGGTTAGCCTCTCTAAGATAATCAAGCAGGCGGGTATAGAACTCCCTGGTCTTATCTTCTCTTTTTGCATCCGTATCTTTTACTAAAATAACCTTGGCATACATAAGTTACTTATCTCCGTTATCAATCCAAAAGCTCAAAGATACAATCGTTAACCAGCATCTTAGAAATTACATGCTTTTCCAGTATTTTAGTCGCAACATCTTTATTTACCGCGCCATAAGTTACTGCCGGCATACCGTCAACTCTTACCTCTACTAACGGCTCGGCATAACAGGCCCCGGCGCAACCACATTTCTTGATCTCAATCTGCAGGTTCCTCTTTTTAACCTCATCAACGAAGAAGTTAAAAACTTCCTCTGCTCCGGCAGCGATACCGCAGCTGCTCATACCGACCTTAATCCAATCCTTGGGCTTATCAGAAAGCCCCTGGCTCATTTTTTCCAAATCATCCGGGGTCAATTTATTCATCGCCAGTTATTCCTCTTTTATATATTTCGATAAGATATCCGCGATCTCATTTTTCTTTACCTTGCCATACACCTTGTCATCGATCATGACAACCGGCGCTAACCCGCAGCATCCTAAACAGCGGACAACATCCAAGTAAAAAAGCCCATCCTTGGTTGTCTGGCCTTCCTTAATGCCCAGTATATTCTTTATTTCATCAAGGATAACTTCAGCGCCCCGCAAATAACAGGCAGTTCCCATACATAAAGCAATCCGATGTTTACCGGGGGGGGTTAATTTAAAAAAATTATAAAAAGTAATTACTTCATAAATCCTGGCTAAAGGGACATCAAGCATTTTGGAAAGCTGCAGTGAGGCCTCGCGCGGGACATAACCGTAGTGGTTCTCCAATTCATGTAAAATCATGATCAGATTACCCGGCTTATCCTTCCACTTCTTTACCAAACCCGTAATCTCTTTTAATACCTCTTCCTTAACCATCTTATTTACTCCCAGGATTTACTTCAGCTTATGATAAATACCTGTTTTTAGAAGCGTTTCCGATAGCAAATATTTCTGCGGGGGATACTTTTGCAGGGATTTGACTTAATAGAAACAATACAAATACGCCCTAAAAATCAGCGTTTACACGCAATCCGAATATACCATAGTTATCTCCATTGTCAAGAAAATTTTCAACAATGCGCGCCTTTAAACCTGATTTAAGATTTTTTCGCCCCGGATGAAGAATAGTGGGTATGAAGAAGTTCATGGCTCAAATGGCCGCACGGCCCATCGGTAAAGAATTCTTTATATATCGCCTTGACAGAAGGGTTATCATGAGATTTCCTGTAAACAAGACCTTCATCTTCTTTATATACGGAATCTTTACGCCGCTCTTTGGCCGCTGCCGCATCATCTGCGATCGGTTGGCCTCCGCCGCCCAGGCATCCTCCCGGGCAGGTCATAATCTCTATAAAATGATAATCGTCCAATTCCCCCTTAGCAAGCAATTCCATGATCTGGCGTGCGCTGCCGATAGTATGGCCTACCATCAACTTGAGTGTCACTCCCTCAAGGAATTTCCATTGCCCGACGGCTTTCTGTATCGGGATCTCAACCCTGCGTAAATAGGAAAACCCGCGGACCGGGACAATGTTCAACTTATCAAACGGCACTTCACTGCCGGTTATGACCTCATAAACAGTGCGCAAAGCGGCTTCCATGACGCCGCCGGTCGCTCCAAAAATAGTCCCCGCTCCGGTCGACACACCCAGAGGATCATCAAAACTATCTTCCTTAAGAAGTCCGAAATTAACCCCTGACTCTTTTATCATCCTGGCGACTTCGCGGGTGGTCAAAACATAATCGACATCAGGAAAAGCCTCGTTGTCTTTGAGTTTCATCTTCTCCTGCCAGTATTTAAAAGCATTTATCATCTCCGGCCTTTTGGCTTCATATTTCTTGGCGGTACAAGGCATGATGGAAACTACAATGAGGTCGCGCGGATCAATATTCATCTTCTCGGCATAATAGGTTTTAGTCACCGCGCCAAACATCTGCTGCGGGGATTTACAGGTAGAAATATGCGGGACGGCCTTTGGATAAAACAATTCGGCAAACCTGATCCATCCAGGAGAGCATGACGTGATCATCGGAAGTCTGCCTTTTGATCTTAGCCTGGCCAGGAGTTCATGGCCTTCCTCGATAATCGTAAGATCCGCAGTGAATTGAGTGTCAAACACCTTTAAAAAACCGAGTTTACGTAACGCCCCCACCATCTTGCCGGTGACCAGGCTTCCGGGCTCCATACCGAATTCTTCACCGAGAGCTACCCGGACTGCAGGGGCCGTTTGGACCACAACCTTTTTTTTGGGGTCGCCTATCGCCTTCCAAACATCCTCAATCGAATCCTTCTCTACAATTGCTCCGGTCGGGCAAACAAGAAGGCACTGGCCGCAATTAATACATGTGGAACTGGCCAAACCTTTATCGAAGAAAGTGGAAACCCGTGTGCGTTTACCTCTGCCGGTCAGATTAATTGCGTTGACCGACTGAACATTCGCACATACCCCAATACACCGTTCGCATAATATGCACTTATTGGGGTCTCTTGACAAAGACAAGCTTGTCAGGTCCTTATTCACCTGGAATGACTCTTGTTTGGCAAACCGGATATCTTTGACCCCCATATCAAAAGCAAGACGGCGCAGATGGCAATTCTGGTTACGCTCACAAGTCAAACAATCAGCCGGATGGGACGCTAAAAGCAGTTCAATACTAAGCCTCCTGGCCTGGCGAACCCTTTCGGAATTAGTATATATTTCCATATGCTCGCTTACTTTACTGACACATGAACGTAACAGAGTTTTAGCCCCTTTAACCTCGACTAAACACACAGAACAGGCACCTTCTTCATTGACACCTTCCAAATAACAAAGAGTCGGGATTTCAATACCGATATCCTTACAGGCCTTTAATATAGTAACCCCTTCCGGACAATCGTAATATTCCCCGTTGATTTTTACGCTGACAAGCTTCTGTTCCATAAAAATGCCCCTTTAATGTCCTGCTTATTTTATGTCACACCGCAGGCAACGCCTGATCTCGGTATACACCTGTTTCTGGGTCAAACCAAGATTGATTTCCTTAAAATTATTGACCCGGCGATTGATTTTTAATTTATCCATTGCCTGATGCGGCTCTTTTTCAACCGTAAGCGGCAGGCTCATACTATACTTAAAAACAGGCACCAACTTCTCAAAACGCCTCTTGTCTGACATTAATGCCATATCGATCTTTTCGGAAAACCTTCTTCCCCAACTCATCGCCTCTACAGCGGTAGCCGGACCGGTAACAAGATCGCCCCCGGCAAAAATCTTGGGATTCCGAGTTTTAAGCGTATTGCGGTCAACAACCAACGCGCCATATTTATCCAACTCGACACCAAAATCCCGCAAAAAATCCGCATCTACTTTCTCCCCAATAGCCGTCATAACGGTATCGCAAGGGATCTCATATGTTTCAGAGGTAGATATCGGTTTACGCCGTCCGGTAAGATCATACTCACCCGGGACCATTTTCATGACATCCAACGCCACAACATGGCCTTTTTCATCTCCAATAATAGCCTTGGGATTGGCAAAGAATACAAAATTGACCCCTTCCTTGAACGCCTCGGCTATCTCTTCCTTATTTGCCGGCATATCTTCCTGCGAACGCCGATAAACAATGGTCGCCTTTGAACCTAACCTCCATACACTGCGCGCCGCATCAATGGCGACATTGCCCGCGCCTATTATAACCACGTGATTGCCGATCTTCGGTTTCTTTCCAAATGCCAATTCTTCCAGGAAATGCACTCCGGACCAAACCCCTTTTAAGGTTTCACCAGGGATATTCAAGGGCATCTCTTTATATGCCCCGGTAGCCAGAAAAACAGCATCGGATGTTTTTTCTATTGCCCGCAGTTTTTTAGAATCAATTTTAGAGTTAAAAATAAACTTGGCGCCGCACCGTTTGATAAACTCTATCTCTTTTGCGAGTACCCCCCGGGGAAGGCGGTATTGCGGGATACCATAGCGTAATATCCCTCCTGCCTCGGGATTCTTTTCATAAACACTAACACAATGGCCCAGCCGGGACAAATAATACGCGGCCATCAATCCTGCTGGTCCGGCACCAATAATAGCAATCTTTTTCCCCGTAGGAGGAAAACGCTCTTTAAGTATCTTCTTATAAACAGCTTCCTGGGCCTTATTTTTGTATACTGTATCGGCGATGTACCGATGCACCTCTCCCTGGGCAACAGGAGAATCGATATCCTCCCTCCTGCACCTTAACTTGCAATGAAAATGACATATCCTGCCCGTACTGGCCGGGAGAGGGTTATCACGCAGAGATAATTCAAAAGCATCCTTGAGCCTTTTGGCCTTAGTCAGTGCCATAAACCCGGAAATGTTCATATGTAATGGACAACTATTCTCACAGGGAGAAACAAATAAACTCTGGCAAACGCCGGATTCACAACGTTTATCCTTGGCGTGTGATTCGTATTCATCCAGGAAATATTTAATTGTGGTTAACACCGGATTCGGACCGGTCTGGCCCAGCCCGCAAAGAGCACTATCTTTGATAAATGACCCCAGGGATTTAAGCTCATCTAAATACCCTGAAGAGGCCTTGCCTTCTGTAATTGCATTCAGGTTTTCTAAAATATGATGTAAGCCTTCCCGGCAGGGAGTACACTTACCGCATGACTCGGAATTTGTAAATTCCACAAAATAGCGCGCTACATCCACCATACAGTTATCATCGTCCATGACAACCATCCCGCCGCTTCCCATGATCGCGCCAAGTGAATTTAAAGACTCATAATCGACCGGCGTATTGAAAAGCTCAACCGGGATACAGCCTCCTGAAGGGCCACCCGTCTGAACCGCCTTGACCGCGCGATGCGTACCTGTTCCCTCGCCGATATTATAAATGATCGTTTGGATAGGCGAGCCAAGCGGCATTTCGACAAGTCCAGTATTCTTGATCTTACCAACCAGAGAGAACACTTTCGTCCCCGGGCTTGTTTTTGTACCTGTCTGCAGAAAGAAATCCGCTCCTTTATGAATAATCACCGGGATATTACACCAGGTCTCCACATTATTGATTGTCGTCGGCTTATCCCATATCCCTTTCTGTGCCGGAAACGGCGGCCTCGGACGCGGACGTCCCGATTTACCCTCGATAGAACGTATTAACGCGGTTTCTTCCCCGCAGACAAAAGCACCGGCACCTTCAACCATATGCAGATCAAAGTTAAAATCAGTGCCAAATATTTTCTCCCCTAAGAAACCGCTCTCGGTGGCTTGTTTAATCGCAAGTTTCAGCCTTTCGACAGCCAAAGGATACTCTGCGCGTATATAAATAACCCCTTTGGAAGCTCCAGTCGCATAAGCACCTATCAACATCCCTTCAAGAAGCATATGCGGGTCTGATTCGATCTCATTACGGTTCATATATGCCCCGGGATCTCCTTCATCGGCATTACAAACAATATACTTCTCTTTTGCCTCAACTTTAGCCATCAACCCCCATTTAACACCGGTAGGAAAACCCGCTCCCCCACGGCCGCGCAACTTTGACCGGCTGACTTCATCAATCACCTGCGAAGGAGTAACACCATGCATAACCTTATACAAAGATGAATACCCTCCTACCCCTATATACTCCTCAATATCCTCCGGGTTAATAAGGCCGCAATCCCTTAAAACGATCTTCTTCTGCCATTTGAAAAACGGTATGTCACTCCAATTAGGCAGATCATCGAACCCATGCCCGTAAAACACCCTGCCCGTCAGATGATCCCACTCCTCTATCTTGCACAAGGCTTTATCCAAGAATATCTCCCCGTCAAGGATACGTTCGATTATCTTTGCCACATCCTTAGGCTGGACCTTTTGCAGAATAACAAGGGGCTTATGCGGCAGAATGATATTAACCAGCGGTTCGCGCGCGCAGAAACCAAAACATCCGGTTTTTACCAAATGCGCCTTCGATTTCTTTTTCCGTAAAATCGAATCAAAAGAATTATAGAGTTCATCGGCACCGTTACCAATCCCGCAGGTATCCATGCCGATCGCGATCCTGGGTTCAGCCGGCATTATTTTCCGTAAGCCTTTTTCCTTTACTTGATTAAGCTGATCAAGATTTCTTATTAGCACCGCTGGCCCCTTTTCTATCAACCTGTTTTATCAACCGTTTTATTTTCGCTTCAGTCATGTGGCTGTATATCTTACCGTCTATATCGATTACGGGGGCAAGTGCACATTGTCCGAAACAAGCAACGGTTCTAATGGTAAATTTATTATCGGCAGTAGTCAAAAAGATCTTTTCATTCTCTTTGAGATTTTCTTCTTTAAACCCTAAAGTAAGCGCCAATGAACGCAGGAGATCCTTTGAACCCCTGGTATGGCATGCCGTTCCGCGGCAGACAATTATGGAATGCTCTCCTTGCGGTTTCAGGTTAAAGAAAGAATAGAATGTTGCCACGCTATATACCTGAACAAGCGGCAAACCCAGATTCTCGGCAATATAGGCCAAGACTTCCTCGGGCAAATAATTGTGCTGATTAAGCTTTTGCGCCTCCTCCATGACACTAAGCAGCTCACCCGGCTTTCCCTTATATGCCAGGATCATTTTATCGAGCGCCTTGAAATCAGAGCCTTTGGTTTTTGCCTTCACAATCCCCCCTTAAAACACTTTATTTTACGCCTTTAAATGGCATCACGCAATATAAGTAGTATAGCAAAACATAACTCCTTATCAAGCAAATTAACGCTTCAGGAGATACAAATCAAATCCCAATAGGATAAGAGAGCTTTACTTCTTCTCTAAATATTTGATCAACACCGACCAGGTCTTTGACCCCACGACACCGTCAGCGTTGATCCCATTTGCCTGCTGAAACTTGCGGATCGCATCTTTTGTATTAGGCCCGATCTGTCCGTCGATTGCCCCATCATAAAAATTAGCGTTCTTTAACGCAGTTTGTATCTCTGCGCCATTGGGCATACGGATATTTTCTTCCTGCAAGGAGCGCACTGTCGACTCTAACTGCTCCAGTTTGGCCCTTAAGGCCGCGTTCTCATTGCGGAGGTTATTTAATTCAGCCGAACGCTCAAGAATAACCTTGTCTTTACCTCTGGTTTGTGATTCCAAATTGCTGTATTCCGTTGCAGTTACACACCCGGACAAAAATAATAATGACATGGCCATTAAAACACGAAGCATTTTATCCCTCCTCAAAAGATTTAAACCTATTTGGATTTTACGATTATTTTTATCTTCTGCCCGCTATAAATCGTAGTCCCTGTTATATTATTCCAATCGCTTATCTGTTCTACACTGGCACCAAAACGTTTAGCTAAACCGCACAAAGTATCTTTTGGCTTAACTACATAATATAAAACTTCACCCTTCCTGCCGGATGCCTTTAACGATTTTCCATTTCGATTCAAAGGCAGATATCCTTTTAAAAGCGGTTTGGCACAATTGATCGGAAGGGCAAAATTTATATTCTGCCCCTGGGTATTTGTGGCAGTAGTAATTGCGATCACCTCCCCTTTAAGATTGAACAAAGAACCCCCGCTTGAACCACTCGAAAGCGGGACACTGACCTGGAACACCTTAAATCCCTCGTTTGTATCTCTTAGCGAACTAACCAGGCCGTCGGATACAGTATTCTCAAGGCCAATAGGGTTACCGATGGCAACAACTTTCTGCCCGACTTTTACCTGATTGCTATCCCCAAGGCTAACTGGCTTAAGGCCTTTGGCGTCTATTTTTATGATCGCAATATCTTTACGCGGGTCGATTTTCAGTATCTGCACATTATTATACTCTTTTTTATTCTTTAACCTGACCGCGATCTTTTTAGATTTATGAATAATATGCAGATTGGTGACGATCACGCCATCGGAAGTAACAATAAAACCGCTCCCCAAAGATGAGCCGCCTTTATCCCGCATCGCCCCGATCAAAACCACGGATTCTGACTGCCGATTGTAAATACTGGAAGCGGAATATTCCGGTTTAACCGAGGCATAAGCCTCCGGGGATAAATAAACCAGAAGAAATGCGGATATGATCGCTCTTACATATAGTCTCATTTTATCCAATTATACCGCGCCACTCTGCCTTAAACAAGAAAAAACCACGCCTTTATCCCCAAAGGCAGGAGGATGACAAAAAAAGGCCGTTTCTAAAAAGAAACGGCCGAAAACAAGTTCTATATTATTTTTATACCTTAGATAACCTTTCCCGCACCAAATCACTTACTAACCTTCCATCTGCCTTACCGGAGATCCTGGCATTTATTTCCTTCATTACTTTACCCATATCCTTAGCGCCACAAGCAGATATCGCAACAACCACATCCTCAATAACCTTTTTGATCTCATCCGCAGAAAGTTCTTCAGGCAGATAAGGCTTAAGCAGCTCCAATTCCTGTTTTTCTTTTTCTGCCATCTCCAACCTTCCGCCTTGGGTAAACTGTTCAATGGAATCCTGGCGCTGTTTGATCTGTTTTTTAATCAAGGAAACCACTTCGCTATCATCCAAATTGTTCTTCTTCTTTGCCACAGCAAGATTAGTGATCTCTGCCCGCAATAGACGCAATACCGAAACCTTTAGCGCATCCTGATTTTTCATAGCTTGTTTATAATCATTAAAGATATTCTCTTCCAGCATGAAACCTCTCCTTCTTACAGACAAATATATTTCTTAAAGATCTTTAACCGGCGATCCAGGTCTTTCAATCTTAAGCGGCTGGTCTTATCCATCCCGAACCCTTCCACATTGAAAGAAGCAGCGATCGTACCATAAGCCAGAGCATTCTTGATATTGCCCCGGCAAATCCTGCCGGAACGCGCTAAATACCCCATAAATCCACCGGCAAAGGTATCTCCGGCGCCAGTCGGGTCGATCACATCATCCGTAGGGAATGCCGGCAGGGAGAAAATAAATTCCCGGCTGTAAAAAAGCACTCCGTGCTCGCCTTTTTTGATCAAGATCATCTCTGGCCCCAATGCCCGGAGTTTTTTAGCGGCACGCAGTAAATTATTTTCCCCGGAAAGAGCCCTGGCTTCCTGATCGTTAGCCACATAGATATTCACATCTTTAAGCAAACGCAATAAGGAAGCGCGTTTGCTGTGTATCCAGAAATTCATACTGTCTAAACCGACAAAAATAGGCTTCTGCATATTCTTTAACAACTGCCGCTGAATATCCGGGTCAACATTAGCCAAGAATATATACTTTATCTTCTTTTGCTCTTGGGCAACATGGGGGGTAAAAGCAGAAAGCACTCCCAATTGGGTATTTAAGGTAAGCGCGGTATTCAGGTCCCCCTCATATTTACCCTCCCATTTAAAAGTCTTCCCCTTGGAGTGCAGCAAAGAGGTCAGGATAATGCCTTTTTGGTGCAGAAAATCAATATGTCTGCGCGGAAAATCCTCTCCCACTACCGCCACCAGATTGACATCGGTAAAAAGACGGGCGGACATGGCAAAATGCGCAGCAGACCCTCCGAGCATTTCTTTACGCAGGCCAAAAGGAGTTTTTACCGAATCCAAAGCTACTGTACCCAAAACCAATATACTCATTATCACCTCTCTATGCCTAAAAAGGTTTATTTTACAAACAATAAAGTAAGGACAGCCACAATTATACAATAATAACCGAAATAATACAACTTCGCCCGGTGTAAAACCAGTTTTAATGCCCAGAGTGCAAAAAGCCCGGTTAACAAACTGGCCAGAAACCCGGCAATAAGATCCGCGGAAGAGGTTTTGACTGCAAAATTCATTTTCTTCGCTTCCAGCAAAGCTGCTCCGAAAATTACCGGGATCGAAACTAAGAATGACAACTTAAAACTAGTTTTGATATCGATCCCTCTAAATAAAAGCGCAGAAATTGTCGATCCTGAACGGGAAATCCCCGGGATGACTGCGATCCCCTGAACAATCCCAAGGATAAAAGCATCTAATAACCCAAATGATTCCTTTTTGCCCTGCATGAATCTCCTAGTTGAAATAAGCAGGATCCCGGTAATCATTAAAGACCATGCTACCTTGCCTGGGCAGTTAAAAAGGCTTTCAAAGAAATCATTGCCGGCAAACCCAATGGCTGCCGTGATTATAGTAACAAGAGCCAGCATTAAAACCAGCCGAAAATTACGCAAGGCCTCCAATATATCCTTAAAGAAGAATATAACTACAGAAAACCCTGTGCCTAAATGCAGGATGATGGTTAGAGCCAACCCCCCCTCCTTAATCCCTAAAATATGCTCTAAGATCACCAGATGCCCGGAGCTGCTTACCGGCAGGAATTCAGTCACCCCTTGAACTATACCCAGAATAACATATTTAAGCATTTCAAGGGTTCCTTTCTGTGAATTCATTCATATGCTGCGGTAATCCGGCTTCGAAATGCAGGTTTTTCTTAGTTAATGGATGGATGAATTCTATTTCTTTTGCGTGCAAACATAATTTCTTTGCCCTGACTTTAAAATCGCGCCGGAAAGCGAACTTATCCTCTCCCATCAGCGGATGACCAATACCAGCGAAGTGTATCCGGATCTGGTTGGTCCTTCCGGTCAAAAGGATGATCTCAACAACAGTATAATCCTTTTTTGTTTCCAATACTTTATAAACAGTGTGTGCAAAAACACCTTCGATGGGGCTTTTGATCTGGCTTTGCCCAGGATTAACCACGCCATGGACAAACGCAATATACTTTTTCTTAATTTGCCTTGATTTAAAAAGATCCATCATCCGCTTTTGCCATGATTTTCCTTTAGCATAAATAATCAGCCCCGAAGTGTCCCGATCAAGGCGATGACAGGGATGAAGCCGATATAATGCGCCTTTCTCCTTTAAATCATTGTTTAGGATACTGGTCAAAGTACGTGTTTCATTCTTTGGGGTAGGAATAACGAGTAACCCTGCGGGCTTATTGACAACCACCAACTGTTCATCCTCATAAACAACAGGGATATTCATCTAAACTATATTCAACATAAGATCGATGGCATTCTTGGCGCGGATGCGTATTTGATCACTGACTCTGACCTCTTCCCGCAGCTCCTCTAACGCCCAAAGCACTTTTTCCTGTGTAGTGCGTTTCATATTCGGGCAAACCGCGGCTTCGGATGCAGGATAAAACTCCTTATCCGGAAAGTCTTTTTTTAACCTGTAGATCAGCCCGATCTCGGTTGCGACGATAATCTCCTTGGCTTGAGTTTCTTTGGCAAATTTACACATCTGGCTGGTAGAAAGCACTTCGTCAGCCAAATCCAAGACCGCAGGCAGGCATTCCGGATGCGCAATCACCAAGGCGCGCGGATGGAACTTTTTCTCCCGCAGGATATCCTCGGGAAGTATTTTAACGTGCGTGGGACAAAAACCTTTCCAAGAAACAATCTTTCTCCCTGATTTCTTTGAAACATAATGGGCTAAATATTTATCCGGGATAAAAATAACCTCTTTTTTATCTTTGAAATAATTCACCACAGCCACGGCATTTGTAGAAGTACAGCAAACATCCAGCTCCGCTTTAACCGCAGCGGGAGTATTCACGTAACCAACCACAACCGCATTGGGGTGTTTTGCGCGAAGCTCACGCACATCCTCGGGCTTGATCATATTGGCCATCGGGCAAGCGGCAAAAGGATCCGGCATAATGATCTTTTTATCCGGGCAGATGATCGAAGCCGTTTCTGCCATAAAATACACTCCGCAAAAAACAATCACCCGGGCGTCTGTCTTACTGGCCTTACGCGCAAGTTCCAGTGAATCACCGTGAAAATCTGCGACATCCTGGACCTCGGGAAGCTGGTAATTATGCGCCAGGATCACTGCCTGGCGGGCTTTCTTTAGTTCCTTTATCTTTTTTTCTATTTCCGCAAACGGTTTTAGCATTTTAATCCAACACTCTTTCTATGATCCCGCCGCCTACAACAATATCTCCATCATAAAACACTGCCGATTGTCCTGGAGTAATGGCAAACTGGGGTTTTTGGAAAACAACTTTGAGTTTACTGCTATAAGGAGAAATCAAAGCTTTTTCTTCTTTATGATTATACCTAATCTTTACCTGTAAAACAACCTTCTTTTTTATTACGGAAGAAACAAAGTGCGTTTTTCCTACCATAAACTGCCTGGCACAGGCATCATCCCTTTTACCAACCGTTATCCGGTTCCTCCTGGCATCGATATTAGTAACATACAGAGGATAACCGGCCGCGATTCCTAAACCACCTCTCTGGCCGAGAGTATAATAAGGAATGCCCTGATGCCTGCCCATAAGTTTCCCGGTTTTATCCACCACCTCGCCCGGGCCCGCGCTTACATGACAGTGTTCTCGCAAGAATTCCCGGTAAGACATCTTCGGGATAAAACAAATCTCCTGGCTATCTACCTTATCCGATACCGGCAAAGCAAATTTTCGCGCCAAGGCGCGAACCTCTTCTTTGGAATAATCCCCTAAAGGGAAAATAAGGTGCTTAAGCTGACGCTGCCCCAGGCGGTATAAGAAATACGACTGGTCTTTACGCAAGTCATTGGCTTTATGCAGAAAATATCTTTTCTGCCGGGAAACTTTTGCATAATGGCCTGTTGCCATAAAAAGCGCGCCCAAGGCAATAGATTTTTTCAGGAGCGCATCAAACTTTACATACTGGTTGCATCTTACACAAGGGTTAGGTGTTCTGCCTCCTAGATACTGGAGGCAAAAATCCTTGATCACGCGTTCCTCTAACACCTTTTGCATGTTCACGACATAATGTTTGATCCCGATCTTATGTGCCACCCTTTGGGCATCCTCGATTCCCTGAAGGCCGCAACAACTGGGCTTTCTACCAGCTGATTCTGCCAGATTAAAACACATCGTCAGCCCAATGACTTCATACCCGGCATCTTTTAACAAACAGGCTGCGACCGAGGAATCAACGCCGCCGCTCATCGCCACAACAACACGGTCTTTCATTGGGATTATTTTGCTACCTCTACAGGATTGGTTCTGCCTGGGTTTATTAAACTATATTCGCGCATTAACAGGATATACCCAAAAGCTCCCGTACCCTTTATTCTCACCGGGATCCTGCGCTTATCTGCAGTAACCCAAATCTCGAATTTATCCGGCTGGCTGTCAAAACGGTAAACCTCGAATTCTCCGGCGGGAACTTTTATTTTTTCCAAACCGGACAACCGGATAACAAAGTCTGCAGTAGGAAGCTGTACCGACAAACTCCATCCCGGCTCAATATCCGAGTAACGCCGCAGATAAAACGGCAATAAGATCGCATTATGGATAACATCGCTTTTCTGGATATGCATCAACTCCGATTTATCTCCGACAACTTTTGTAATCGAAAGACGGTGGTTCTTCTGGTCATAATCTTCTGTGATCTGCTCATTTTTATTCCAGCCGGTTACCCGGCGAACAACCTTTATGGGGAGGGAAGTTTCCGGATCACTATAAATATTCTCTAGGTCATTGAACCGCGCCAACCTTGTCTGAAAGGTCATCAGATTCAAATCTGCCCCGTCTAATTCAACACCCTTCAAATGATTGAACTCCGCCCGGCCCACATTTAAAAGCCCCAATTTTACATCATAAACGATCTTTTCCCCGATATATTCGGAAGTTTTCGGCTTTGGCTTAACAGGTTCGGCAACACCCACAGGCGTTTCAACTTTCTTCTTTAAAAGACAAAAAGTGCCAGCAGGAATAAGAACAGCCAGTATCAGCAGGAAAAAGATGTATTTACGCATATCCGCTTGAGCTTCCTTTCAAAAACAGTTTCTTTCATAAACACTGCCAACCCAATACAAAAAAGGCTCACTCTTTGTTTATAGAGTGAACCGTAGGCAGATTCAAATATAACATAAAACAACTGGTTGTCAAACAAAAAGCCCGGCAATTTTACTCGTTTCCTCAAGATTTCAAGATACCTGGTATTTTGGGGGTATGATTACGGGCATCCCCTGCCTGGTTATTTACTCTGCAGGGGGCAGTCACCTTACCAACTCATCTTCATCCCAGCCTGCACCCACCGTCCAGGCTGGAGCACTCCGGCGATTTCCGTATATGCCGTATTGGTAAAATTATCCGCCTTAAGGAATGGCTCTAAATCCCAATTTTGGGCGGTGAATTTCTTACCTATATATAGACTGGCTATAAAGTAGTTTGTTCCATAACATCTCTGGTTATAAGACAAATCCAGGCCAAGGATTATTCCCCAGACATCCGAATCAATCCCCATAATCAGCTGATGCTTGAGTATATCCAGCGCGTATTTAGAGAAGAAAATGCCTGTCTTCTTATCTGCGGTATTATAATTATACGAAAAAGAAAGTTGTTTTAATTCGGCAAACTTGTATCTGGCATTAGGCCTCACTTTAGAGTTAAACGCTATCCCGCGGAAACTGATCTTCCCCCAATTAACTGCCTGCCAGGGCAGGGATAATGAAGTGCGCGTCCAATCGATCAGATCATAACCACGGCGTAAGAAACCCTCTAACCCCAGGTCAAATATACCCTGACGAAACTGCAAACCACAGTTAAAAGTATAGGAACTCTCGATTTTTAAGTCAGGATCGCCACGGTTAGCCGGATCATTATAATAGAGTTCAGTAAAAGTTGGTATCCTAAAAGCCCTGCCTGCCGAACACTTCAATCTTAAGCGGTCCTCAATAATGTCATAGCCGGCACCTAAAGTAAACGAACTCTGAAGCGGCCATTTCCGGTAACTATCAAACCGCACCCTGAAATCGGAATTCAGCTTGCTTGTCAACTGGGAATTTATTCCTCCCAGTACAGCTTGATATGAACGAAAATGCTCTCCCATGTTGGTGGAATTGATCTGATCAATGCCAGCATCCAGCCCTAAGGAAACATCCCCAAACCTTACCGGGAAAGTAAAATTGGGATTAAACCCATAGGTATAATTGGTATGATAATTGACTGATTCTGGAAGATTGCGGTTTAAGATGAATTTATCCCAATGCCGGCGCAGATACAGATCACTCTTCAAAACCCAGGGACCGGGCTCATATTTTATTCCGCCCTTAAAAAACAAGGTTTCGGTGTGTTCTTCCTCCTCCTTGAACAGATTAGAATAAAAACTATCCGCGCCAAAATCTTTTTTCTGATAGCCGAATAAATAATCCAGAGCCCCGGTATCAAACCTTTTATTAAGATAAAGTGACCCGGTATGATATTCAAAATCCGTATTCGGCCGGGCAGCTTTGGAGAGCTTGTGCTCAAAAGAAAGCCTTGAGGAGAACCCATTTTCAAAAGGCATAGCCAGGGAAAATGCCTGTCCGGACAAGGCGTGTTCACCAAATAAACTTTCGAGGCGCAAAGATATCCTCTCTGGATAGCGCGTAATAAAATTAACGCTTCCTGCAAAAGCACCTGCTCCATACAAGCTCGAAGAAGCGTCTTTAGTGACCTCTACCCTGTCCACATCGAAAACAGTCAAAGGAATATCCAGGTTGTAATGGCCAGTCTGGGGGTCAGATACCTTCAACCCGTCTATTAAAACCGCTACCTGCTCGTAAGTGGATGCTCTCAAGGAAATATCTCCCTGGATTCCCTGCCGGGCACGCCAGCGCAAATCTATACCAGAGGCATAATCAAGTATGTCAACAAGCGAATTAAGGCGCTTGGAACGGATATCTTCTATGGTAAATGTTTCCATAGAAGAAGTTTGATTTGACCTCGAAGAGGAAGAATTGGACAGGCGCTTAACCTCGATCCGGCCTAAGTCATGTTCAGCATAAGCGCCAGGAATATAAGTAATGATCGCGGCAATAAAGACTAATAAGACATTTGGCTTGGCCATAATACCCTCGGGAGGATATTATAGCGGATTGCAGGGTATTGTCAACTATGTATTATATTATGGTTTACAATTACCGGCAATGCACTACATCTCCGGCCATTATCTTTTGCACCAGGCCCGAGTCACTGCGGACCAACAATCCTCCATCGGAATCAATATCTATGGCCTCTCCTTCCAGATGGCGGTCTTGGCAGGTAACCCTTACCCTCCGGCCTATGGTAAGATTATACTGCCGCCATTTATCTATAACATGAGCACTGCCGTGCTTTTGAAAATCAAGATAATTGCGTTCAAGATAACTGAAAATCTCCTGAAGGATGAGGACACGGTCATAATGGCTTTTTTTCTGTTCGGCTAATGACGTAGCGTGCTCCGGCAAAGAATTCAAGTCATTATTCACATTCAGCCCGATACCGATGGCAATAAAATGTATCTCGTCGGTTTCTGCTCCCAGTTGAGTCAATATCCCTCCCAGCTTCTTATTGCCTAAGAAAATATCATTAGGCCATTTTATTCTTGGTTCAAAACCCAGCAAATCCTTTATTGCCTGGCAAATACTTACGGCACAAAGCAAGGTTAAAACCGCGACATTTTGAGGCGATATTCTGGGCCGCAGGATCAAAGAAAAATATATGCCTTTATGGCGCGGAGAAATCCAAGACCTGCCTAACCTGCCTCGGCCTTTAGTCTGGGTTTCCGCTAAAACAACCGCCCCTTCCGGACAATCGGCTAAAGCAAGCTTTACTGCCTCATCCATAGTCGAGGGAAGTGTCTCAAAATATGCGATCTTGCGGCCAATAAATTTGGTATTTAATCCGGAGCTTATCTCTTCCGGCAAAAGGCGGTCAGGCGAAGATAGCAATTGATACCCCAAATGCGGCACAGCTATAATATCGTATCCGGCATCGCGCAACTCCTGAATATGCTTCCAAAGCCCCTGGCGGGTGATCTTCAGCTGAACGCTCATCTCCTCACCAGAAATATAACCATCTTTAGTCTTCAAAAACTCTAATATTTTGCTATTTATCATTATTTTTTCCGTATAGAGGAGACATCTTGCGCAAGTTCTCCACGACTTTAGGAAGTTGGTCCAATAAATAATCCACATCCTCAAGGCTCGACCAACGCCCCAGGCTGAATCTCAATGACCCATGAGCAATCTCATGCTCCAATCCAATGGCTAATAATACATGTGAAGGCTCCAAAGAGCTGGAGGTGCATGCCGAACCAGTGGAAGAGGCGATCCCCAGCATATCTAAAGACAAAAGCATAGACTCTCCTTCGATATATTTTATGGAAAAATTCACATTGTTCGGCAGGCGTTTTGTCGCATGGCCATTAAGAACGATCTCGGGGATTCTTTCGGGCAATTCCCGGATCAACTTATCCCTTAGCTCGAGCTGAAAATCGCTTTCTCTGCGCATATTATCCCTGGATAACTCCAGGGCTTTTGCCAATCCAACGATCCCGGGAGTATTATGCGTAGAAGCACGCCGGGACCTTTCCTGATCTCCACCATGCATAAATGTTTCCAGGCGTACCCCCTTACGGATGTATAAAGCCCCGACTCCTTTCGGCCCGTAAAATTTATGTGCGGAAAAAGACAAAAGATCGACATTCAATTCCTCCACATCGACAGGGATATGCCCAACGGTTTGTACAGCATCGGTATGGAAACAAATCCCTTTTGCACGGGCTAAATTACCGATATCGGCTACAGGCTGAATACTTCCTATCTCATTATTGGCGTGCATGATCGAAATTAAAATAGTCTTATCCGTAATAGCTTTCTTAACATCTGCAGGATCGACTAATCCAAACTTATCGACTCCTACAGAAGTAACCTTAAACCCTCTTTTTTGCAGAAATTGTGCCGGCTCACTTACCGCGTGATGCTCAATTGCAGAAATAATAATATGGTTGCCTTTAGGCTCCAAGGCATAAGCTGCCCCTTTAATCGCCAGGTTATCCGATTCCGTGCCTCCAGAAGTAAAAACAATCTCTTCCGGACGGGCATTTAATGATTTTGCGGTTATTTCACGGGCATCTTCGACTGCCTTTTTCGCCTCCTGGCCAAAAGAATGTATACTTGAGGCATTGCCAAATTTCTCAAAGAAATAAGGCTCCATCGCCTTAAGTACTTCCGGGTCTGTAGGCGTAGTTGCCGCATAATCCAAATAGACTTTTCTCATTTTATCACCACCTCGTTTAAACTTCCGCTGCGAAAACCCTCTAAATCCAACGTTACATAATTATACCCGAGCTCCTTCATTTTCCTTACAACCTTAAGGCGTTTTCCAGCTAAACACAAGATCTCCCTATCAATAACCTCGATCCGGCAAAGCGCGCCATAATCCCTTAAGCGCACCTGCTTAAAGCCTAATCCTCTTAAGAATCTTTCAGCCTGATCAATACGCTTTAAGAGCGAAAACGTGATCTTACGGCCATAAGGGACCCGTGAGGCCAAACAGGCAAGGCTAGGCTTATCCCAGGTTAAAAGGCCAAGGGCCTTGCTGTATTTTCTTATATCCTCCTTGGTAAATCTGGCCTCCTGTAACGGAGAACGTACCCTGAATTCCCTTTTAGCCTTATCCCCGGGGCGAAAATCAAGCTTATCCGAAAGATTACTTGCATCAACGACAAAATCGAGATTGTTCTTTAAGGCTATATCCTTAAGGCAGGAAAAAAGCTCTTTTTTGCAAAAATAACAACGGTTCGGCGGATTAGAAACAAATCTTTTTTCGCTTAATTCCCGGGTACTGATCAATTTATGCCTTACCCCGAGTAGTTTAGCGTTTTTTTTTGCTAAGGTTAATTCATCCTTAGGATAAGTAGCAGAAACTGCCGTAACCGCAAGGACATTTTTCCCCAAAACATCCCTTAACAGGCGTAAAAGGAAAGTACTGTCCGTGCCTCCAGAATATGCCAATAAAGCCGATCCCATCCCCCGGAGGATGGTTTGGAGTTTTTCTAATTTCTCCATCAAAAATGCACTTCCATCGCCCGGGTCGGGCAAATCTTTACACACAACTCACAGGCAATGCACTTTTTATTATGAAAAACCACTTTGTGGGTCTTGGGATCAACTTCTAAAGCAGAAACCGGGCATATGGGAATACACACACTGCAACTTGTACATTTAGTTTCATTACGTATTATATCATGGCTTAAGGATTGGATCCTCAACCCGCACGATTGCAGATATTCTATGCCTAAATCATAATTTTCCGCTTTCCCGCTTAACTCAACTACCATCAGGCCTTCCTCTTCAGGGGTAACGGAAGCCTTTAAGATATTGAATTTAAGATCATACTCTTTGACCAGTTTATACACAATCGGCTGGTCAACTAACCTGCGGGGAAAATGCAAAACAACCTTTTTACTTACCATAACTATCTCCCATTACTCTCTAACTATCGGCCTTTCCTTTAAAGGCTTAAAAGAATATCCCGAATCTGCCTGCGGCAATAGAGCTACGGGTTCACTAAGCAAGAAACTCCCTTTTTTGATCCAGCCTTTAAGCTCTTCTGCGATCTCCAGTGCCTTAGAATAGCTGGAGAGCCCTCCGGTGGGGACTTCTTTGCCTTTAACTACAATCCTGCCTGACCTTAATTGGGCATAGCTTACTTCCCCTAAACTTTGAGAAATCATTTGCGGATAACTTTCGCTATAATCTACCACCTGGGTAAATATCTCTTCGTCCTTAACCGCAGTGTATTTTAAAATCTCTTCATTCAAAATCGGGATAGGAACCCCTATTCCCACACACAAACTTACGCCATAACCCAGCATACTTACCCCCGCCAGCCATTCTGGCCTCATCTGCTTTAAATCACCAATCACTGCCAATGTCCCAGCTCCGCTTACCGGCTCGCCGCTCGGCTTTCTATCCACTGCCGGGTTATGCTGTGTGCCATGCCAAGCAACATACCCGGCTGCACCTCCTAAGAATATCTTTGTCCCCACCCCGATGGTCTTATAATAAGGGTCTTTTAAGAGAGGGGAAAGCTGGCCGGCCGAGCAATAATTAGCATTGCCTAACCCGGGTTTTAACATGCCCATATAAGTATAAATGGGTTTATCGGATAAATTTACTGCCACATTATAGTTCTGATAACAATTGCGTATATTAAAAAGGACTGCCTCATTACAATCTGCCAAATTAATATAGGTATCAAGTTTTTTGCGCGGATAACAATTGGTGCCATAGGATGTCGCCTCAAGCAAAACATCCTTGCCGCTGACCAGTTCCTGGATCACATGCCCTCCGCCGTATTTGAATTCTCCCGGGAATACTTTATTGCGCGGGTCATCATCCGGGATAGCGGTCGCACCCAAATAAAAATCTACTGCGGCAAACCCGGTATAGGCGGGGACATCGTTTAACTTACATGTACCTCCGCCGATCTTTATCCTCGGCTTTGAATGCCCTATGTTAAAATACGCGCCGGAGGAACACATCGGGCCAAAAGTGCCGCAAGTCACCACATCTACTTCTTCGGCAACTCTTTTCGTGCCTTTTTTGTCCACCAGGTCAATGATCTCTTCGGCGGTGACGGCAACGACTTCCCCCTTCTTTATTTTTTCATTTATTTCCTTTATGGTCTTCATTTTATCTATCCCGGTTAAACCGCCATCACCTCTTTTATCTCCGGAACTTCCTGCTTAAGCATCCTTTCGATCCCCATCTTTAAAGTCATTTGGGACATCGGGCAACACCCGCAACTCCCGGTAAGCTTTAATTTGACCACTCCATCAGGGGTCACCTCCACCAATTCTACATTCCCGCCATCAGCCTGTAACATGGGACGAACTTGCTCTAAAGCCTTTTCCACTTTTTCTTTCATGATAATCTCCTTTTTATGTCAACTGTTTTTATACATAATAATTACTTTTAATTATAGCATTCCGGCCTCTACATTGCCACATTTTCTTTATGCCGGCTTTAAGCTGTTAATTCTATCTTTTGCCTCGAATCAATCGTCTTTTTATCCAGGACAAAAAGCGCGTCCAATAATCTTTCTTTGAATGATCCCGGAGCCAGCGATTGCTTTAATGCGCATTCGCTGGCGACTTCAAAACAAATCAAAGCCGCGCTTGCCGCGCGCACTAAATCAGGCTCAACTGCCGCAAAAGCACCGATTACAGAGGTTAACATGCAACCGGAACCGACAATATTGCCCATCATCGGATGGCCGTTTTTTATGATATAAACCTTTTTACCGGCAATAATATCCTCCTTACCAGTTACGACAACTATGGATTTACGCTTCCTGGCAAGGGTTTTAGCCAAAAAAAGCATATTCTTTTTAACGCTTGTGGCATCAACCCCTTTAGTGTGCACAGGCTCCCCACAAATCCTGGCGATCTCTGAAACATTACCTTTAATAATATCGATCCGCACCTCATCCAAAAGTTCAAAACATTTATCATCCCTGAACTTTGTCGCGCCTGCTCCGCAGACATCCAGCACAACCGGGATGCCTTTTTTGTTGGCACTCTTTGCCGCCAGTTTCATCGCCTCTACAAAATCCACTGTCAGTGTCCCGATATTCAAAACTAACGCCGAAGCAATCCCTGACATTTCCGCTGCTTCCTCTTTGGCATGGGCCATAACCGGAGAACCACCTATTACTTTAACAACATTGGCACAATCATAAATTGTTACCCAGTTAGTCAAATGATGCACCAGAGGCTTTTCTTCCCTGATTTTTCTTAAAATGCCATAGGCATCGATTGCATCTTTCTTCATTCTTCCTCCAGGTTATTGTGAAAGAAGGAATACTCCGCCAGAGGCAAATAAATTGGGCAAGACACTCACCTGGCCGGAACTCGACAAAAAAACCTTATTCTCCATCCTTATCCCTTTAGCGGAACAAAAATCGATAAAATCATAGATGCTGAAGAAATGCAGGTTCGGGCTTTCATACCAGGCGTAAGGAAGGCTTTCTGTTACCGGGGCACGGCCACGGAAAAAGAATTGCCATCGCGCCTTAAAATGATTGAAATTAGGAAATCCCACCACGGTTTTCTTTCCCACACGCAGGGCATCCATTAAAACCCTTTCCAGGTGTTTGACCTGCTGGAGACTTTGATTTAAAATCACATAATCAAAAGATTTATCCTTATATTCGGCAAGGCCGCTATCGATATCTCCATGAAAAACGTTCAATCCCCTGGCAACACACTTATAGATCGCCTGTTCATCTATCTCTATGCCTTGTGCGCGCACATTCTTTTCTTTGATCAAAAGAGACAATAACTCTCCATTGCCACAGCCAAGATCCAGCACCGTTGAGCGTGCACTGATCATCTCTAATATCTTCTTATGGTCAAGCCGTATAGAATTATAATCTATCATAACCGGTAACCTCGTATGCGTAAAAAACTTTTTTCAAGAAATGTGAGATCAAATGGGTTTCCTGTTTTGTCTCCAGAAGGAACGCGTCGTGGCCATAAGTAGAATCTATCTCGCAAAAACTGGCCTCAAGCCCGGCGTATTTAGCGGCCTTAATGATCTCCTTGGATTGATATGCCGGATACAGCCAATCCGATTTAAAGGCGATGACCAGCAGCTTTGTTTTCCTGCCTTTTAAGGCATCATGAAAAGGCCTGTTTTCCGAAGCATCGAAATTATCCATAGCTTTAGTTATATAAAGGTAGGAATTGGCATCAAACCGTTTGACAAAATTATCTCCCCGATAACGCAGGTAACCTTCCACTTCAAAATCCGCATTGAACTTAAAAGGCTTTATCTCGTGTTTCTTCTGCCGGCCGAATTTCTCGGCCATGGATGTATCGCTCATATAAGTGATATGCCCGATCATCCGTGCTACCGCCAAACCCTTAACCGGAGGACAAGCGCCATAATAATTCCCGGATTTCCAGGAAGCATCCGCCATGATCGCCTGCCGGCCAACCTCGTTAAAGGCGATCTGCTGTGGAGAATGCTTTAATGTAGTGGCGATAGGGATGGCGCTGGCGATGTTCTCTGGATACCTTACCATCCAGGCTAATACCTGCATCCCCCCCATTGAACCGCCTGCGACCGATAACAACATTCTTATTCCCAAATGGTCGATTAATTTCTTTTGTGCATGAACCATATCATAAATACTGACCATTGGGAAACTCAAAGCATAGGGCAACTTACTTATCGGATCAATACTGGAAGGGCCGGTTGATCCTCTGCATCCTGCCAGGATATTAGAGCAAATGATAAAATATTTGTCCGTGTCAAAAGCCTTGCCCGGGCCAACCAGATCGTCCCACCAACCAGGATCCTTCTGGCCTTTATGAAATCCGGCGACATGGGCATCTCCCGAAAGGGCATGCTCTATCAATATCGCATTGGTCTTATCTTTATTCAATTGGCCATACGTTTCATAGGCCAAGGTTACCGGTCCAAACCTTTGGCCATTTTCAAGCACAAGATGGTCAAAGGTATAATATTTTGTATCAACCTCCAGGGCAGGATATTTTTTTACCATGATTTACACCCTCTTTCATCTATGCATCTTTAAATAACCAGGTAGAAAGATACCTTTCCCCTGTATCAGGAAGGATAACCACGATCTTCTTGCCTTTATTCTCCGGCCTTTTGGCAACCTCTAATGCTGCCCATAAAGCCGCACCGCTTGAGATCCCCACCAGTATCCCTTCTAATCGTGCCAGGAGCCTGGAAGTCGCTCCGGCATCCTCATCATTCACCCGTATCACCTCGTCAATGATACTTTTATTAAGTACCTGCGGAACAAAACCAGCTCCGATCCCCTGGATTTTATGCGCCCCGGCAGGCCCGCCGGATAAAACCGCGGAAGACTCGGGCTCAACGGCAACCGCCATAAACTCTTTTTTCTTTTTCTTAAGATTCTCGGCGATACCGGTAATCGTCCCTCCGGTACCAACGCCTGCGACAAGGATATCAATGCCTCCATCGGTATCACGCCATATTTCTTCTGCGGTAGTGCGGCGGTGGATCTCCGGATTCGCCGGATTGGAAAACTGCTGCAATAAAACCGCGTTCGGCGTCCTCTCAACCAGGTATTCCGCTTTTTTTACCGCACCTTTCATGCCTTCGGCTCCGGGGGTCAAAACCAACTCTGCCCCGAATATAGAAAGCAGCTGCCTTCTTTCCATACTCATGGTTTCCGGCATGGTAAGAGTAAGCTTATAACCTTTAGCAGCACAGATAAAAGCCAGGGCGATCCCGGTATTACCGCTGGTCGGTTCAATGATCACTGAATCCTGGTTTAAAACCCCCCGCCGTTCGGCATCTTCGATCATCGCCAGGCCTATCCTGTCCTTAACACTGGAAAGGGGATTAAACGATTCTATCTTTGCCAATATTACCGCCTCTATTCCTTCTGCAATACGGTTTAATCTTACCAAAGGCGTGTTCCCGATGGTTTTTGTTATATCCTCATAGATCTTTCCCATGATAGTCTCCAGTTTATATTTTTTATACTGTCTTAACCAATGCCTGCTCGATATCAGCAATAATATCATCCGAATGTTCGATCCCCACCGATAGCCGGATAAAATCCTCGGTTACTCCGGTAGCCAGTTGCTCCTGGATAGAAAGCTGCTGATGCGTAGTTGTCGCAGGATGAATTGCCAGGGTTTTTGCATCGCCCACATTTGCCAAATGTGAGATCAATTCCAGGGAGTTAATGAATTTCTTTCCGGCTTCCAGCCCGCCTTTAATCCCAAAACCAATAATTGCGCCAGCACCTTTAGGTAAATATTTCTTCGCCATTTGGTTATCCGGACTCGAATCCAAACCCGGATAATTAACCCAGGAAACTTTCTTATGCTTCTCTAAATACTTGGCCACTGTCACGGCATTGTGCGCATGTCTGGGCATCCTTAATGCCAGAGTTTCCAAACCCTGCAGTAAAAGGAAGGAATTAAATGGCGATATTGCCGGCCCTAAATCCCGAAGCAAAGTGACTCTGGCTTTAATGATATAGGCTATATTCCCCAACGGTTTTAGGGCCTCTATGAATTTGATCCCATGGTAACTTGGGTCCGCCTCCCGGATCAAGGGGAACTTCGCACTATCCCAATCAAATCTTCCGGAATCCACAATCAATCCTCCTAAAGATGTCCCATGCCCGCCGATGAACTTGGTAGCCGAATACACCACGATATCGGCTCCAAAATCTATCGGGCGTAAAAGATACGGGCAAACAGTATTATCCACTACCAAGGGAATGCCGTGCTTATGCGCAATAGAAGATAGCCCTTCAATATCGGCAACATCAAGCTTAGGATTCCCGATCGACTCGGCATAAACAGCTTTTGTCTTATCTGTAATTGCCGCTTTAAAACCCTCCAGGTCATTGGATTTAACAAACCTGACTTTTATCCCCATTCTCTGGAAAGTATGATGGAAAAGATTATATGTCCCGCCATAAAGATTATCCGCAGAAACAATCTCATCCCCGGATTGAGCAATGTTTAATAAGGCAACGGTGATCGCTGCCTGGCCGCTGGCTACGGCAAGCGCGCCTACTCCACCGTCAAGGAGCGAGATTCTTTTTTCCAAAACATCGGTGGTTGGATTCATTAAACGCGTATAGATATTACCGAATTCCTTTAAGCCAAAAAGGTTCGCCGCATGCTCCGTATCTTTAAACTGATATGACGTCGTCTGGTATATCGGAACTGCCCGCGATCCAGTCACCGGATCGGGCTCCTGTCCGCCATGCAAGGCAAGAGTCTCAACTCTTAATTTCGCATCGATCTTACTCATATAAGCTCCTTTTTATGAAGTATAACCTCGATCTCAAATTAAATGATATAATTAAGCGTTTTGGATTTACTCTTTTGTTTCTCAACCATACCTGCCAATGTAAAAGACCCCAGGATCTCTAACATCTTTTCTGATGCTTCTTTCCAGATATCCCGGAAAATACAATTAGCCGAACGCCGGCATAACCTGGGATTATCTACACAATCAACCAAGCACATCGGCCCTTCCAGGACAGAAACAACATCTTTGAGAGTTATTTGCTCTGCAGGCTTGGCTAATAAATAACCACCGTGACTGCCGCGGTGAGATGTAATTAAACCTGCATTCTTTAGAGGAGGGATCAAATGCCATAAATATTTCTGTGATATATCCTGTCTCTTAGCAATATCCTTTAAGAAAACCGGGCCTCCGCCAGAATACATTGCCAAATCCAGCATTAACCTTACCCCATAACGGCCCTTTGTGGATAATTTCATTGTTGTTTCCTTCCCAACATTCAATCTATACTATTTCTATTATTTTGGTAGATTATAGCATATACAGATAATTTGTCAAGTATTTTATCTAAAGAAACGGCGGCTGTATTCCATTTTCTGTAAATCAATACTATGGATTATGCCCAGAAAGCATACGCCATCTCGGATACTTCAACTAAGGAGTTTTTCCTGCAATTTGATTTTATTCCAATTGGCAATGATCTGGCGGGAGGATTTCACTTTTACATTACCAAAAACATGCGGATGGCG
>CAZRVK010000010.1:0-35971 GCA_964603585.1 uncultured Planctomycetales bacterium
TATAATAAGGTATACTCGGAGCCGCCGGGGCACTGCTGCTGTAGCCATAACCATGTGCGCTATCACCGGCATAAGAGCTCGGGACAAAGAAGAAGATTCCAATAAATGCAGCAGCAATAACACCGAATATCCCGTATTTAGTCCATTTCGGCACTGTAACCGTAACGGTCGATCCGGCGATCGGGCTGGCTAATCTTGCATCTAAATCAGCCCTCTCGAAAGAACCTTTAACCCCCAAGAATTGCTTTGTTAACCTTGCTTTTGCATCTTCACGCCTTTTCTCTAAATTAGCCCTGCGGGTTTTGAGTTCTTTTTCGATCCGGGAAATAACAGTTTCTACCTTTAAATATTTATTTGTTCCGGGATATTTTCCAGTGATCCTATTGGCTATCTTCCTTGCCCTGTTTCTTGACTGCTTAATTAAAACATCCATCTGCTCTAAAGCCATTCCATAAAGAATATCAACTCTGTCTCCAATAATGATCCTGCCAACGTTACCTCTACTTAAACCATGCGCTCTTATTGCGCTGAAATAACCGGCAAGTAAAATAAATGCGGCAAGCTTATCCTCCGGATTATTAGCGCTTATTGATTCGCGTAAAGCTTTTAATTCTTCTTCTTTTTGCTTATCGCTTAACGCCGGGGATTGTTGTAATTTATTAACTATTACCTCGGCTCTCTCTGCAAGAGAAAGATGGTCTTTAGCAGGGATCATCAATACAGCCTCAAGGCTCTTTACAACCTCTGCGATCTTATTTTCAATATATACCGTCTGTGCTAAACCAAGAGAATCATTTACTGCAATAAGATGATATACGATCCTTAAAATATCCGCCCTATCTAAGGCACTGCGTAACGTATCAACGCCTGCATGCCGATAATTGGAGTCCAGCAGAAAAACGCGGGAATGGATCATCTGATCAGGAGCTCCAATAATAAAGGTAAGAATATAATCTATAAGCTGGCGGGCCTTTTCCTTATTGCTAAGATTTGCGGCCTCACCAAGTATATCTTCAACGGGTTTATGTTGTGTAAAATACCTGTCGGCTCTTCCGGCGGCTATTTTATAATTTTCTTCTAATTCTTTTTCTAATCTTGCGATCTTACTGATCTTAGCCTTCATCTCCACTGTCCTTAAATCCTGTCTGCAAACATCAGCATATACTTTATCTCCGGCTGCCTTTGCCAGCTTTAAAGCTTCTCTCTTCTTATCTACTTCGGGTTTAAGGATAGCGATTTCTTCTTCCAACTCGGCAATCTTTATCGAGATCTTGTCTTTTTCTTCTTCGTTGGCAATGGCCGGCTGATTTATTTCTTTAATTATCTTTATTATGGCAATTATTGTGATAATGATTGCCGCCCCTACCAGCACGCCAAGGCCGAATACCGCAAAACTGTGTAATGTCTTTGTCGATTCGTTAGTATCTTTCTGATACATTTTCAGATCCGGAGGATTGATCTCATTCAAACCGTCATTGTAATGGATGTTCTTCTTAGCTGTAGTCGCACAGCCGGATAATAATACTACGGCGGCAATTAAGATCCCGATGATCGTTTTCTTTGCTGCATTCTTAGCTTTGGCAGTATTGATACCAAAACCTACGAAAGATAACCCCTGCCCTAAAAACCCGAATACCGCACAGGCAACTGCTGCTACAGGCAAAATCCCGAATTTAACCGGCAGCATCACAACCGTAATCCCAGGGGTCGCCCAATCCGAAAGCCTCTTTGTGGCAGTATCAAAATAACGCACTCTTACTGACGTAACATTTAAGGTGTTATTATAGAAGATCTGCGGGAACTCGCCGTTGTTGAAATCAGTGTATGAAAACGCCGGGTACGGGCTAAGCACAGTCCCATCGCTTAAGCTGACTTCAACAAGGATCCTTCTTACATCATCTTTTGCCAGGCCATGCGCCAATAAATCCTGGCCAAGCGCATTCTGATCGACCTGGAATAATGCCAGGCCAGGCCTTTCCACATGGACTGCGAACAACCCGGCTTGAGGCGCTGGCATATTAACCGCTTCACTAAGCGTAATTGCACTGCTTTCTACATCGGCATAGGAGATATTCATCTCGTATCTAAAAGCGCCCGTAGTCGCCCTATGCTCTGCATCGCTTTCAAAACTCGCCTTAGACTGTTCGAATTTTACAACCCCGTTTGTTAAAGGAGAATCGATCGCGTCTATGCGGTAATAAGAAGTCATTACAGTACCGTTATTATAAATACGCGCGACTCTTACCAGATGCCTGTCGCGCGGCAAATTATGCGCCTGGGCATACTGATTAAGCATATTGACATCGAAATGGATGAAATCATCTGCATCACCGGTGGTTTCGACTCTGGCTGTATCGGCAACCGGCGCGGGGATCACGTTTACTGCATCTACCGCTAAAATATCCGAAGGAATAAAGCCGTCTATGGATGCAGAATAGCTTAATTCAAAATCGTCGAATGCTGGTAAAGTAAGCGCTGGATGGTAATTTGCCCGTGTTTTATCCTGAATAGCAGCCATGCTGACATATACGCTCGAAACATTGCCGGGATTGGATACCTGTGCAAAATCAAACTTAACCCAGATACCTTCCGCAGTAACCGCCGGATTAAACGCCTTGGCAATATTCAAGACGTTCAGCGCCCAGTTATTAAACTCCCATTCCCTTAAATTAACGATGATCTTATCCTCTAATAAAGATGAGGCATGCCAATAAGCGACATCTGCATAAGGAGCCAGAATTGCTGAATTAGTGCGGGTAACATTGATCGTGCCGACTGGCTCTAAGACATTGGGTTCTACTCCCTGAATATGCAGGCGATAATAAATTGCCCACCGGCGGTTTAATTGCGCCGGGAGAGTAACAAAAAGGCGGCCATCGCGTTCTGCGCTAAATACGTTTGTAAGCTGGTCATAACCGGATCTTTCTTCTACTACCGTGTTATTTTCTACTCTCTGCGCGCGCCATTCGATCACCAGTGGCACACCGGAGACGGTATAATTCTCTCTATCGGAAACCAAACCGATACCATCAGCAAGGTTGAATACCGCCTCTAAATAATCACTGAATCCGCGTTCCTGCTGATTGATCTTTACGACCGCGTTATAACCGGCATCATACCAGATAAAGGCCGGGACATAATCGGTTGTCGGCATAGGGGAAACAAAGGGATCAGCCGGATCATCATCTGGCTGATCGCCTGGATCTTGAGGAAAATCAGGCTGGTCAGTGATCGAAGTATCATCCGGGAACGGGCCTATGATCGAATCTGTCGGCACACCGCCGCAGCCGGAGATAAACGGCATTACTGACGCCGCAATTAAAACAACCGGCAATATTGCCCGGCCGAATCTTCTAAATCCTTTTGATACCGAAGCAAATGAGGCTGAAACAATGCCGACTAAAGCAGAGGCCATTACGGCAAAAGGCATGGCCCTTACAGGCGCCATGGCAATTGCCTGCCAGCTATTGACCTGGACATTGCCTAACACTACTTTCGGAGAAATATGCGTGCCTTTTATTACGTTAAGGGATATCTCATAATTGCCGACTGTAGCAGTGCCGCTGCCGGCTTTTTGCGCTCTTGTCAGGTCAATACCAACATGGCTTTCTGAAGTGCGGATATCCGCTCGGGAAAGGTAGGATTCATAAATAGTTACTCCGTCCGAATGCTTTGCCCTGATGCGGATCGCCTTATCGGTTTCTGCGATCCCCTGGGCATCGATATATGCATTCATATTATTCCAATCGAACCGGGCAATAAATAAAGCATCGTGGTTATCATTAGTAGGCGTTCCTGCCAGGCCCAGCGGGAACGGTAAAGTAAACGCCGATTCAACCTGATGCCATAATGAACGGTCATTCCCGGATTCATATCTAACATCGATATTTAAAGGTGCATCCGTCATATCGATCGCCAGGGTATGGCCGGCCGCGGAATTAAATCCACTGTAGCTCCAGACAACTATCTTGGAATCGGCTCTAACAACGATCTTTCCGGTAGAGGTAGAGATCCCGGCGTAGGCAAAATCATTGGCTAAAGCTAACATATCGGCCCTGATCAGGATCTTATCGATCTCGGGATCATATTCGAAAGTAAAGCTGTTCGCTCCGGGAGCAGGCAAAGAAGTGGTTAATTCAACATCTACCCAGGAAGAAACCTTGTGTGTGTTTTCCTGGAAATATTTCGCCTCTACGCTGACTACGCTGGTACCTTGCGGGATCTCATAACGAGGATATTGGTAATTATTGTAATTATCATAGGAAGCAGTGGTAAGGATAGAGCTTCCGTCAGAGAACTGAACCCGCCAAAGGATCACACGGATAGAGTTCAGAGGAAGCTGTCTGGTTGAAAGCTCTTGGGCCAGGTCCTGCTGGCTGGTAACGGCGAAATAAAGATACCCATTATCGACATAAGCGGAATGTATCGGCCCGGGAGGATTGATTGAGATCGCCGAAGATACATAAGTGAAATCGGAAACCTTATGCACTGATTCTTGCGCATATCTTAATGCAACCTGGACTACTGTCCTTCCTGCGGGGATCTCGATCCCAGGGTATTTATTGTTATTAAAGTCAGTATAGCTAAAAGACGGATAATTGCCGTTTATCTTGAGCTCTGTTCCGTCATCAAGGATAGCCCTAACCAGCATTACCTTGGTGCTGTCCGCAGGCAGCCCGCGGCTGGGATCAGCTAACTCTGTTCCTAAATTCGCCTGGCTGGTAACCCTTAAGAGGATAAGCGGTTCGTTATTTGTCCCGGTTTCAAAAGAATAGCTGTATAAGCTTGGGGTAGGAGGATTAATTGCATTAACCGGAGATACATTGGTAAAATCGGATATCTTGTGCGCTGTTTCCTGGGTATATCTTAATGAAACCTGGACTACTGTTTTTCCTGCGGGGATCTCAATCCCAGGGTATTTATTGTTATTAAAATCACTGTAGCTGAAAGTCGGGTAATCACCATTTATCTTGAGTTCTGTATCGTCATCAAGGATAGCCTTAAGCAGCATGACCTTGGTGCTGTCCGCAGGCAGACCGCGGCTGGAGTTTGTTAATTCCGTTCTCAAGTTAGCCTGGCTGGTAACCCTTAAGAGGATAAGCGGTTCGTTATTTGTCCCGGTTTCAAAAGAATAGCTGTATAAACTTTGAGTAGGCGAAGGCACGATTACCGCCTGTTCAACTTCCGCCTCAAGTGAAGGAATAAAGCCTTCAACAACCAAGGAATATGAAAGGTCAAAATTAAACCCTGGCCGGATTAAAGCAGGGTGATAATTTGCGCCGGTAGCGCTGGTATCTTGTATTGCGGCGGCCGGGACAAAAGTTGTCTGGGATATTGCAGGATTGCTGGTTGAGGCCGCGGTAAACTTAACGAAAAGATCCTCTGTGGTCGCCTGCGGGAAGAACTGGCGCGATGCAGCCATGGCATCATCAACTAAAGCATTAAAATCATCTTCGATCAGGTTAACGATGATCTTATTCGGCTCTTCTGCGTTAAACCAGAAGGCTCCTGCAGTCGACGGTAAAGGCAATACTGTTTCTGTGCGGGTGACAGAAAGTGAAGCGATCGGCTCTAACACATTGGGAGTAACTCCGGAAATAACCACCCTGTATTTGAATTCCCAATCTCTAATCTGCAGAGGCAAGCCTAAAAATGCCTTTCCGATCCCATCGGCATCGATCGTTCCATTATTATCTTTATCGAAAACCCTCGGCAATCTCAAATACTGCTCGGGTATTTTTACATTGCCGCTAAAGGCGGCGATCTCCAGCTGTAACGGTATCCCGCTTACGGAAAGCCCGTCCCGATCGGCAACAAAACCTTTGGCTTCAGCAGCCTGGAATATATCTTCCAGGTATTTTGCAAAAAGCGGATGGTTCTGGTCAATTTTAACTAAAACGCTGTATCCTCCATCGCGATTAATAAGTTCAGGAAGATAATCGGTTGTCGGCATAATCGAGGTAAATCCGGGATCGATCGGCTCTTCACCGCCAGGGATGATCCCTGGGATAGTGACATCTATAGGCCCAATGGTATCTGGGATCGGAGTAGATACGATCGCAGGCCCGTCAATAAAAGGAGGAACGACTCCCGGATCAGCAGGATCCACAGGGGCGTCAGGATCACTGATATCGCCGGTAAAAGGCGGTAACGGAGAATCTGTCGGCGAACAGGCAATATTGCTGATCGCCACAAATGCCAGGACTGAAGCAACTGCGCCGATTAAAACCGGTTTAGCCAAGGACTGGGCGAGGGTACGTTTACGAGCAACAGATGATGATGTATCTTCATTAATGCCTAAATATGTTTTTTGTTCGGCGCTTAATCCGGCGAGCAAAGAATTCTCTAAATTACCTGCCAGCGCATCGATCGAAGCATTTAACCCGGCGATCTCATTCTCTAAAGAAGCAACTGCCGCGGCATTATTCAACTTCTTGCCTACTGCCAAGGCAAAACTCTTGACCGTAAGATCGATCAATGTGTCATGATACTGCGCAGAGATCTTTCTAAGCGGTGCGATAACTCTTAAAGGAAGATCCCTGATCTCTGATAAGATCGTAGTAATAATGCCTTTGACCAGAATATCCTTATCCGGGAAGGCATTGGCGACAAAGCTTCTTACCCTGTCCTGGGAATTAAGGAGCGCGCCTAACGCCTTTTCGATATCCCTGTCGCTTGCTCCGGTAAATACACCTGCCTGGAAGATGCTGATATCTAAGACTTCAGAGAAGATTTCAGAGATTACTGCGGTTATTTGAGACGGGTTAGCGTGATTAAGCCTGGTTGCGTACTGCTTTAATATCCCCTGCATATTCCGGGGAATGATTTCGCCGAGGAAATGTTCAAGCGCATCCGCAAACGGAGGGGCCCGGCCGGCATTAAGCTGGCGGTACTCTTCCAGATAATCCTGATAAGCTATCCAGTTATTATAGATTAGCCATTCCTGGCGGGTTAAATCGTGTTTTGCGTTCAACACTACAGCTCGCTTGGCATGCTTACTCATCGCTTCGAACTTAGCATTGATCCGTGCCACCTCTTCATGCGCCTGCCCAACAAACTTATTCATCGGCCGGCTGTTAAAATAAGGGGACGTTTCTATTTTTTGCTTCTTACCGGAAGGCGAGAAAATAGAAACGTCCCCTTTATTTAGGTAATTGATCAATGCTATAGCGGATAGAATAAGGATGGCGCTGATTGTCATCCCAGGAATAAAGGCGAGGCCGGAATTAGATTTGGTTATGGTAAATTCTGATCCGCCGTTAGATAAGAATGGATTATAACCTGATTTAGCAAAAGCATAGTATGTTGAAGCTGCAGCTGCATATGCGTTAGGAGTTAACCAATCATGGCCGGTATCGATATAAGCAGCAACCCTTCCATCCCGGTATACTGCATAAGGAGCCACAGAATAATTTTCTTTCTGAACAAAATATCTTTCAAGATTAGCCACCAAGCCCTGCCATTTTGTTATATACTCCGCGGCCTTTGTATCATTGCCAAGGGTTTTGTATGCGCGGCCAATCGTTAATAAGGCGATCGCCAATTGTGAAGACCATTCAAGGCTGATGATCCTCGATTCAGGAGCCCGGTAAGAATAATCACTGCCGACCAAAGCGCCTTCGGCGTTATATACCGCGACCTTATCCAATGAACCTTTAAGCATTAATTCTAACTCACTAACTCTTTGTTCTTTTGTACTGCCGAAGAAAGGATCATCCATCGCCCATTCGCTTGCTGCCGCTATAAACCAGTATGTAACATCCGGGGCATGCTTTGTGTGTGCGTCCGGTGCCCACTGGCTGCCATTAAAACGAGCCGCCCGATAGAACATATGGTTCTGGGCATCGTACATAGACTTGACCCAGGCATACACTGATTCTGCCGCCTCAAGGTACTGCGGATCCTGGGTAATTTCATATGCCAGCTTAAAGAAGGCAAACGCGCTGATATTATTCTCGACTGATTTTACATTCCAATAAAAATCATTTCCGCTTACATGATACTGCCCGACCGGGCCCATTCTAATGCCGCCGTCTACATCCTGAAGCTGCATTAAGAAATCAAACCTCTGTCTTGCAAAAGCCAGGTTATCTGCGCCACCGGCCCTTATTGCAGCTAACCCGATCCAGGCGTTAGGCCCGGCAATCACTGACCAGTCCCAATTATTCCACCATTCGCCCTGGTTACGGTTAAAGATCCGGATATTATTGAATATACCGTTAGAAGGATTATAGTTAGCCGCGGTCTGCAAGACATAATCAGTCCTATTCCGATAAGTATAAAGGATCTCTGCTCTCATCTGCATATTGAGTATGGCCAGAAGCGCCATATCATAAGTCTGCGAGCCATTTGTCAGGTACGGATCATTGTCACCAAAGAAACTATTTGATAAACCGGTAACAATATCTGCGCGGCCGTAGAAAAACCCGGTATATAAATTAGCGATCTCACTTAAACGCTGTCCTGGATTAATGGTTTCGGTTTGCGGTTCGTCAGGCTCTACCGGATCATCCGGAATAACCGGGTCGTCCGGGGTAACTGGATCATCGGGAGTAACCGGGTCATCGGGAGTGACTGGATCATCCGGAACAATAGGATCTGTTGGCGTAGGCCCGCATCCTTTTATTAACGCCATCAAGGCCGCAAGTATGGCAGGTGATTTCTGTAAGAATTCTCTTCTATTTAATCCAACCGCAAATTGCGGCATAAATAATACCACCAGCATCAATACAGCGATCACCGCAAATCCACCGCCTATTCCTAAAGGCAGTAAAACCGACAGATTAGATGTATTTGAAGCACCAGGCGTATTACCAATAAGGCGGCTTATATTAGAAAGTAATGCCTGCCGTTCCAACTCTAATTCCTCCATTTTCTGCATCAATCTGGCCTGATTTTCTCTTAAGGCCTTTACATCCAAATTCCTATATTCTCTTAAAACTTCAATATATCTTTGGAAACTATCTGCTAAATCTATTTCCAGGATTATGGCATTGACTTTGGCTAAAGTTTTCCTGGCGCGTTCCAGATGCGTTGTTATTGAACGTAACTTACTATTTAATAAATCAATTTCCTTCTGTTTCCGAGCCGCGTTCTTATCCTGTCGGGCATCGCCTTGGCCTGCCTTACGGACTAAAGAAGATCTTTCAGCCGGCTGTACTTTCTTGGTCTTATCTTCCACCTTTATCTGATAACGGTTCTTGAATAACCCGGCCTCAACCACTAATACCGCTTCGCTTAATCCGGCAATTGCTGCGACGAGCGGATTGTTTTGCATTGCCTTGACAATCTCATCGATATCTAAACCCGGATCCAACACTCCTTCTTCGAACAATTTATCTAACCGGCTGCGCAGCAATATTACCGGACTGATCTCTGCAGCATCAACAGGCACAATACTGCCTCTATCTGCTTCAGTAATTTCTCTGGGCTTAGGCAAACTTCTTTCAATCCGGTCAATCGGCATTTCCGGCTCTAAAGGCATTCTTGAACCTACCGGATCAATTGCATACAAAATGCTAACCGCACCAGAAACCAGTAAAATAACTACGACTAATCCCCATACGCTTAAACCTAAAGGAGCCATGGCTAAAGCCGCAACCGGAGCTTGAGCCTGGGAATTCAAATAATCGCTGTATTTAGTTACCTTATTCCTTCCGGTATTCTTTGCCTGATAAACCGCTTCGTCAGCCATCTTTAATAATGCTTCTGCTTCATTTACATCACGCCCCATTGTCTTATCTAAAGCGGCAACGCCCATGCTGATAGTAACACTTAGTTCTTTACCGGCGACTTTGATCTTTGTGCTTTCAATTACCGATCTTACTCTTTCTGCTGCGGTATAAGCGCCTGATTCATCGGTATTCGGCATGATCAATACCATCTCTTCACCGCCGTAACGGGCAACAATGTAGCTTGCATCCGCCTGACGGATATTACGGGAAATCGTTTGAGCAACCCCTCTTAACACCGCATCCCCGACATCGTGGCCATGGAGAGTATTAAAGTTCTTGAAATGATCGATATCGATCATTGCGACCGCGAAATCCGTATTATATCTTTTTGCCACCCTGAATTGTCTGTTTAAGGCTTCGTCTAACCTGGCCCTGTTGGCGATCTGGGTTAACCTGTCGGTAAAGGCGCGATGCGACATTAAAGCAAGCAGTATCATTACTGATCCGATAAACGCTGCAGTTAACAGGACCATACCGTTACCGGAGACATCAACAAAATATCCGCCGATCCCTACGCCAGCTAAAACAACGCCGGTATACTTAGCAGTTGATTCCTTGCCTTTGGTATACATCTCTATGATGGCTAAAACAGTAACAAACATAACTGCGGCCAGGATCATTTCCGGAGTAACTCCCAATACCATGGCCTGTGCATCACTGCCATAGATCCTGCTCAAAAGTGATTCTTCGACTCCTGTCTTTATTTCCTGATAAGACGCGCTCTTTTTAACTTCATTTCTAACTTCATTGATGAGGATAGACGCATCATGATTAATTTCATCCGCTTGCGGCAATGATTTATTAGCGTCGGCTAATTTCCTGAATAAATTGGACGGCTTGGTTATCCTCCTGGCTAACTCATTGATAAAATATTTTGCTTCGTATACTTTCCCGGATGGAACAGCCAATGAAATCGTAGCCTTCGGGATCAAACCCGAAATATTTACCGCTAACACCCAGATACCTTCTTCGCTGGCATAAGAACCGCAAATACACACAGGCAATCCTTTTTCAGAAGCGGTTCTTATTATATAAACCGCGCGCCGCGCCACTGCGGGGACGATCCCTTTTATCTTATCGCCGATAGAAGAATCCTCACGGCCGACACCAAGAATGCTCTTAGTAAGGTCATTGGTTCCGATATTGATTATGATCTTGGCACCAACCTCTTTTGCCTTGGAAATCGCGGTATCAAGGATATCTTCAAGATTATCCACTGCGGCGATAGACTCGATCATCAACCCGACCTTTAAACCTTTAAGATCAAAATCCGGTGCGACCAGGCATTCATTAACCAGGGCCCTTACTGCCTCTTTGAATAATTCAAAAATATATTCCGCATCTAAACTGCTTTCGACCTGAGGGAACAAGATCTGTATGTTGCTATGCCTTTGCCGGGCGAGAAGTAAAGCCTCTAATTGCAGTATGATTAATGCCCTTCCCTCTTGGGTCCTGTAGAAATTGAACCCGGTATGCGCGTTATCATACGGCAAATAACCGAATAATTTAAATACCTTATCCGCCTGGCGGTCTATCGCCCTGATCGTTACAGGTTTTTCAAGTGCAGCCAACCCTAATTGCGCATAAATCTCTACCAGCCTGCTTAATTCCGGAGAAACATCTGTTTGCCATACCTCATTCATTTCTGTCCGGCTAAGTCCTACTCCAGAAGCATCGTCTAAAGTATCTCTGCCATCGACATTCCCTTTTATTTCTGCAACATCATTTCCAGCAATAGCCACCGAAATGCTGGATTTACCGCCTAATTTTACCTTAGCGCCTGCATTTAATTCCCTATAATATTTCTTTTCCGCCAATTCATCTCTCATACTGCCTAAAACCAGCATCGTCTCTTCAAGTTTAGGATTATGGATCACAACATTCTCTAAAACCTCATTGTTTATGCCCTCTCCTAAGGGGATTATCGCTAACCTATCCCCTACGGCGATTGCGTCCATAAAATCAACCGGGACTCCAAATATCCCCGGCAAGGAATTATTGTTAAGCTCTTCGCTTAAATGTGAGAGTGAGCTTCCGGTATTGCAAATTACGCCAGCCACCTTAAACTCTTTCATCTTATCTTTTAACTGTTTAGGCGTAATATTGCCAAAGATGACCAGGATCACTTCACCATCTTTAACCAATGATAATTCATTGGTGATAAACTCCCTATCTATGGCTAATACCACTTCTGATACAAATTGTTCGAGTGCTGTATTGGCTGATTCACCTGCTCCGTTTAAGGCCCGCCAAAGAGCGAACCCAACCTGGCAGTTATGCACACGGATAAAGGTTTCTGCCGATTCCCTTATTTTGCCCCAACCTGCCGGGATCTCCTGTAAAGCAGAAACCTTGTTGACCGCCATATCTAACCTGGCAATTTCGTCTGTTTTCATCTCTGCGATCTCATCAGCAGTATTTCCGGTGATCCCCAGATACCTGCGGCTGCGCAGCGCGCTTAACATCTCGACAGCTAAAAGATAAACATCGATGATCGCCATATATTGCTTATGCGTAGGATTGGCGGGATCCAGGGTTATTTCACCGGAAATGATCTCTTTGGGCAGTTTTCTGGCCCAATCATCGATAATCTTTAATAACTCATAGGCGGCGGTAAATTTATTCTTGTTTTCCGAAGCCAGTTTACTCTTTATCATTTTAGCGGTAGCGCTCATATACACTATAGTTGCTTGGCTAAGTTTCGATCCGTCTTTCTCCTGGCTCGACATCCAGGATACGGCCTCATCCAATTCTTTTATTTCCCGGGCGGCCTGATCAGGGCTAATTCTAAACCTATCTTCATAAAGCGCCAATAATGCCGCCTGTTCCGATTCACTGATCGCGCCTTCTTCTTTCAAGGAATTCGCCCAATACATGGCATTATAATACATCCCTCTGCGAGGCTGCTTCATAGCAACTATAAGACTTTCGATCGCAAAACTTAAAACACTGTTTTCCGGCCGGCCGATAAGGCCTTCCCAGATCGTCACTTCCCTGTGATGATTCATTTGAGCACGCTTATCAGAGATCTTGCCTAAACAACTCCAGGCATCTACGTGGTTACCGCCTCTAATATGCACCGCTTTGCCTAAAGCCGAAGTCAAGATCTTGCCGTGCTGCATGCCTTTGACAGTATTGGAAGCAGCGATATCTTCGACATGGATCGGCTCTCCAGCTTTATACTGGGCTTCGAGATCCTCCAACACATTGATGATCACTGCGATCATTATTTCATCGCTTTCTATACCTACATACAGGTCTTCAAGCATTTCATTAAATTGATGGACAAATCCGAAAAGTGCGCCCATTTCATGGGCGATGCGCCTTCTAAGGAGTATTAACGATACCTCTATGGCAGGATTAATGATGATCCAGCGGGCTGCATCCGTATAGTTCAAAGCATCCACATCGATACCCTGCTGTTTTAATTCACTGAACAATTGCGGCGGGCCGCGGATGATCCTTGCCCCACCGACCCTATCGACAATAGCGCCAAATCCTTTAGAGCGTAAGGTGCCAAAAACTGCTTCAATATGCTCGATATCTATGTTCTCACACTTATCGAATACGTTTCTATACTTTGATAAAGCTTTAATTACTTTGGCTTCCTGACTGCCGGTTAAAGGTTCGCCGTTTCTGGTAGATGCCGGATCATGTCTTTTTAAACCACCGACTGCCTCATATGCTGATCTTGCTTCGCGACTGGAGATATATTTAAAGGCATATCCGGATTCATTTCTTTCTAACCTGTAATAATTGGTCTGGCCTAATCCGCGTTGAGACATGCTAAGGGATACTTCTCCGTCAACACAAGATTCTGTCGAGTGTGCAAGTTCTGAATTCATTCCTCTTACATCCATTTCAACGGCATAATAAGCATCCGGGCCTCTCCAAACCACTACTACAAACTCATTGCCGATAGATAAACCGGCCAGAAGATCATCATAACCCGGCATCCACCATCTTAAACCTTTTCGATAAGGATGCGTATGTATCGATAGCGCGAATTTTCCCTTTTGTCCCCTTACTGCCGATCCAGACCCATAACTGATATCCGTTAGATCGCTTCCTGTGTTTGCCGCAAATGCCGTCTCAACCTGGCGAGCCTCAAACCCTTCAACAAGTTCTTTTGTTTTGGCCTGGAATGCGGAGTGCTGATAAAAACGTTTATGCGCTTCCAAACTTTCATAAGAGGCATCTGGTGTGCTGATAATGCTGTCGTCTTCCGATTTAAAGTTAATACGGTTCTTAATAAATCTCCATACTAACGCGCCAACCACCACTACTGCCGCAATTACATATAAATATATATATCCGATTGCGATCACCTTAGCGGCGCCGGCTATACTTGCTGCGTTCACCATATCGGCCGATGCCAATAATACGGCCGATGCGCCGATAAGCACCTTGCCGGAATGCCCGCGAGGATTACCGGCGTGATCTTTATGGGCTTCTACGGAAATGGATTTTTCCAGGTCAACGATCTTATCCGCTTTACGTGTCCCGCTTAATTTAGAAGAGATCCAGTAAATAACATATGTTACGGCATGATGCAAGGCAACTGCCACCCCATGATTTTCGCTTTCCTTGAACCCTAATTTCCATCTTAACTGGCTGGTTATTGCCGCATTCGGGCTGGATACTTTTATCGTTTTAAATCCTAATGAACTTAAGAATACTAATAATTGCGGGTTTTCTAACTGTTCCAGGGCAGCGCCGACTGCGGCACGGAAATCTGTTTTGTTCCTGCTTCTCTTGGGGAAAAGGATATGCGCATTAAGTGATTTGCCTTTTGTTTCAAACACCATTACCCCGCCGACCACAAAAGGAAGCTGGCTGCCTAAGGCCTGGCCGACTCTTACGCCAAAACGCTGTGTAGGAAGGATATCGTCTCTAATTATATTGGAGAAAGTTACCGGAAGAATCCTTGCAACCTTGCGGTTATACCCCAGGGCCTTTACCGCTTTTACCAGGATAATAATACCCAAAATCGCTAAGATGGCGGATACAAAAGGTGCCGCCATAATAGGATTGAAACTATGGAGAACGGCGCCGGTACTATCTTCATTATTGCCCAGGTACTTTTTGGCTCTCGAAGTAATATTCTCGACCAGGGCAGAACTGAATCTTACAGGATAGATCCTGGCGTATTGCTTAGAGCGTGCGACTAAAACATCACGCCTGGCTTCCAGCCCTTGAAGTTCGCCAGACCTTCTACCGTTCATTTCAATGATAACCGGCCTTAAAGTGCCTTCTTCAATCACTAAATCCACTGCCACAAAATCCTGACGCGCGTCTTTACGTCCGGTTACTTTTACCACTTCTTTCATGATCCCGCCGACTCCGGAGATAACTGTTTTTTCTAATGCGCGCCGTGCCTTTACTGCATCGATACCTAATTCTGCTGCAAACTCTTCAAAGGTATAAGGATGATAATTCTCGCGTTCAATATCTTCAAAGCGGTAAAGATTAACGATCAAGCCCTCTTTATCGCTAACCGGCTTATTGCCTACATCCACACGAATACCGAATATAACAAATTTGCCATTAGCATCGGTAGTGACAAAAGCGCGGATAATATGGCGCGCTTTGCCGTTGATCCCTTTGACTCCAGCGGCAACAACTGCTTGCTGAAGGACAATACTTTCGCCCTTTTTGATTCTATCTAATACCTTATCTGTAATTGCCGAAACAATGTCTTTTTCATCGCCAGACACAACTTCAACGCGATTACTTCCGTAGCTGTCAACCGGCTTAATGAATGCGCCGTGGGCAAATAACCCAAGGCCGGCCATAGCCTGAACTCTTTGTCTTACCTCTTCCCGGACAAAAGACTGTCTTCTGCGTATCTGGTTACCAGAGATCCTCATTACCGAAGCATCATTATCTAATACGCCGGGGATCTTACTCCCGGTTAAAAGGAAGGCATATGTTGCAGGAGAATTGACGCCATATTTCCTTAAGGCATAGGCGGTAACAGCCTTATGGAAGATATAATATTCAAAGGCAGTATCATGCCCTTTAGGAAGTTTGCCGAGTGAGGCAAATGTTTTATCGCTTACTTTCTCGGCGCCAAAATTGAATACAAATCCTACCCGTACAGCCCTTCTATAATGAACGACCTCGAAATTACCGTTATTGTACCTGATCCCGGTCTTGACAAACGCCCTGCCGTTTTTAATCTTTAAATCTGACCACTGTTCTACCCAGACAAATTCTAATCCGGAGTATGCCTGGGTCCCGGCAACAATTACCGGGAACACCTGGGAATCAAGCTCGCCTCCCAAGAGGACAACCGCTCCGGCATGGCGTGCATTGTCTTCGACAATGCCGTCAGTAATCCCGAAATGAGTCCCGTCATTTTCTGAGGCGACGCTAAGCATATGTTCCCAATACCTGGCTCCGGGTTTTCTTTGTATATAAGCCTTATATGCGCGGGCGCGGCGGACTGCGGTCTGGGCAAAAGCGTCTGATGTCTCGCCTACCCTGGAAGGCTCCCCGTTTGCGAAGTAATAATTGTCCGCGTGCCAAAGACTGCCGCTATTCGTACCGTTTACTTCGATCACGGTGGCACGGAAAATCTTCTTGCCGTTTTTATCAAGAGAATATGAAACGATAATATCTACGCCGGCGAAATCCTGGCGGCTTCTTACTGACTCTTCAAAATATTTATCAGCTGAAGCCTGATCGACAATAGCCCCTACCGCTCTTAAGGATTGGGTTTTAACCACTTTTTCTAATTGCGCTCTTTCTCTCTTATTAAGGTGATATTTATTGCAGAACTCCTCAAAGCTCATAACATAAGCGGTTTGGCTGATATTTACCGGGCGGTTAGAGAACACATCACCGCGGGCAGTGATCCCGGCAACAGAACGCTGTCCTTTTGCTCCGAACGATACCAAAACGCGCAAATTCATGTCATCTTCGGTGTTTGTCATTATACGTTCTTGCACCATAACACTTCTTCCTTCTGCAAGAAGTTCCTGAATGGCTTCGGTAATTTCACTTAAAGATGCATCGGCATCAAACATAACAACATTATTCCCCTGGCTTCCTCTGGAAGGTTTGACTACTAACTGAAGGCCCTGCCCCTTACCGATCTTGTATTTATTGCGGAACTGACGGATGGCGCTAATGATTCTCTTTTGTTGGCCGCGGCCTTTAACAAATACCAGGTGAGTGCGCGGATAGGCAACGTATCCTGGCGGAGAACGGGTCCAGCGGGAAATTTCTGCAAGCATCCAGTCTTTAGTCTCATCTTCTTCGGAGACAAAAGATATGCTTGCTGGGATATCTACGCTGGCATCGGCAAACACCAGGTTGGCTGCGACTTTATGCTTGGCAAGCCATTCGAATCCTTGTGTCCTTGAGAAAGGAATAATTGTCCCCTGATAAACGCTGGTATCCATGCCGCCGCTTACGCGGATTATGCCAAAGTGCACTTCTACCGGTTTAGAGAATGTTAGGAGGGTCATCTTCACGTGTTTTCCATAGAAAGTTAATTTAACCGCTCGGTTAACAAAAAGCCGGTCATCTTTACCTCTCTGCATCCAGGTTTCATCAAGGACTAAGAGGGCATTGGCATGAGGATATCGGCTTACGCTGTGCAAGAGAGAAACCGAGTTATGGATAATATTCCTGGCCGACTGGATAACCACTACGTTTACGGCATCATCACTTGAATCAAGTTCATCTTCTCCGTTGGCCTTTGTAGAAACAACCAGTGTCCCGCCGTTTTCCTTCATATATTTAACCGCGCCGCGGATCGCCATTAAACCTTCCTCTGCGCTGTGGCCGCTTTTTGCCCTGGATGAACGAACGGCTTTATCATTATTATTTTCCGCATCTTCATCATTGTGGTCAAAATCGGCTTTGCCTCCGCCATTGTCGAGAGAAATCAAACTCTCATCTTTAGGATTAAAATGTCCTTCGGTAACAGTTATTTCATTATTCTTTGCATTATAAACTATCCTGAATGAACCATATTTAGTATCCACCAGGGCCGGGAACCTGTCCACGCCAAATACCTGGTTGAATATAACTTGTCTACGGCCATCGATAGTTGCATATATTTTGACGCGGATCTGTGCAGGAACACCGTCCTTTGCCTCGGATATAAGATGCGCGGTAACGGTTATGCGCGGGGTTATTGCTTCTGCACTATCTTCAGGAACAGCCGCGGGCTTTTCTTTTGTTTCATCAGCATCTTCACAATCATGATCAACCTTATCTTTAGCGTGTTTTACCTTAACCGGTTTAGCAGAAGCGGGTTTCGGCGCAGAAGATTCAACCGGTGCTGCGGCAAGAATATTCCTTACCTGCCCTACGATACTAAAACTGATCGCCCAGATAAGCAAAGCCAACCCTGCGGCCACTGCTGACCCGGAGATCAAGAAACGCAATAATTCGGTATATGAGGCGAAATGATACCCGTGATCGATAACAAAAGTCACCAGGTCAATCACCGCGCCGATAAACATTGCGGCAGCGCCTATTTTCAACGCTTTTCTTCTTAAAGCAAAATTACGTTCGGAATTGGCATAAGTGATCTCCTCGCCCGGGCGGGTAATGTTAAGCGTATATTCACCAGACAGAGACGGGAACACATAAATAACCGACCCCTTCTGCAGGCCGATGATCGGAGCCGGGGTGTTGGCCGGCAAGGCTACTGCGTTAGTGGTCGAGGCGGCAACGCTTGCCTGCGCGGCGGCAATGCGGCTCTGGCTCAAACTTCGTATACTTCTTCTGAAGCCATTGAAAAATGACTTTACAAATCCAATTAAACCAATACGCGGAGCATCGCTTACCCTTACCTGATTCAACCTAAGCTGATTAATGCGCCTTCTGATCCTTAAAGAAACGCCTCCTAAAACAGCAGTTGCAAATGCAGCTATTGCGACATAAGGAAGGGCGCGCTGTTTATCTGTCTGGACCGGCTCAATGACCTGTTTCTCTGCAGCTTTCGGCGCTTCGACGACCGGCGCAGCCACAGGCTCATGCGGAGTTTCGGAGACTGGAGCAACCGCATCTGTCGGGCATCTTTGGAAATCATTTAACCGGGGATCGATAGTGCAAGGGGCGGTTACATCGTTTAACCGGCCTAAATCAGATCTATCCAAAGGAGTAATAACCGGAACAGAAATATTGGATCCGGGCACCTCAACTACAGGCAGATCGAGAGGCGTAACAACAGGAGCGGGAACTTCTTGAGCTTCTTTTTGCCCCTTAAATTCACGCGCGATATCTAAAAGATTGTCATAGGTCACATTCCTTATTGAACCATCCGGCATGCGTACATCTACACTATATACTCTTACGGGGCATACTAACCAAGAGCCGAGCGCTTCTTTTTTAGCAGTGGTTTTTATAATATTCTCCGCTGAAATCCCAGTATCAACAATGGCATTGAACAGGTCTAAACCATTGCTTCCGCCGTAATACACATATGCCCAGCGGCCATCATCCAATCTATATTTATATGTCCCGGTAACACGCGCGCCATTAACAATGCCTAAGGAAAGATGCTGTCTTAAACCTCTTGTCGGGGTTTCCTCAAGGGCGGGCACCAGGCGATCCAGGTCAAAACGCGCCCCAGCAACCTTGTTCGAATTGCCAGCTCTATGGCGGGCCTGCGCTTCTTTCATAAGCCCGAGCATATCGACTTCTTTGTGATTGCCGGAAGCATCTTCAATGATTATTTTCTTTGCCCGGCCATGGTCTTTGTATTGAGTGACTTTAATTACTTTAATGCCGGTTTGTTGTGCGGCAAACGCCACATCATCCATGACAAAATGACGTCCTGAAGGAGCGGTAACAATGACGGCATCGGCAGATCCAATCAATAATTTACGCCCGATTGCAAAATCTTTGACTATAACGGCGGGGGCATTATCTACAACCGCAGTATTATTAGCCTGGGCAGCAGATAAACGCAGCTGTTCTTGAGCATGTTCTCTTGCTTCGGCTGCTTTATCCGCCAAGGCTTTTGCCCTGGCATCTTCAGCCGCGATAGCCTCGGCTACTTTGTCCGATAAAGCTTTTGCCCTGGCATCCAAAGCATCCATGCCGTTGGTAATATTAGCAAATTCGGCTCTTACATTGGCTAATTCCTGATTATGCCCTGCGGCTTTCTGATTTAAAGCATTTAATCTTTCTTGATACTGGTCAACTCTGGCTAAAAGATCCTGCCTCTGATCCAAAACCCGATTAACGCTTGCATTGACAGACTCAAGATCCTGTGCGTGAGCAATGATCCTGTCGTTAAGTTCATCGATCCTTGACTGTAAAACCATTGCCTCTTCGGCAGTTCTTGTATTTTGAGCATTGAAACCGTTGATTACGATGATAACAGCATCTCTTTCAACTGCTAACTGTGCACCATTATTTACCACGCGGTCAATCTCGGCTTGCAGAGCCGCCTGGGATTGATTAAACTGATTAATATCCTGTTCGAGTTGAACCGCAGATTGTTCATGACCGTTCAGCTCGACTTCTAAAGCTTCTCCCTGGGCCCTTAACTGAACAGCCATTACCTTAATTTTTTCAACCTGTGCATTGATCGCTTCGTTATCTCTGTTTAATTCTACTGCGATCTGGTCTAATTCGGTTGCAACGGTATCTACTGCAGGTGCGCTTGCAGGGGTAGTAGCCCCCATAGCAAGCACTACAAGAATATGTACAGGAATTCTAACGCCGCCAAATCCGGCTGGGGCATAAGCTGCCTCGGTAGACGGAGCAGCTGGCGCGGGAGCAGTTCTTGGCTGATTGCTAACTAAGATGGTTTCGGGATTTAAGTATACAGCATGCCCTGCGGCAACCGCTTCAACGAACTCTGCCTGGCTATTCACGTCGACCAAAGAACTCCTTAATTCGAAATGCAGCATATCCGCGATATTCTCGGCGTTACCGGAACGGCCAACCTTGGCAATCACCTGTCCTTTAGAAACTGTCTCGCCTGCCTGGACAAAATTATCCGCATTATGCGAATAGAATGAATAATAACCATTGGCATGCCGAAGCATAATATAGCGTCCGTAGAAATTACCATCATCGTTAACCTCGGCTACAACCCCGTCGGCTACAGCCTTAATATCCGCACCGCTTACGCGATAATCCACTCCTCTATGGAGGCCATGCGCTCTATGAGCGTTAAAACGATCGGCGGGTAATAATGTATAATCCTGATCTATCGGACGGACAAAACCTTGGCTTGAGGCATCGGATCCAATAAGGACAATATCCTGATCCAAACCTTTGACTTTGCCGTATTTAGCCATCATGAGAACAATGCGTGCACCTCTATTTAACGGCCTTAACAAACCTTTTGTATCACGCTGCATTACATCAATAGAGCCAGGCAATACCGCCTTTAATCCTCCGGCGCGTTCAATAGCCGACCTTACTTCTTTGACCCCTAATACGGTTATAAGATCCGCTCCTTCTGTCAAATAATCAAATCCTCTGTTGAGATTTTCCGATAATACTCCAACAACGGCTTTATGACCCTTTTCGTCGGTTCTTTGGACCGTGGCCTCTTTAGGCAATTTGTCTTTGGCTAATCCTAATCTTTCGCTTAAGACCTCTGTTAATGTCATTTCGCCGGCATTAGAAACAACGATCACTCTGGCGTCAGGCAATGTTACCGTATAAGTTGCCTTTGGCGATAATTCAAGATGTCTGGCATTGGCAAGGTCAATCCCGGTTTTAGCCAAGATATGCACCGCTAATGCCTGCTGTACTGCGCGCGGCGAGAATTTATGCATTGAACCTAAGATCGTGACCGCCTGATCGTAAGTCAATACTGCTTCACCATATCCTGATCTTTGTAATAAACCTTGCAAATATATTGCGTTCTTCCTTAAATATTCCCTAAATATAAGAATAGCGGTATCGGGATTATCTAAGAGCTCATTGTTAGAGCGATCCTTGTATTCCGGATGTGCCTGCTTAAACGCTTCAGCAAAAACCAGGTTCAACTGATAAATACCGCGGGTATCTGCGGCATTAATGATCTGCGCCGCGACATCGCTCATATCGGTAGGGCCAAATCCGCCTATACCGGTCTCATCGTATTGTGTACCGACAGCAACATGATCGGCGACCTGGGAGATGGCATGCGCAAAATCCTGCGCCGGAGTTAACTGAGGCGCGGGTAAATCCTTGAATATGTCGCTCTTATCCATGGTATAGCCGGTAGAAACTACGGCGGCGGCCATTACACCCGCTAACACTAATATTCCTGCGCTCTTTAAAGCAAGAGCTTTAAAGTTGATGCGTCTGTGTGATGATAAAGCCGGGAACTCCGTTGAAACTATTTCTTCGACAGCCTTCTCTATAGCTTCGATTGCCTCGGCGGCATTGATCTCTTCGTCAATAAGAAGGATCGCGCGGTCAATCATACCTGTTTCGGATGCGAATCTTTTCCTTAACCCGTTTAATCTTGCTTTAACATTCTCTGCTTCTTTCCTACTCTTAATTGAGTTGAATACCACCTTGCCGGTATTAGCTCTTAACTGGTATAAGGCTGCTGCTAATTGCAACTGGGCTAATATAAGGATCTCTACCTGCTGTTTGAATTGAAGAGAAAGATCTCCTAATGCGATCTTTTTGCCAAAGTATGCGCTTAAGAGATCCTCTAATTCATTGTCCTTGAGGCCGATCTTATTAAAGATCCCGATAAGCTTTGCTTTATTGTTTAATATGCCTAAAATAATCCCGCGTGCTTTGACTTTCGCCGCAGCTACATCCGCTTCATCAACAGAAGCGCCGTCCCTATCATGTCTAAGGATCATCCTGGACAAATATTCTTCCAGGCCGCCAATCTCATCTGCTAAGGCGATCATCATAGAGGTATCTTTGGATATGCTGGCGGCTAATCTATTCCCCACGGAACTCTTTATATTAGCGATGAATATTTCAAAGAATTTAGCCACTACCTCTGATACACTGGCTTTCGGATTCTCTTCGGTCCACTCCTTAAGCCTTTCAAGTACAATGCTTTTGCGGTCAAAATCTGACTTAGACGGCTTTTCAACTTTCGATTCTAAATCAGCCAGGATCTTTCTTGCCCGGCCAAGTTTAGCCCGTAAGGATCTAAGTTCTTTTTTAACCTGGTTTTTATAATCTTCGCTGGAACTCTCGGCAAGTACCGCTGCCTTCTTTGCAATCTGTTTTTCCAGGCCTGCGATCAATTCATTCTGCTGGTCGATCTTCTGGTTTCTTTCTTCTTCCTGCGCAGAGAAAACATCTTTTACGGTCAATACCCGAGCCGGACTCTTCATAGCCCTGTAACCTGCCCTGGCTGCCTTTACTGCCAGATAAACTACCGTTGCCAGGATAACCAAACCGGAAATGGCAAAAAGGATTGTTACTACCCTCTGCCCGGCAAAGGAGTAATTCAGATCTTTATTCATCACAAAAGCAATACCCTTTAATAATGCCAAGTAAACCGCCGGGAATACAAACGCGTTTACTGCCAATGCCTTGCTTATCGCGGAAACCTTACTGCTGTTGGAATAATGATAAATGATCCAGGCAGTAATAAGTATTATTGCTATTGCTAATAAGATATACGGGCTGACCGCGACAAAAGCGATCGCAGAATTGCCTTTTCCTGTCCAGCGGGCAGAACCTTTTCTGACATCTACATGGGTGAATGTGGAATAAAGGCCGATCCCGCCGAATTTAAGTTCTTCGGCTAAGGCTTTGACAGCCTTAGGTGAGAGCTGTTTACCATCGACAAAAACTTTAACGTCTGCAGCTATGCCTAACATATGCTGGGATTGCTTTGCCCCGCCGACTTTCCTATTATGCGTTGGGCAGCGGTAACCAGACATGATTTCGATCCTGATTGCCTGTCCGGGATATTTCTTCTTTAATACTTCGTTCAGCGCATTCAGTTTCTCGATCAATTGAGGATTCATCCCGCCCTTAGGCAGCTGATGGCAATGATGGCAAGCACACTCGCGGGAGTTTACCGTAAACCTTGCATTGGCTTTTGGCTCTTCCTGGGCAGGCTTACTCTCTGCCGCAGGCTTAGATTCAGCCTTAGCCGGCTTAGTTGCTGCGGAAAGATAAGGCTGTAATTCTTTTTGTGTCTTCGGCCCAACCTGGCCATCAACAGCTAACCCTTTTGATTTCTGGAACTTTTTAATCGCCGCTTTTGTCTGCGGACCAATCTGGCCATCAATATCCCCGGTATATAAACCTGCGTTCTTAAGCGCTTGCTGAATATCGCGGTTCGTCCAACGATCCGAAGACAAATCCGCCAGTCCAGCTAAGGCTTTAACGGGATTCATCGCAAATATCCCGGCGCCAATAATTAACTTCCAGGAAAATTCACGGCGGCTCAAATTCCCGGCAGGAGAAACCTTAGCTGTTGTGCGTGCCGTTGATCCTGAATGTCGGTAGGACTGACCTTGATTCGTTGATGCGGTTGCGGATGTGTTCGGCTTCGTATTCAAAGAGTTGTTCCCATGAATCAATCCGGCCATTACGCGTATAAACGTGGCCATTGCCCCCCTCAAAGAGGAGGAATATTCGCATACTACCGCCGCCATTCTGCTTTGCGCAGGCAAATAAGGTGTTATCTTGTTCAAATACGACGAGATGGTCGAACCTAAGGTCTGCAAAGTTGATTTTAACCATGATACACCTCCTTGTTCGGAAAGAACAACACTCGCGCCATTCCGATTAGCGCGAGGTGCCTCTCCATTATGCTGCTCTGAAAGCCCTGTGGTATTTACATCGCTGGAGGAGCGATCCACAGGACCTTCAGAGACAACACGAGCCGCATCCGAATTTCTTCCTGCCACGGGAGAAGGTTTAGATTGCGGCTTAGTTAAAGATCTAATAATCGTTTGGATTGAATTTACAGAAGCACTGAATAAAGCTACGAGCGCGCCAAAAATCTGGGTGGCAAAACGCAGAGACTGTCTTAAAAGATTATTCTGGGATTTATTACTGGGCGGACTTAGAGAACTACGGTTTTCTTCAGGATTAACGCGGCATTTACCTTCGTGATTGACTCTTACTCTATCTGATAACGCCAAAACCCCAGCTGTCTGGGGATCGTTTTCGGTTGCACCTGTCGAACCACCGTTTCCGGCATTATTTCCTTTGCCAGGAACAGTATTTGCTGTAGTCTCACCTACAGTATTTGCTGCTGTATTACCAGCCTTGTTCCCTGTTTCATCAACAGGCAGGCCATTAGAACTGCCATTTACGCCATATTCTGGCGCGATCCTTTGATCCTTTAAGCCAGCTTCATTATTACCTATATTACCGCTGGACGCACCTGTCGAATCTTGCCCTTTTCTGCGAGTTGCACTCTGGGCATCTCCGGTTTTTACTTCTGCTGCGAGCTTACCGAATGCTCTTGCCACTGCTGCTAATACTATTACTGCTACTGTAACACCTGATACAACTAAACCTGATACATTATTGCTTATGTTTGCGCTCATATCTTGGTTACGACGACCTGCGTTTGCGCAAAACGCAGCCGCCTGGCTCACGCCGCCAGCTTGGCCTAACAACTGTGCGCCCTGGGTGCTCATCATCTTCATGATAGGAGACGCACCTATGACAGCACCTCCCATGGCTGGCAAGGAGTTAAATAAACTGCGCTGAATGTCGCTTGTGCTATAACCGCCTACCACTGCCCCAAAAGTATTCGGGACAGGCAAAGTAACTGGAGGAACAGGAACATTCGCAGTAGAGGCCCGAGGAGCGCCTTCCTCCTGCGAAGAATTAGTATTTGCGGCATCTTGACCGCCAATATTACCCTTATCTATATTAGATACGGCAGAAACCATGCCAAAACCAAAACCACTTAATCCGGCACCAATACTGGCTATACCGGTGACTAAAGGCGACATAAGCGAATTAAATCTGCCTCCCATCCTGCCTTGTTGCTGTTTATGCAGCATTTCACCGCCAAAGCTCAACAAGAGCGCATAATTGAGGTTGGTATAAATTTCGTTTAGCGGAACATTGAATAATTTCGCTTGCCAGGCATAAGTCATATCAATCGCCAGTAATCCGACAGATGTTACAGCAATAATTGCCTTATAAACATGGCTTCTATTTTGGACTATCTTTTCCGCCTCTTCAGCACTATGCCCAGCAATGATTAAGGATGTTCTCTTTATAACCGCCGCGTCAGAAACACCCGAAGGCATATACCGGTTAAATGCCCATAAGAAGGTATTTGTAAGGGCAAAAGCTTTGGAAACTGAAAGGATCGGTGCCAAAACCGGATAAATCGCCGCTATTGCTGTAACCGGATTAGCATACATTAATCCATAGGCAATCAAAGCTACTGCCGCAGAAGCAACCGCGATCTTAAGGTTAACAAAAGGACCTGCCTTAGCGATATCCACTTGGGCCGCAAGAAGCGCTTTATTATATTCTTCAGCTGATGCGAAATCAGCTCTCTTAATATTACGCAGGACATTGTCATGAGTTACTCTGGCGCCTAAAGCTAACAATGCATAATCTTGGATCTTGGCTCCATATCCTTCGGCTTTCTTGGCATGCCCTCTTTCATGCGGCATTAAGGATGTCAAGAAAGCTATAGAGATCAATACCGGCATACCCATAAACGTAGCCATTACAACAGAACCGGCCAAAGCAAAGAAGGAAAGATGAATGGTAATAGATGTATCCCCTAACAATCTCTCGGAACGAATGCGTATTGCCTTGGTGGTCAGTATATTCATATCTGTTTCGACAATACTGAAATGTTTGATCCCGGGCAATGGAACGGTTACTTTGGCTTTTTTAGTTGATTTAGCAGGCAAGGTAACTGTAGTAATAGGCCTAAGGGAGGTTCCCACTCTCTGGAATAATTCCATTCTATTGCCTTGGACTCTTGCTCTATAGCGGACATCTTCCCGGTTATTACCTGGGATAGTCACTTCAACGCCGCCTATCTGGCGTGCTGCTTTTTCGGAGATTATAACCGGCTTTTTGCCATCGGCTTTTAGAATAATATTCTTATTCCCGGCTTTTACTTCCATTTCAACGTCAAAAACCACCGACTTCTTGGCTAAAGGCTTCTTTACCTTTAATTCTTTTACTTTCTCAACAATAGATGCATTAGTATTACCTATATTAGTAAGGGCCCGGGATAATTTCTTAGGATCACCCATACCAGATGCCTTATCTAAAGTAAGGGCAGAAGGAGTAAGCACCACAACCTTCCCATCTAAAATACCAAACTGCTCTAAAGCAAAGTCCGCTGGATTATTCCGGAAATAAACACCCAGCTGCGCCAATTGTTTGCGTGTCCTCTCCAATTCAGTCAATAATCTCTTCTGGCCGGATTTATCCGCTTTATCCAACGCTTCTTTCAAAGTCTCGGAGGCTTTGGCCTGGACAACAACTATCTTGTTTTTCGCAAGCGGTATTACGGTCTGCTGCGGCATAAAATCCTGTTCCGGCAATGTATTATTCTCATATTCAGAGACTTTCCTGCCGCTTACCACCTTTAATACTTTTTCCGGCGCAGTGTAACTGGTATAGACTCCAGGGCTTATCTCTCTTGCACCCTGGACAAAATCTTCAATAGATACTCCGAGAGCCTTTTTCATCTTTGCCTGGGCATCAGGATAAGCATCTAATTCCCAAGCCAGCCGCTGTCCAACAGTCGGACGCACAGGCGAACCATCCAATGAAATCCCGTATCTTTGCGATAAATACCAGGCGATACTGTCTTTGTGCGCCCGAAGAGAAGGATCGATCGTGGTTAAAGCCTGCGCTAATTCTCTTGCTGTAGTTTTACTCCTCGGTTTACCCGTCCACTCTACGACTGTTCTTAAACTATTATCCCGTATGCCGCTGGATGTTTTACCATGCGCCTTTTCCCTGATTTGAGTCAAAATATCTCTGGCCTGCCCAAAGACATCGCCTTTATTGTTCCTGGAAGAAACCAAAGCCATCGCCAGGATAACCGGTAACATCCCCGGATCATCCACCGCCGCGGAATTCAAAGTTATGGTAATAGAAGAAGTGCCCTCATTGTAATCTATGCTATAAAGCGCCTTGGCTTTTTTATCAACATCGAATTTAACCTGACGATGGCGTGATGCTTGAGGCCCTAACCCGCGATAGGCATCCATTAACTGCGGCTGAATAGTTCTTGCGCCTCCAGCAAAATCAAAAGCCGTTAATCCTTTCGCGGCTTCTTTTGCCTGAAGCGCTTTTTCCCAGGCAGAACCGGATCCGCTGATCGCTTTTATTGCACGCTGGGTATCCGCCTTAACCTTCTTCCAATACTGGGCATATTCCTGGTCAACTTCTTTTAGCTTGCGGCCAGAAAGTTTAGCTGCCTTTGCTACGGCCAGCTGTCTTGTTCTTGTTTCTAACTGTTTCCTGGCGCGGTCATTTAATTTGGTTACTATTGCAAGGTCCCTGGTCTTTTGAGCTTCCAGGCCTTTGGATAACTCTCTGGCCTCACGGCTCGATTTAGCTTTAACTCCCGTCCCGGTTACAGCAGATAATGCGGGTAATAATGACGTTGCGATGTTTTTCTCTAATTTCGCTTCCTGGTCAAGTGCATTTACATCCTGATAATATGCCCTTAACCAATTGATGCCCCTCTTATTCTTTGCCCCTATAGAAGGTAACGGGCCTTCCACAAGACTGCCCATCCCGAACATTACTGCCCGGCCCTTCGAATTTACTCCGATATTTTGCGGAAGAGACTGTGTGCCGTCAGGATCAACGGTAAGTTCTTCTTTGATCAAAACCTGCCCTAACCCACTGCGCCCTACTACTGCGTCATGCAGGGCTTTTGCTTTTTTAGAACTTGCCAATCCTGGTATTTTGTCCGCAAGGCTTTCAATATACGGCTGGACCACAACAAATCCTTTATCTGCCTGATCAGTAACAAAAGTCGTGACACTAAAGTTGTTCTTTTTATCGGCTTCGGCTTTAAGATAAAGGCCCTTTACTCTAGATCTTTCCGCATCAATCAATCCGGAAGGAAGACTTTCAAAATCAGAGAACTTAATTACCCTGGCCTGCGCAAGTATCTTGCGGCTTTTATCCTTAAGAACGAACACCTTGAAATGTTCACCGCTTTCAGTCTTATCGATCAAATCAGCGGCTTCTTCCGGAGAAACAGGTCTTAAGCCTTTTATCTTAACTAACCCGCGAGAATCTACTAAACCACGCTTAATGATTTCAGAGATAAAATCGGCTTTGTTCTGTTTACGCTCCGCGGCTTGCAAGCCAAACTCTTCTTTTAGATCTATTTTCCCTTTCTTTATTCCTTCCAGCCTGGCCTGTTCGCTCTGGTAAGCCTCTTCCATATACCTCTTTGTCTGATTAACGCGTTCCTGCAAACGGTCGCCGTTTAATCCAGCAAGCTCTTCTTCTTTTTCTTTGATCTGCTGCTGCCTTTGTTCATGAGTTAATTTTGCGGATCCTTTTAAATCATCGATCTCTTTTCTTAAAGCCGCTCTGCGCTGAACAAAACCCATATGGATATCCCGCTCTAACTCCATTAAAGCGTCCGCCTTTTTCTGCGGCAAACCTGCCAGCTCTTTATCGATATCCTTATCTTTATATTTATCGGCAATGACGGCCTTTCTAACTCTGGACATTTCACCGCGATTATGCAGCCAGCGTATCGGGCTGCGCAGGTCAGCGCCATATTTCTTGAGTCCTTTTGCATAGGTAAGATCTGCGTCAACAAGGCTCATTTTTTCTTCGATCGCAACGGCATCAATCAGCGCATCTTCGTCCTCATAACGTAAAGAATCTGCTACGGTTGTAAATGCCTTAAGATGTAACTCTGCCAGGAGATGTTCTAACTCTAATTCTTTTTTATCTAATAAAAAGGCGGGCGCATGGCCGCCGGAAGCAGCGGTCAAAACAGGCAAACCCGGAGTAAAACCAAATGGAAGATTATTTTGCCCGGGCAAGCTAACGACTGCCCTTGTTCTAGATAAAACCTGCGGGATTATTATTTCCGGGGCATTTTCATGAGAATTCTGTAAAGCAGCCTGGGACTGTTCTGTTCTTAACCTTAATAACCGCTGTATGGGAGTTTCTCCGGCTTTAAAATCTACCCGCTCTTGCAGTTGTTTTCCCATACGCAACTGACGGCTTAATTCATTACGCTCATGCAATACCACTTGATGCGCAAAAGGATCGGCCAAATCCACATTCTGGTCTGCATCGACATATATAACAAACTGCCCTAATTGTCCTATGCCTCCTGCGCCTAACCCCGCGCTTAAATTGCCTGTTGTATCGCTTAATTCCGCATGCATCCCTTGTACAAGACGAAGCTCTGTAACACGGCTGGAGGCATATTGGCGCCCTGCGGCATCAACGAACTTACCATTTTGTAAAGTTACTTCGATCGTATTGCCGTTATCTTGTACATAATGCCTGGCTTGAGAAACCCTGTTACTATTTCCCGAAATATAACCCTGTTCTAAACTCCTGGCGTTTGCCGATGAAGCGGTAATGTGAATATCCCTGCCTGCGATCCTTACCGTATCCCTAACTAATCCAGCAGGAACTGCCTGATAAGCGCTTTGGAATCCCTGGTTAAAGCCCTGGTCCACGGCCATGCGCTCAATGATCTGTGCCTTCAATGCCTGGACGTCAATAACCTCTGTATTAACTCCATCAGTGTATGAAACTTGCCCGGTAGAAGTAGAATGTAAAGCTTTTGCTGCGGCACCAGGAGTAAGCTTACCGGCTAAAACCTGTTTTGCCGCATCCCGGTCCACATCAGAAACGCCGGTTTTTGCCTTGGCTAACCTTGCCAACGCCGGTATTGTAAGTACACCTGACTGCAGTTGTCGGTCGTATTCCACTGCCCTGGCCCTTGAATAAAAAGTCGAAGCCCAGGAGTTGTCACCTTGGACATCAAAAACCCGGCGCAGTCCGTCTGGGCGTTGAATTGTTACCGTATCGCCGGCCTTTAAAACAGCTAATGCTTCTAAGACATCTCCGGTGTTACTATCAACCTCATCCTTAGTGTATACTTTGCGGACAGGAGTAGTTGCTCCGGGAGTGTTATCATTAATGATTAAAGTTGCATTGTGATTCTGGATATCTCTTAATATGCTTTTCGCATTACTGTGAATCCCGGCCCCTCCTGGAGAAGCAACTTCCTGCCATATTTCGCTTAGCAGCGGCACGTATTTAGATAAGCCTGGAGCAACACCATTAACCATAGCTTGAATCAAGCCAAATGCCGGTTTGCTTGCTAACTCAATTCCCTGCTCAACAATAACTTCTTCGGTAGTACCTTTTACTACAAGATCCAAGACCCGGCTTAAACCACGGCTGGCCAATGTAGCAGTTTTTGCTTTTGCCGCAGTTTCAATGCCAATTAACCCTAAACCAGCGCTCTGCTGAATACCCGTGCCAACCGCTCTAAACCGCCGGCCAAAATCTCCTTTTTGAATATTAGAAAGCAGCGCCTCCAGCGGCTGTTGGCCTACGGCCAGGATAGCGGAAAAGAGAATATTTGTACCGCCATCGGCTTTATAAGTAGCTTTTAAGAATTCATACGGCGTCTTTAACTCATTCACTGATTTTACTTTTAACGAACCATCACTATTTGTGCCAAAAAGGCCTGATTTATATCCAGTCAGGAAAATATCAGTTAAAGATCTTAAATAGCCTTTTTTACCGGGATCCCAGACACCTTGATATTTTACCCCGCTTTCTTTATTCCAAAATGCGGAAAAAGTACTTTGGAAAAATGCGCGCTCATAACCCGTATTCGTCGAAGGTTCTACGTATTTCTTAAATAATGCTGAAGTCCCTTCAACCACCATATGTAACGGGGCAATAACAAAAAGCAGTGTCCCGCCTGTACCCCGGATCGTATGATCAAGGGCAACGGTTTTTATCCCGGAATATACGTTTGCAAACCTGTTTGCGGCAGCAAAATTTCTACTGCTCATTTTCGCCAGGGCGGGAGTAAGTAACCCTGCGGCAATTAGTGTGCCTCCGGCGATATTAATCCCTCGCCTCCATTCTGCAGAACTTAAATCTTTGAGCAAAGGAATACTTGATCTGATTGATTCAACGTTATTCGCAATAAGAAGTGCTGCCCCAGGCAAAGTAGTCTTTACTTGGAACCAAGCGATCTCCTTGGAGCCGGCTTTAACCAGATCAAGCCCTTGATTATAATTACGTTTAAAAGGCTCGCGGATCTTATCTTTTACAACCTCTCCCAATTTTCTTGAAAACGGTTTACGCTCGTAAGTATTACGATATACCCGTGCAGTATTCGCAGCGGCCGCTAATAATGCCCCGCTGATAAGAGCATAGGGCAAATCGCCATTTTTAGGAGAATGCTGTATGTCAAATTTCTCTTTTTCTTTATTATAAATATAGAAGGTAAGCGGTCGCTCACCGAAAAGATTCGGGGCTGAAGCAACTCGGTATGAAGCCTTTTCCCCTTTAGGGCTAACATATACCCCAAGGGCCGGATCGACTATCGCCTTTTTTGTCCCATACCAAATCGCGCCGGCGGCCGGAGCACCAACAAGGGCATTAGTCCAATATGTACGCAGGTTTTGACTGCCTTTTACAAGGTACCCTAAAGTACCTGCGGCAACAAGGCCGGCGGCTGCTTTTACATACTTATTATCTAATTTATTCCCTAAAGCATAAAGCCCGGCTGCCGCACTGCCACCGCCGATTGCCGCAGTATAAGCACGCACCCGGGAGATATCCTTAATAGTCCCTGCGGCATATGCTTTTGCTAAGGCAGAATTATGGGCGTGTAAAGCAAAAGCTAAACCGGACCCAAAGAGCACTAAACCACTATTAGCGATGATATTGCCGGTAGTTGTATTCTTAAGTTTATCAATCCTCGTACCTGCAGCATACATCCCCGCACCAACTCCGGCAGCTCCTATACCTAAAGCCTGCGGTTTCCAATTATATCTACCAGCAGTTCCAAGATTACGTCCCAATAACTGTAACTGGCTGCTGCTATTTGTTACCCATTGCCCAAAACGTGTCTTCTCATATAAACGAAGGCCTCCGCCAACAATACTACCTATACCTCTAAAGGCTGCATTCATCCCAATAGAAGATGAAACCAAATGATCAAAGTTGTATGCCAAATTCTTTGCAGATTTACCTAAAGCTTCAAAATTAGTAACATTAACACCCAAGGCTATCCCGGCATTGACTTTAAGATATGTAGGGGTAGTTTCCAGAGTTCTGCCCATGAAATCAAGGGATTTCTTGCCGACAATAACAAAAACATTTTTAGCAGGGTCAACAAATTTAGCCCTGGATATACCTTGCAAACCTGTACCCATATCTTTCATGCTACGGCTGGCACCCATCAAACCACCGATCAAATAACCCCATTCGGCGGCATTCGCAGGAGTAATCTCCGTTGATTTACCTGAAGCGATATTAATGGTTAACTGCGCCATCTTTACAAACTCTTGTGCTGTTTCTTGCCAAGAAGCAACAGTATTAACAGCTAACCCTGGAGTGCTTAGATAAAACTTAGTTAAACCAAAAGTGTACGCCGGAACAGCGCCAAACTTACCGATATTATTGAAAGAATTAAGAACAAACTCTGTTTCTCTCGCATCCAAACTTCTTACCCGATCACCAAGATATGAACCAGGTAAAGCCCGAATCACCTGCCTGCCTCCGGCAGCCATGACATTATGCAATGTTGTTATAACTGAAGAAGAAGGTTTATAATTATCAGAGGCTGTGTAACCTGCGTGTACTGCCGCATAAGGAGTACTTACAGTATAATAAGCGGCTAAAGTAGCGGTCTTAGGATATGTGGCAGCAAATTTAGCCATGTTAGTTAAGCCTAATCTTGTGAAAGCCGGAGAAAGAACTCTCTGACCAATAGCATTTGCCGCTCTTGATGGTGCTCTGCCAATGCTTGGCAATAATGGTACTGATGCAGCAATTAATACGTTCCTTCCTAAATTATCGGTAAGAGCAAGCCCTTGCTTACCGGTTGCCATATTGTAACCTATGGTGCCTAAAGTTGTAGTTCCTATTAATACACCTTCACTTATAGCAAGATTGGCTGCTTTGCTGGATGTTAACATAAGAGCTTTGTTTGCCGTAAAAGGACTCGAGATAGTATTAATCGCCCTGCCGGTAAAAGTATTGGCTCTGGCTGCCATGGCTGCAGGATTATATGTAACAAGTAAATTTCTTGCAGTCAAACCTACGATCGCTCCTGTTGCTTCGTATTTTAAAGCCTCCGCTGTAAGCGGATTCCAACTACCTGTATCAAGTCCATGTTTTAAGTACCCAATTGTTGCACCCGAGCCCGCCCACGCAGCATTATAGGCAATAAAAGCTCTTGCACCGGTTGAGCCTGCGCCAGTTAATTTACCAAGAGTGCCCGTTGCCCCTGTTAACCCAGCACCTCCGGTTGCAAAAGGCGCTCCTATGGCAACCCCTGTAGCAAATACATCTATAAATACCCCGCCAGTGGTTTTTAATTCTTCACGCCAATTTTTTCTGACAGCAAATTTATTATGATTACTTCCCCAACCAGCCCATTCTGGGCTATCATAACTGCCAAGCACATAATCAGGAACTTTGTATAAAGTTCCATTTCCATCAATAAGGCCAATCTGATGATAAAATTCAATATTAACAGTTGACACTATATACCCAACATATCTGCCAGTACGAACTGCACCCTGCGCAAAGGGCTTAAGAAGACCGTCATTTACCATAGTTGTTATTTCTTGAGTATTTCTTCTTAAGGCGGATTGAGCATAGCTGGGAACAGTGCTCCAGAATACCGGGATATCAACAGTCGATAATTCTTCTGCCTGACTTACTCCGTTCTTTATTTGGTTTAACTGTTGCGAAAGAGCAATGTCTCCTGCAACCTCCGGCAGAGCCAATAAATTATCAATTTCGCGAAGAACTGTTTCCCGCTGTTTATTTACATCTTCATGGGCTCTAAGAATAGCGCTGCGCGCTTCGCCCTGGCTCCCATGCACGCCGAACCAATTATCCAACATCCAGTTAGACGATTGCATGCTCGCCGCGTAATCATAACTTTTAGATAATTTATTAATATTAGCGATAAGACTGTCAAACCGCAAATAAGAATTGCTCTTGCAGAATTCTTCTACTGCATGCTTTTTTAAATCCCCCGAATATACGCTATCAGCACTGGGATCACTCCATCCTGCGTTTGTCCCATCCACATATTGCTGTTTAAGTCTTAATATGGATTCCGGGGCAGCAAAAGCCAGTTCCGCGAAATATAAATTTTGTAACCTTTGAGCTGCAGCATCACGTCTTTCTTTTATACTATCATCCCTATTAACAAAAAATGCACCCTTCAATGTTCTTAAAACTCCCTGGCCTTTTAAGTCTCCGTTGCGCTCACGTTCATTTCTCCAGGCTTCATTCAAACGAGTCAATTCTGCTTCTGCGTCCTTTACTTCTTGTGCCACCTGCTCCGCGGTTCTGCCGCCTGCATACTGACGCCTTAAAGCAGCTGATTGTTCCTGCACTTTTTTCTGCATCTTGTTAAATGGACTATTTTCAACATACTGATCAATAGCCTGCTTAAAAGCATTTTCGTCTTTAATGTCGCCTTGATAACCTATCTGATTTGCAATTCTCTGGCGTTCAGCTACCAAATTGGCATTGTAGGTATCCAATGCCTGTCTGAAAGCTTTATCATCTTTTATATCTCCGGTAAAGCCGATCTGCTGGGCGATTTGCTGGCGCTCAACAACAAGTTTTGCATTAAAAGTTTCTATTGCTTCTTTAAACGCCGCATCATTTTTGATGTCACCGGTAAAACCGATCTGCTGGGCGATTTGCTGGCGTTGAAGTGATAAATTACTATTATAGGTATTTAATGCGTTTTGGAAGGATGTATCATCTTTTATATCTCCGGTAAAACCGATCTGCTGAGCGATTTGCTGGCGTTCAGTTGCCAAATTGGCATTGTAAGTATCCAGTGCCTGTCTGAAAGCTTTATCATCTTTTATATCGCCGGTAAAACCGATCTGCTGGGCGATTTGCTGACGTTCAGTTACCAAATTGGCATTGTAAGTATCCAATGCCTGTCTGAAAGCTTTATCATCTTTGATGTCCCCGGTAAAGCCGATCTGCTGGGCGATTTGCTGACGTTCAGTTACCAAATTGGCATTGTAAGTATCCAGTGCTTGTCTGAAAGCTTTATCGTCTTTTATATCGCCGGTAAAACCGATCTGCTGGGCGATTTGCTG
>CAZRVK010000010.1:36071-73711 GCA_964603585.1 uncultured Planctomycetales bacterium
AAAACCGATCTGCTGGGCGATTTGCTGGCGTTCAGTTACCAAATTGGCATTGTAATTATCCAATGCTTGTCTGAAAGCTTTATCATCTTTTATATCGCCAGTAAAACTAATCTGCTGGGCGATTTGCTGGCGTTCAACAATAAGTTTTGCATTAAAAGCTTCTATTGCTTCTTTAAACGCCGCATCATTTTTGATGTCACCGGTAAAACCGATCTGTTGGGCAATTTGCTGGCGTTCAGCTATCAGGTTAGTTTTAAAAGCATCTAATGCAATCTGGAAACCGGCATCATCTTTAATATCACCAGCATACCCGATCTGGCGAGCTATTTCCTGACGCTCAGAAATAAGCGTTAGATTATGGACATCTATGGCCTTTTGTAAGGCAATGCTGTCTTTTATATCGCCTAAATAACCGATCTGTTGCGCGATTCTTCTTCGCTCTGCAATAAAAGACTGGTATTTAGCCTCAATAGCACGGACTTCCGGCAGATCTGTTTTAAGTTGTTCACCTGTCTCGAGGTTCCAGATCGCCCCATCGGCATCTACTACTATTGATCCTTCTGCAAATGCGATAGAGAGTTCTTTGTTACTTCTCAATATTTTCTTAGTATCCAATCTGCCGCCTGCAAAGCTCAATTCTATTTCTAACTGGCCTCTTCTTATTTTAGTAGTTTCGCCGTCTAATAAAGCTAAGTTCTGCCCGTTCTCTGAAATAATCGCAAATTCTTTTCCTTCTGATTTAGTTTCAGAAAAATTAATGCCTTCGCTGGTAACTGCAAAATCGCTGGTTATATCAATAGTTTTCTTTCTATCATTAGCTAATACTAAAGATCCTGTTTTCGTTCCTTTGGCGCCGGTATTTAAAGCCATGCTGAACGCATCTAATTGCGTCATCCCTTCAGGCAAAGCAAATTCTAATGAACCTGCTTTCTTCGAAGTAAACACATTGTATTCTTTTTCGGTGCCCCATGTGGTTTCTGAAACAGAGTTAATCTTCGACCACCAAGGAGAATCTCCTTTTTCATCACTTTTCTTAGAACTTGTAGCTCCTGTAGTTTTCAAAACCAGAGCATTAAAGATTTTATCCCCTTCTTGAACAGAGCGTAAATCTACCTGGGGCAAGACATAGGCTTTATCCGGATCTGCCACGCCTTCTCGGAAAGACTTTATAACGCCTACGTGCGTTTCCATCCCTGAAGGAAGCACAAAACCATCCCACTTATTTGCTTTATAATCACCCTGCTTTCCTACCAAAGAAACTGTTCCAGATTTGTTCCAGGCAAATACCCCTCCTATCCAATACCCCTCATGCAGCTTGCCATCGGCTTGCTCGAGTTTATGCATGTTGTAGCCATTAAAAAGAATATCCGTTTGAGGATTAAGGGATAAATTGACGCGTGGCGCACCGTCTTCTTGCAACACAATCTTACCGGTTGCATCTTTGGCAAAATTATAACCAGTTACAGCAACACCCTCCTTAACAACCTTTTTCGTTCCGTCGGCAAGAGTCGTGAACTCTCCCTGGATATTCATTTTGTTCCCCCAGTTAGTCCCAGGGGTAAACCTTAAGGCATTCCCAATCCCAGCGATCAAATTACCTGATAAATCAAAGGTTAATGAATCTGTAGCATTAATGAGCGACGCCCACTTCTTCGATAAGAATGGCTCTTTTGCATCATTGGAGACAGCAAAAATGTCTTTTAAATCTGTCTCGAGCAATATCTGCGCCTGGTCTTTCGGCTTATCAGTTGGTTTATCATTGGGAGTAGAAGTAGCTGCGCCTAAACCAGCAAAATCATTTACGAAACTGATTTGTCTTGCATCGCCTTCTTTCTTAGAAATACGTATACCGAAATTTTCCCCTATTTTCTCGAGGATTGCTGTTTTTTCATCTACCTTCTTCGGGGTTAACTGATTAATTCTATTAGCCGCAGCATTGATATCTACTGTTTTGGCTAACTTGTTGTCATTATATAACCATAATTGATGCCCGCCTTTAGCCCCGATAGAAAACGCTCGCATTTCAAAATTATCGACCTTAGCCGTAGTAAGCTGTTTAACGGTAGATACATCTTTTACATTGATTATTCCCGAAGCAAACGCTTCTACCTTCCCAGATGATTGTTCAATTAACGCAATCCAATCATTCCTTAAAATATTAACGTCGCCGGTCCTGGCAAGAGATATACCACGTAAATCCGCGTCAGCAAGGCCAGGATTACTATTCTGCCAATGCATTCCTTTTTTAGTAAGCCAGAAGCCAGAAAGCGCATTATTATCTTTATAATAGGCCTGTTCATCTCCAACAGGCAGGCTGTTATTAGCCTCTTTGAAACTATCGCTTACTTTAAAGAAAGTATCATAAGTATTAAACTTATCTCCCGAAGAAGTAATCAGATAGCTGAATTTATCTTTAACCTGAATATACGCAGGGTGATCTCCTAATGATGAAAGTTCAGCTTCTGCAGCAGGCCTGGAAGGCTCGGCCTTTGCCTTATCTGTTCCGGCCTGACCACCTAAAAGTTGTGCCAACACTTCATCAGGCGTGGGTACCTTATCTTTAGATTGTTGGGCAAATTGATAAAGAGGCAAGATATCCTTAGCACCCTTATTAGCCCTAAAGATTAACCCATCGATACCTTCTTCTATGTTATCCGTATTTACATTAATTGCTAAATCACCAGCAGGTTTACCATCCGCATTTAACCAACGGCCTTCTCTCATCAAACTACCAGTTGGCAGTGGTTTACCGGCGACACTTTTGGCAACACCTGCTTGGAAATAAACATTTCTTAACGCCATTAAGCCAGTGCCTTCATAATGTTTCTGCTCTTGCCTTAACGCCGGATCAAATGTTTTACCTTCAAACTTATAGGGATTCCCAAAAGACCCGAACCAACCGGATAATTCCACCCTATTTCCGGGAGCAAAATAAATCTCTGAATCTTTTTGCCCAAAGGCCTTAACATACCCGGTCCGGTGCTCCAGATACTGCATTCCTTTATTATCTTCTGCTAACACCGTATCAAAATTCAAGCCATATACCCCGGCGCTCCTGACATCTTCGAGCCACTTACCCCGTGAGCCCGGGTTAGAGATCATCGGGTTAAGCGTCTCGCCCCAATGGAAAAATTCTATTTTATTCTCCCCCATCGCATCGAGCAACAAAGCTCCCGGAACTTTAGAATTCCTGATCCCAAACTTAGTAGTAGTAAACGGCTGATTTTCAGTCGCGTTATATTCCGATTTGTTTTCTGCATCTTCAGGTTTAATTTTACCCGAATCAGGACCAGCAGAAACTCTACCGGAAGTATGTTCCGCAACTAAACCATTCAACAAATCAGCTGCGCGGGATAAAGTTTGGCCTTTGTTTTGGAGAATACTAGAAGCAGAAAATCCCGGCAAATACGAGGAAGAAAGCATGTTGCCATTATTTCCGGTAAATATCTCAAACCCATAACCGGTATTCAAAAGACCGCTTAAATGTTTGTTTTTATCCAATGCCGCATCGAATTTTGCTTCCTGGGCCTTGAAATTCTCGACCCCTTCAGCGTATTGCTTAAGATATTCGGTGTGGGCTTGTGTTAAAGCCTCTCCTTCAAGACTCAAGCCGTGTTTTTTCCTGTCAGCCGCGAATTCAGCAATATTATCCATACGTTTTCCTAATGCGCCTTCGCGCAGGCGTATCAGTAATTCATCTCTTCCCATAACATTTAATTGATTTATCGGAAGCCAGGCATCCTGTTGAATGCCAAAACCTTCTGTAGTGGTCTGAATGCCTCCAGAGACGGTTCCACCTGTTTTCGGGACCAACCATCCGCCAGTAGACCAAACCGCCGGTTTTCCATGATAATCCACTTTTATATCCTGCAATGCCCAAACTTTTCTGCCGCCATAGTTCGTTTCCTGCCATTTGGGATCAAAATGTTCGTATTTTCTTGTGCCGTCAGAATAATTCCATGCATAGCGTATTTCTTTTGTGTTCTCATCTATTTCTTGGCCGGCAAGCACCCTTCTACCATGCGACAGGATATTGCCGGATAAAGGATCAAGCGTAGGATTCTTGCCAAATAAGATCTCGCTGCCTTTTCCATACTCAACTCTTCCATCTGCTATATGGATCTGCTGATCAGCTTTTGTCAATGCCAACATTCTCAAGCCGGGGTTATTGTCTAATAAAGCTTTTTGAGGATCTCTTGCCGTGGCTCGAGTAGGTATATCTGATGGGATAGTAGCACTGCCACCGGGAGTAAATTGAGGCATCCATTGGGTAAAAACACGGTTATCAACCTTGCCAAAAGAACCAAATTGTTCGCCAGAAGCATTCTTCCGTAAAACACCATTAAAAGTCTGGAACAGTTCATCTATGCCGGTTGTTGAGTCTTTTTTATATCCTATAGTAAGGGTGGGCGTGATGGCGTTGCCATTCACATCGGTACCATGGCCAAAAAGCGAAAGATGCCGCTGCCCTTGGGTCTCGGTAAGATATCCCCAGCCATCAATATTAACGCTACCGCCGGCAAATTTTTTCTCAAGACTACCAGTGTCGCTATTGAAATGCGCTTCATACGGCCTAAGGAAATAATCTGAAGTGACCAGAGCCCACTTTAGATCATCCGCATTCTTTAACTTATCAGCAAAAGCTTTAGTCGGGCTGTCATTAGATAAACGCGCTTCACCGTTATCTCTTAAGCTATTTAAAACAGAAGTTATTTTATCTGATTTAACCCCTACTGCTGTTAACAGACTATTTGTTCCATCAACTAATGCATTCTTTAGATTAGATTTACCTGTATAAAGGGCTCCGCTAAATCCATCGATCTGCGGGACTTGAGATGACTGAAAAACATAATCCTCCGCAACTTTGCTTTTTGGCATATTATATAAACCACCGGTATAGGCATCCTTAACGGATATGCCTATGCTATCCGGATTCCTTATCATAAAATCAATTGGATTCTGGCTATCTTGTATATTGTAGTTAAAAACGGGCTGGGATTTCTGGTCAGCTACATTAAGACTGAAAACCCCTTGTTTATTCTTGCCGATATCAGTTAAAATATCAGTAATTACAACGGGCGCTTGCCCGATCATCGGCCTTATGCGTTCAGCATAATTACCTGGATTAAGGGCTGTGATCTCTGCATCCTTGCCTACTCTGGGCTTATCACTTTTGGCTTTGGCTTGTGCGTATAAATCCCTATATGTTTCTTTTGTAATATCAAACCCGACTACTTGTGCACCTAAGGTGGCGATTTCAGGTTTTGAAAAATCAAACCTCTCACCTAAGACAAACCTTCCATTAGATGCAGTATGAGTTTGCTCTATTGCACCTTCGCTTCTTACAACCTTATTAAGAGCACCATTTAATTCCTGGGAGATAGTATAAGCTTTCACAGCGTCAAGATCATAAGCTTTACCGGCGAATTCTAATTTTGACAAAGCTTCCGCTTCAACACTACTCCTTAGGCTTGTTAATGAAGCATTGGCACCAGTTTTATCTTTTGCCCAGGATGCCGCCTGAATAAACAAGTTTCCTTTAGTGTTATAATCTACCAAGGTGTATTTTGCTTCAAGAGGAAGTTTAGCGGAATAATCAGCTGCGGCAAAACCACGTGGATCCAATTTTTTACCAGTTACACTGCTTATAACCCGGGTATTTATATCTATGGGATTAGCTATTAAATTAACTGAATTCAAAGCAGCAAATGTTTGGGTTAATTTTGTATCGGCATTAAGAGGACGTAATCCTTCAAAACTTAAATTGCCGGTTCCATCTACCCCGGGATTGACACCTATAATCCCGTAAGTGCCATCGTTTAATTTCATTGCCAGTGCTTCTTTGGACAAATTATCTCTGGCTATTTGATATCTTGCCTTTGATTCCGGGGCAACCGCGCCAAAACCAGCCGATTCAACCCGGCCTCTAACATTTTCTAAACCCTGATACCTGTATCCTTGGCCATTCCAACTAGCTCCGGCGTTAAAAAGCAAATTAGCGGTTGTGCCTTGGTTAAACCTTACTTCTTCAATGGAATAAATATTTGTATTGTTATGCTGATCTGTAACGATACTTCCACTAGTGCTTACGAGCCCTCTTGATAAATTACCCGGACTGGTATTGAAATGATCGTTGCCGGCGTTATTATTTATAGCCGGCGCCCTCCATTTATCAATCCCGGTAGGACCAATTATTGCGCCTCCTCTTCCGATTAAATCATCACCTTTTACTTCGGTTATCGGAACGACCGTACGAAAATTTTCGCCATAAATACTTTTACCGGTTTCATTATTTACTGCCCAATAACTGTTATGTGTGCCGTAAGCAGAAGAGGCCACAGGGCCTATCCCAGGGATACTGGTTGTTTGAGAAACCCGGCCTGGGACAAAAGCTCCCGGGTTCTTCATACCGGTGATAGCGCCACCAGCCCATTTCACAACTTGATCCTTCGATGTACCATTAAAATTACCTTGCTGCATATATGTATGCTTACTATCCTTATCCCAAATAGTGGGCGCACCTGTAGTATTATGAATTGTTGCTCCAGAATAATGTTGAATTGCCTGAACAGGAGAAATATTCCCGGCGTCATTAATTTTCAATTCATAGGCATTCTGGTTGGGCCTCCATACATCGTTTCTTGTGCCGGTATCAACCCCTAAACCTGTAAGCATCTGTTTCCCGCTTCCGTAGATTGTATCCCCGACACCAATATAAGCGCCAGTTTGATAATTAACGCGGAATGTATCTTTGGGGGATTTTGCGACCATGATAATTTCAGTGGGAGTTGTATTATAGGCATTGAATCTCCCGGCAGTTTCTTTGGAAGAATCCCCAAAGCTGCTGGCATTGACTTTCCCCTGCATCTGATTGGACAAATTCTCATTTAAAAACGCCGTATTCTGATAAGCCGCATTTTGAACTCTATCTGTTCCTACGGCATATACATCCAAAGTACCGACTTCGGTGTTTTGATAATAAACATTTTGGCTGCCTACTGGCGTAAAACCGCCGTTACCTACTCCCAGGGCCTGGGTGTATTGCGCATCCGCCATCTTGCCTATATCAGGATTATTTGGATGCACCGCAACACCGTTTAACCGGTTATTAAAAGCCACTAAAGTTTGTACGGGCTTATTCATGGGATTGCTTGATGCAGTATTCATGATCGCCATAGGCCGGACAATTTGTCCAGCTTGATTGCTAAAACCCGCATTATGCGCCACAGTATTAACCGGGAATTTGTAGGATGGAGTGATATTGTTAGTTGAGAATGACGGTAATGTCGGTACGCTGAAACCAGCAGGGATCGAGGTTGTACTGCCATATGCCTGGCCATAATTATCCATGACCTGCACTGTGGTTGACATCGTCCCCCAATCATTATCGATTGCGCCTAAAACCGCTTGTGCCTGGCCTTTATCCAGCAAAACAAAACCTGTTGGGTTAGTTACCAGGGCATAACCGCTGAACTTCTCCAGGAACTGCTCTAAAGGCAAATATCCTTCTTTGTGGTTATCCACAAAGCTGACTTTATTTTCATCAATTTTCGTGACTAAAACATAATGATCCCCATTCAAGTGAGCGATGAAAGGGACTGCCACACGAGATAGTTTATCTAAACCAATTTTTACTGCAGAAAGGTTATAATCAAAATATTCCGCGGTCCGGGAAAGGGCGAATAAAGAGTTTTTGATCACTTCTGGATTACCTTCCGGCTTAACCACATTGTTCAAAATATCTATGGTCAAGGCCATTACCGCGATATCCTGTTCTGCGATTTTCGCGCCTTTATAGCTTAAGTAGTCAAATAAAGCTTTTGAACCGCAAGGACGCCCTTTCAGCCAATTATACATCTCTTCAATCCGCTGTTTGGACATTTCTAAAGGCTTATCTAATTGTATAGTTAGATTATCCGAAAGTTTGATGGCATTATAAGGTTTGCCGGAAAGATCTTTGAGAATATTCTTGATGGAGAGAGCAATATCGACCTGATTGATGTTTTGCAGAGTAGAAGGCGAATATACTGCCGGCTGCCGCCAAATAACCCGCCAATCATATTGAGCGGCTTGAGCTACCTGTTCCGGCAAAAATACTGCAATGACAATAAAAGCCACAACCCTGATCCAAGCCTTAAAACCGGATTTGAATTCAGGCTGAATAACAATATCTTCAGTGGGCAGAGTTCCCCCCTGACCCCCTAAAGAATCATTAATCATTAATGTGTCTTTACTTTGCATATATACTTTATTAAGTAGTTTGAGAAACTTCTTAATAAGCACTTAAATAAAAAACCGAGCGTCAAACCCAACTTCTCGTCGGTATTCGGCAACCCGGCTATCCTCGGTACTCTGATTTTCTTCTACTGTTTAAGGACCCGTGGCTTTGTGTCCTCATCTTGCGATGAGTTTACTTTTTTCGTCCGTGGCTTAGCTCATCGTTACATTGAGAGTATATCATATATATATTAATAGTGTCAAGCGATTTTCCACTTAAAAAGAAAAGGATTACATTTGAATACAACCTTAAGTACTTGAATCCATTAAGCTTTTAAGCCTGCTGCAAAAAGCCATCTTGAAAAAGGCATAAAAACCCTTACTTTTAGCGCTCCAAAATAAAGGGGACGTTTCTATTTTTCAGCGAAGCTGAATGAAGGGAAAAAATAGAAACGTCCCCTTTATTTAAAAGAAGGGGGATTAAACATAAGGCGGCATCTGCCTTGGGACAAAGGCATACCCCCTTCTAAGCCTATTGAGTCAGTTTGGACATAAATAACCTTGTTTGGACATTTATTACGGAATATATCATCTTACATATTTATCTTTGGACATTTATAGCGCTTATTATATTACGGCTTCTGCGCGCCATTACTACTAACATCAAATTTATCATTCTGGCGCTGTCCTTGATTAGAATTATCAGTCCCAAACAGGCTATTAGTTGAAGATCTGCCTACAAAACTCTTTCCTTCCGGAGTCAATGCCCTTAAACCTGCGCCGTCACTGGGGAAAACCGAAATAACCCTGCCTGACTGCCAAGGCTGTGGATGCAAAGTAGCAAAGACAACCGGCATATTAGGAGAGTTTGTGCCGATCATCTTCATTGGCGCAATACCTACCGCATCCGCCACAGACTCGGAAAGCGCCATACCCGTCATAATATTATTTGAAGTTGTAGATACTCCGGCATTATAATAAAGTGAAGCTAATACCTTACTCTGCCAAGGAGCATACTGATACCTGGCCATCTCATTATTACCCTTATCATCATTGCGCATCGCTTTATATTGTGCCTTGTAAGTCGCCCAAATCCCCTTATCTTCCTTTGGCGGCACAGGAGCAACGGACATCGCATAATTATTCATTTGCTTAATGTAATCGGAAGAAGCCAGGCTGGAAACATTCATCGCATCATCTCGCGTCATATATGTTGGCGCCCCAAAGCTACCGACCCGGAACAAATAATCATAGCTGGATTGTGTAATGCTTGCTGCTACAAAATTCGGTTTATCATCCGGGAACATCATGCGCACCCCTTCTTCGCCATTCGGCCCTCTAACCTTATTACTCGGACCTATCCTGCTGGCTATTTCAGCATAACGCATATCTTCTCTACGCCTTAAATCCTTTCGGGCCATATTCATAATTGGATCATCGTCGTTGACAGAATGATCCGGTGCATACATTTCAAACCTGCCGCCCGGCATAAATTTACTGGGTTCCGTATAATTTGCCTGCGCGATCACCCCGCGTGCTGCCGCCGATGCAAGGCTTGCACCGTACATAACCGCAGCCGATGTCCAGGGGCCCTGCCGCTCCGAGATCTTTGCACCCAAAGATGCAATGCCTCCGCTCACCAAACCTTCAACCACACCAAACTTCACATTTGCCAGCATATCGCCTAAATATAACTCTGACGGATTTATATGTTTGGCCTGGTACAGATCATCTAACGAATTGTACTGTTTAATAGAAGCCTGTACCTTACCGCTTATATCTGTAACCGCCCTGTTAAACATGATCTTGCGTAAATTATCATCGCTTGATTGCATGTTATACTCTTCTTGACTTAGCTTTTTAGCATCAAATTGCGCATACAAATCATCCTTGATCGCTTGCGGGCTTGGTACTTCCACCTGAATGGTGCGCATTTGGCCGTTTTCATCCCTAAATTGATACCCTGATCCTGTGCCATGCCGCGGCTCATCCATAGTAGTCTGCAGGGTAGTTTGAAGTTCACTCCTGAAATCTTCCAAACTGCGCCCTTTACTATTATCATAAACCCTATGCGCAACCTCTATAACCGGGCTCATCTCTTTCTTATATACATTTGCCCTTGCATTATCGTAATAAGTCAGGTCGGTTTCGATCTTATTGGAACCGGAATAATACGAAGGAAGCAGTCTAAGATTAGTAGCCGCCGCCTGTAAAACAGGAGACACTACCCCTTGAGTAACGGAACTGGCCAAGGGAGCAAGAAAAGCCTGCTTTTTCCCAACAGCATTCCCGACCGCCAAAGATACCGCGTTTGAAGTAAGCATCGGCCAAGCATCTGCGGTATTGATTGCCGGTTGTGCAAGTATATTGCGGACAACCTCTCCAGCACTAGCATGTTTATTAAAAACAATCTGGTAACGGTCGCCACTCCTATTCGGTGTTACACTCCGTACTGATGAGGGATCTAAATCGACTCGTTGCTCCCGAATAATCCCACCCTGGGCTGAAGTTTCCTGGATATCGTACCAGCTATTATTAGCGTTGGCCTGCATATCTGGCTGTATGGGAACCGAAGTATCTGCGGTATTATTTGCCAGGGATGCAAAAGGCTTAATAGCCTCTAACATATTGTCTTGAGGGCCGGAAGAAATTCCCCTCCCGGTATCTCTTAAGACAAAATTGGCTTGGTCTAAATCCCACTGATTATTTGCACGGCACCTGCCACCACTACAGCCAGCATTAACATTGTCTGCCGGACTCTGAATTCTTGTATTAGGATCTTGCGTGTTGGCATCCTGCCCCTTACCATACCGGTATGTACCCCACTGATGATATGTCTTATCGCTGACGATTGCCCGGCCAAGCTGATTGCCATAAACACCGGCAACCATCCCGGCGATCTGTGCCCCCACTCCTGGGGCCTCCCCTTTATTCATTTTCTTGCCATCAATAGCCACAACCGTACCGGTAGAAACAAGCCCGGTAAAACCTCCGGTAAAGGCCCCTTTAGCCATATTGCCTAAACTCATCGCCGGCCCGGTCATTGAATCACCTAACACCGACCCGGGATTAAGGCCTCCCACAACGCCGCCGACTCCGATACTGCTGATCAATGCCGCAGTCGCAGGCTTGGCTCCAAACTCATGCGTCAAAACGGTAGATGTTGCGCCCGCCATATTCATAATGAAAGCGCCCTGGCCAAAATTATTCAATAATTGTGTCGTAGTGAATGCCGGGGTCGCGGTCTGCGGGATAAGCGGCAACACCGTCGATGCCGCATTTTGCAATGGAGCCGCGACATAAGGTACAAGCATGCTCGCGCCGATCAAGCCCAAACCCACAGCATAATCGCTGGCCTTTGGCCCTTGGAATAAGCCACTTAAATCCGGGTATTCCCCTTTATAAGAACGGGCGAAAACAAGCTGGGGAGACAAAAAAAAGATGACCAGAAGGATTGTCCATAGCTTAGTCATCTTTTTATTATTTATGATCTTCATTTTATCCCCTCACCCCACTTGACGCTCCCGCTTATTGCCCTAAACTGCCGAATACCCCGGTTTTTACAAACTGTAATATAATCGGACCGGCAACAATAATGAAAATCACCGGCAATATACAAAATATTAACGGGATCAGGATCTTGATCGGCGCCTTCATGGCAAAACGCTCCCCCTGATGGAACCTTTGTAAACGCGTATCTTCTGAAAGAATAGTGAATGTTTCCGCAACCGGGGTTCCCATCCGTTCCGATAAAACCAGGATATGCACAAATGAAGTAACCTCCATAACACTTACCCTTTTTGCCATATCTTTTAAAGCCTGCACGCGCTGTTTACCCCATTTTATCTCCTCAAGCACAAACCCCAATTCTTCCACCATCGGGTTCCGCGGGGTTTTCTCCAACAGCCATTTAATGGCGGTGATAAAATCCAATCCTGCCTCCACACATAATCCCAACAGGTCAACTGTTTCCGGAAGTAACCGTGAAATAGTATGTTTGCGCTCGGCGATCTTGCGCTTTAACCAGATATCCGGGATGATATAACCTACTGCCGCACAAATAGCAAATATCCACGGCTGGCGCTGGCCAAAAAGAAGCGGGGCCCCTGCCCCAAAAACAACCATGGATAATAATTTCAGGTTAAAATATGCCGCAGGCTGCAGCCGCACATAAACAAAATCTAATTTTCTCTTTAATTCCGCGGACCAGCCGAAACGTTCCAGCATATTGCGGGTAAACGGAAAAGCATTTATAAGAAAAGAGTTCATCTGGGTCTTTTTCATTTCCGGAGCTACTTCCGCCAGGCGCACCCGGGAATCATTGGAGATGATCTTGCCGAAAATCCCCCACCAGATCAACAATACTCCGGCAAACAATATTATACTGATATAAATAGGCATATCTTTCTCCCCCGTTAAATACGGATCCGGCTGAACATATAGATCAATACCAAACCTATCGCCTGTAATACCACCGCTAAGATTAAAAGCATCCTGCCCTCATTGGACTGGAACATAATATCGAAATGGTGCCGGTTAAAAGCAATCACCCAGGCAACAAAGGCAAACGGCAACACCGACATGATCACCCCCTGCAACCTTCCCTGCAAGGTCAGCGTTTTAATACTGTCTTTTAATTTACGGTTATCACGGATAGTGGTGACTAACCGGCTTAATACCTTGGTGAGGTCCCCGCCGGTCTCTCTGGCCACTAATATCGAATTGACCATGAGAAATAATTCTTCGATCTTCATTCTTTTGTTCAAGTCAAGCAAACTCTGCTCCAGGGTTATCCCCATCCTGTTCTCTCTTACTACCAGGCCAAACTCCTGGCTGATCGGCGCCGGCATTTCCTCGGCGATAACCTCTAATGACTGCAGAAGGCTCAACCCGCTTTTCAGGGATGAGGACAGGATCATAATACTGTCGATCATCTGATTCTCGAAAGCCGCCTTACGCCTGGCCTCTAAATTCGTCAGGACCAAATTAGGCAGGATAAAACCAACGATCAGCCCAAGAATAGCAAAAACAATATTGTTAAATACGGCGTAGGTAACTGCGCCGACAAGCACGGGGCTGACTACAAACATGATGAACAGGTTGCGCTTAGTCACCCAAAAAAACATTGCCTCAAGCCTGCGTTCGGCATCTCCTGCCTGTTTCGTTTGCGCATCTCCGTACCGCTCGACAAAAATCGGCAGGAATATCTTGCTCACTAAAAGAAGCACCGCCCCGAACGCACAGGAAAAAACCAAGAATCGCAACAAGATTAAGCTAAACACTATTTCACCTCCGTAACCCCTGGTTCATATTGCCGGCCGCTGCCGAACTGGTCACCGACACCACGCCATTTACCGGAAAGCGACCGTTTAATCACCACACTCATTCCAATAAGGGCCGCGACAATAACCGTGATCATTACCGAATATTCGATCACCGTAAGCCCTTTATGATTTATTCTCCTTAATAACATATCAGCCTCGTTATTTCCTTACTAAAACCGAAACCAACCGCCTCATTCCTGCCGTATCCTGAAGCGTAAATAATATCGTCGCCCCCTTATAATCAGCAGCGACTACCTTTTTCCCCTTGGCTTCCTCATGCATACGCCAGTTCTTATAATCCTCAAGATATCCTTTAGAGTTACTGAACGCATTGGAAAAACTTATAATAAAAACCTGGCGATAACTCTGTTTATCCTTATCCGTAACAAACTTCGAGTATGTAGCACCTACATCCTGCTCAAGCAGTTGTAATTTATCCCAGACAATTGAATCCTGCACCGACTGATCCCCGGAAGCAAGCTTAGCTAAAACCATACGGCAGAAATCCACATCCGAAACAAACACGTTCTTGGTAACCCCAAAAATTATAAGCGCGACCACAAACACCGCTACAACAATATAGATCTTTTTCATTCGGATGACCCTCCTCCGCTAATATCCCCCTCATTCTCCGGCGCCGGAGCCGCAAGGCCGTTCAGGAAATTTGCGGCCCAATTCGTCACATTTTGCAGCAGATTCAAACCCATTTTGGCAATGCCTCCCTTACCGATCATTCCCACGCGGTCATAGCTATACCAGGCAAATGACGAACGGGTGATCGTCTGGAACTTATCGGTCTGATTGGTCGTAGGATTATACCTTCCCAGGACAACTTTACCTGCCTGCACCGGTTGATTGGCCGGGTCTGTACGGGTAGCGATCACGCCAACCAGGCCATTATAATGTTTCTCCTTTAAGCAAATCGTCCTGACAAAGAACCCGTGGTCGTCTGTCTTTACGATCTTAGGCATCATGATCGGGATCATTACCGCCACACTCACCGAATGCTCTCCCCGGGTATCTTTCCAGGTATAAGTGACCGGATCCAACCCTCCAAGGAAAGGCTTGGCCGCATCATAATCCAGGTCCATATTATGCTGAAACTCTTTTATTTTATCGGTCATCTCATCGATCTTATCGGTCGCCTCTTTAAACTCATCCGTTGCCAGGAAATTATCCGTAGTCGCGGCCAGGCGATCATTAAACCACCCCTTGCAAGGAGGGTTCAAGACCGCACCCACCAATGGGTCAGCGGCTCCTCCGACATTGCAATCAGGAAGCCGCATTTTTGTAGCTTCTATATCTGCCTTCATATCCGTAAGGCCTTCAAAACCAGCGGCCGGGTCTCCGTACATAATTACTTTAAACCGGGAATAATAATCTGATCCATCGGAATTATCCGAACTACCCTCTGCCGCTTCTCCAACAGGATAAAAGATAGAAAACCAATTTTGTACGCCTATATATTGCTGCTGCTGCTCCTGGGGGATCAAAGGGGGATAAGTATTCCCGGCGCTATCGGTCCCACCTTCTGCCGCACCTATATAACTATCAAATTCAAAACGCGTCCGGTCGATCAAATCAGCTTTTTTCTCCGGGGTCCTTGCAGAAGGATGGATCCAGTAATCTTCCGGCAGACGGTACGGCGTAAACCATAACCCCCGTGACAATTTAACTAAAGGGCCATCTGACAGATGCAATAACGCATTATCTTCATAAACTCCCCCACCCGGAGCAACTTCTCCTTTAGCATAATCCTTAAATTCGTTCAAATGCTCATTAGTAGGAGTCTGCCAGTTCAAAAAGAGATCAAATAAATTCAGGTTAAGGGCTTTGATATACTTGCTCCATTGTACCTGGAAACGAGGGACCAACTCATCGGTATCCCCATCCTTATCCAGGTCTTCTATGTCCGGATATTTAGTCGGGTCATCGACTACTTGAGATAAAACCTGTAATGCCGCACCGGCAATATAAGCCAAATGTTCAGGCATACTCCTCATTTGCCGGGCTGCTGCAGCAAAAGCCGCGGAACGCATCTGGCTGGAAACACTATCCATATATACTGAAGCCCCGGCGGATAAGCCTACGGCTAAAGCTGCACCAATAGTTGCTCCTGTTATAACTGCAGCGGGAATAGCGCCTCCTGCGAGTACGGCTGATGATACCGCCGCACCTCCCAATCCAACTGCCGCTGCACCTCCTACTCCAACCCCTAATCCAAAACCTCCTCCTAAAGCTGCACCAGCCATAGCCCCCTGAAAAGCCCCCTGCATCGCGCCGCTTCCTCCGGCAGGCAAACCTCCGATCGCGCCCCCGATCGCGCCTCCGGCAGTCGCAGCTAATGTTCCAACTGCCATAGTGCTGGCAACAGACATGGCAACCGAAGCGCTTACTGTCCCCCCTGCTGCGGCAGTAGCTGCTGCACCAGCGATCGTACCGACTGACGCTAAAGACGGCAACATCGCCGGAAGGACAAAGAAACCAAAATATAACCCGATCCCCGCGCCTACAAGCGCCATAACTATAGCAAACATTCCCGGACCCTTATAGCACCTTTGAGGAGGAGGCTCGGAATAATGCCCGCCATCGGCTTCTTTTAAAGTAGTCCGGTAATAATTTGCTTTACTGCCGATATTCGAGGCCAATCCCAAGGTGGCACTATCGACGGCGTTAGCTAAATTAGTAGTAGTAACGGAGACTTGCCCCAGGTTTACCGTCACCAGGATAAACACCAGGACGGCCATCATTACTAAAATCAGGAAAGTAGCGATCTGCCCGGAAAGGGATCGTTTAGCAAAATGGAATAAAGAAGTTAGTTGCGCGATTTTTTTTAACATAATCTTCTTTTATTGCGATATTATAGCACAATTTAATTAATCGTTCTTGAATAATTTTAACTGCCCTGAAGTATCCCCAGATGCAATATTGCCCAATTCGGTTGTAATCGTGTCCGATCCCGGAGTGATCCCGAACCCTGCCACATCAAGAGGGACTATAACCCCTATCTTATGGGAGAGATCATCATCCAATTGGAACTCCAGGCAGGGGATAGGCGTTCCCCCGGCGATCACCCGCATCTCCTCATACTTCTCCTGCCGCAAAACAATACGCTCATTAAGCCAGGCAAAGATCTTGAAACTGGCAAATAATAAAAGAAAAACACATACCAGGCTAAAACCTATCTCCAGGCTGACTTGTCCTTTATTCAATTGATAATCACCAATTTGTTTTCCATTCACGAGTTTCATTTTGCGAAACCTCCGAATCCAGGGTTTCTTTTTTAACATTGTATCCTGCCTGAAAACCTGCCAGCAAACCTTGATTGACATATACCTCCCGGGAATTAATGGTTTTCCAATCACGGGTATCTACGGTGGCGATCTTGGCCGAGTCTTCGGTTTTGTTGAACTTGTTTTTACGGGTGTCTATCGTAGTCGCGCTGACTTGTACCCCTAAGGTCTTGCTTCCGGTACTATTAACGGGGACAGTCCTGAAGATATCTTCGACCCCCACAAATTTACCATCCGGGGTTTTGCCGGCAAAACAATGCGTCGGTGGCGGGATGATCACAAGCCCTGCCGGACCGACAGCTGAAGCCAAACAACTAAACTGGTTTAAGAAAGGCTGGACCGCGGCGCCAATCCCTCCGCCATCCATAGCTCCGACTATCGCGTTAACAATAAAATTAGTTATCGAAAGGCTTCCTATACATTCGTCAATCGCCGCCATAGAATTAGTCAATAACTCACATTCCCGGGCGGCCTGATCATAATCAAATACCTGCCCTCCTGCGGGATCTTGAATAATATAAACTCCTATTTCTAACCCCGGCAGGGATACCTTTTTGGATATCTTTGAAGTCCCCGGCATCTCTCCAACGTTACTTGCACCGTAAACCGCGTCGGCAACTGCCTTCAGCCCCACCCCGATACGAAAACCCGCGGTCTTGAATTTCTGGGGATTGGGATCACCGTTCGTGTATACCCACATCGAGGGAAGCTCCATGCCCATGCTCCAGATATCGGCGGATTCGTGCCCTTTATAATTGCGCGTTACCGCCGCCCCGCTTTGAAAAGACTGGACATTGCCTACTGCCCAGGGGTCTGTCGGGTTAGGGATAGCCTCATCTCGAATTACCAAATGTGTTATGGAGGACGGAGTAAAACTTACAGTAAAATCCGGCACCCGCTGGATATTGGTTGCCGAGGCGGTAGCCATCGCCTTACGGAACGCCTCCTGGGTGACCTTTTGCTGATTATAATAACGCAGGCCATAACTGATCAAAACCCCAAGGAGCATGATTAAAATGCTCCCGAACAACGCCAGCTCGATTAACGCTTGAGCCCGGCATTTATTTCTTATATAAAGACGATTCGAATGACCCAACCTTTTCCCATCCATGGCGCCTCTCCGTATCAGGTTCGTCAGCTGAATATTCTATTTTTGAAGTTGTAGCTAAACTGCCGTGATCATCCTCGGTAGTCACGGTAGTGGTGACTTTAGAGCTCTGCTCGATCCAGGTATCCGAATATGTATTACCCGGAGAATATGCCGACCCCAGTTCATCTGCGGCCTGTTTTAACTTACCCTGCATTCCCCGTTTCAGATAGATCTGCATCGCTAAAAGTGCGGCGACAACGCACATGATCACTACCGCAAACTCCAGCGTTGATTGGGCCTTTTTATCTTTCATAAAACTGTTAGTAGACATATTGTTTGCTCTTTTGCCATCCAGTAGTTTTAGTTGTCGTATCATGATCGGTCCTTTGCGCACCATTTTCATCTTTAAATACCCGTACCCTCTGCGTCATCCCCGGAGCAGGCATATCAGAAGAAACCTTATCTGCCTCAACACCTGAACTTCTGCGTGTGATCCCCGGGGAAGTATTGTCCTGATGCACCCCCCAAAACAGGCTCTTTTCTTCAGCCTTATCCTGGGAACCTATCTGGTCTGCCATATCTTTGACTGCGCCTTGTATCCCGCGCTTCATATAGGTTTGCATGGATATAAGCGCTACAACCACCAGGCCAAAGACAATCACATATTCCTGGATACTTTGTGCTTTCTTATTCAGTAATCGCATTTTCATAAAAGCACCTTTTTTTTACCACCTGTCCACATTTTCATGTCCATGTTCTTTGCGCACTTCTGCCACGCCGCCTAAAGCCAGCCCGCCGCTGTCAGTGACCGTTTCTCCATTCTTTGTTTCCTGCACACTGGTAGATGTACTGCTGGTTTTAGAATAAACAATGGTCTTTCCGGCTTCGAACTGTTCTCCGATCTGATTGGTAGACTCGTGGATTTTCCCTTCAAGCCCGCGTTTCATATAGATCTGCATCGCTACCAGCGCGCCGACCACAATGGAGATCAATACTGCATATTCCAATGTACTTTGCCCGCGTGTATTTAGTCTCATTGCCCGCACCCCCTGTTTGACCTTAAGGATATTAATCATCTGCCTGCTGTGTCGCCACCGATTTTATTTTCTGATACCCGCTGCGCGTGGTTGTTTTTTCGTCATCCGCCGATGCATAGACACGGTCAACTCCACCGCCATCATTGGTTTGTTCCGTATCGGTGTATGCATCCACAGTCTGGGTGTTAGCGGTCTCCAGATAATACGGTTCATACTGACGGTGCCCTCCGGCCACGGTAATGTTATCTACGGCATATTTCACCCCGCCCTGCAAGCTCCTTTTCACATAAGTCTGCATGGCGATAGCTACACCGACTACGACGGCAAAAACAATCGCATATTCAGCTGTACTTTGCGCCTTCTGACTTTTAAATAATCGTATTCGCATATTTCCCCCCTCCTGATTTACTGCTTTCTCTATGGAATAAGCTTCTCATCGCTTAATTTAACAGCGGTTACTTCCTTATCCGCATCGCTATCATTACTGACCCTTGTAGCTGCAGGAGTGACCACCTTATAGCGGGAGATCCCCTGCGCTCCGGCGGCATTACCATCTTTATCCAATCCAAATGTTTCCTGGGTAACAAGCGAGCTTTGCTGCCTGGTGGTAACTTTAGTCGTGGTTTTTCCGGCAACATATTGTTCTCCGATACGGTCGGTTGACTCGCGCAATTTACCCTCGACACCTCGACGCATAAAATGCTGCATGGCGACCAAGCCGGCAATCACCACAGTGATAATGATCGCGTATTCCAAAGTACTTTGTCCTTTATCTCTATTTAACATTCTTTCACCTCCTCGTCTCAACATACACCACTGCAAAAGCTATGGCGCGGTAACTTTTTGATAAGCATGTTCCTGGTAATCCCCGGCAGCACCAATACTTGTACGGGCTGAACTACGTGTAAACGTACCATCGGCGTTCATAGTGGATTCCTGGACATTCTCTGAAATTGCCTGGGTGTTTTTGCTGGATAATCCTAAAGGCTCATATTGGCCTTCCAGGGTTGCCGCAGCAGTAGTCCCGTTAGTAACACCCGCCCAATTCGTATCGGCTGCAAGCTTTGTGACGTAATTATCGGATGTATCTTTGATCCTGCCCTGGATCCCGCGTTTTACATAAGTCTGCATACCTACCGCAGCGGCAATGATCAACCCGATCAGGATCGCGTATTCTGCGGTACTTTGAGCTTTTGTTTTGCCTAATCTTTTTAACATTTTTTACCTCCGTCTAATTGGGGAGTTTAGGTGCCGCGCTTTTCATCGCCGAATCTGCGTCAGTAAGCGCCTTTTCCACTCCCGGTCTGATCAAACCCGCTGCCGCCCAAATAATAACTCCTACTACCGCAGTAAGAATTAATACATACTCCAAAGTACTTTGGCCTATCTTTCCCCTCTTTAACAAATGCATCCCCATCTTTGCACCTCCTTCAGGCTATTTAAGAATATTTGCAACTTTTCCCGATGCGGTCTCGATAGTCGTCTTAGACTGGTTCATTAAACTGCCCAATCCTCCCGAGGTATCTTTTTTACCGATTACCGATATCCCCAGCACCAGAAACACACCTACAATCGCAGTCAAGATGATTACGTATTCCAATATCCCTTGTGCTTTACGCTTCATTAAATTCATTCTCCACCTCCTTAAATTTAATGCACATTTAACGGCCTTACATTAACCTGGTCTTCGATCATTTTCAAATTAGCCTGGACACTGCGCTGTACATACGTGCTCATAGCCATTAGTGCCGCCACGACAGTGGCAATGATCAAGGTGTATTCCAAAATACTCTGGGCGCGCCTACGCATCATTTTATTAGCCTTTCTACGGAATTATGTAAAAAGCTGCCAACAATCCATCAAAAATCATTGCCGCTGATGGTTTGGCATCTGCATTCTGCACTCGTGCAAACTGCTTTACATAGTAATCCTGGCTGCTTGTTTGGACATTCTTTAAGAAAACAGGTAAACCAAGGGTTAAAATAACTGCGCCAATAGCGCATAGGATTATAAAATACTCCAAGGCCGCCTGGCCTTTTTGGGATTTTAGACTTTTTAAACACTTTTTTAATTTCATTCTAAACCTCCCATAAAAAAAATACCGGTTTACCAAAAGCTAATTACGGCATTCGGTAACCCGGCTGACGATACTATCTGCCTTAAAGCAAATAATAAATCTAATTGTGGCTAGCAATCGTCCCGTGGCTTTGCGTGGCAAGGACCTCCATCCTCACCGTGCGTTTTCGTTGCCGCCTCACTACCAAACCAGATCCTTACATGTTGCAATGTAAATATATCATTGATACGGGAGGGTGTCAAGACGATATAGGCGGGCAAAGAAACCGTTTTCTTCTACGGCAATGCAGAGAACCAAAGTTTTTTCCCGCGGACAAAATAAATTTCTTTTTCATTCAGCCGGCGGATGGCATATTCCAATGCGTTGCGGAACCGGTATCCGGCCGGCAATTGAAAAACCGCCGCACAATAATCCGGTGCTTCTTTAATAAGCACTTTGAGCCCATAAAAATTTTCTTTCATCGACGAGAAATCGGTTCTCTCGAACCCGGCAGGAAAAAAACTGTTACGGACATAAACATCCAGGGCTTGTAAATAACGCTGGAAAATGGTTTTAATCTCTGTTACTCCTCCACGGTCAAGGCTTACATCCAATGGCATAACCGGTTCGGAATTAGAGGCATAGATGAACATCTCTATTTTACGGCTATAGTCATGGAACGCCTCTTCTAAATTAGGCCAGCGGCTCAAATAAGCCAGAAACGACTGCTGTAAGGTATCACCCTGTTCCGGGAAATTACTCAAGATCAACAAACGGATCTTTTCATTTAAATTGGTTTTAAGCGCGCACCCTTTTAATATAACTCCTTTATTAACAGATGTTTGCATTATTTCAATCTCTATCGGGGCAAGAAAAAACTCTTTATTTAAGGGAGCAAAAAATACTTCCTTGAATTCTCCAAGGGAAACTATCTTTCTTTGTTGCACGAATTGCCATGGCCAAAAACCGATAATAAACAGGTGTTTCTGGGATTGTTCTATCTTGATACGGTCTAAATCTTGCAGCTCCCAGTCATACAAAGTAAATTGGGTGATATTTTTCATTTCCGGCTTATACATACAAAGCAAGAGATCAAAAAATTCGCTCGCCGGATAATCTGTTCCCGGAGCCATAAAAAAGATATACGGATCTTTATTTCCAAGGTATCCATTTATGGATTCCTTTGTCCTGCACAGAGTTGCAGAGAAATCCCTGGGGATGTACGGTGTAGACCAAATAGTATGCAAATCCCCATCAAAATACAACACTCCCCCATCTGATAAATTGACTTTAATTCCCCTGACTACAGAAAATACTGCTGGTAAGGCCTGTAATATTTGCCCTGGCAATGACTTAAAATCTTGCAGTGTATTAAGATAAGATACTAATTCCTCCGGGTTAAGATTTTTCCCAACCAAAGGCCAGAGGCCAGAATCAGACTTTAAATTAAGATATGGATATTCTCCAAAAAGCGAAGCATAAAACACTCCTTCGGTTTTCGGCTCAAACTCACTGCTTCGGAGTTTTAGATGTTCACGTATTGTCTGGTTAATAAGGTTCAAACCTCCTAACAGAGAATCTGCAGCTTTCAAAATCACCGCTCCGGTAGTTTCGCCTTCGATGACTTCTGATTTCATAACACCTTGCAATACAATATCTTGTGTAGATAAGTCCTCTTCTGGGACTGATTTCTTATCAGGCAATTCCTGTGTTTGGCTTATTAAATCGCCTGGTAAAGGCAATTCTGGCGCAACAGGAGCAACAACAGGTGGTTCTTCTACTCCCATGGGATTATCTTGCGTTATCGGCTCTGCGGGAACCACGTTATCCTTTTCTGTCCGATTCATCTCCGCAGCAAGAAATCCAGGGATACGGGATTTAAATGCGGTGCCCCCACTTTTAGATCGCCTTCCAACGGGCATACTTAACCCTGATCCTTTAAAAAGAGAATTAATGCTGGACTTAGAAATTTTGATATTGAATTTATCTTTGATTATTATTTCTAATTTGCGGCAACTAATAGCAGGATTATTCCGTTTTTGTTCTATGATCAACGCAATAATTTCTGGTTTTAATTTATATACTTTCCCCATTTTTAATCATCCTGAATATAAACCTATTTCTAATTGGACATTTCATTCTGTTTTAAATATAACATACTGTTTGGACATTGTCAATATCTTCTCTTTGGACATTTATAGCGAGCTTATAATCCATAATAATATTCCTTCCGCAACTTACTATACAGTTATTTCGGTATCCAGGAGACACGATGCTTAATTATGCATGGCATTCGAATAGTGAAGAATAATATTAAGTATTTTGTCCCTGGAATAAAGAAATAAATTAGGAGAGGATATTGATTTGATCGCCAAGAGTGGTATTAGAGTTGGGGATTGTGCCAGCTGGGAGCTCAATGACAAATTTGGCCTTCCAGCATATCGGGCTTATCCTCCAGGGTTTTATTCGCGGCAAGGCTAATACAATCTTATTAGCCGAATCTAAAAAAAGCACGTCAATGGGGAAACGCATAAAGAACATATGAATAGAATTACAGCGTGTGATTATTAAGCCCGAGCCCGGAGCAAAGGATTTCTTGCCTAAAAGGCCGCGCATTCTTGTCAACAAGGTGTCCGCAATAATCGCGTTCTCAGCAATAACCGTGTCTTTGCTTTGATTGATTATGCGCATGGGAAATCTTGGGCTAAGGGGTTTTAAAGATCTCTTCGGAAAGGGGAATGCCTTTTATCTTTATCTCTTCAATAAATGACGGGATGTATCCAGTGGGCTGGAAATCACCTAAAACATTTCCTTGCCCATCAACCCCGGACTGCCTAAAAAAGAATATGTCCCTAAGATCGATGTGCATTTCATCCTTCATCCCCACGACCTCGGTAATCTGCATGATCTTGCGGGATCCGTCAGAAAGCCTGGCGGTATGTACAATAACATCTATTGCCGAGGCGATCATTTCACGGATCGCCCTGATCGGCAAATCCACCCCGGACATAAGGATCATGGAGTCAAACCTTACCAGGGCATCATGAGTAGAGTTGGCATGCACGGTAGTCATAGAGCCGTCATGGCCGGTGTTCATCGCCTGAAGCATATCTAAAGTCTCGACACCTCTGCATTCACCGATAATAATCCTGTCCGGCCGCATCCTCAAAGTGTTCCTGAATAAATCCCGGATCGTGATCGCGCCTCGGCCTTCAATGTTTGCGGTACGCGATTCCAGCCTTATCCAGTGTTCCTGGTTAAGCTTTAATTCTGCGGCATCTTCAATGGTCAAAATGCGTTCGCTTGCCGGGATAAATTCGGAAAGGATGTTTAGAACAGTGGTCTTTCCACTGCCAGTTCCTCCAGAGACAATGATATTTTTGCGGGAGATGACCGCGGCCCGGATAAAATCTGCCATAGGCTGATTCAAGGTTTTTAACCCCATTAGCTCCTCGATCTTAAACCTTTCCTTGCGGAATTTCCTGATCGTAAGCGCCGGGCCGGTCAGCGAAAGAGGAGGGATTATAGCATTAACTCGCGAACCATCAGGCAGCCTGGCATCTACCATGGGAACAGATTCATCTATACGCCTGCCGATAGGAGCTATGATCCGCTCAATGGTTGTTTTCACCTGGTCATTGGAAATGAATTTCTTGCTGGTCAACTCTAATTTTCCATGGCGCTCGATATAAATCTCATTTTTATTGTTAACCATAATATCGGTGATCTCTGGATCAGCCAATAAATCCTCTAACGGACCCAGGCCTAAAGTTTCATCCAGGATCTCTTTAACCACTTTTTTACGTACATCCGACGAAGAGATCAAAGCCCCGGCTTCTTCGGCAAGAAAATTTGCCACCATCATCTCGGCTTTTGCCTTTAATTCTTTTGTCTTTTTGGGATCGCTGAATGTCTTTGTATCCAGCCTTTTCAGGTTAAGTTCTTCGATAAGCCGGCCGTGGATCCTGCGTTTTAAGACCAGGATCTCATCTCCGTCTTCGGCTATTTCCGGCTCTACCAAAGTTTCACTTAAACCCTGTTTCTGCCAAAAATCACCGCTTCTGTCTACCGCGGCTTCTTTAAGCTGCAACTCGTCTATTTGCCGGTGTTCCACGAATAATTTATTATCTATATTGATCTCGTGTGCTAAACCTTTGATCGCTAAAGAGATCCTGGCTTTGGGATTATCCAGTATAACCGGTACCCCGCGATTCACCGCCTGACCGACCAATCTTCCTTCCGAAGAAATACGCGCGATGATCTCAACCGGTAAACTGACCCGCACCTCCTGCCAACTGATACTCGACATAGAATCTGCGCGGTTTAGAATGACCCTGACCATAGAAAGAGGAAAATGCAGGAATTGCAAAGTATCCAGCGCCCATTTAGTCTGGTAGATAGAAAGGATATCCGGAGTTACTACCAATAGGATCAGATTGGAATAATTTAAAGTGCTGATAAAAACATCGCTAAAACTCCTGCCTGCATCAATTACTATATAATCATACTCCTTGTCCAATAAGCCTAAAACATCTTTTATTTTATCCGGGTCAAGATGCGGGGTAGCTTGCGGCTTTAATCCTCCGGAAATAAAATCGATCCCCAAAGCCGGACTGCTTAGCAAAAAATCATTCATTTTGATACCCTGGGGGGGCTTACGCTTCAACAAGTGGATCAGGTCCACAATCGCCTTTTGCGGATGCAGATCGAGCATCCTGGCCATATCACCCACGGCTTGCAGATCAAGGTCCACCAGACAAACACGTTTACCTTCATCCTTGGCAAGGCTGACCGCAAGGTTAGAGGCGATCAAGGTTTTACCTACGCCACCTTTTGTACTAAAAATTACGATTATTTTCGACATCAGTTTAGACGATAATCAACAGGTATATCAATCCATAACTCCTGCGACTCTAAAGCAGCGGGAAAGGGGGGATAATAAGCGATCGCACGGGCCGCAGCAACCGCATTATCATCAAACACCTTGTATCCTGAAGAATTCTTTACTCCAACATCCAGCAATTTTCCTAAATAGGACAGGTGCAGGCTTAATTTCAAACTTCCCTGGAATCCTGCGGCTTTAGCATCAGCAGGATAAGTCAAATTGTCCAGTATCCGCCTTTGCACTACCACCATATAATCATGTAAAGGCCCGGGCATAATTTGTTGATCAATAAGAGCCGGGATATTCACCGGCTCGGGGGTTATCTTTTTTGCAGGCACATCTTTTTTATTGTTTACAATGGTCGGCGTCAGCATAATGAACAATTCCGTGTTATCCCTTTGTCCAACACCGCCTCCGGCAGTAGTAGTCTTTTTTCTAAATGCCCCGCCAACAATAGGTAAATCCCCTAAAAATGGGGTCTTGCGGATCTCCTCTATGGTCTTATCCTTAATTAACCCGCTGATTGCCATAGTTTGGCCATCATTGAGGTATAACTCCGTTGAGGTGCTTCTTTTGGTCAAAGGGTATGCCTTGGCTGTAGGACTGTTTACTGCCCCTATGATTTCAGCATCTCCTACCTCGCTTACCTCGACATTCAAAGCCAGTTTTACCCTGTCTTCCTCGGTAACAAAAGGTTTTATCTTCAGTTTAATGCCATATTCCTTATACTCAACCTGGGTACCCGAGGCTCCGGTAGTCGCAGCAACTGTCGTGGTAAATACGGGTTTTTCCCCTCCTACCAGCAGTTCCGCTTCTTTTCCGCTCTGACATGCAAGCCTGGGACGAGAAAGGATGCGTGCCTTCCCTTCCTGCACCAAGGCATCAAAAGCTATGTTAAAGGCGCTGCGGGTGAATTTAGAAAGATGGAAAACATTTGAGAGTCCAGTGACCGCAGTTGTAGTAGGAATAGAAACATCGGTTAAAGAAACGGATCCCGGCCAGGTAAACCCTAAGGTAGAAGTCAATCCTTTATCCAGCTCGATAACCTGGACATCGATATCCACCATGGTTTCCAGCTCTTTTACTTCGATCAGATCCACAATCTTATCTTTGAGCACATTTACCGCAGTAAGCGCCCTTTCCCGATCAGCCTGGGTCTCGACACTTCCTAAAAGTAAAACCTTTCCTTCTTCATCAACTTCTTTGGTATAAAGTTTTGGTAAATCAAGCCTTGCCAGGATATTATCAATACGCCCTTTAATCTCATGCATGTTTTCCGTAAATACTTTTATCCGGTAAAACTGCTCGCCGAAACTATCCCAAAAAACCAGGGTTGTACTACCGATGCCTTTTGGAGTAAGAATTATTTCATTGAGACTTACATTGGCGATATCCGCGACTTCCGGGTTGCCCACTACTACCCTACTGGGATGGTTGACGGTCAGGATCTTTGTCTGTCCCAGATAAAGCCTTATTTCTTCGCCAAGCTCATTAGCGGCATAATTATTACGTGGTAAGAAAACAAAGATAGAGATCGCAGCAATCAATACTACAAATGATATTTTCTTCATAATTTTATATTATTTGTTTAAAAGGACCCTTTCTTTTTTTAACCCTCTGAATATCTCCACATAATCGCTATCCTTATATTGCACCGGGGCCTGCTGTGGATAAATATATTGCAGTAAAGTATCCCAGCTGACAGGCTGGATCGGATCGATCTTAGAATCCGCCTGCGAACGCATAATCAGGCGTATTTTTCCCTGTTCCTGCGCAAAAGAAATCAAATTCGCTTCATGCGGACTAAGGGCTAAAGTAATAAGCGGAGACATCTCTTTTTTTTCATCCTTCTTGCCGCCAGTGCCATCAGAAGTATCCTGGCCCACTGCCAAAACCATCACATTCTGAAATAAGGGCAGGGTAGATACCTGCGTGGCGGTTTTACCTTCTGTGGTCTGTACAGGAATAGGGAGGATGATAATAACATCTACATAATCCCCGGCTTTGATCATCCCGGCTAAAGCAGAAACATTATCTACCGATACGGTTACCCCTCTTTTGCCTTGCGGAGTAACCTCGGCTAAACCAGAAACGGTTTTCTTACTATAAGCAAGCTTATTTAAAGTGAGCTGTTCCCCTTGAGAAATCGGAGCGATTGCCACCATCCCATCAATCCTATTCAAAGAGGTCACTGCCCCTGGAGGCACGAATTCATTAGGGATAACCGTCGCTTCGACGCTATTCGGATCGATCGCTGCCCCTACCGGGATATTTTTTGTTGCCACTAACACTGAACTCTGATTCTTCAGCCGATCAAGATACTTGCTTTCGATAGCGGCGTCAATGGCTTTTTGGCGCTGATCAAGATACATCTTGGCCATAAATACCGCCAGCCCTGCTAAGGCTACACCGGCAATTAAATAAATTTGTTGTTTTTGCAGCTGCATAGCTATTTTATCTCGCTTTCATAAACTTCTACTTTGATATTCTCTCGTGAGGCTTTAGAGTAGAAATCATTCAGCTCCTTGAGGATCTTTGCCCTCATCAACAGTGCTTTCAATTGGTCCTGTGCCTCTGCCAAAGTTGTCTGTTTACCTTCCTTGATACTCTCGGCTTTTACAATATAAAAACCCTCCGGCCCTTGAAATACACTGCTTAAGACATTTACACCTAAAGCAGGAGAAAAAGCGGTTTCCACAAAAACCGCCGGCTTGTCTTTTAAAGCTTTTTCTTTTGTCATTGGGCCTAAAGCCCCTCCGGCATCTTTTGATTTGGCGATCGAACGCGCCCGGGCGACCGTATCAAAATCAGCCCCTTGCAATAATTCTATATATATTTGGTTTGCCTCTTCTTTGGTGGCGACAACAATTTCCCGAATATTCCTCTCCTCCGGCTCTTTTAACTGGTCTTTATAAAGCTTATATGCTTCATCTATCTCTGTAGGGCTCACATCAATGTTTTTTGCGATTTCCTCCTGCATTGCCTGCGCCAAGAAGTTAATTTTTGTCCCTTCCAGGTAATCACGGATATCTTCTTTGCGCTCTAACCCGCGATCCAATGCTGCCTGGTAAAAAACCATTCTCCTGACCAAAAAGTTATTCAGATACTCCAACTTTTTCTCACGGGTATCGATCAATTCTTCCTTTTTTTCCTGATCGGTAAGTCCGCTAGCCTCGATTTCGGCATTATACGCATCGATCTCGCGGTTCAACATCTCTAATGTGATCGGGATATGGGCTACTTTGGCAATCACCGTCCCTTTGACAGCCACGGCCGGCTTTTTAGATGATTTCTTGGGATTCAAAAGGCCCAGTTTATCGCAACCTGCCAATAAACCAACCGTAACAAACAGTGCCAGAATTATAACATACAATTTACGCATTTTAATCGCCTCCAAAATTAATCTTTTTTGATCTCGTTAATGATCTTGGTCAACAAATCCGCGATTTTAGCAATCAGAAAAAGGAAAAAGAAGAAAAATGCCGAAACCGCCAAATTCACAACTCCATCCAGCACAGACCTATCCGGGATACGCCCGAGGATTATATAAATACTGCCAAAAACCCCGATAAACAAAAAAATCCAGGCAGCAACTTTTACCACTGCACTGGATACTTTCAGGAATCCCAAATGTTCGCGCATCAAACCTCCGTAGTTTTAATTATCATAAATTAAAAAGAATGAAAAAGCAAGAAGATTTTTTATTTTAGTGAAAATATATTGCTTTTCAGTCAGAGAAACGAAAAAATTTAAAACCTTCAGACTAACTAACAATGAGCGAAGCGAATGAACATAAGTTATTTGGCCGAATTAATCCCGCGCTTTTAGCGGGAGAACCGGATAACAGCTTGGTAGCCCTGGACACCCGCGGCCAAGAAATTCTTCAAAATTTCTTGGCCTTGTCCAGGACACCAAATTTTTCCAGAGGCAAAATTTGGTAGCCCCAACCGGATTTGAACCGGTGTTTAATGGCTGAGAACCATCCGTCCTAGACCAGGCTAGACGATGGGGCCAGAGCAGGAAATATTCTAATATAAATTTTAACCGCGGTCAATAAATTTATTGACCCGCTTGTATTTAGTAGTATATACTATATTTATCTATTCAATGTTAAGCAGTTTATTCATTTAAAGAATATAAATCATGTCCATAAAAGTCGGCATAGGCTCCAGCTCAAAAAAAGACCTTTTTTCAGCAGCCAAAGAAGCCATCTGGCAAGCAAAAGCCGATATCAATAACGAGAGGATAGACCTGGCGATCGTCTTTAATTCCATCGACCGCATATCCCCGGCAATACTCAATATAATCACCAGCTCATTGGGAGATATCCCGATATTAGGGTGCTCAACAGCGGCAGTAATATCCAGCGCCGGAATATTCAAAGAGGGGCTGGCAATAATGCTTTTGTCCCTGCCCGAAGGCATTTACTTAAACACTGCCTGCGCCCAGGAGATCTCGACAAAAGGGGCGTTAAACTCCGGGGAAGAGTTAGGGGAAAAACTGCTTTACGGATTCCATGGGGTGCGCCGGGACTTGACTGTCATCCTCTCTGACGGAATGCTCACTGAAACCTCCAACTTCATCCTGGGATTACAGGAAAAAATCGGCAGAAGCTCACCGCTTATAGGCGGAGGGGCTTCGGATAACCTTGCCTTCAAGAAAACTTGTGTTTATTTCAATCAGGAATCCTTAAGCGATGCGGTCTGCAGTATGCTCTGGGGCGGAAAATTTAATTTCGGTGTCGGAGTAAAGCACGGATGGAAACCCCTGGGCAAACCCAGGTACGTAACCAGATCCACGGCCAATATCGTACATGAAATAGATGGAAAGCCGGCAATAAACATTTATGAGGAGTACCTTGCCTCTGCCTTAGAAAATATAAGGAAAGATTTCCGGCGCACATCCATACTTTACCCTCTGGGGACCAGGCTGCCGAACGAAGAAGAATACCTGTTAAGGAATGTCGTCTCGGTTGATGCAGCAGGCTCACTTGCCTTTCAAGGGAATATCCCGGAAGGCTCACAGGTAAGGCTGATGATCGGCACAAAAGAATCCTGCCTGCAGGCAACTACCGAGGCTGCAGAAGAAGCAAAAACCAGCATGTTTGGGCATAAAATTGATTTTGTGCTTGTTTTTAACTCTGTTTCACGTTATATATTATTGAGGCGGCAGGCGATCCGGGAGTTAGAGATCATTAAAGAAATATTGGGCCAGGGCACAAAAATAATCGGCCTCTACACTTACGGAGAGCATGCTCCGGTAAAAACAATAAATTCCCAAGGCAGAGCATACATGCACAACCAAACCATCACCATACTTGCTGCTGGAGGAGGATTAAATTAATATGGAGGCGAATACAAGCCTATTGAATATCCTAGTCATCTCCAGTATCCTCATCCTGGTTTCTCTGGCAATTATGCTGGTCATTCAATTAGATAAAATACGCCGGATGCAGGTAGTTATAGACAGCCTGCAAAGATCGCTGGATGAAATGGATGAACAGGCAAAACTGATCGTGCGCACGGATATGGAGTTAAACCGGACGCAGGAAGAACTGGATAAAAAGGTATCCGGATTATACTCCCTGCAAAAACTCTCCCGATCAGTCAGCTCAACCCTGGAAGAAAACCAGGTCTTTAAAATGATCCAGCATGACCACCTTGAAGAGCTCGGTTTTGAAAAAACATGTTCCTTCCTCTGGGACAACTTAAAACAAGCCTTCGAGTTCGAAATGGCCCTCGGTTATTCCCAAAACGAGATCGAAGAGATCAAATCTTTTGCGAATTCCACAGACAAAGAAATGTACCTTGACTTGATCAAAAATGAAAAAACCATCTCTTCGATCTCAATACCTAAAGGAACCTTGATCAGAGAACGGCTTTCCGATATCTTCAAGGCTACGAATTTTGTTATCGCCACGATATTTCCTAAAGAAGGCGCCAAGGGTTTTCTGATCGTCGGCACACAAAACGCAGATATGAATTTAACGGAAGGGGACGAAGAATTGATCACCATCTTCGCTAACCAGATCGGCCAGGCATTGGAAAATGCCCGGCTCTTTGAAAAAACCTGGAATGCACAGCAGGAACTGGAACACAAGGTAGAAGAAAGAACCCGGGCCTTGCAGTCGGCTCTGGATGAAGTAAAAATCATCAGTAAACGCAAAACCGACTTCATCTCCGCAGTCTCACACGAATTAAGGACCCCGCTTACCTCTATTAAAGGGTATGCCTCTATCCTCCTGGCCGGAAAACTCGGAGAGATCCCCGAAGATGTGCGCTTGCGCTTAGATAAAATAAACCGCCATAGCGATGAACTCACTCACCTGGTAAACGACCTTTTGGATATCTCCCGCATCGAATCCGGCAAAATCACCATGAAAAAAGAATTCATCAATTTAAAAGACACCTGCGCATCGGTTTTTGACCTCTTAGGAGTGCAATTAAAAGACCGGCAGATCACACATGAAATTAACATCCCTGAAGATGCCACATCGATCATGGCTGATACTACCCAGATAAACCGGGTGTTCATCAACCTGATCGGCAATGCTTTGAAATTCACCCCCGCAAACGGAAAGATCACAGTTACCACAAAAAAGCTGGACACACAAATTCAAGTGAACATCACTGATACAGGATGCGGTATCCCGCAAGAAGCCTGTGAGGCGATCTTTGAAGAGTTTTACCGGGTGGACAACACCATCAACGAACAAGTAAAAGGCACCGGGTTAGGGCTGGCGCTGGTAAAACATATTATCGAAGCGCACGGAGGAAAAATCCGGGTAGAAAGCGCTGTTGGAAGCGGATCCACATTCATCTTTACTTTACCGAAAAACACTTAAATTAGAGGAGCATAAATGTCAGTAAGAATTCTCATTGTCGATGATGACCCGGATATACGGGATATTCTAAAAATCACCCTTTCCGAAGAAAATTACGATGTTCTCGAAGCCCCTGACGGAGAAGAAGCGCTGAAGATCATTCAATCCAAACCCCTGGATTTAGTCCTGGTGGATTATAAAATGCCTAAAATGGACGGACGTGAGGTATGCCGCAGGGTAAAGAAGGACCTGCTTTTAAGCCACCTGCCGATCATCATGGTCACCGGAAAAGGCGACCTGAATGACCGGGTAGGAGGAATTGACTCCGGAGCAGATGATTATGTAGTAAAACCCTTTGAACCCAAAGAGCTTTTAGCCAGGATCCGAATGATTATTCGCCGCACCTTACGGGACCTTGAAGCCAACCCTCTCACCCGCCTGCCGGGTAACGTCTCCATTCTAAATGAACTCTCCCATCACATCCAAAAAAATGCCCTTTTCGCAGTCTGTTACTGTGACCTTGACAAATTCAAGGCCTACAATGACAAATACGGATTCGAACACGGAGACGAGGTAATTAAAGAAACCGCGCGGATACTCATTGCCGCTACTCAAAAATACGGTAACCCGGACGATTTCATCGGGCATATCGGGGGAGATGACTTTGTGGTAGTTACTACACCCAACATGGCAGATAAGATCTGCGAAAAGATCATCATGGATTTTGACAAGAAATCCCCGGATTTCTATAATGAGGTTGATAGGAAAAGAGGGTACACCTTATCAAAAGACCGCCTGGGAAGCGAACAGAAAGTCCCTCTTTTATCGATCTCTATCGGAGTAGTTACCAATGAGTTCAGAAAAATCGAACATGTCGCGCAAGTCGGCGAGATCGGGGCAGAATTAAAATCCTTAGCCAAAAGCCTGCACAAAAGCAATTTTGTTAAAGACCACCGCCACGAAAAAAGATGATTGTTAAGGGATCAATATCTTCCCGAAAGATGCGGTAGGAATATCTTTATACAGGATATACCGCCATAAAGAAGTCTTGCCTTGCCATAATACTGTAAAACCGGATTTCAAAAAGAATTCCATTCCCGCTTTAGAAAAAGTACCGAGACTTACCCCTGCGACTTTATTCTCTATTAAATAATCAAAATAAGCACCCATTAACCTGCGACCTATGCCGCATCTGCGAAAAGCAGAATCGATATCTATATGCAGATGCGCTGAATATACCTTGGGTATTTTAGGAGGAGAAAGCTCTCCCCTGAATAAATTCTTCAGGACATTCCAAAGCAATAAAGCATTCTTTTTCTTAAAAACCGCGCCCTGTTTAAGGAGATTTATAATGGCCTTCGGAAGGATCTTACGGAGAAATATCTTTTCTTTCTGACTTGTATTTTTACAGCCCATTAAATAACCAACCACAATCCCTTCGGAATCCGCGACAAACAAAGATTCCGGCTCGTAATCCGTATAATAAGAGGTCAAAAGATCCGCAAAAACTTCCCGGCCGATAAAAAATGCTTCTACAGGTTCGCCCATAAAAGCCGTATCGCAGCAAATTTTTCTTACCGCCGGCCTGTCTTCTACCCTGTATTTTCTAATTAATATCTCTGACATAACATTGAAAGGGGACAACAACCATTTCCTATGTCTACATACTCATAATAAAATGGTCCTGTCCCCCGATATATCCACAACTCTTCTGTGTAATCTGTGAACCGTGAGCTGTAATCTGTGAACTAAATAGTGCGAGGAGAGGGAGTTGAACCCTCACAGTCTTGCGACCAACAGCCCCTCAAACTGCCGCGTCTGCCATTCCGCCATCCTCGCATCTTGAATTTACTGCCCTATTTTACTTGATGTCTTAACTTTAGTCAAACAAAACCTGATAAAAGAAAACAACCCAGTCCTGACCCCACCACAATTCTGCTTGACACAACAAATACGGCAAACTATAATTTAATATAATAGTGGGTAAAGATAGCTGCCTATATCTTTTTTTGATTCGGCATCGCGAAAACTATTTGGACTCCAAGCATTTATCTCTATGAACAGGCTGCAGCCTAAACGCAAGATTAAAAACCGGTGGAACAAGCCAACCCTTATCCTTCTAATTAGAGGGGAAAGCGCAGAAAAACTGCTCGTGGCCTGCAAGATTGGCGAAGGCGGCCCCGGCCCGTATCAAACTGACTCTGAATGCATGACCAATGATGAAATAAGCTGTCCTGATTGTTCCAGCATAGGATACTCTTAATACCTGGATTTTTCGTTTTAATCTGCCTGCCGAACTTTTCTTGAATGAAAAAAGCGTTTATACTCACCACCGGAACCTGTTATCCTTCAGTCACAGATTTCAATCTAATTAAAACTTATTTAAAAAACAACGGATGGGCATTATCTAAAAGGATAAAAGATGCCCACCTTATCATTATATACACTTGTGCCTTTGTTAAGAAAAAAGAAGATATCTCCCTGGAATGCATCCTTCGGGTCAGAAAAGAAAAAAACAGAGCCGCACAAACTATTATCACCGGATGTTTGCCGGTAATTAATAAGGCCGTGATCAAGCCGATCCCTGGAGAAAATATGATCCCCGCCGGGTCTTTGTATGAATTAGACAGGTTATTGGATTCGAAATTCGGCATAAAGACGATACGTTACATAGGCGCACCAGATAAACTCCAAGCCAATAGAAATGCCGAATACCTGTTAAGGATCGGCTGGGGTTGTTACGGCAAATGCAGTTATTGCGCAGTGAAATTCGTATTTGGCAAACCGCGGAGCAGGCCTCCGGAAGAAATAATGGCCGAATTTGAGCATGCTTATAGCAAAGGCTACAGGAAATTCGTCCTGATCGCTAATGACACCGGCAGTTACGGAGAAGGATTGAATATCTCGTTTCTGGAGATCCTGGGCCGGCTTACTGCCCGGCACAAGGATTCTAAATTCGCACTATCACATCTATCACCTGACAAGTTAAAAGAAGTATTCCCGCGCTTAAAAAAGTTTGTCTCTGCCGGAAAGGTATGGCGCATCAATGTCCCGGTAGAATCCGGCAGTAATAAGATATTGCGGCTTATGAACAGGAATTATACAGTGAGTGACTTCAAATCTTATGTGCAGAAATTAATTTCCTGCAATAAGAAACTTGTGGTCAAGACAGATATTTTGCTGGGGTTCCCCTCTGAAACAAACAAGGACTTTCAAGACAGCTTAAAACTGGTGGAATGGTTAGGCAGGAATAAGGTTTTCTTTCAATGTTTAGCTTATTCCTCCAGGCCTGGGACAAAAGCAAATAAATTGCCAGGGCAAATAGATGAAACAACCAAAGCAATGAGATTAAAACAATTAAACCAATTATGCCGTTTAAGCTATATTCTTAGGGATAAAGAATTGTTCGATAAGTTCAAGGAGCCAAAAAACAAAGTCTAAAACACGATTGACAATCATTCAAAATTTAGATATGATTGATCGAGGATGGATATGATGATAAGGAAAATAAGGGTTACGCTGATCTTTTTACTCCTGGGATTCATTGTTTGTCCTGTTTATTCACAGGAACAAAATACCTCCGCACAATCCGCCGATAAATCTGTCAAAGGCAACCTTACCGTAGAAGGCAATCTGGGTGTCGGCACAGAAAAACCTGTCCAAAAAGTAGAAGTAGTCGGATATATCAAATCGACCGAAGGTCTATGTATAGGAGATAACTGCAGAAATAATTGGCCTGCGCTGAAATGCGCTGATTTCGACGGCCGGCCTAAAGAGGAAACCGGGGATATGTTTTGCGCTTCCAGCAACAAGATATGTTTTGGGGTTTCTATCGGCAGCGGTGCCGGCTATTTCAATGAATGCTCAACCTCTCCTGGCGCCATACATAAAACCCGCTGCTGCTGGGTAGAATAAAGCAAATCTCAAGGATCAACGTTTTCTTTATCCAACCCTTTGGCGATCAGAAAACCTTTAGCCCGTTCTGCCAATTGATACCGGTTAACGATATCCCAAAATGCCTGGCTGTGATTAGGGACGACCAGATGTGCCAATTCATGCACTAAAACATAATCCCTGACCCACTCCGGGAACCCAGCCACCTGATGAGATATACGAATAACACCGCGCCTATAATCACAACAGCCGAATTTACTGGACTGGTTTGTAACATATTCAATGGAGTTGATCTTTAACTTGCCTCCGAAATATTTGCGATTTAATCCCGCGGCAATGACCAATAGATCATGCTCCTTATTCAATTCTTTTTTCAATTTCTGCCTGATGAATTTAGCGCGGAATAAATCCACAAACTTCTGCAGTTTTTCCTCTGTTATCCGATACGGGGCATAAACATACATCGTATCTGCATTCAAACGCGCGCTGACAGTTTTATGGCGGCGAAAAGAACGGATAATCTGAACTTTTATATCCGATAGACCAGGGTTGTTATCCGGCATTATTCTTGTAAATAAAGACGTGTATCCATCCAAGAAGTGATGTCATAAAAAACTTGCTGTTTTTCGGGCTCATTGAACAATTCATGATAAAATCCTTCATACACCTTAAAAGTCTTATCCTTTGACCCGGCATGCTCATAAAGTTGTTTGCTTCCGGATATATCCGAAAAATGGTCCGCACTGCCGTGTAAGAGCAGAAAAGGCGATCTTAATTGATCGAGTTGTGCCTGGATCTTCTGGGTAGCGCGGATAAATTTTGCCAAGACCCCGGCAAATATCCCTTCTTTATACACCAACGGATCATTGTTATACTCCAAAACGACTTCCGGATCACGGCAAAGAAACTCCGAATTTAATCTTTCGAGTTTCAACCGGGGGAATATCCCTCCAACTATAGAAGACATGATCTTTGCCAAACCGGTACCCGCCTGATTAAGCCTTAAGGCCGGTGAGCTTAA
>CAZRVK010000011.1:0-23423 GCA_964603585.1 uncultured Planctomycetales bacterium
CTATTGCTACCCGCTTTTCGCGGGTTTCCACGTTAATTAAAATCTCCTTAGCCATTTCAAGTCCTCTCTATCTGATTTATTATGACACAACTGGCGGGGAAACTGATTTGATTTCAATTCCACAAGGCAGTTGTTTTGCCAAACATTGCTTAAATTTATCCGGGCGAACAAGATCCACTAACCCGACCGTTGCTTCTTCAGAGCCGCTTTCTATCCCCAGTTTCAGCGCCCGTTTAATACTGAATTTGGGATGCGGGCTAAATCCTTCGGAGATCTTAAGCGGCAAATCCGCTCTGCGCATAGCCCGGGTAAAAAGGCGCATCAGGTCAAGATGCGAAATATACCTCATGAGGCCGGTTTTAGAAAATACAAAAGTAATTTTATACATAAATCACTATTTACAAAAATAAACTTTAAAAACTTACTTTTGTCCCACAGCCATTTTCTCTACTGACAGCGGCTGCATTTTCCCTTTCTCCAGTTGATCTTCGATCCTTGAGATCTCCATAGGTGTATAATCCGTATCTTTTACTACATGCGCGGTAATAAATATCAAAAGATCGACCTTGCCGGTATCTGTAGTCTCCCGTTTAAAGAAGTTCCCAAAGAAAGGGATCTTGCTGACAAATGGTATCCCGATCATCTGCTTTGATTTAACATCCTTAAGCAACCCTCCGATAACGATCGTTTCTCCGTCTTTCATCATGACCTGTGTTTGTGCTTCGCGGACATCAATGATCGGATAACTGATTTCACTGGTAATCGCGCCTGCACCGGAACCGGAAACCGAAGTAGCCGTAACACTGGAATTTGACGAAGTAATGCTAGGATGGACCAGCATATTAATAAAACCTTCTTCGCTTACCTGCGGGACCACGTTCAGGCGAATACCAATCTCTTGATAATAATCCAGGGTTTGGGTTTGCGTCGGGCCCTCGGTCGTAGTTCCCCCGGTAACGGTTGAGCTTAAAATAGGGGTGTGATACCCTACCAGCATCGATGCCTCCTGATTATCCAGGGTCATTATCCTGGGAGCAGACAGGGTGTTGGTTTTGACGTCCTCCTCAAGGGCATGTACGATCAACTCAAACTGATTACCGGTCAATTTCCTAAAAATAAGTTCCAACCCCGCCTTATAAGGATATGTCCCCGGAAATGTCGCCGTGCCCTCTTTAGGATTAAACACCCCCGGAGTAAATTCCGAAGCAAGGTTACGGCCGGCAATAGTCTGATTATTTTTGGAATTAAGATTTATATCCCCCGGAGCTGTCGTATAAGTGTGGGCTCCGCCTGTACCAGTACCCCAATCAAACCCTATATCGCGCAGCTTATCGGTATTAACTTCCATGATCCTGGTCTCTATCAATACCTGTTTCGGCTTCTTATCCACCGCTTCAAGGAATGTCTTTATCCTGTCTAAAGCCGAGACCGTATCAGTAATGATCAGGGTCTTTGACTTGATCGACTTAGGCAAATCTACCTTTGTGCTGATCACACTGCCGGTAGGGCTTTTTTCAATCGCAATGGTTTCCGTATGCGACTCGCCTGTGGATTGCTCTAATGACTTGAGCTGTTGCGAAGAAGTCTCGCTCTTGCCGATCTTAAAACTTCCAAACTCCCACCCTTTCTGCCCTTTGGTATAGAGAATTGAGATTCTGCCGCGGTTAGACAATAGAGGGATCAAGACTTTTTGCGCGTCTTGCGCATCCAGGTATTTCAGATCAAAAACCTCGGTCCGCAACGGCTCTTCCGCCTGGATCTTGGAGATATTCTCGGATTTGGTTACCAGGATCACATTACCTTGTTTTTCATAAGCATAACCATAGGTTTTTAAGATCACATCCAACGCCCGATCCCAGGGGACATCAACAAGCCGGATAGTGACATTACCGATCACATCCGGAGTAAAAACAATATTGATCCCGGATTTAAGGGCAATGATCTTTAAGACATTACCGATATCCGCATCCTTAAAATCCAAAGTCACGTTCTGGGATTCAACCAGGTTTTTTTCCAGCACTGCAGGCTCCGGCATATTATTATCCGCAGAAATAACACCCGGCCCAGCAGGAAGCTCCTGTGCCAAACAATAGGCCCCGGCCCCAGGAGATAAACAAGCGGCACTGCATACCAAACTCCATACGACAAATTTTTTGATCATTCTTCCCCCTTCTTTAACTCGACTTCAGAAGTTTGCCCGTCTTTAATCAAAATAACCCGGTCATACTCTATCCTTAGGACCTGCGCATCTTTGACAAAATCACCTATTTTTACGACTTGCCCGTTCATGATCGCATAAGAAATACCGGCCTTATCGAAAATAATGCCTTCGATCGCCAGGCCTTTATCGCTGGTATCTTCAACATCCAGCTTAAGCAACTTGCCATCGGCGGTAACCAGAGGAATAAACGGATTACGTTTATCCAAAGAGGCGTAAACAAAATCCTCCTCTGCAAAAGATGTACCCATGCAAATCCCAAACAAAAAAACAATCCAGGCTAAAACTAAAAAGACCCTATTTTTTAACATTGCTCCTCACTCTGATGATCACATCCTGATTAAAATAATCATCCTCACGAGAATTGATCTTTAACTCATCAACCGCCAGAAAGATCTCGGCGTTTTCCAATTCATTGATAAAAACTCCCAGGTTATGATAACCGCAGGAAATATCCATATTGATCGATATCTCCGAAAACCCTTGCGCATCTAAAGCTGCGGCCGCAGTGGATTTCAGGTCCAGAAGCTGCTTGACCGGAGTGATCTGCATGATCCGTACCTTGTTGGCATTGGCAATCGCAGAAATATCCTTTAATAATGCCGGAACCTGGTCTCCAGAAATAAACCTTTTCGCTTTCCGGCTGGTTAAGCCGGATAATTTTTGTTTGGCATCTTTTAATGAAACAAGGTCTTTATTCAATTTCTCGATTTCCTTCTTTACCTTCATTGCTTTCGCGCTTGTATCCTTCATGGTTTTTAACTGTGCCCCCAGAAGATAGGTAAAATCAAGGTAAGCGGCAAAAAACACCGCCAGGCAAATCAGGATTATGGTCTTATTATCCAGAGGTATTTTTTTCAGGATATCTTTTATATTCATTTTAATTTACCGGAAATAATAAAATCCACCACATCGTAAGATCCTACAACCTTACGCTGGACAGAACCAAGTTCCAGGTTCACAAAATCGCTGAAAAAACCCGTATCCCCCTTAAGTGTATTTAAGAAATTATTGATAATATCCATCTCGGTCTTCTGCAAGGAAACCACCGAACCTTTGAGGGAAAAATCCTTTTTATTACTATAAATCTCCGTAAACCACACCCCGCCAGGCAGGTCCAGGCTTAATCTATTCAATTTCTGCGCCCAGTTTACCCTTTGGGAAGAGATGGTTTCGACGGTTTTTGTGTTCTGTGAAGAAAGTTCAATCTCTTTTTTTAAAGTTTCCAGCTGACGTCTTTGAGGAGCAAGCAACTCCCATTTCTTTTCCAGCGCTGACAACTGGTTATTTTTTACAAAAAAAACTCCCAAGGCATATATATGGGCGGCGATCAACACTCCGAACACCAAAGGAGCCAAATAAAGCAAAGGCTTAAGCTCCAGGCTGCTTTGCTTTTTCTTTGATTTCAGCTCATCCGGTAAAAGATTCAGTTCGATCATTTTCTTAACCCCAGGCCAATAGCCACCGCTAATTGAGCCGCCGATGACTTTATTTTAACCGCATCAACGCTTTCTACGATCTGTATCTTTCTTAAAGGATCCCAAAAAACAACCTCTATCCCCAAAAGATTGGCCAGCATATCTTTTAATCCGGGAAGCATCCCCCCCCCGCCGCTTAAGAATATTTTCGTGACGCTTGATGCGCTTTGACTCTCGAAATAATCAAAGGAAACCCTGATCTCGGTAGCCAGACTCGATAAAACTAATTCCATAACCTTGCTTAAAGCCTCGGCCCTTTCCGGTTCAGGATTGATTTTTGTTTTCTCAGCTGATTTAAGGTCGATCTCAAGGGCATCCGAGGCCTTTTTGGTGAAATTGTTCCCGGCAATATTAATATCCCGGCTCAATAACGGGTCTTTGTCTTCAAGAATATTCAGGTTGCTGAATGAAGCTCCGATATTAAGCAAAGCCACGGATTTAGGCCGGTCCTGGTCCGCTAAAGGATAATTAAAATTGAACGCATTCACCAGCGCCAAGGAATCCAGGTCGATAAGATTGACATTAAACCCGCACTCCTCGATGAGATCTATCCGTTGTTTGATAAAATCCTTTTTTACCGCCGCAACCGATACCAGCATCTTGTTATCCGGCAGATTAGGACGGATGATCTGCGCATCTAAGTTAACCTCCCCGACCGAAAAAGGAATATACTTCTGGGCCTCGAATTTTAATGCCTTTTTTAGCTCTTCCGGGCTCATCTTGGGAAAACTTACATAACGGATGATCGTTGCCTGCCCTGATACCGAGGCATTGACCGATTGGATATGGCGGGATTGGGCCCAGGATTTTAGAAGTTCGCTTGACCCGGAATGGGATTCTGCGAGATAAAAATCATGCAACTCAACCGCTTCCTTTGTGGATTTAAGCTTTACAAGTTTTACGGTGGAATTTCCAATATCAAGGCCGGTAACAAATCCGCTATTGGGAAAGAAGCGGTCTTTTATTTCCTCGATAAAAGGGATATTCGTCGTTTTCATTCCTTCTCTCGGCACTCCTCCGATACTATCGAACCCCCGGTTGAAATATAGAAGACCTTACTACCGGTAATACCGCATTGCGTCGGCGTAACAAAACAATTATACCCGGCAGACTCAAGCCTGGAACAGCTGTAATTATAACCTTTTAGCGGGGACATACTGATATAGTCATTATCCAAATATGAAGGTTTAGCGTTTGCTAACACCGAAAGATTATCCGGAAACATCCCTTGATGGTCCTTGGCATAATTCTCCAAGGCAGTTGAGATCAACTTCAGATTTGCCTGGGCGCTGGACTCATTCTGAATGATCGTAATATGCATAACTTGCTCTATGGCAATACGCAAAATGAGCGTCAAAGCCGCTACTATTACTATAATCGTCACAAAACTCCGCGCCTGTATATTCTTAAGGTTCATTTTACCGGTAATTATTGTTGTAAGTTGTTACAAATCAAATGTATTCTAACATAAAAAGGCGTTTTGGCAAGGGAAATTATATTGTTGGATTAAATCGATTATTTATTCCAGGTAGTGCCGCCCGAACAATGGGCACCGGCAACCGGAACAGGATAGGCAACGGTGCTTGCCTCAATAGGATTGAACTCATCTATACAAAAATACAAGTTCCCGCTTACGCCCGCAGCCACCGGTGATGCGGTTGCAGTGAATTGGTCGGAAGTGCCATTAAAAGCAAAGAGATATCCGTTCTTCGTATTACTGGCAAACCCGGAAAGATACGCAGGAGTTGTAGTATAAAGCACAGCTAAAGACGAAGGATACGAGTTAGGATTCGTGGATGTTCTATAAGCCTCTGCGGCAGCATATATACTCTTCAAACTGGCAACAGCGCTTGATTCATTAGCACGTAACCTTGAACGTAATATCCCCGGGATCGAGATCGTAGCCAACAAGGAGATAATTACCACAACAACCATGATCTCGATCAAAGTAAACCCTTTTTCTTTATTCATACAAAAACCTTCTTCCTGATTAAACGGTATTGCTATGGTAACATAAAAATAAAATTTCTCAAAATAAAAAGATAATTAATATTGGGTTTATTCTTTCTTTGTATGGCCAACAAAAAAGGCAGGGGAAGCAATCCCCCTGCCTTTTTTGCGAAAAAACATTACACACTCAACTAATTCATCAAAACATACGTTGCACCAGATGCGCAAGTCGCACCAGCTGCGATAACTGCAGTCCCCTGCGGGGCAGAATACAACCCGTTAGGATCAATACAGAAAGTACGGCTACCAGTTACGCCTGCGGTGATCGGGGCAGCAGTTGCGTTATAGAAATTTTCCGGACCTGTAGCTGAATTAGCAGCACCATTACCAGGGTTTACAACATATGTATACCCTGCTTTTGTCGCGCCAGTAAAACCAGAAACATACGGCGGAGTAGCACCAGTTAAAGCAGCCAAGTTCGGAGGATAAATTGGGGCTGGCTGAGCACTCCTGTATGTTTCACAGGCAGTACCTACGGCCTTGAGAGTAGCAATAGCATTACTTTCATTGGCGGTCAGCCTTGACCTCAATAAACCCGGGATGGCAATAGTTGCCAATAAAGCAATAATCGCCACAACTATCATAATTTCTACGAGTGTAAAACCTTTGTTGTTTTTCATTAAAATAACCCCCTTCCTAAGGTATGATTGACTTTTCGCGTTCTTTACGTTCGCGCTTATGTGTGTTTCTTTAGAGATGATTTCTTTTATAGTACCCATAAGCCGCCGCTGTAAATACTCCGCTTAGTCGCCCTCATTTACTTACAAATCCCTTATATCACCTCCTTTCGTTATTGTCAAGAAAAATCTTTACCTAAACTATGCATCCACTAAGAGTTATATAAAACTAAAAACCTATTTTCCATACCTGAACGTTCTTATACCGGTACTGCTTCAGGCTGAAGAATAGGTTTCTTTGATTATATAAGTATAATAACGGTTTATTAACCTATCTTCACTTATATGGCTTTTTCTATTTAAAGCCTAACACATTTTAATCAAGTATTCAAGCCGGCAAAGCCAATTATTAAAGTAAGCCTTGACATTCGAATTGACTTTACTTATCATGTTTTTATGCATCCAGATCAAAAAAAGCTAAAACTGGCCCCTGTCAATACCACTCTCTGGACCTGGGGCTCTTTTTCTGTAATTGCCTTGTTCTTTCTTTCCTTACTCATCCGCTGGCCGCTTTTACCTAACTTCATGGACATTTACTACCATTTACTCATCGGCAACGAGTTTAACTTGTCCGGAGGGTTTGTTACCCATGATTTTCTGCAATATGCCCCGGCTGGCCGGCAGCACCTTTATCCCCCGGTTTTCCATCTTTTGATTATGGTGCTTTTTAAATCAGGATTAACTCCGCTTTTTATCGCCAAATTCACCGATGCTGCAGCCTTCCCCCTTTTACTCATAACCATCTGGTTTTTCATGCGCACGCTTTTTCATCCGCGTATTGGTTTTTTTGCGGTTCTATTGGCGGCATCCTTATACTCTTTTTATCTGGCATCTACGAATTTCATCCCTGCCACATTATCCCTCATCTTTGGATTACTATCCCTGGTCTGCCTGGAGAAAAACAAATTGATCTCTTCTTCGATCCTATTAGGCATAGGCTTCTACACACAAGCCCAAATCCCCTGGGTAATGGTTATAGCTTTCTTGCTATATGGGATCTTTAACCGGGAAAAGTTCAAGAAATCCCTGTTTATTCTGGCGGGGGCAATTGCTATGGCTTTACCGATACTGGTATATATGTTCAAAAATCGGCATTTTTATGCCGGAGGCTTGAACTATGAGAATTTTGTGATCGACTTCAGCCTGATCATTATTTTATTCATACTGGCAATACCCATCGGATTCAAGAGAAATCCGCGTTATTACATTCTCCTGGCACTGGCCTTATCAGCTGTTCCTTTTATCAGGTTGTATCCTTACCGTTTTATCAGCGGGCAGGGATCAATTGGATTGATCTTTCTTGCTGCCGTAGGAGCCGATAATCTTTACGATAGTATCCAAACGTATTTATCAAAGAATAACCCTGGAAAAAGAAGGCCTTTATTTACGGTTATGTTTATCGCTATGGCTGTTCTTTTTTCTCCATCCTTTGCCTTTAAAACCGGGGAAAACATGCGTTTTGGCATATTGAATTCAACTTATATCAATCTGACCACCCCGCAAAAACAAGGATCAAGCCAACAGTTCAGATCAAATGATTACTCGATCTCATCATCAAAATTCATTTCCGAGATCATAAAATGCATTAAGAAAAACACCTCTGACACCGGCATTATATACGCCAACATCGATCTGACGGATACAATGCTGGCTTCCTTGTCCGGCAGGGCATGCGCAAAAGGCATGTTGAAAGAGGTTTTGCCGTATATTCAACAAGACCCACTACAGGATTCAGAATTGATCGTATGGTTTAAAAATTACGAAAATGATTTGGATGGATACCTTGCAACGCTGATTGCACAAAACAAGCTAGTACAAATAAAAGAAACCGAGATCGCCAGAATCTATAAAAATCCTTCCGCCCACTCAAAGCCTGCGGCCGTAAAACCGGCACTCCCTAAATCAATTATTCTTGGGATATGTATGGTTTTGACCGCCTTCCTGCTTTATGACCTATTTGGCCCATCTTATAAACACAAGGCGTAAAAATTAATCTTGGAAGATAACAAAAGCCCGGATCAGCGGTTTTTCTTGAACCAAACAATGGTCTGACGCAGGCCTTTCGTTAAAGGAATTCGCGGCTGCCAATCAAGTAACTTCTTAGCAAGCCTGATATCAGGCTTGCGCTGGCGGGGATCATCTTGCGGTAACGGCTTAAAAACGACCTTACTCTTCGTATCAATCATTTCCAGGACTAATTTAGCAAACTCGATGATCGTAAATTCGCAGGGATTGCCTAAATTCAACGGCTGATGAACATCTGACTTTAACAACCGGATCATCCCTTCCACCAGGTCGTCTACATAACAAAAACTTCTGGTCTGTGAGCCTTTGCCGTAAACCGTGATCGGCAGGTCATTTAAAGCCTGATAAACAAAATTCGGCACTACCCTGCCGTCATTGATGCGCATGCGCGGCCCGTAGGTATTAAAGATCCTGACGATCCGGGTATCTACTTTATGGATGCGGTGGTATGCCATGGTAATCGCCTCGGCGAAACGTTTCGATTCATCATAACATCCACGTACACCCACAGGATTGACATTACCCCAATAACTCTCGGATTGAGGATGCACCAGAGGGTCGCCATAAACTTCCGAAGTCGAAGCAAGCAAAAACTTCGCCTTTTTATCTTTAGCTAACCCTAAAGTATTATGTGTGCCTAAAGACCCGACTTTTAAGGTTTGAATTGGAAAATTCAGGTAATCCACCGGAGAAGCCAGCGAAGCAAAATGCAAAACAAAATGCAGCGGGCCCAGGATGTTTATCCTTTTAGTAACATCATGCCTGATAAAACAAAAATCCTTATTCTTAGACAGCTGTGTTATGTTCTGAATGTTACCTGTAATCAAATTATCCAGGCAAATAACTTTATATCCGTCTTTTAAGAAACGCTCGCATAAATGCGACCCGATAAATCCGGCGCCTCCGGTGATCAGAACTGTTCTTTTACGCATTTTTATTTGCCTTTTCAAAATACTCGACCGTAAGCTGTAATCCTTCGAGAAAACTTACCCCGGGTTTAAAATACAAACACCGCTTTATCCGGGAAATATCCGCCCGGGTACGGAACACATCCCCGGACCGCTTGGGTAAAAACCGGGGTTTTATTTTCTTACCCATGATAGAATTTAACATTTTTACCAATTCTAAAACACTATAATCACGCCCGCTTGCAACATTAAACACCTCGGCCTTTATGCTGGCCTTTTGCGATGCCAGGAAATTCGCCTCGACTACATTAGAAACATAGGTAAAATCCCGGGATTGCCTGCCGGTGCCGAATATAGGAGGAGGTTCATTATTCAGCATACAAGTGACAAACTTCGGAACCACCACCGCATACTCATCGTCTAATGACTGGCGAGGGCCGAAAACATTGAAATATCTCAATGCTACAGTCGGCAATTTATAATGCAGGCTGTACATTTTACAATAATGTTCCCCGGCCAATTTAGTCAAGGCATAAGGCGAGATCGGTTGAGGAAGAAAATCTTCTTTTTCCGGGAATATTTCGGTATCTCCATATACCGAGCTTGAAGAAGCAAACACAAAACTTTTCACCTTGTTCCTAAGTGCCGCTTCCAGCATATTCAAGGTGCCGTTTTCATTCACCTGGATATACTCATGCGGGTCTTTCAGTGATTTCGGCACACTGCGTAAAGCCGCCTGATGCAAAACATAGTCTATCCCGTTAGCAGCTTTCAAGCAGGTATTCAGCGAACGTATATCCCCCCGGACCAGGTCAACCTTGCCTCTAACCTGGAACAGGTTCGCCATTTTACCGCTTGTAAAATTATCCAGTACCCTTACCTTATGCCCATTCTTGACAAGCGTCTCTGTAATATGGCCGCCGATAAAGCCTGCCCCGCCGGTTACCAGGAATTTTGCCATGGATCCTCGCTCCTAACTATAGCCTAAAAATCTTGTTGTCTTTTATCCCCTTATATACATTGCGCGTATCAAAAACGAATTTCGAGTTCTTTAATAGGGATTTATAATCGATCCCGGAATGATCGGTCGCAATAACCACGCAATCAAATCCCGATAACACTTTATCGCATAACTTCACGGACCTCAAATTTATGCGGTTAACCCGTAAATACGGGATAAGAGGATCATGATATGCAACCGAAGCCTTTCTATTCTCTAAACACTCAATTATATCTATTGCCGGTGATTTACGCAGGTCCTTGATATCTTTCTTATAAGTCACCCCCACGACCAGCACCTTCGCATTCTTAAAGGCCAGTCCGTCATCCTTAAGCAATTGCTCGACCCGGCTAACCACATAACCCGGCATCGCAGAAATCGTATCAGAAGCGAGTTTTATAAACCGGCATTTATACCCCTGATGCTTCGCCCGCCAATAAAGATAAAGCGGGTCCTTGGGGATGCAGTGGCCGCCAACGCCAGGGCCGGGATAAAAAGGCATAAAACCGAAAGGCTTGGTGGCAGCAGCTTGAACGACCTCCCAGATATCGATCCCAAGTTTATGCGCCATCATCGCGATCTCATCGATCAATCCGATATTGATCAGGCGAAAGGTGTTTTCCAACAACTTTACAGTTTCTGCGACTCTCGTAGAAGAAACCCTAACCACTTTATTGATGATCCTTTGATATACCGCCTCCCCTCTAAGCGCGGCCTCATTATTAATACCACCGATCACCTTGGGAATCTTATGCAAAGGAAATTTTCTATTACCCGGATCGATCCGTTCCGGAGAAAAACAAAGGAAAAAATCCTCTCCGTGTTTTAATCCCGGGCTTTCCAATATAGGTAAAATCACCTCATCAGTCGTCCCAGGATATGTTGTGCTTTCCAATACTACTAAAGCGCCTTTTTTGAGATGCCGGGCAAGAGACCTTACTGCCGACTTAATAAAAGAAATATCCGGGGAGTATTTTCGTTTAAGAGGCGTCGGCACGCAGATCAAAACCACATCCACTCCCTTTAACAGGCGAAAATTACTTTCCACCCTGAATTTTCCTGACGAAATGACTTTTTTAAGATCTGCGCTGGGGATATCCGATATATAGGAAACTCCCTTTTTAAGGTTCTGCAGGCGGTCGCAGTCTAATTCGATCCCTAATACCGGAAACCCCTGTTTTGCAAATTCAATCGCCAAAGGCAATCCGACATATCCTAACCCGACCACCGCGATATTGATTTTTTTATCCTTCAGCCGCCTTAAAAAATCATCTAAACGGTCATTCATACTTTCTCCTGCCGATACCGGCATAGATAAAGCCCAAACCCCGCATCCGTTTAGGGTCATAAACATTCCGGCCATCGATGATTAAAGGCCTTTTCATCAATTTCTTGATCCTTAAAAAATCCAACTCCTTGAACTCATCCCATTCCGTAACCAAAAGCAGGCAATCACAGCCGCGTGCCAGATCATAGGCATCCTTGCAAAATTTGGCTTTTGCGATCTTGTCTTTAGCCTTATCCATCGAAACCGGGTCATATACTCTGATCCGGGCGCCCTCTGATTCAAGCTGGCCGATGATGTCGAGTGCGGGAGCATTACGGATATCGTCGGTATCCGGTTTAAATGACAGGCCCAAAACCCCGATGGTCTTATCTTTTATGATCCATAATTTATCCTTTAATTTTTCGAGAAAAAAATCCTTTTGCTGCTGGTTGATCCGCCTTACCGCTTTTAACAATTCAAAATCATAACCTAACTTCTCCGAAATATTCACGAAGGCATCCAGATCCTTTGGAAAACAGGAACCGCCATAGCCAAGCCCTGCGTTTAAGAATGCTTTGCCGATACGTTTATCCAGCCCCATCCCCTGGGCAACCTCAACCACATCCGCTCCCACCCGGTCGCAGACACGCGAGATGGCATTGATAAAAGAGATCTTCACCGCAAGAAAAGAATTGGAGGCATGCTTGATCAACTCCGCGGATTTTATATCCGTCACCACTATCGGGACGTTCAAAGGTTTATAAAGGGTTTCCAGTAGCTCCTGCGCCCTTTTGGATTCCACGCCAATAACCACCCGGTCAGGATGCAGGAAATCATTGAGCGCCTGGCCTTCCTTTAAGAACTCCGGATTAGAAGCAACATCGAACTTTATCTTACGTTTTATATAGGTCTCAATGGTATGCGCCACCCATTTACCGGTTTCAACCGGGACCGTGGATTTCTCTACGATCAGGCGATATCCATCCATATTTATGGCAATATTGCGGGCAACATCCTCGATGCCGGTAAGATCAGCCTCGCCGTTACTAAGAGACGGCGTCCCCACAGCCAGGAATATCACCTCGGATAATTTGACTGCCTCTTTGATACTTGTCGTAAATTTAAGCCGCCTTTTTTTCAGGTTCATGGAGATCAATTCTTCAAGCCCAGGTTCATAGATCGGGACAATACCTTTTTTTAATGCCTTGATCTTAAAAGAGTCATTATCCGCGCATATTACCTGATTGCCTAATTCCGCAAAACAGGCTCCGGTAACTAATCCTACATATCCTGAACCAATAATCGAAATATTCACTTTTATTCCCCTCCTATTACAAGAAACCTATTTAACAAGGATTGATCCTTCTATCCGCCGGTATTTTGCGAACCGGGAGTAGGCTGGCGGTAATTTTGATTAAAGTCAAACTGCAGTTCCGGAAAAGCCTTGCACCTGAAGACTACCCATAAACTGTCCCCGTTGACCTTATCCAGGTCCAAGGTAACATCTGTCGTCCAGCAATGCAAATCCCGGGATACCGTAAACTGCTGCTGCCTGATACCTTTGCTTAAATTGACCGCGTTCCCAAATTGGTAGCGTTCATATACCCTGAATGACCATTTCGGGTTCAACCGCCAATTAGCCTCAAAGGTCATCTCTTTACTGCCTCTTCTGACATAACGATGCCCCACACCTACGGTACGGCCCGGGCCAAAACTAACGTTAAGATCCGCATTCACCTCGGTAAATGTATGTTCCTGGCGGCCAAAAGTGGCATCCGAACGCAGGCTCATCCAGGAATACGGCAAAACATCAAGATAAAGCAGGAAATCCGACAATGTCCCTCCACCTTTATTAGCCGCAGACCTGAAAGTATAAGAATTAGTGACGCGGAAATTCGCCAGATCAACCGTAACATTATTGCGCTTGGTTTGTAATTTATTTGAGAGTTCAAAAGTAGCGGCATTGTTTGTATCCAATGCATCGATCGCATCTATTTGTTTTATCTTCTGATAACTGATGCTGGGAGTACGGTTATAAGTATATGCGACGGTCGGCGTAATTATATGCCTTAAGCCATTAATATCCAGGCCGAGAAAATTATTCTTAACATTGAGGATCTTATAGAACTTAGTGGAAAGATCCGCTCCGGAATAAAAGATCGTGCGCATCGACAGAGAACTACCGTCACGGCCGGAGTTATAATATGTAAGGCGCTCCCCGACAAACGGAGTAAACTGAAAAATAGAAACTTTTCTCGGCAGGGAGATCTTATTAAAGGTATCAAATCTGGTCATATTCACATCCGGGGTCAAATTATTGGTAAGCGGGGTAAGGGTAGAAACATTGCGCTGGTTATAATTAGCATAGGAACTCAAATTCTCGAAATAAAACGGCGACTCCAAAACCTGTGAACTGGGCAAGGTGTATTTTATTTCCGGCAGCATCTCCATCTGGGTGTACCAGGAATTAGTCCTTTTTTGCACCAAAACATCCAATGAGGAACTGCTGAAAAGATGATGTAACTGGGCGTACGATAAAGGCCGTGAATCCTTGTCATACTCCTGCTTGAAATAATCTTTTAAGAAATTAAAATCCGTGCCATGGATCATCATCTTCGAATCTTTGATATGATAGAATTCCCCCATGAAGGTAGTATTGGGCCCGATATCCCATTTATGCCGGGCACGGACAAAATACCTTTCAAAGACCTTGGGGACATTCACATCCGGGCTCAAATCCTTTGATTTATCCCGCTCTTGAGTATAATAAAACTTAAAATCGCCCTTGCCAAAATTTTGAGATATATAGTTCGTGTTAAAACCTTCCGCTAAACCCAGGCTTGAACGGTAATCGAAATACACGTTACCGCCGACATTATCGGTGATCTTATACCTCCAGGCAGTCAGCATATACGGCCCCCAGGCCTTGGACTTACCCGGCATTACCGAAACATGCGCCATCGGATCCTGCAGGGAACGATTATACTGTGGCAGGTATAATATCGGGGCCTGGGTATCCTGCCCAAGAGAAACACGGACATCCTTGATCTTGACCTTATCCCCGCGGAAAAAATCCACTTTTCTTGTTTTCATCCGCCAATGCGGCTTGTCAAAGTTGCATGTACTCATCTGCGCGTGCATCCCGATAAACTCGACATCATCGACTTTAACCACTTTTTCTGCACGGCCAAAAAATGGATTGGCCCGGAATGCGGCATCATACATCACTCCCTGCCTGGTTTGGAAATTATACTCCATTTTATCTGCTTCAATCAAACCCTTGGGGTCTTCCAGCCTTACACCCCCTTCGGCCAATCCAGATTTGGTTTGTGTATTCACCGTGATCTTCTGGCACCGCAAAGTAGTATCTTTATAGATCACAAGCACATTGCCGGTAGCAGTGACATCCTTATTATCTGCGGAATATTCAACCGTATCTGCATCGATACTGATCGGCTGCTTAACAGGAGGATTGGACGGAGAATCAACCGAGGTAATCTCCGGTCCCGGGACAGAGGTTTGAGAAACAAGCGTTCCAGGATCAACAACATCTTCCGCAAAAGCCAGGGGATTATTTAAAAAAACAGGAAATAATAATAACAGAAAAAAGAAAATAGCCGTTGTTTTATAATCGCGCATTATGTGAAAAAGATAAAAGTTCATCTTTATTTCTTGGGAATTCTCTTGTAATCTTCCAGGAACCTTGCGATGCCTATATCGGTTAACGGATGCCTGATCAACTGTTCGATCACGGCAAACGGAACGGTAGCAATATCCGCACCGCACTTTGCCGCATCCACTACATGCACCGGATTACGCACTGACGCAACAATGATCTCGGTCTTAAAGGCATAGTTTAAGTATATCTGCCGGATATCCCGGATAAGATCCATACCGGTTTGAGCGATATCGTCCAAACGTCCGATAAAGGGAGAAATATATGTAGCGCCTGCTTTTGCCGCTAACAACGCCTGTGCGGCAGAAAAACATAAGGTAACGTTACTCTTAATACCCTCGTCATACAGCGCCTTTACTGTCTTGAGGCCCTCTTTGGTCAAAGGGACCTTAATTACGATGTTATCCGCCAAAGCCGCCAGCTGGTGCGCTTCCGCAAGCATTCCAGCAAACTCCATAGCAATAACCTCTGCGCTGACCGGGCCCGGCACCAAAGCACAGACCTCCTTTAAGATATCTTCAGCAGGACGGTTTTCCTTAGAGATCAATGTCGGGTTAGTTGTTACTCCATCGATCACTCCCAAGGCAACTGCTTCCTTGATCTGATTAACGTTGGCTGTATCAATAAAAATCTTCATTGTTTAAACTCCTTAGAGTTAAAAACTGTTGTCGCAATTGAACATATAGCTAAATATTTTATATTAAAATCAAACGGTTTGCAAGAGATATGTGGATTACTCCGGATATTAACTTCCACAGACCTTGTTCCGACCGGAATTCTTTGACCTGTACAACGCCTTATCTGAACACTCGATCAACTTTTGCGGGGTATTGGCATCAACAGGGAACTCCGAAATGCCAATACTGACAGTAATGGACAGATCCTCGTCGTAAGCTTTTATATTCTTGCTTTCCACCGCCTTGCGGATACGTTCCGCTACAAAAAGCGCCTCCTGTTTATCAGTCTCCGCAAGCACGATCCCGAATTCCTCTCCGCCATAGCGGCCAACAAAATCTATCTGCCGGATATTTTCCTTGATCGTCCGGGAAACTTCCCTGATAATGCTGTCCCCCACCAGATGTCCATACCGGTCATTGTAATCCTTAAAATAATCAATATCTACCATCAAAAAAGCAAAGGCATATTTAAAAGAACTGGAACGGGAAAACTCTTCATTAAATCTTTGTAAGAACTGCCGGCGGGAAAATGCCCCGGTAAGGCTGTCGGTAATGGCCAACTCATTGACCCGGGCGTATAAAACTGCCCTCTTCATCCCCAGCATGAATTGATGGACAAGAATATCGAATTTATCCCGGTCTTGCGGCTTTACTCCGCGGGCCAGTAAATAACCCGCAGGCGCCTGGTCAGCTTTTAATTTGAACGGAATGACCAGTGAATCAGAAAATGCTTTTAAGGAATCCGCGGATTTTATGAATTGACAATCACTGACAGTGATATATTTGACCAGCTGATCTTTAAAACACTCAAATAACTTATCTTCATCCAGATACATTGAGATCTCACGGGTAATATCATATAGAGCCACGGTTTGCAAATATTGTTGTTCTAAGGCTTCGGTCTCCTGCTTTAAACGAGCATGCTCTCTAAATAAAAGATCATATTGCGCCTGGCGCAGGTTGAGATTATTATTATCTAATTCTAAACTACGCGACAAACGAATCTTTAACCTGATAAAAATGCCAACCGCGATCAAAAAAATAAATATTAAAATGGCCATCTTTTAAATATTATCGGCAACAACTACCTGGTTCCTGCCTTTATGTTTTGCTTGATACATCGCCCGATCGGCCTTCAAAAGGAGGTCCTCTTCACTTACTGCTGAATCCGGGAAATTTGCGACGCCGATCGAAACCGTAATGCTGGTTTTTTCCCGGCGCAAAGTAATCTTTTCCCGAGCGATATTATCCAAAAGCCCCGAAGCCAGCCGGAGAGCTTCGGTATTATCCACATCCGGGACAATGATACAAAACTCCTCGCCGCCAAAACGGCCAATCACCGGATTAAAATCAGCCAAGGAAATGGCCATTACCGAACTAACACTCCTTAACACCATATCTCCTGCCGTATGCCCGAATTTATCATTGTAATTCTTAAATTTATCTATATCCACCATAAACAAGGAGAAACGAAGGTTTTTACGCAGGCTCCTTTTACACTCATCTTTAAGCCTATCCAGAAAATATCCCTTAGTAAAAAGTGCTGTCAAGCCGTCGTGAATAGCCAGATCCTGTGTACGCTGAAAAAGATCCCCATTTTCCAATGCCACCGCCCCAAAATCAGAGATCGTCACTAAAAGCCTTAAGTCATCCTGTGAATAGAATCCCGGGAGATGGTTATCCAGACGTAATATCCCCATAAACCTGTCTTGCGTGCGTAAAGGAGCGCTGACCAACGAGGCAACCGAACGAGGATCGCTGACCTGTACAGAACTTACCGGGTCAAAACGAAAGTCGTTTTTAGCGTCATCTACCAATAACGCAGAAGTGTGCCGAAGCACCCAAAGGTCGAAAATATCCCCTTCCTTTGCTTTTATGATCAACTTCTTATCTTCTTTTTTTGCTTTAAAGAGTGCCGGTTTATGCGTTGCCTGGTCTATAAGATAAAGGATACAGGTTCCCTTATTATGCGCGATCAGGGAAAAAGCGATCGTAACCAGGCTGTTGGCAATAGAATCCAGCGAAAGATTGTGATTTATATCCTCAATGATCCCTTTGAGCCCGGAATAACGGTGGATTTTTTCCTCCAAAGACCTTTTATTATTCTCGGTATGAAAATTATCATCGATCAGGACATTGAACTTCTCTTCAATGTCCTGGGCCTTAAGGGATAAAAGATCTCTCTGTTTTTCATAATGATAAAATAAAACGCCGGCAACGAAAAGGTTTATCAAATAAAATAACGGCAGGATCTTCGATAATCCTTTATCATAATGTCTTGCCCAATATACGGGCAAGACAACAAAGAGAATAAAAAATAACAGCAGAGATATTCCTTTTTTGAAAGGGGGATTTTGCTTTAGACGCGCAAGATTATCTTTCAAGCGATCCAGCACTTTTAGAATTGCAGTATAATTGACTTTAAGGGCAACCTTAGATAATGGTTATTTCGGTGTCTTTATCAAAGAAGTGGACTTTACTCATATCAAAAACCACATCAATATCCTGATTAACCCCTGGTTTATTATGCGCCCCTACGCGGGCGATAAATGTATGCTTCCCGGTGCTTAAATACAAATAAACCTCCGAACCCATTGGTTCGACCACTTCACAATTAACCCGTACCACATTTTCCGAAGGCGCATCAGAAACAAATAACTTATCATAAATATCTTCGGAACGGATCCCGAAAATAACCTCTTTACCTATATAAGACATAACCGCCTTGGTCATCTCATCAACTAATCTAACCTTGATCTTGCCTTCATCGAAATAGATCTTATTTTCCTTCTTGATCAGCCGGCCGTTCATAAAATTCATCGGAGGCGAACCAATGAATCCCGCAACGAACTTATTCTTCGGGCGGTCATACACCACTAAGGGGTCTTCAACCTGCTGCAAAACTCCCCCCTTCATTACAGCAATCCTGTCCCCCATGGTCATAGCTTCTATCTGGTCATGGGTGACATAAATTATTGTTGTCTGCAGCCGGATATGCAGCTTATGTATCTCTGTGCGCATCTGCACCCTTAATTTTGCATCCAGGTTGCTCAATGGCTCATCAAAAAGAAAAACTAAAGGTTTACGCACTATTGCCCTGCCGACTGCCACCCGCTGCCGCTCACCTCCGGAAAGCTCACGGGGTTTGCGGGTCAATAAATGCTTTAAGCCCAGGATCTCGGCCGCTTCGTTGACGCGCTGGCAAATCTCTGTTTTTGGGTAATGCCGCAATTTTAATCCGAATGCCATATTTTCAAAGACCGTCATATGCGGATAAAGGGCATAATTCTGAAAAACCATTGCAATATCCCTGTCTTTTGCCGGGACATCATTGACAATCTTATCCCCGATATAAATGAACCCCTGGCTTATCTCCTCTAAGCCAGCGATCATCCTTAAGGTAGTCGATTTTCCACAACCAGAAGGGCCGACTAAAACCATGAATTCCTTGTTCTCTACCCCTAAGCTTATCTGGTCAACAACCTTAACCCCGTTGGCATACACCTTTGAAACATCCCTCAAACTAACTTGCGCCATCTTATCCCCTTGATTTGCTTTTTTATATCTGCTATTTTTAGTTTAGGTATTATATATGCTTGAGCACAAATAGTCAAGTGTTTGGCTGATTACCGATTTTAAGTTCTTGCGCTCTACGATTTTATCGATCATCCCATGTTCCAAAAGAAACTCCGAACGTTGAAAACCAACAGGTAACTTTTGCCGGATAGTTTGTTCAATAACACGCGGCCCGGTAAAACCGATCAAGGCACGAGGCTCGGCAAGAGTAATATCCCCTAAAGCGGCAAAACTGGCCATAACCCCGGCCATAGTTGGGTTAGTAAGCACAGAGATATACGCAAGCTTTGCCTTATCATGGTATGCAAGCGCCGCCGAAGTCTTTGCCATCTGCATAAGGCTGTACATCCCTTCATACATCCTGGCCCCTCCGCCAGAACCAGAAACGATTATGACCGGCAATTTGTTCTTTGTAGCGTTTTCTATGGCGCGCGTGATCTTTTCTCCGACAACCGAGCCCATCGTTCCCATTATAAACCTTGAATCCGTGACAACAATCACCGCCTTTTTATTATCTAATAAACCCTGGCCGGATACCACTGCGTCTTTTAACCCAGTGACCGCCTGGTCCTGGACTAATTTTTCTTTATAAGTCTTCGGCCCCTTAAAATCAAGCGGATCCAAAGAAACCATATCCACATCATACTCTTCGAAAGTATCCTTATCAAAAAGCATGTTCATCCTCTCATAGGCGCCAAGAGAAAAATGATAGTTGCATTTCGGGCAGACTTTAAGGTTTTCCTCCAAGGTCTTATTATAAAGGGTCTCGCCGCAACTCTCGCATTTTGTCCAAAGCCCATCCGGGATCTCTTTTTTCTTAACCCTGACGATTGTATATTTTGGTTTACCGAATAATGCCATTAGAGCCCCTAAAGTTTATTGATCACCAGCCCGGATAAAACCTTGGGATAAAAATAAGTCGATTTCGAAGGCATCCTTTGTCCGCTCAAAGCCACGGACATGATTTGGGTCATCTTGGCCGGGGCAAGTAAAAAAGCGATTTGTGAATCATCTTTACCGGCCATCTGGATCAATTCATCCGCATCATGGTGGAACAAAATGTTCTTTTTATCCTCAATATCCATACCTAATATATTCTTCAGAATTATATAATTAAACACAGAAACATCAAGCAGGCGGTAATCCTTCTGTTTATCGGAAATCACCTTATCCAGGATTAAAACATTCTTAAGACGCAGCAGCCAGAATTTACCATTATGGCACATCCCGATCACATGAGAACTGCCAATCGCCTTCTGCATCAAAAACAAGAAACGGGATTTATCTTTTACGAATTCGACATCGAAATATTCTCCCAAACGTTGATTGAAATCATCGATCCGAAAGGCGTTAACCGGTTTGACCAGACGATGAATAGGAAGGATGGTAAGACCGGGAATTTGTGTATTTGTAAAATAAGTAAGCACATAATTACAGCTCTCATCCCCGCGCAGTTGACCAAGCCTTTTACGCATTTCTTCCCGCCAGGCACAAGCGACCTCATATCGGTGATGCCCATCGGCAATAAAAATATTCTCTGAAGAAACCTTAGATTGGATATCGCTAATCAACGCCGGATCATCGATACGCCATAATTTATGCCGGGTATGTTCGAGATCCACGACATCTATGCAAGGCTTTTGTTTCTGGGCATATTTCTCATATACCTTATTAATTACCCTCTTCTGATCAGAGAAAATCGCGAATATCGGGCTCAAATTCGCCTCCGTCTGCATTAAAAGTTTCAGGCGGTCTTCTTTCGGTTCAAGGCGGGTATGCTCATGCTTATATATAGAGGTATCATCATCGGCAAGGCGCATTAAAGCTATAAACCCCAGGCGCTGCCGCTTCTCTCCTTTGAAATTGTATTGCTGGCTGTAGAAATATACCGCGGGCAGGGAATCCTGGATCAAAACTTCATCCTCGATCCACTTTCTGAATTTCTTCCCGGATAATATATATTTATCCTCTACGGCAGAATCTTTGCTCAAAAGGACATGGATCAGGTTATACGGGCTTGCGTTCATAAAATAAGATTGCTGGGACGGAGAAATTACATCATAAGGCGGGCAAACTACCTTGGAAAGATCGCTAATTTTATCCTGATTATAGACAAAAGCTCGAAACGGCTTTATTTCGGTCATCGATAAATGATAGTTGTGAATATTGCGCCAAAAACATCTACACCTACATCAAATAACGCGGGATCCCGGTTAGGGACAAACGACTGATGGAACTCATCACTTATGCTATAGGCAAAACAAAGCAAAACTGCTAAAATCCCGCGCCTAAACGGAGTGATGCGCGTATAGGTATTCTTTAACGCACGGATTAAGAAAAACGCCAGTATCCCGTATATCCCGGCATGGAAAATGATATCCTGGCCGCAAAAAACCGCTGGTATATCCTGCCCAGGCAATGCCGAAAAATAAAAAATAGCAGCCATGACCAAGAATACAGGAGCCCAAGAAAAAAATATTTTAGTCTTACTCCCCATGGCTGCATCCCTTGCAACCTTCCTTGGCTTTCGGGCAATTCCCAGAAGCAGACGAATGATCTTTCTTGCGGTAGTCGGTCGCGTAAAACCCTGACCCCTTAAAGATTATTCCTGAACCGCTGCCGATTAAACGTTTTACTTTACTCTTGCATTTAGGGCAAACCGTCAATACCGGATCGGTCATCTTCTGAAATACCTCAAAATTATGACCGCAATGAGTACACTCATAATCATAGGTTGGCATCGTTCCTCCTTAAATCTATCGAAAAGTCTTTTTTATCTTATCAGCAAAAGATTCTTTGCCGGAAGTTTCACCCAAGGCAATGGAAAATTCCTCCATCAGCCTGCGCTGTTCCGCATTAAGATTCTTCGGAATCGTAACATTGACTTTAACCATTTCATCTCCTGGCTTATGCGAATGGACATCCGGGATCCCTTTTTCCTTCAGGCGGAAAATACTTCCGCTTTGTGTACCAGGAGGGATCTTCATCTCAACCTTACCATCCAAGGTTGGAACTTCCACGTTTGCACCCAATACTGCCTTAGGCAAACTAATGGTTATTTCGGTCAAAAGGTCAGAGCGATGCCTTTGAAAAACCGGATGCGGGCGGACTTCAATGACCACATATAAATCGCCATTTCCGGCACTGCCGGACTCTCCCTCCCCACGCACCCGTAAATTAGAACCGGTATCTACACCGGCAGGAATTTTTACCTTTATATTGTGGGTTACCTTGCTTCTTCCCTGCCCATGGCAATCAGGACAAGGGGTTTGAATGATCGCACCTTCCCCTGAACACTTCGAACAAGTTTGCGCTACCTGAAAAAAACCATTGGAAACCACCATTCTTCCTGTACCCCGGCATTGCGGGCAAGTAATTTTCTTCGTACCGGGTTTTGCCCCGGTTCCTGAACAGGTCGTGCATACTTCATAACGCGGTAAAGTAATTGTCTTTTCGATCCCACTGGCAGCCTCTTCTAAACTTATGCTTACGCTTACCTCCAAGTCACGTCCACGCCTGGCACGTGAACCCCGGCGCGTACGACTGCCAAAAATATCAAATCCCAGGTCACTGAATATCTCCTCGAAAAGACCGCCGCCTAATCCGGTATCCCCCATATCCTGGAACACACTGCCAAAATCCGCCCCTTTAAAAATATCCTCATAAGCATACTTCTGATCGATCCCGGAGTGGCCATACTGGTCATAAAGAGCCCGTTTTTGAGCATCGGATAAAACAGCATAAGCTTCCGAGATCTCCTTGAACTTCTCTTCTGCCTCTTTTTTCTGCTCCACTGGCACCCGGTCAGGATGATACCGTAACGCCATCTCCCGGTAGGCCTTTTTTATCTCTTCAAGTGAGGAATTTTTCTTAACCCCAAGTATTTCGTAGTAATCGCGTTTAGTTGCCAT
>CAZRVK010000011.1:23523-39453 GCA_964603585.1 uncultured Planctomycetales bacterium
GTGAGGAATTTTTCTTAACCCCAAGTATTTCGTAGTAATCGCGTTTAGTTGCCATATATTTAGCTCATGGCTCATGGCTCATGGCTCATGGTTTTACTATGAGCAATGAGCTATGAGCCAAAAGTAGTTTTATTTCTTATCGTCTTCTTCTTTGAATTCCGCGTCAATCACATCATCCTTCTTTTTTTCTTCACTCGGCCCTTCATCCTTCGATTCTTCCCTGGCCCCCTGGTCATTAGGCTTAGCTTCTGATTGCCCAGATTTTTGCTGTTTCGCCGCCGCCTGTTTATAAACCTCTTCCGCCAGTTTATGCGAAGACTTGGTCAGATCATCCATCCCTTTCTTGATACGATCGACGTTCTTATCCTTAATTGCGGTTTTTAGATCGTTTAAATTGCTTTCAATTGCCGCCCGGTCTGCCTGTCCAACCTTATCGCCATAATCCTTCAATGACTTTTCTGTGGCATAAACCAGGTTATCGGCTTGATTAACGATCTCAACCTGCTCTTTAGTCTTAGCATCATCCGCAGCAAATTTCTCAGCATCTTTTACCATCTTTTCAATTTCTTCCTTGGAGAGTTTCTTTGGTGCAGTTATACGAATAGATTGCTCTTTGCCGGTACCTAAATCCTTGGCAGAAACATGCACAATCCCGTTGGCATCGATATCAAAAGAAACCTCGATCTGCGGAACACCACGCTGCGCTGCAGGTATACCGACCAGGTCAAACCTGCCTAATTCGACATTACCTTCAGCATCGGCCATTGACCGCTCGCCCTGAATTACCCGGATAGTGACCGCAGTTTGATTGTCTGCCGCGGTCGAGAATATCTGGCTTTTTCGGGTCGGGATCGTGGTATTGCGGTCTATCAGCTTTGTATTAACCCCTCCCAAAGTCTCTAACCCTAACGATAAGGGGGTAACATCGAGGAGTAAAACATCTTTTACTTCCCCTTTGATGATTGCCGCCTGTACCGCAGCCCCAAGCGCGACGCACTCCATCGGGTCTACTCCCCGTTCGATCTTTTTACCAAAATAATCCTCGACAAATTTCTGGACAATCGGCATCCGGGTCGGTCCGCCAACCATGATTATCTTATCCACATCTTTATCGCCTAAAGTTACGCCTTCTTTTTGAAAAGCCTCTTTTGCGTCCTTTAATGCCTGCTCTAACGGATGGCGGCATCGATCGATAATGGGAGCAACCAACTCTTCCAGTTTTGCCCGGTTGATCGACATGGTTAAATGTCTGGGGCCGCTGGCATCGGCCGTAATAAAAGGCAGATTGATATCTGTAGTCACCGTGCTGGAAAGCTCCACCTTGGCCTTTTCTGCTGCTTCACGCAAACGCTGCATCGCCATTTTATCATTTTTCAGGTCAATACCGGATTCCCGTTTAAACTGCCCGGCAATGTAATCGATCAGGCTGTTATCCATATCCGTCCCGCCCAACTGCGTATCGCCGGAAGTCGCCATAACCTTAAAACCGCCTTCTTTCCACATCTCCATGATAGTTACATCCAATGTCCCGCCGCCAAAATCAAAAACCAGTATCTTCATCTCTTTGCCGGCTTTTTCCAAACCATAAGCAAGACAAGCTGCCGTCGGCTCGTTAATAACCCGCAAGACCTTTAACCCGGCGATTTCTCCGGCATCTTTTGTGGCCGTCCGCTGATTATCATCAAAATAAGCCGGACAGGTAATCACAACCTCTTCAACCTTATCCCCTAAATAAGCCTCGGCATCCTGCTTTATCTTTTGCAGGATAAACGCCGAGATCTGCTGGGGGGTATATTCACTGCCAAACACCTTAAAATGATAATCCGATCCCATTTTACGCTTTGCCGCTTGAATTGTTCCTTCCGCATTAATGGCCGCCTGTCTTCTCGCCGGCTCACCAACTAAACGCTGGCCATCTTTGGTAAAAGCTACAAAAGAAGGGAATGCCTTACCCGAGGCAACCCCTGCGCCTTCGGCCGATGGAATGATTACCGGCCTACCGCCTTCCATTACCGCAGCAGCAGAATTTGATGTCCCTAGATCAATACCGATAACTTTAGCCATTTTCTCCTCCTATTTAACTGGATTTCTTGGAAACCTTAACCTTGGAACTTCTAATAACTTTATCATTCAGAAAATACCCTTTTTGTAGCTCTTCAATTATGGTGTGTTCCGGCAAATCCTGATTTACCTCTTGCATCAAAGCTTCGTGAAAATGAGGATCAAAAGGTTTGCCTTCAGCCTCAATGGGTTTAACTCCGTATTGCTTAAGCATATCATAAAGATGTGCAAGTATCATTTCTACGCCTTTTAAGAAAGCCGTCATATCCTGATGCTCTGCGGGTTTCATCCCGACCGTACGCTCCAGATCATCTAAAATATTCAACAACTCAAGGATTATTCCTTCATTGGCAAATCGTACAAATTCCTGTTTTTCCCGTTCCAGGCGCTTGCGGATATTATCAAAATCTGCCTGTAACCTGACAAATTTATCCCAATTTTCAGCAGCCTTGGCAGCATCCTCTTTTAATTTCAGATATTCCGCCTCCGGAATACTTATATTTTTCTCTTCCGGTACCGCCGCTTCTTTACTGTTATTTTTATGTTTTTTTTCTTCCATCACAGAATTATCCTTTAAATTTCGCTTAATGCCAAGGTTAACGTATCGGAAACATATTCCAAAGCCGGAATAATCTGGGTATATTGCATACGCACCGGACCTAAAACCGCGATCCGTCCAATTGGACGGTTTCGTAAAGAATAACTGGAAACCGCCAAGGAACAACCTCCGATCTCCGGACACCCTGATTCATCTCCAATATATACTATTACTTTTCCTTTAAAATCCCGGTTAATTATATCCAGTAACCGCTGCCGGTCTTCAAGCATACGGATCAAAAGGCGAATCTGCTCCGAATTCTGAAACTCCGGCTGTTCGAGTATGAAGCTGACACCTTTATAGAAAAACCGGTTATGCTCATCGAACAAAGAAACTATACTGGCATAATGCGTGACCGCAGAAAGCAGGTCAGTAGTCTTTTCCAGGATATCCTCCAAACCATTACTCACCTGACGATACTGCCTTCCAATCAACTCTTTGACATCATCGACAAGATCCAACTGGCAGATCAAAAGATCAACATAATAACGGTATCCTTTATCCGTAGGGATCCTCCCTCCGGAAGTATATGGATGCTTCAGATACCCATCCGCTTCCAATTCCTTAAAGATATTGCGTATCGTAGCAGAACTTAGATCAAACTCCTGCGCAATATCTTCAGAGGCGATCGGAGCCGCTTCTCGGATATATCTTTCAATGGTTTTAGCTAAAACCATCCGTTTCCTAGATTCATAATCAGTAGTCTTAGGCATTTTTTTCTTTAGCACTCTCATACTACGAATGCTAATCTCGCTTCAAAAAACCTGCATTTCCTTTATTTAATGAGTGAATGCCAATTTTATCATAAATCGGCACTTTGTCAACTATAGGTTATGCTTTTTTATTTTTTTGTTCAGCCTGGCGGAAAGGCCTCTATAGAGGAAAAAAACGATTATTTACTGATTATTTTAAAAGAACTGAACCCCTTATCGCTCTTTTGCCCTCCCATCACTATCCTTATCAAAACCCAGGTATAAACCTGGCCATTTTCGAATAAAGAAGCTGGGACCTTTATCGGATACACATCCGCAGAAAACATCTGCTTAAAGATCAGGTTATCGGCAGTTGTATTATACCCTTTATAAATCCTAAAATCAAAGGATTCAGTGTCAATTATACCGTTTCTTGCCCACCTGAACTCAAGTGAATCTTTCTGGGCTAAAGCAATGTCATCCGTAACCGGATATAACAGCCTTGGGGCAGGGATAAAATTAACCCCCCGCCGCGCCAGCATCCCTGCATATACATCCGGTACAAATCGAGGCATCCCCAAAAGACATACCAGGGAAATAACAGCTGATATTCCCCAAAAACAAACATTGGGCCTATGCAAGAAAACACTCATTCTCTTTTACTTTTGCGGCGTACAGCCTTAACCATACGGTCATACGCCTGGCGGGGATCCTTGCCTTCGGTAAGATAATCACAGCAAATTGCCGCATAGCCCTGCCGGTTTTTAATTTTAAATATATCGACTTTAAGATGTCCTATTTTCTCTTCCATACGTAAATACGGAATTTACAATTTCTTTTCAAAATACCGGGGAAAATCCTGCCGCATCATTCGCACAAATTTTTCTCTATCCGCATCGCGAACCCGGGTAAACTTAAGCCCATAGATTTGCTTACCATCGGCTTCTTTATGCCAAACAACAGCCATATCGATGTCGAAGAAATAATTCTCATTGAAATAAAGCGTCGCGCGCGTACATTCTTGAGGCAAAAATTGAGTAATCGCCATGGAAAGGCCTTTTAAATTTAAATTCTTGACCTCACAATCAACATATTCGCTTTGTCCTTCCAGCCTAAGTTTGGCTTTAGCATAGATATCCCAGCGGGGCAAGAATCTTTGTTCGACAAAGGCAGGTTTTGGCGAGACGGGTCTTTTCTTTTTGAAAAAATCAAATAATCCCATTTGCTAAGTTAATAGTGTTCTTTTTAAATCCCATCCTGTTCTAAGGTTTTTCTAATTATAGCACAATCTTACAGTTAGACAATATAGTTTTTCGCTTAACGATCATCTTATGGCGGAAAGGATTTAACAAATCTAAAGATGTTACGCCAGGCATAAAAAGCCGGTTTCGGAACACCATTAGACCTTTTTAACCCCATGGTTTTGAAGAAATCCGGATATCCTGAAGATTCCCAATCATGAAGAAACCACCAAACCCAGAGTCTCAAATCCATATCCCGGAATAGCTCTACCAACCTGTAAATAAACTCCTCCTGACTGGCTGGGCTGCCATGATATCTGCGTTTTCCGCCAGAAGGCCATCCGGATTCCGCTATCAATATCGGACGTTTAGTATAGTGCTTAAGACGAGAATAATAATCTACCGGGATGCTCCCGGGATCAACAAACCACAAACTCGGATATGTAGTGATACCTACGGCATCAATATCCGGTTCAAACAACCCAATATCTCCCCAATGTGCCATTTTGCCGGCAGTTCCGGATAAAGACTCAAACTGGAAAGTAACGGTTACTTTTATCTTGGGTGCGTGTATTTTTATAATACGGTAAGCTTCTTTATACAAACTGACGTAACTTTCTATATCCTCCGGATGGCTCAAGAAATAAGTATTAACTTCCGAGCCCAATCCCAGATATTCAGGAGTAAATTCCCTGGCTACTGTCAAAACAGAAATCAAGAATGCCTGCCTTATTTTTGGATCGGAAAAAGACCGGCGGAATGAATCAGGCAGTTTTGGATCCAACTCCCGGCGATCCGTACTTAATGGATCAATAACCACAAAAAGCTTCAAACCATTCTTACGCGCCATTGCCGAAATAAATCTCAAACTCTGGTAATTTGGGGATAAAGCCCGCCTTTTCTCATCTAAACAATCCTCCCAATCAAGATGAAAATGATGCAGCAGAAAATCGGAATTCCGGCTTAAGGTTGTAAAGGCATCCTGCCAGTTCTGTATATTCAATGGCTGTTTCGGAACAGGCACAAACCCCATTTCGAAGGTCCGTGTCTTGATCTCTTGGGAAAAACAGATATTTTCAGAAATAATAGCCAAGAAAAAACAGCCCCTTAACAACCAGTATAAATGTTTCACAGAAATGATTGTAGACAGGAATCTTGCAGGATTAATGCGCATATATCGATCACGCTGATCAAGGATGTAAATTATCGTTGCCGGAGGACTGCATACTGCGTCTACGCGATCAGGTTGATTTTTTGTTTTTCAGGAAAGTGCATAAGACTTTGGCATAAGGCGAAACCTTGTTGTTTTCATAGGGAAATTCCTTGCAGGATGCCGGCTTATACCGGTAATCTACTTTATGGATCGAACAAAGGCCATCCGGGTCAAGAAAAGAACAAGGATTATCCTCATAACTGGTACCTATACGATAACCCGAAGGAAAATCGCTATCTTTTTCTAATTGAAAGAATTCCCCTTTTAAACCAAGGAGCACTATTTTTTTGGCTTCTTCCAAATCAGCCCAGGCGCCAAACCTGCAGCAATCAGATTGCTTCTTGCATTGAGAACAATTTATATGGATCTTCTGTCTTGGTTTTCTCTTTAGTTTCTTAGGGCGTGCCGACATATATGTACAACTCCATCAATTACGCAGGAACTGACTTCATCTTCCCTGATTTGCCCCTTATTTTTGCCACCATCTGTCTGAAACTACCAAGAACCAGGTCTAAAGCCAGGCTCCAATACACATTATAATCCTTGTCAAAATGGATCGTCGGTGTTAAAGCCTTCTTCATTACTGTTAAAAGCCTGACCCCAGCCTCATACTTATACTCCGGCAGGCTCGAAGATAATGACTTAACCCATCTGACTTCACCGGTCATGCAAACAGGTTTAATTTGTGCCGGCAGGTATAATTCCAAGGAAAGCTGATCACCAACTTTAAGTTTCTTATTGGCACTAAACCTTAGCCCCTCAACACTGATATTGCGGGTTATACCCTGATATTTTTTTGCATCCGTTTTTTTTTGCTTTACCAGGGTAAAAGAAACTTTTGTGTTTAAATCGTATTTAACCGAAAAGTAAATTTGCGCTTCGGTCTCATACCGGCAATATCTCCTGCGCTCTTTTTTATCCGTATGCACCATCTTACCTTCTTTAATTAACCTGCACCCCCAAAAAACATCCTGTATCTGAACGTTTTTTATTTATGTAAAGAAGCCAGGATCCCTTCATAAATATCCAGGACTGTATCGCTTTCCATATGCATAAAATGGCCCACTCCCTTAATGATCCTCATTTCGCAATCAGGTATCTGGGAAGCGAGGAATTTAACATCTTCCAAGTCAATGATCGTATCGTTCTCTCCGTTCAAAAGGATCGTTTTTACTTTAATGCTTTTTAAGTCAACGATTTCGCTTAATTTCTTTGAAGCTACCACGAATAGGCCGTGTTCATAAAAAGACCGCAAGGCGTCCTCTTTCATTGTGCGGAACTGGCTGATGATTTTGTTTTTTAATTGCAGAGGAAGGTTTTCCCCAAAAGCCTTTATTAGCACCTGCGCCATTTTCTCCCGGTCATGCAGATCTATCTTTGCCCCCTGCATGATCGTCTCAACCATTTTTTTATTCGGCTTTGTCCCAAGGCTGGCTAAAATCAAAGTCTTGATCCTGTCAGGATACTTTGCCGCAAAATCCGCAGCGATCACGCCTCCCCAAGAAGCCGCACATAAAGCAGCATTTTTGTTAACCCCGGTTTCGTCTAAAATTGCCGAGAGGATATTCACCTGCTCTTGAAGCGACACAAGATTTGGTCCAGAGAGGATTTCCGCCTTTCCCTGATTAGGAAAGTCAAAAAGGATTATCCGGTAATCAGGGGAAAACCTGGTAACAAGCGTATGCCACATCCCCATGGACTGTTGCACCCCGTTAACACAAATAATGTGCGGCCCCTTGTTTTCATAAATCCTGTAGGGTATTACAAACCTTGCGGTTTTAACTGTCCCCTTAACTACGGAATCGTTCTTTTTCATATTTTAGAATTCCCAAATCGATTGTGATCGCCAAAGTTTCCTTTAATTATACATGTTAAGAAAGAAAAACCAAGGCTTTTTTAAGAAAACCGCAAAATTTATAACCCGCTTCTCATATTTTTTTTCATTGAAAAAACTTACTTTCGTAGTAAAATGTAGTTTGAAGGAGAAATAATGGACAAGCTTTTGGGAATAATCTCGCAAAATGTCGTTTCTGCAAATCAAGAAGCAACCGCAGTTGATATTGCCCGTCTGATGAAAGAACATAATATCGGCGCTATTGCGATCATGGAAAATGATAAAGTTATCGGCATAGTAAGCGAACGTGATTTAACTACCCGCGTCATAGCCAATGCCCTGTCTGCCGAGAACACAAAGGTAAAAGATTTTATGACCCGGGAAGTATTGACCGTTGATTTCAAAGAAGGCCTGAATAAGATCTATCAAACCTTATGCGAGATAGATTTCCGCCATCTTTTGATCATGAATGACAAGAAATTAGTCGGCATCACATCCCGCCGCGACCTGCTTGATGCCTTAGCGGCAAAAAAACGTTAAAACAGCCATTATAAAAAGAGGCGATAATACATGCAGTATTGTGGTATCGAAAGAAGGTATTCCCAAAGAGGTGACGCCCATTTTAAATTCTTTGTTCATCTCCCCGGGCCGAGGATTATTACTGAATATACCGACAATCTAAGTGAAAACGGGTTACGGGCGGTCTTTGATGAAAAACTGGATATCGAATCCACATTTGACTTTGAGATATTCTTAACTGACACTTCGCGGGCATTCAAAGGCAAGCCAGTATGGATAAGGCCTATCCCCAGCGCCATACATCCCGGACGTGTATTTTATGATACCGGGATACAAATAATATGCTAAAAACCCTGTGGAGCAGGAACTTTCTGCCCCTGCAAAATACTCCTGATATTTTTAATTGCCTCAACACAAGATTGTGCAGCCTGATCACAATTCTTAATATCATCCGAACTGGCAAACTCTGCGCCTAAAGCCTTTAAAATATTCCCCGCCTGTTCAAACAATTGACCAGCCTGTAAATACAGTTGTGAAGCAGTGATTAATTTCTCGCGGGTTATCTCTGCACCCAGCAATTCATTAGCCTTTTGTTTGAGGTCAGCAGCCACCCGGATCTTACCTAAAGCCTGCTCTTTTGCTGCCTGAACGGAATCCTGCTGGGCAAAACATAAGGATTGCATTAAAAATAGTGCAATCAAACCAACCAACAGGTTCTTCACTGTTCATTCTCCTTACTTATTTCTTGATTCTCCATTACCTGACGCTCCTTGATTAACCGGGCATCCTCATCAGAAATAACTCCGTTATTTTTGAACACTTTGATCTCATTATGCCTTAAAGGTTGCTCGATCAACCAGGCCTTGAATCCCATGATCGGCTGCGGATCTAAGCCGTTCTCGGCATTCTTTGAATTAAGCATCTCAATATCTGTTTTGTAAGCATCATACAACTTTGAATATTTTGATTTCGCTTCCATATATCCCAGCTGTGATGCGGCAAAAGCTAAACACCCCTGCAGCAATAATACCGAACAAAGAAAACCTGCAATCATCAATTTCCGCATTTTAACTCCCGATTATTTAAAATTCCGTTTATATTCCTAATTAAATACTGCCGCACAAATTATTCTTTTTTACCGCCTTCAGCCTTATCCTGTTTTAAAAGTGTGCACAACGAATACGCGATTGGAGCCAATTGGTCGTCCTCATAAGGGAACTCCTTGCAGGTAACAGGCTTAAGGTCATAACTAACCTTGTGGATCCTGCATAGCCCGTCCGCATCGAGAAAAGAGCAGCGTTCATCCTCAAAACTGGTGCCGATTTTATATCCCGATGGAAATGCTGGGTCTTTTTCGAAATGAAAAAATTCCCCGCTGATACCCGCAGAGACTATTTTCTTTGCCTCTTCCAAATCGATCCACGCCCCCAAACTACAGCAATCGGACTGGTTCCTGCATTTATGGCATAATACTAATTCCCTGGTTTTCTGGCAATCATTTCCCATAGATCAAATCCCTTCCTTATTCTCCTACACATACCCTCTGCCGGAGCAGGCAATATAACACCGTAATATTCTACTCTTTAACCTCAGATCAAGGCAACTGGCTTAAATATGCTTTTATCGCAGAAGTAATACTGCCATAATCCCGGTTTTTAAGCCATTCTTTCTTGAACACACTTTCTCCAAAAGAAACCGCACTTGCTCCGCAGGAAAAATATTCCTTCATATTCTGCGGGGTTACGCCGGAACAAGCAAGAAGCTCGATATCATTAAACGGCCCTTTGACCTGGTGGAAATATTCTGGGCCGAAGCATTTTGCAGGAAACACCTTAACCATCGCCGAACCTTCATGCCAGGCAGCATAAATTTCCGCCGGAGTAAGCGCCCCCGCAAAAACCGGTATTTTACTTTTCACACAATAAGCTACGACATCTTTGATCAGGCAAGGCATAACAATAAATGTTGCTCCCGCATCCAGGGCGGATTCCAGACTTTGCATATCCAAAACCGTACCCGCTCCTAAAACAATCCTGTTTAACGATCTTTTAGCGGCAGATTTAATGATCTGTGCCGCCAATGGTGTATTCATGGTTATCTCTAAGGTCTTAAGCCCGCTTGTAATGACCGCATCGATCAACGGCTCGATCTGTTCAAGAGTGATCCCGCGAAGAATACCCATCACCGGCTGTTTCTTAAATTGCGCGATCTCCATTATTCCTCTGTTTCTCCAACCAATTGCTCGTAAAATTCACGATAATTCTCTTTTTTATCACTCCCGCGTAAAGCGATAGCACTACGCGGATGTTCATCCAAGATACCAACTATTGCATAAGGAATAATATACCCCCACTCCAAGTTTTGCCTTAATGGAACAAACTCCTTGGAGATAAGATCCAATACCGGGCGGATATCATATTTTGGATTTTTCAAGAAACCCAGCAGTAATTCCAACGGGCAATTACCGGCTGCTCTGCCCAGGCCATAAACTGTGGCATCCACAAAATTAGCATTATGGATTATACCTTCTATAGTATTGCCAAAAGCAAGTTGCTGATTATTATGCATATGGACACCGATTTCCTTGGTCTTAATTATGCCTTTGGCCTTTTTGATCAAAAACTCCGTAGTCTCCTGGTACAAAGCACCATTGCTATCTACGATATAAATAACATTGGCCTTGCACTCTTTCTCTAATTGTTCAAAGGCCTCGGTCAACTCGTTATCAAGTGCCCGGGAAATCGCCATAATATTGACCGAAGTCTCATATCCTTTATCGGCAAAATGATTCACCAAATATATGGCCTTATCGATATCTTTGACATAAGAAGCAACCCTGATCATAGAGACAGGGCTGTCTTTACGCAACACGACATCCTCGATATCAACCCGGTCCACATCGACCATAACAGAAATCTTTGTTTTTGATTCAATGCCCTCAATGACCTTTCTTATCATATCATCATCACAAAATTTCCAGATGCCATAATCCTTAGGGGAAAACTGTCTCTTTGAATTCTTATATCCGATCTCCATATAATCGACGCCTGCATCCGAAAGGGCCTTATACACCTGGCGCACAAAGCGAAAATCAAAATTATGATTATTGATCAACCCGCCGTCCCTGATAGTACAATCTAAAACCTTGATCTGTTCTCTAAACATAACACCTCTCCTTAAATACCCGCAAAAAAGCAAAAAGGGGACGTTTCTATTTTTTTAGCTTTTTTCATCCAGAAAAATAGAAACGTCCCCTTTTTGGAAACGTCCCCTTTTTGCTACCCTTTTTGCTTTTTTGCCCATTTTCTTTTGTTTTACCTATCATAGTGTAGCATTTTACCCCCCTCCATAGGATTGTCAACAGAATTAATAAGCTCCCAAATAAAGCAAATAAAGGGAAATAAAAAAAGGGGACGTTTCTATTTTTTAGCTTCTTTCCATCCCCAAGAAAATAGAAACGTCCCCTTTATTTGCAAAGTCAGATTCCACGAAACAATAAGCTGATTTTCTGCAGGATGTCTTTTATGTTCTCCGGATTAACATCCTGTTTTATCATATAATCTGGTTTCTTAATAACACACTTTTTCCCATTCATTACCAAACTATCAAAACCACTACGAAAAATCTCTCTAATCATATCTTTAATGTTCTCGTTTCTAAGATAACTCAGCGTTTGATCGGTATGATCAGAAAAAATAAGGAATTGTTTGTCGAACATCTCATCCTTAGTCTTTATTTCATGCACTACCCCTAATTTCTCTCCTAACCGGCTCCAGGCAGATTCCTTATAGATTTTAAATCTTACGTAAGAACTTCTAAACAATACGATTTGTAGATATGCAGGTGAAGACTTACTGGCAGGGATAAGAGTCACGGAAAAATCAAAACCTTCGTATTTCCCACGAAAAACCGGAAAAAATGAAAGTTTAGGAACATATCCTTCAAAAGAGTTCAACAGACTCCTTAATACAGCAGATTTCTTCTTGGATGAATAGATAAAAACAAGCAGCAAAATGAATATAGCTGTAAATGGCAGATAATTAGCCAGACAACCTGAATTCGTCATTTTATATTTTTATAACTACTCCAAAATAAAGTTAAAAATCCATTATAGTGTTAATGATTCTGTAGATACTGTTCAAATTGGTTAAAAATTTCGGCAAAGTTATAAGGAAGAATTGAAATATCAACTGCCACCTCCGGACCAAGGAGTAATGCTCTCTTTATGCTCAAGAGGTGCTTTCGCAGCTCTATTAAACCTTTATCTTTAGGGATAAGCAACAGACCAATCAATGCGCTACGAACAGTATCTGGATCATTACTTTCTAAAAGAGGCGCATAAAATCCCGGGTCACTAATCAAACTGCCATATCCAATTACCCGCACTGCCCATTTTTTCTTAAGACGATCATCCCCTAAAGCATGTTTCGTCAATTTAGCCAGATCATCTTCTTGTATAGGTAGCGCCGCCAAGGTCATAGCATCATATTCGTTAAACTCGCCATATTCTCCAGTGCCAGCAACTGACAAACGATCCATCAATACCTTCACAAGATCAACCGCAGCGGCTTCATTGTTCTTCTCTAAAAGTTCCTGACGGATAAGCGGAACAAAAACACCATAACCTAATTCATTAGCAAACGGTAATACCCAACAATCCCGTCTTAAATAAAATGTAATGATATTTACGTTTAGCTTCGGAGAGAAACTAAGGCTGTTTAACTGCAGGTTTACAGTATCCACCGATACGCGTTTATCCGATTCGGCAAATTGGGAATATTCCAACAGAGATTCGCTTAACCAACTGTAAACCTTTTCACTAACATATGAACCGATCAACACATCCCACTTTTTACCAACCGCATCTACAACAGGCTTTATTCTTTCTGAAAATTCTGCCGAATCATCCCCTAATGAATGGCCTTCGGGTGAGAATTTCTCTGCAAAAATCTGGGTATAACCTACAGTTATATTCTTTCCCACATAAGTGGCTCCCCCGAACGAACTCATCCATGCCTCCTTAGGAGCAGCAAAAACAGCACAAAGAACAAACGTAATAACCAGCCATTTACGCATTTAATTCTCCTGATCGATCTTAATACAATTTGATCGCAAACAAAGACATTGTACTGCAAAAATAAGAAATATTCAATTATAGTAACTCAAGAACAACAAGCAGCAAAAACGGGAAGTTTCCAAAAAAGGGGACACAAAAAAAGGGAAAAAAAGGGGACGTTTCTATTTTTCCCCTGCAAGAAGGAAACTAAAAAAAATGGAAACGTCCCCTTTTTACAACTATTCATTTTGCCCTGTTGTTTTACGAAGCCATTCGAGAAGTACCGGATTGGCATTTCCACCTAACTGCTTCAATCTCTGAACATCCTCCCAGCTCTCTTGATACCGCCCTAAATGATAAAAAGCAAGCGCCCGGTTATTGTAGTACTCGATGCTTTGAGGGGCAAGATTTATCACTTTGGTATAATCATCTACAGCCTTTTGATAATCATGTTTGTCAATATAGGTATATGCCCGCTCACCCAATGCCATAATATAATCCGGAGCAAGAAACAAGGCCTGATCGAGATCGTTTAGTGCATTATCAAGGTTCCCTTCATTATGATTTGCCAAACCTCGCATAGCATATGCTTCGACACGCCCCGGATCAAGATCTATAACACGGGTAAGATCAACGATCGCCTTTTTCCTATTACCGTTATAAATAAAAATCGACCCTCTTTTGAAATAGACATCGGCATCATTAGGATCACATTCAATGGATCTGGTATATGACAAAACCGCATCATTTGAATAACCGGCTTTTTCATAGCTAACCCCCATATTAAACCATAAAACCGGGTCATGGGGATTCAACTGAAGTGCCTTTTTGTATAACTCAATGGCTTTAAAAGAATCTCCAATGCCAGCGTAAGCCACACCGAGATTACCATAAAGATCCGCATCATCAGGATCTATCTTGATTCTGGCCTCTATCTCCTCAATAGCCTGTTTATATTTACCTTGCATCAAAAACTCTGTGATCTTATCGGGAGTTTCCGCACAAATACTTCTATAAGACAAAAACCAGCAGATTAAAACTACACCTGTATTTATTAAGCTTATTTTCATAAAATATTTACCAAGAACTATATACTATGGCTAATACCGGAAATGTACAAATATCCTACCGAAATTCTTGTCGTCTTTTTCAATACGCTGATAAAGCCTTCGGATTTGGGGCTGCGTTAAAAAACGCAATACCCCCTTTTTCAACTGTCCACTACCCTTCCCGGGGATTATCTCCACTATCTCAATCTTTTTACTTACCGCTTCCTGTATTACACGATTAAGCTCTGCTTCGATCGCTCTGCCATTATTAAAGATATCGTGTAAATCTAATTTAATTTTAGCCATAAACAATTATAGCGCACTAAAAAAAACGGTGCAAGCAAAAAGGGGACGTTTCTATTTTTCCCTCTGGACAAAAGAAGCTAAAAAAATAGAAACGTCCCCTTTTTGTTTGCCTTTTTGCTTTACGCTGTTCTCCCCCAAACGCGGGGAAATTCTTCCCCCACACCCCTTTCGTGATAGTAGCTCGGTGCCGATAACAAGAAAAAAGCCAGCTCTAAAATCAGCTGGCTTTTTAATTAAAGGAGCACCGACCTACTCTCACATGTCCTTACGAACACACTACCATCGGCCCTGAGGGGCTTAACTTCCGTATTCGGAATGGGAACGGGTGTTTCCCCCTCGGTATGAATGCCCCAAGTTTAGAAAAAACATTCGACAACTTTATAAGTAACATTTACTATTCGATCTTACAGTAAAACTACTCTAACCTTAAAGAAAAAAGAAAATTAAGGCCAAGCCGATTGGCTGATTAGTACGCATTAGCTTAAATCCTTACGGATCTTACACATAGCGCCTATCAAGGTCGTAGTCTACAACCAGCCTTCACCCCTTACGGGGAGGGAAACTTATTCTTGAGGTGGGCTTAGCACTTAGATGCTTTCAGCGCTTATCCCTTCCGAACATAGCTACCCGGCCCTTGCCCTTGGCAGGACAACCGGAACACCAGAGGTTCGTCTCTCTAGGTCCTCTCGTACTGAAGAGAGCTCCTCTTCAAGTTTCCTTACGCACACACCAGATAGAGACCGAACTGTCTCACGACGTTCTGAACCCAGCTCGCGTACCCTTTTAACCGGCGAACAGCCGGACCCTTGGGACCTTATACAGCCCCAGGATAGGATGAGCCGACATCGAGGTGCCAAACTGGACTGTCGATATGAACTCTCGAGTCCAATAAGCCTGTTATCCCCAGAGTACCTATTATCCGTTGAGCGATGGCAATTCCACATTCAACCACCGGATCACTAGCCCCTACTTTCGTATCTGTTCGTCCTGCCGGACTCACAGTTAAGCTGGCATGTGCGCTTGCACTCCACAGGCGATTGCCGACCGCCTTGAGCCAACCTTGGGGCCCCTTCGTTATCTTTTAGAAGGGAACCGCCCCAGTCAAACTGCCCGCCTGTCACTGTCCCGCTGCCGGATTCACGGCTAGTGGTTAGAATCTTAGTACAACAAGGGTGGTATTTCACATTGCGGCTCCACCGAGGCTAACGCCCCGGCTTCAAAGCCTCCCACCTATACTACACAAATTGGACCAAAATTCAATGGCAGGTTACAGTAAAGGTTCTGGGGTCTTTTCGTCTTGATGCGTGTAGACGGCATCTTCACCGCCACTACAATTTCGCCGAGTCCCTCGTTGAGACAGC
>CAZRVK010000012.1:0-26009 GCA_964603585.1 uncultured Planctomycetales bacterium
ATTTTTATAAGATGAAAGATGCGCTTTTGCCTGGTAAAGCGTGGATGAATATTCGTGGTATGTTTCTTGAAGGCTGCGAAAAAGCGACAGCTCCTAAGGCTTTGGAATGCAGGTCGACGCAACGCTTGGCTTGGGACCCCGAGGCTTTAGAAAAATGGATAGACGAATTAAGTTAAAACAGGCGCGCAATAAAGTGAAAGAATGCGGAAAGGGTATTTTTATATAGCAAATCAAACCCGCAGCGGAAAGCGCATAGGGTTGGTTTTTATCCTTAATATTGGGAATGGGAAGCTTCTAAAGCTCTCTACTTTAAAATATATTTGTAATGATAACAGCATTCTCATTATTTTTACGCCTGTATCAAATAGCGAATCCGGTATTTTAACAAAACATTTGAAACGGAGCAGTATTTTTCATAGAACATTTGACAGCCGAATTTGTAAATTACTCGGGGAGATTATTTCCGGCATGTTGAAGCCGGATATCGGCGCAGATCTTGTTATTAGAGAGCTTACCGAAAGGCAAAATAAGGACTATAAATATTTTGAATACAAATGCTATGATAAAATATATATACCCGGCACGATTCCAATGAAACGGAGTAATGAAATTGAAGTAAACAACCACAAAATAAAACTCGGAGACTCTATGTTTAAATTATTCCTGCGCCTTGTGCTAGAATTAAAAAAGAAAAAGGAGGGTTGGGTTCATAGGCATAGCCTGGGTTCAGACAATATCATTATGGATGTCGAAAAATTCCAGATTTACAGCAATCTTAGGACGGCTTTGCAAGGAAGTCTATTAGATAAGGACGGCCAGAAGTTTATAGAGAACAACGGCTCAAAGCAGTACCGGATATCGCTCCACCCAGATTTTATTACCTACGACAGAGAAAAACTCCTCAAGCACCCCGATAGCAGTATTCAGAAGCTCGCTAAAAAACTAACCTAACTATAATCCGGCGCATTAATCTTGATTGCTAATAAGAAAAATTCTTGGTATTATCTAAAGTGTAATAATGTTAAATCATTTGTGTTAGGAGATTCGCATATGCCTAAGAGTTACCTAAAAAATTTCTTATTGTGCTTATTTCTCGTGAAGGCAAGTTTATGATACCGTCAGGCAATACCGTTGTTATAGAAGGTAGAGATGTTTTGCTGGTGCTTGCAAATATGGCAGATCTTTCTATTTTTCAGCAAACCGTAGCATAGCTTAAAAGGGATCAAGAGTAGATGTCGAAATTCTCTGAGGTTTTAAAATCCCGTAATTTTTTCTGCCTCTGGCTGGGGCAGATCATCTCGCAACTTGGGGATAGGCTTTCACAGATGGCCTTGATTGCCTTTGTTTATTCAAGGGCGCCGGGTTCAGCTTATGAAATCGCCAAGATACTGTCATTTACAATAATCCCTGTATTTTTAATCGGTCCGATTGCCGGTGTTTATGTAGATAGATGGGATAGGCGTAAAACCATGTATGCATGCGAATTCCTGCAAATGATTTTAATTTTCACTATACCTTCCTTTCTATTTTATACCAAAAATATGATTCCTATTTATATCATCGTTTTTATATCATTCTGTATCGGCAGGTTTTTTGTGCCGGCAAAACTGGCGATTATCCCTGAGTTAGTTGAGCCCAGGAATTTGCTGATGGCAAATTCCTTAGTGAATATTACCGGTATGATCGCCACTATCGCCGGTTTTGGTATCAGCGGTATCTTGGTAGAGGTGGCTGGCCCCAAAAAAGGTTTTTACATGGATTCTTTAAGTTCTTTAATTTCTGGCACATTTATATTTTTTATTTCCAGCAAAACTGCTGTTTCCTTAAAACATCCGGCGTTTAAAGATGTAATTTTAGTAAGCCGGGATATCGTGCAGAAGATCAGAAAGTCTATTTGGCTTGAGATCAAGGAAGGTATAATTTACTTTTTACGCCATAAAAATATTCGTTTCATCGCCGCAGTGATGTTTCTGGTATTCTCTGCCCTGGGTTCGGTGTATGTGGTTTTGATTATCTTTGTGCAGCAGGTTTTACAATCCGCGACCAAAGACGTAGGGTTATTAATTATGTTTTTGGGTGCCGGGCTTTTTGCGGGCTCTATGCTTTACGGCAAGTTTGGCAGCCGGGTTTCCGAATATAAGGCGATATTTTCCGCCTTAATTTTAAGCGGTATGGTGTTGATTGTATTTGCCGTAACGCTAAAGAATTACCCTAAATTCTATATGGCGGCATTTTTATCTTTTATCTTCGGCATATTTGTTTCGCCGATTCTATCTGCCTGTAATACCATTATACATAATGTCAGCAGCAATGAAATGATGGGCAAAGTTTTCAGTTCCCTTGAGATGGTAATGCATCTCGGGTTTCTTATATTTATGTTTATTAGCAGCATCTTAAGCGCAAAATACGGTCCTTTCATCATGCTTGTGGTTGTGGGAAGCGTAATAATTCTTTTAGGGGCAATCAATCTTATTTATCAGCGCAGGGCTTCTTGGCTGAATTAGTCTAAGTATTTTTCTTATTATTGGTGCTGGCCCTTGGTCGATTGACGCAGATATAATAGCCGCCCATATAATTTTTTTAATTCAACGGACGGCGTAACAAGGAATGGGAGGGGTGTTTAGCATGACTGGTAATTTATATCAGGATTGGCCTGTATATGTATTGCTAGGAGGAGCAGTAGTATGGATTATTTGGTTAATTATCAAAAGTAATTTAGCAGACAAAAAGGATGACTCTTCAACGAAAAAAGACAATAAATAGTTCAATGGCACTTATGACTTTTAATTCTCCAACCGCAGCAAGAAGGAGAGCCTTAAATATTATTATTCTTTTTGGTTTGGTCAGCCTTTTTGGTGATATTGCTTATGAGGGGGCGCGTAGCGTCAACGGTCCTTATCTAAAACTGCTTGCGGTAAACGCTGTTACCCTAGGGGTGATAACCGGGATAGGAGAGTTTCTGGGATATACCTTGCGTTTACTTTCAGGGTATGTTTCGGACAAGACAAAATCGTACTGGCTTCTGACTATTGTTGGATATGGTTTGTTGGTGAGTGTGCCGTTGCTTTCTCTGGCTGGCATATGGCAGATTGCTGCGCTGTTTATAATTTTAGAAAGAATAGGCAAGGCCATCCGCAGCCCCGCAAGGGATACCATACTTTCGCAGGCAAGCTCACAGGTTGGCACCGGATTTGGGTTTGGCCTGCATGAAGCGATGGATCAGATTGGCGCGGTTGCCGGGCCTTTGATTTTTACGGTCTTTTTTATGCTGATAGGCAAAGAGCAGATAGGAATTGTCGCTTATCAGAAAGGGTATGCCTTTCTTTGGATTCCTTTTTTACTGGTCATGTTTTGCCTGTTTGTTTCTTACCGGGAGGTCCCTCATCCAGCTGCTTTGGAGGCCGCGGGGAAAAAAGCAAAAATTCTAGATAGACTCTCCAAAGTTTTTTGGCTGTATACGCTGTTTACTTTTGTTACGACGTTGGGTTTCTGCTCTTTTTTACTGCTTGCTTTTCATTTTAAGTCTTCTAATATTCTCCCTGACGCGCAGATTCCTTTGTATTATTCAATAGCGATGGGCATTGATGCCGTAGCTGCTTTATCGGTCGGTAAACTATACGATGTAATGAAAACCCGCAAGAATAACCACAATGCTGGATTAGATTTATTGGTTATCATTCCAATTATGACGCTTTTGATGTCGCTATTCGTATTCTCCCAACGCCATATCCTTGTTATTATCGGAGTGCTTTGTTGGGGGATAGTAATGGGCGTTCACGAGACAATTATGCGCTCGGCGATTGCAGATATTACCTCTCTAAACAAGCGAGGAACAGGTTACGGCATTTTTAACACCACATATGGTCTGGCAGTTTTTTTGGGGAGTGTCTTATTGGGATTTTTGTATGATCGTTCGATAGCATTCGTTATCACGGCAGTTATTTTTGTGGAGTGCCTGGCCTTAGCGGCTTTCTTTTATCTGAAACAAGAAACCTCAAAGGAGATAACGGCATAGCGCATGCATAGACAAGAATTACCGAAATGCTGGTTTATGCTTTTGGCAATAGGTATTCAATTATCTCCCGGCGTTCTTGGATGGGTTTTAGGTGTGAATATTTAAAAGTTCTCTGCCGGTGAAACAAATCAAAATTGTGTTGACTTTATCTAATTGTCTAATATAATAAACAATTGTCTAATACATTAGACAGGAGAGAAGATGGGGAAAAGAAATAATAAGGTAATAGATATATTCGGCGCGACTAATTCCCTTAAGGTGCTTTCGTATCTTGCCCAGGACCCGAGTAAGGAATTCTTAGCCAGCGAAATTCAGAAGACTACCCTTGCCAGCAGAGCAGGGGTGTATTTCGCTTTAAAAGAGCTTATGCGGCAGGGTCTGGTTTCGCAAGAGAGAAGAGGCAAGGTTATCTTTTACCGCATTGTCTATGATGACGCAGCTATAAAGCAGTTTAAGATATTGAAGAATGTGTTTTCCTTACGCCCTATCGTAGCCAAGCTTAAACCTTTCTCGCGTAAGATTGTGCTTTACGGCAGCTATAGCCGCGGTGAGAATGATCCTGCCAGCGACATAGACCTTTTTATACTCTCAAAGGATCCAGAGGCAACAAAAGACGCCCTTTCTTCCCTTAAAACTAAGCAAAAACTCCAGACTGTAATTAAGACTGCAACTGAAATGGCCAGCTTTAAAGAAAGCGAAAAAGTCTTCATGCAGGAAGTAGAACGTGGCATAGTGCTCTGGGAGGAGAAGGGATGACCATAGAATATGATGATTGCCTAAAGAGAGGCAAGATTAAGCCGTTTTCACGCGGGCCTGCGTTGGCAGCAAAGGAAATAGAAGCAGCAGAAGCAGACTTAAGTCGGGCGCATAAAACCTACAGCGAAACCGACTATAAATGGGCAACTATTCAGACCTATTATTCGATGTTTCACAGCGCAAGGGCCTTGTTATACGCCAAAAGCCTGCGGGAACACAGCCATTATTGCCTTGTCGCTGCCATTAAGACTTTGTACGTTGAGACGAAGGTTATCCCGGTATATATCCTTGAAGGTTTCCAGCAGGCCAAAACTTTAAGGGAAGAGGCTGATTATTATAACCGTTGGTCCCAAGCAGGCTGCGAAAAACTTATAAAGTTGGCCGAAGAGTTCTTAGGAATAGGTAGGAATACAATTTTACCTAGGCAATAATAGCTGGTTTATCATATCCCGGCGTTCTTGAATGGTTTTTAGGCGGGAAATGTTCAAAAGGCGTCTGCCGGTGAAGATTCTTAATGTCTCTTGATTGCCGCATTGCTTCATATTTTCAACAAATTCCGGAGGTAGCTTGTTGACTATTTTCAACAAGTGGGCTAATTTAGACTCTGATATATTTAGTTCTCTACAGGTTTTTGCCCAGGTTATTTTGGTCTGGCCGCTGTTAATGAAGGCCTTAATCTTTAGGGCCTCTACTATGGTGTTTGGGTAGATTCGGGGCTTGCGGACGGGTACCGGCGGCAGAGGATCTACTAAACTAAGCAAAATCCGCTTGCTTCTCCGGATATCCATCTTCACAACCAATTGAACCACTTGGGGTTCTGCGGTGCGGCGGAAGACAACATTGGGCAGTTGATCAAGGCCGCACTTATTTAGTGCGGCCGTTTTGGTTCGGAGCTTGGGCGAGAACCAAGGGGGTGGGGGGGGAAAACTTCCCCCCGCGCTTTCGGGGTAACAGCGGCGAACGAAGTGAGGAGCGCCATAGGGGCAGAGCCCCTTTGGGGAGGAGCGAAGCGGCGACTGGTTCAAGGGCCGAAGGCCCGGAGTCCATGCGGGGCAGTTAATCATTTCCCCCTTCAAGTAAAATGCTTGTAAGGGGTTTTTCTTTTGTATTCGGGGATACTGGTGGTATAATAAAAATATTCTTATGATATATATTATAAGGAGGTGTGCATGGATTGTCCTAAATGTGTCGGGAAATTGCAGCATAAACAAGTGGAAAATGTCGAGATCGATGTATGTTTTGTCTGCGAGGGGATTTGGTTCGATGAAAATGAATTGAAAAAAATCATTACGCTGGACTCGCAAGATTTCAAACACCGTTCTTTTGACCGGGAAGAGTTTGATGGCAAGGAAATATCCGGATTAAGGCAAGAACTGGATAAAAAAGAAGCTGTATGCCCCAGGTGTGGTAATGGGGTAAAATTGGTCAGCAAAGAGTATCACGGTAAGAATAAAATCAATGTAGATGTATGCGCAAAATGTAATGGCATCTGGCTTGATGGCGGGGAAATAAGTGAGTTGAGAAAACGTGATTTAGTGGATATGAAAGATAAACTCGACCAACACGCATCGTTCCTGCAATATATTTTCTCACAAAAAGGTTTTAAATTGTTCACCCAAGGAGTATTCCGTAAAGGGTGATCAGAATAAAAAGATACAACTGCAGTTTTGAGCTGCGGAGTATTGGGTAATTCGCGAGGCCAGCAAGATGAAGGCGTTATTGTTAAGATTGCTCTTTATTTTATTTCTTTTTGCCGGATTCCCGGCATCCTTTCCGGATAAAGTTTATGCTGTCGAAAATGTTGTAATCGTTACGACCGATAAGAGTGAATACGGGCAAGGAGAAACTATGAAAATAACCCTAAGAAATGAGTTAGGGGAAGATATATTTTCTCATGCCGGAAGCCAGACCCCGGTTTTCTCCATAGATAAGATCGAAAGAAGGTCCCCCGAAGGCGATTGGGACCGGCTGTTTGCCCAATGCCAATATCCGCATTGCATTTATGATATAGATGGCCCCGCGAAAACACAAGCAGGACAGGCGGTATCATTTGAGTGGGCGCCGCGCATCTATATAGATGGGACAAATAAGAATACTCCAGCAACCCCGGGCGTTTATCGCCTAATGATTGCTTATCAAATAAAAAGAGGTAATTCATCGGCAGATTGGAATTGGCTGCAGGCAAGATCCAATGAATTTACGATTAAATGAAACTACAACCCCGTAGGCGTTTTGCTTAATCCGCTGCAACATAGTCATTTATAATTCCAGTGCCCAAGCAGTAAATAACAGGATCGATCTTTAAATCACTTTTTCGCCATATGATACGTAAAGCCTTCGGGATAGTCCTTAATGTCGGGTTGTTGGTTTTGACTGTTATTATCCTTTTTGCATGCATAGAGGTTTATTTTAGGTTTTTCTTTGTTGAATCGGACAGTTGGCAGAATACTTTGGTCTCAAGGCATTGGTTTAAGAGATATTGGAATCCGGTGAATTCCTATGGTTTCCGGGATATCGAGCACTCTCTGGAATCTTTGCGGCAAAAGAAGATCATGATGGTAGTAGGAGATTCTTTTGCCGCAGGCTACGGGATCAAGGATTGCCGGGACCGGTTTACCGATATCTTGCGCAGTAAAATGCCTCCGTCCTGGGCAGTGATGAGTGTCGCAAAAAATGGCTGGCAGACGGAAGATCAATATCGGGGGATAGTAAATTACCCTTTGAAACCGGATATTATAATACTAAGCTATTTTCCTAACGATATTCAAGGCGCGGCGAATTCCCTGGGTTTTTATAGAAAAGGATTCTTCGAACCTCCTCTGCTCTGGTTAAGATCCCTCATCGGACATTCATACGCATTCAATTATTTTTATTGGCATATATACCGGTTTATGCGCCGGGGGGAATTACAGAAGATCTATTGGGAATATTCCCAGGACTGTTTTTTTGACCCGAAAATATGGGCTCGGCATCAGGATATCCTGGGTAAGATTTTAGATTATGCCAAGAGCTTCAATATCAGGCTTATAGTATTGGTTTTTCCTAACCTCCTTGATGTTGCAAGGAGTAAACCTTTTACGGATAAAATCGTGAATTTCCTGAAGGCAGAGCAAGTCGAATACATTGATCTGTCGGAGCACCTTTATTCCTATAAACCTGCGCAATTAACCGTTAATCGCAGTGACGCACATCCTAATAAGCAACTACATAAAAAGGTGGCAGAATTGATCTTTGAGGCTTTAGGGAACAATCCATAAAAGCAGATATTTCTTTGGGTGGGGTATTTTCCACGAAATATATTGTTAGATAGGCTTTGGCTTGATATAATAAGCGCATGGTAAAAATAACAGTCCGTTTCGCCATATTATTTACTCTGTTTTTTGCTTTGTTTTCCCAGAATGCCTTTTCTCAAGGCGGCGCTTTTTTTTATCAGATCCACGAAATAAATCTCCATAAACCCGGTGCGGGAATATACAGTACGGAAGGTTTTGTGGTAAAGACGTATACCTGTCCGGCTTGTCCGGAAGGGGCGGTGTGTAAGCCGTGTATGGGGGATAATATAGTAATTTCAGAAAATAATAAAATGCTCAAGGGGTTTGATTTGACGGCAAAAGAATTGATCCTTTTCTTTAATGATGTCAAACAGCTGGAAGCCGGTAAAAAATATAAGTTTTTGATCAAAGTCACCGATAAACATACTACCAACGAAGAGGTTAGCGATATCGAATTAGTCGATTACATCCAGTTTTAGTTGATAAAAAAAAGGGGGGGGTATGCGCAGGTTAAGGATGTTTTTGCTGGCAGGAACTGTTTTTTTCCTTTCTTTTTCGTGTTTAGTGACGGCCCAGGAGGTTCCCCAAGCTAACCCGGAACAAGATCAGTTTGTTGTGCTTGCCGCTGAAAGCTGGTTAGGGCAGGTAGATCAGAAAGATTATGAGGCCTCCTGGACAAATGCCAGCGCCTATTTTAAATCCATGGTGGCAAAAGACCAGTGGCTGGGACAGTTGGGCGCAGTCCGCAATCCCTTAGGGAATACTATTTCGCGCACTTTATGGCAAAAACAACGGTTGGCGGCTTTACCCGGCGCTCCAGACGGAGAATATTGTGTACTGACTTTTAATACGGTTTTTGCCAATAAATCCGAAGCCGTGGAAACAATAACCATGTCAAAAGAAAATGATGGCCAATGGCGGGTGATCGGGTATTTTATAAAATAGCCTTGCTGCATATTGACGGCCTGTTTTTTTGCGTAAAGATACGGCTGTATGGCCGAAATAGATATTAAATGATCCCCCCTGGGAAAAAGCATCCCAGGGGGTTCTTTATAACATTTTTATTCCGGGATATGATAAAAAATAAATACGGATATCTCCCCATATTGGCTTGTGGGTTCATTTTCATATTAACCGGCTGTATCGGCCCAAAAGATGATCGTCAGGCTTTAAAAGAAAAGATCGGCCAGATGCTTATGGTGGGTTTTCATGGGACAGGCGGTTTTGCCGCAGGCAATGCTTTAAGAAAAGATATCGCCTCCGGAAATATCGCGGGTGTTTTATTGCTCTCCCATAATATAAAAGACCGCCGGCAGGTGCAGTCGTTGATCAAAGAGATAAAATCCATCTGTTGCCGATACCCTTTGTTTATCGCCATAGACCAGGAAGGCGGCAGCATCGGCCGGCTGACCGGCGCTAATGGTTTTGAAGATTTTCCTTCCAGCCGGGAGGTCGCAATCTCCTATACTCCTGAAGAGGCGTATGGGCTTTATTTGCGTATGGCAAAAATGCTTAGAAAAACAGGCATTAATTTGAATCTCGCCCCGGTAGTTGATCTATCCCTGGATCCAGAGTCTCCCATAATAGGTAAAAAACAAAGAAGTTTTTCCGCTGACCCGCAGGTTGTGGCAGTGTTTGCGGCAAAGTTCATCGCCGCCCATAGGAGAACAGGGGTTTTAACCGCGATCAAACATTATCCTGGGCTGGGCAGCGCTAAAAGCGATCCGCATAAAGAGTTCCTGGATATTACCGATACCTATGACCAAAAGGAGCTTTTTCCTTTTTCTGTTTTGATCAAAAATGGCCTGGCAGATATGGTAATGAACTCCCATGCTGTGAACTTTAAGGCCGATGCCAAATACCCGGCTTCTTTATCCGAACATTATATTGCAGGAGAATTAAGAAAAACGGGTTTTACCGGAGTGGTGATTTCCGACGATTTGCAAATGGCGGCGATAAGCAAAAGGTATTCATTCGCCGATACTGTTATACATGCGGTCAATGCCGGAAACGACATTTTGCTTTTTGAGCAGTGTTTTGTCCAAGGCAGGAATGTCCCGGAAGAGGCAATCCGGGTAATCATGCAGGCTGTCGACGATGGGCGCCTTAAGAAATCGAAGATTGAAGCCTCGTTTAAAAGGATAATTAAATTGAAAAGAAAATTGGCAGCACAATGGTTATTCTAATCCAGTTCGAAAAACAGCCGCTCCTTTTCCAAAACCCCGTTAAGATTATTTCAAGTAATGCTCCGGATTCTCTGGAAGCATGTTTTATCCAGATGGAACAAGCCCTAAAAAGCGGATATTATCTTGCCGGGTTTATTTCTTACGAGGCCGGATATTCTTTTGAGCAATGCCTGCATAATGACAGGCGTTATGACTTCCCGCTTTTGCATATGGGAGTATATAAACAGCCGGCAGTAGAACTGCTTCAACCCCAAAATTCCCTGCCGAAGGGCGCGATTTCGGACATCCGCTTGAACATTACAAAAGAACAATATTTCCATAATATCGCAATTATACGGGATCATATCGCAAAAGGGGATGTTTATCAGATTACCTATTGTATAAAACTCTTATTTGATTGTTGCGGTGATCCCTATCATTTGTATTCGCGCTTGCTTAAAGAACAGGCGGTTCCATATCCGGCCTATATAGAAACAGAGGATTATCAGATCCTTTCTCTTTCTCCGGAAAAATTCCTGAAAAAAAACGCCGGTTCAATTATCAGTAAGCCAATGAAAGGGACATGGCCGAGGGCATTTCCTTTTGCCCGGGATTTAATCGAACGCTTACGGTTTTACTGTGATAAGAAGAACCGTGCGGAGAATGTGATGATCGCCGACCTTCTTAGGAATGACCTTGGCAGAATAGGCCGTAATGTCAAAGCTCCGAAGTTGTTTGAGGTCGCCGGGTATAAAACACTCTATCAAATGACCTCGACGGTTACTGCAGAGACGGATAAAGATTTGGAGTTAAAGCGTCTTTTAGGTGCCCTTTTTCCCTCTGGCTCGGTTACCGGGGCACCCAAAATCCGCGCGATGGAAATTATCCGTTCCCTTGAGGCGGAAGAAAGGCGGATTTATACCGGAGCGATAGGGTATATTACTCCGCGAAAGGATTTATTCTTTAATATCCCAATACGCACTCTCCTGCTGCGTAATGGTCGGGGAGAAATGGGGATTGGCGGCGGGATTGTTTGGGATTCTACTCCGGAAGGGGAGTGGGCGGAAGGGTTGCTTAAAGCGCGTTTTGTAACGGATCTATTTGATGCTCGTCGGTTAGGATGAGTATGCAAAAAACAGTTTATTTATTTATTTTTACCGCTGCCATTTGCTTTTTCCCCTTAAATTGTTCTTTAGCCGGGCCTAAACCGTTGCGGATTAATCATGCGAGCTCCAGGAGGTCCGGGGCACGGCCTTATAAATCCTTGCTTAAGGATTTTAATGCCACCCGTGATCATTTATCTGTACACCACGGCACTACCTTTGCCTTTGCCTTCAGTTATATTCAACAAATGCTTTTGCACAGCCAGCGCCATGAATATAAATCCCGCGGGGTTTGGTATGGCAATTTAGCTTTAGAGCAAAGGCTTTGGCCGCAAGCTACTCTTACGGTTGAAGGAGAAGTGGATAAGAATAAAGGTATTGATAAATTCCTGCCCACATATTCGATCTTTAATTCCAATACCGGAGAAAACGCCAGCTTTTATATCCCGGAATTATTCTTAAAACAGGATTTTTTACAGGAGAAAGCATTTATATTAGCAGGCAAACTGGATTTGGCTGATTGGTTTGATGACAATACGGTATCGGGTTCTGCCGATACCCAATTTTTTTCTTCGGTTTTGGTAAACAACCCGGTTATTCCTTTTCCCGGGCATGGTTTTGGGGTAGTGGTTAATGTTACCCCTGCAAAGTGGGTTTCCTTAGCCCTGGGATCAGGAAGCACCGAGGCTTTCGCGACAAAAGTCGGGCTAAATAATGCTTTCAGTCGGGAATTATTTATCAGTGAATTCGGTCTGCATCCTGAACTCGGCCTTTTAAAAGGGAACTACCGCTTTATTTGCTACCTATTGCGGCAAAAAATCGAGCGTATTGATAACCAAGAGACCCAGGATGGTGACCACGGGTTTTCTTTAAGCTTTGATCAAGAACTTTCCCAAAAGGCCTCTGTTTTTTTACGTTTTGGATTTGCTGATAAAAGGGTAAGAGATGTCGACCGGTTTTGTTCGTATGGTATGCAAATTGTAGCGCCTTTTTCCGGCAGAGACCAGGATTGTTTTGGCTTGGCGGTAGCACATTCCTTTACGGGAAAGCCTTACCGCCAGCTTAACGACAATTGTATCGCTAATTCGGAGATAATGTATGAGGCGTATTATAATTACAGCCTTAATCAGTATAGCGGCATAACCGCGGATCTCCAGGTAGTTTTAAATCCCGGGTTTGATCAGTCCTCGGATACCGCTGTGACCTGCGGGTTAAGGTTTTTCCTTAGCCTTTGAGAATAAGGTTCTTTCGTAGCCGCAGTGAAAATACTTGTTATCAGTTATAATTGTAATATAATAAAAATATACCCGATAAATACCTGCCTTTTACGATATCTTTCTTGCTGGAGAGGAAGCAATGAGAATACAGCGCAAAATACCCCTGCTATTATTTATGATTTTTACTGTTTTCGCGGCTGCTTTAGCCTTATATTCACATTTTGAATGGCAAAAACAGGGTTTATTATTCCAAGATAAAGAGGCCAGGGAACGTAGAGGGCTTGAAGTTGTCATGGAGCTTAGCGGTAAATCCCTGGAAACGTTCGCAAATGATTATAGTTTCTGGGATGAAATGGTTAATTTTGTTAACCAGCCTGATTTAGCTTGGGCAAAACAATATCTGGATATTGCTCTTTCTACCTATAGTGCTGATGCGGTATGGGTATTCGACCACGATTTAAATACAGTTTATGTCGTAGAAAAAGGTCCTCAAGGCCATGTAGGAAAAGGAGGTGTATCATTATCTCCTGGAATCATCCGTCAGATATTCAGAGTTAAAAAGTTCGCGCATTTCTTTATCAATTCTCCACGGGGGATCATGGAGATTAGAGGTGCGACAATACATCCCGGATCGGACCCTTCCCGTAAAACCCAACCGCAGGGGTATTTTTTGGCCGGCCGGATCTGGAATAAAGAACTACTTTTAACCTTTAAGGAATTACTTGGTCAACAGCTTGAGATCCTACCAGTTACTGAAAACCATTTGCCTTTGCCTCGCCGATCAAGCTTTAAGGAAGGTGTAATTCGTTTTTCCCGCTTACTTAATGATTGGAATAACCGTCCAATAGCACAACTGGATGTGGCAGTTGATTTTCCCACCAGCATCATCCTGCAAAGGATGTCGGCAAATATCACTTTTATTTTTATTGGGTTTGTTTTTTTTCTCTTGATTTGCCTGTTGTTTTTCCTTACCCGATGGGTCAATTCCCCTTTAAAATCGATTTCCGCGGCTTTTTTAGCAGGAGACCCTAAAGAGGTTCAGCCGTTAATCAAAGGCGAGAATGAGTTTGCAGAGATCGCCAGTTTAATAAACAAATTTTTCCAACAAAAACAAGAATTAGTGCGTGAGATAGAACAACGGCAAAGCACAGAATCGATGTTAAAGTCGGAATTAAACAAATTCACTGCTTTATATGAATTAGCTTTGCATATGTCCACGCAAAGCCCCTTGGAGGAAAACCTTTCTTTTATCGTAGAAAAAAGCCGCCAATTGTGTAATTCGGACACGGCGTATATTTCTTTATGTGATGAAAAACAGTCAGAGAGCCAGATGCATATCCTTTCCGGGATACGCACCGATGAGTTTAAAAGGATATCTTTGTCTCCGGGTACAGGTATGGGCGGGATGGTTTTACAAAGCCGTAAAAGCTATATTACCGAGGATTATTTAAACGACCGGAATTTTACGCATCCCGTCGACGATATTATAACCAAAGAAGGACTGGTTTCCGGGATGGCTGTGCCTTTGCAATCACCGGAAAGGAATTACGGGGTCCTCTATGTTTTCAACCGGAGGAAAACGGTCTTTAGGCAGCAGGATTTGGCCACTTTGCAATTATTGGGGAACCTGGCTACGGTTGAGATCATGAATAAACGCGGACAGATAGAATTGGAGGAGAGTTATAGTCGGTATAAGGAGTTGGCGGATAATATCCCATTGGGCATTAATTGGATAGATGCCAACTACAAAATAATCAATGTGAATGCAGCTGAAGAAAGGCTTATGAAGAAGCCAAGAAGTGAATTGATCGGCCTTTCTTGTTTTAAGGTGTTTGAGAAACGAGATAATATTTGTCCGCATTGCCCGGGACGCAAGGCAATGGAAACCCGCCAGCCCGCCGCTGTAGAGACTGAAGGGGTGCTGGATGACGGCACACGGTTTGCCGTTTATATTCATGCGGTTCCCAGTTTTAACTCTAAAGGAGAAATAACCGGGTTTATTGAGCTGGTGGAGGATATTTCTGAACGTAAAGCAGCGGAGAACAAATTAAAGGCGATGAAATTGCAGCTGCAAGCGATTTTGGATAATATCCCGGATATGGTGTGGATGAAAGATAAAGACTGCAGGTTTATCGCGGTCAATAAAGCCTTCTCTGTTGCATGTGGTTTCCACACCAAAGATCTTTCCGGCTATACCGATTTTGATATTTGGCCGGAAGAACTGGCGAAGAAGTATTTCTTAGATGACCAGGATGTTTTGTCTTCGGCTACGAGTAAACGGATAGAGGAACGGTTAGTTGATAAAGAGAGCAATATTCGCTGGATCGAAACTATAAAAACACCTGTTTATGATGACCAGGGCAACATTATTGGAACAACTGGGGTTGCCCGAGATATCAGTGAACGTAAACAGGTTGAAGAAACCCTTCGTCAATACCAGGCAGAATTGGAATTAAGGGTTAAAGTCAGGACCGCCGAGCTAAGCAAATTAAATGAAGACTTGAGGTTTGAGGTTAGTGAGCGGCGCAGGGTTTCCGAAGAGCTTAGGGAAAGCGAAGAGCGCTTTAAGAAAATGGTGGTTGCGGTTACAGATTATATTTATACGGTATATTTAGAAGATGGTGTGCCGGTTAAGACTGTTCATAGCCCTAACTGTCTTGAAGTCACTGGATACCTTCCCCAGGATTTTCTGCTTGATCAGGGTTTATGGATCAATATGGTCCCAGAGGAAGACAGGCATATTGTGCGGGAACAAGTAGAGAAAATCATGTCTGGACAGGAGGCTTTATCAATTGAGCACCGGATCATCCGTAAGGATGGCCAAATACGCTGGGTGCGCAATACCCCGGTTTTCCATTATAATGAACAAGGCAGTTTAAAAGCCTTTGATGGGCTTATTCGTGACATCACTAAGCAAAAACTGGCGGAAGAATTCTTGATCCAAGCTAAACAGCAGGCAGAAACGATCAGTATAATCAAAAGCCAGTTTTTGGCTAATATGTCGCATGAGATCCGTACGCCAATGAATGCTATCCTGGGGTTTGCGGAATTATTGAATAATACTGATCTTGATCCTATGCAAAAAGATTATTTGAGCCTGCTGCAGGAAAGCGGACAGTTGTTGATGGCATTGATCAATGATATCCTCGATGTTTCAAAGATCGAATCCGGAGAAGTCCGGCTGGAACGAATCGATTTTGATTTAGAGTATATGATCAGAAGCGTGGTTAAAATGGTCAGTACCCGCCTGGAAGGAAAGGATGTAGAACTTTTTTGCGAGATCTCCCCAGACGTGCCGAATTACTTTAAAGGGGACCCCACTCGCCTTAAGCAGATTTTAATGAATCTGTTGGGAAATGCAATAAAATTTACCGAAACCGGAGAAATCAGGCTTTCAGTAAGACTGCATGAATCCCCGGGGCCTGTAGCAGAGGGTAAAAGAGTGCTTGAATTTTGTGTAAGTGATACCGGAATAGGTATTTCAGACCAGAACCAGGATAAAATATTTGAGGCCTTTGAGCAGGCGGATATCTCTACAACCCGTAAATACGGCGGTACAGGGTTGGGATTGACGATCTGTCGGGCTTTGACAAAGAAAATGGGCGGGAGGATTTGGGTTGAGTCCAAGTTAGGTAAAGGCAGCAAATTTTTCTTTACCGTTGAGATCCAGGAGGTCCCGTCAGTTGGCCGGGATATTCTTCCGGTTAAGACGGGTGACCTCAAAGGGAAAACGGTTATTATTGTCGATGATAATCCTTCTGCCCGTATGCTTTTAGAGGCATTGTGCGCGGAATTCCAAATGGAGGTTTTATATTCTGCTTCTTCAGCGCGGGATGTGGTTAAATGGCTGTTTTCCCAGGACCGTTTACCGGATTTTATGCTCTGCGATATTTTAATGCCGCAGATAGATGGATGTGAACTGGCAAGGTATCTTAAATCAGATACACGCCTGCGGCAGATCAAACTCATTGCCGTTACTGCAGATACTCGTCCAGGATCCGCTCTTAAAGCCAGGGAAGCAGGTTTCGATGCTTATTTGCCTAAACCGGTGATCAAACATGATTTGGTAATGGTGATACAGACAGTTCTTGGAGACCTTAGGAAACTCGATGATATTCAGGAACAGATAGTAACAAGGCATTTGGCTGCTGAAGTGGGATGCAAGGGGCTGAAAATACTTGTGGTAGAAGACAATCTTATTAATCAAAAGTTTTTGCAGATTGTTTTGTATAATCTGGGCTGTGAGATTGATTTAGCAGAGGATGGTTTAGTCGCAATAGAGAAGATAAAAGCCAAGAAATACGATCTTGTTTTAATGGATCTGCAGATGCCGGTAATGGGTGGGGTAGAGGCCACTAAGGTTATTCGATCTGAGGTCAGTCAAGATCTCCCGATCATTGCTTTGACCGCGGCGGCAATGAAAGAAGACGAAGAGCAGGCTTTTGCCTGCGGGATGAACGATTATATTGCTAAGCCGGTGGTTATCGCGCAGTTACGGGAGAAAATCATTCTTTGGGGAAAATGCAGGACTTAAAAATAGGGGGGATTTTCTCCCCCCCTTTTTATTTATGTGCTTTGGGCAGGTTTTTATTCGTGATATGCCTCGAGCACCAGTTCGTTAAGGTGCTTGCGCAGTTCTTTTGTGCTCGGGTAAACAGTATCATACCATTTGCCGTCTTTCCCCTGATGACGGGGCATGCTGACGAACAGGCCGTTTATACCGTCTACAATACGCAAACCTTTAACCACTACTCCGGCTAAAGAGAGATCTACAAAGGCTTTAGTCTTTGAATCTCCGTTGAACCGGTGAATCCGGCTGATTTGGATTGTGTTTGTTTCCATCTCTATCACCTCCTTCCTGCTATAATAGACGCATAAGCAGCCGATTTCTCACACCCAAAACACATTTTTATATTGACAGATGGCATTTAGAGTTTTAAACTATTATTTGTTTAGTTGCAGGCCTTCGCACTACCCGTAACACCCTGCCGGTTGGTTCATTTTACTCCGTAAGTAAAATTAATAAAACTTAAACATGGCATATTTCTTAGGTAATAGCCTCTCATTATTATTTGACCCTTTATCCATATTTTTCCTGGGGATAATTCTTATGGTAACTTTGCCGGTGTTGGTATATTCACTGGGGTATTTAAAGGGGGGGTATTCTCCTACACGAGTTTGGACCGGGCAATGTATTACTGCCGCTTTTGTGGTTTTTATGGCATTAGTGGTAAGCGTAAAGAATGCTTTTGCATTCTTGGTTTTTTGGGAGCTTATGTCCTGGAGCTCGTATTTCCTGGTGGTATTTGATCATGAACATGAACGTTCAGTGCAAGCCGGAACGATTTATATTGTAATGACCCATATCGGTACAGCATGTCTTGTGGCGGCATTTCTTATCCTTTATAAAGCCGCGGGGTCTTTTGATTTTGCGGCAATACAGGTTGCGGCCCGGGCAATGCCGGAGCTTGAACGGGCCAGGCTTTTCTTATTGTTTTTCTTCGGGTTTGCCACTAAGGCTGGGGTGGTCCCGATGCATTTATGGCTGCCCTATGCCCATCCGCAGGCGCCCAGCCATATTTCCAGTATTATGTCTGCGGTAATGATTAAAACCGCCGTTTATGGGATATTGCGCTTTATTGTTTTTATCATGGGATCAAGTACAGCTTGGTGGGGGATTATGGTTATGGTTTTTGGCGGTTTGTCTGCTTTAGTCGGGATTATTTATGCTTTGATGGAAAAGGATATCAAACGTTTCCTGGCGTATTCAAGCGTTGAGAATATGGGTATTATTTTATTTGGTTTGGGTGCAGGAATGCTTTTTTGGGCGCTTGAGCTGCCGGTTTTAGCGGTCCTTGCTTTTTGTGCCGGTCTGTATCATCTGATCAATCACGCAGTATTCAAAGGTTTGTTATTTATGTCCGCCGGCAGTGTCTATAAATCCTGCGGACTGCGCGACATGGAAAAAATGGGGGGATTAATTCGTAGTATGCCATGGAATGCGGCTTTTTTCCTTGTGGGAGCGATGAGTATTGCCGCCCTGCCTCCTTTTAATGGCTTTGTCAGCGAGTGGCTTACCTTACAGGTGTTTTTCTTAGGCGCTTTAAGTGTTGCAGCCCCGGGGATAAAGATCTTTCTGGGGATATGCGCTGCCATCTTACTTTTAACCGGCGCTTTAGCAGCAGCCGGTTTTGTTAAAACATTCGGGATAACTTTTTTGGGATTGCCGCGCGGCGAGTATGCCCAGGCGCCTAAAGATGCGTCTTTATCCATGAAACTGGGAATGGGATTTTTGGCTGCGTTGTCCTTACTCCTTGGATTATTTGCACCAGCGGTTACCAGGCTGCTGGCTAAGGTTGCCGGGTGTGTTTTCAATACAGACGTAAGCACCATGCGGTTTGGCCTGAATAATTTCATTCTTTCTCCGGATCCCGGGGCGGGTATATATCTATCCACTCCTTTATTGGCCGGGGTTATTGTTTTGGCACTTTTACTTCCTGCGGCGGCGGTTTACCTCTTGGCCGGCAGGCGTAAAGTAAAAATCGGAGATACGTGGGATTGCGGTTATTATAAAATTGGTGCGCGCAATGAATATAGCGCTACCGCTTTTTCCAAGCCTTTCCGGATCGCCTTCAGTTTCTTTCTTCTGCCATATCATCGTACGCAAAAGATCCGGGAGTCATTTTATCATGTTAAAACATTCCTTTATGAAACACACACCACCCCGGTTTTTAATAAATTCCTTTATGGGGTGATTTTAAAGTGGATTTTTAGGTCTGCGCATTTTATGAAAAAGATTCAGCCAGGGAGTATCCATCTTTACATAGGATATATTTTCCTGACGACAATATTGCTGATCATTTTTATTGGGAGATTTTAAAGGTGATAATGTCTATGGGTAGGTTTTTACAGCTCGGCGTATTTATTTTATTGGCGCCTTTATTGAACGGAGTGATCTCCAAGGCCAAGAATTATTTACGCCTGCGGCGCGGACAAAGCATCTTTCAGCCTTACTATAACCTGAAGAAACTTTTTTTGAAAGAAGAAGTGGTATCCAGGAATGTCTCATGGATATTCCATTTTACCCCTTACGCGGTTCTTGTTTCTTCGATCGCCGCCGCCTTATTATTGCCGGTAGTGGCGTTGCCGCCGCAGGTTAATTATTTAGGCGATTTCTTTCTTTTGATTTTCATCCTTGCCCTGGGGAGGTTCTTTCTTGCTTTGGCAGGGCTGGATACTGCCAGCAGTTTCGCAGGGATGGGCGCTTCACGGGAGATGTTTATTTCCGGTTTAGCCGAGCCTGCAGCTGCGGTGGCGGTTTTTGTGCTTTCTTTGAATAATCGTTCCACCAGCCTTGAAGCCTTTGCCGGCATTTCCACGGTACATTTTTCTTCTTTGATCGCAACCGCCGCTTTATTTATGGTTTTTATCGCAGAAACTTCACGCCTGCCTATCGATAACCAGGAAACGCACCTGGAATTAACCATGATCCATGAAGCAATGGTTTTAGAATATTCCGGCCGGTCTTTAGCTCTGATCGAGATCGGGGCGGCGCTCAAACAAATGGTTTGGTTTGGATTGTTGGCTGCGGTTACTTATTTGGGGTTTTCAGGAGGGATAATGGTATTTGCGGCCAAGATCCTGGGAATTGCGCTTGCCGTGTCTTTACTGGAAGTTATCGTCGCAAAAATGCGTTTGTTCCGCGCCTCGGATTTTTTTGCTTTTTCTTTGGCTTTATCGATCTTGGCTTTAGTCATGACCGCTTGGGGGATGTAGGGTATGGAAAAACTGCTGCTTTTTGGGATATTGATAATGACTTATGTGATGCTGATGGCCAAAAGGATCCCGGCTTTAGTGCGGGGGTTTTGCCTGCAGTCTTTTTTCCTTTTTCTGTTCACTTTATTTATGGCCTTTAAAGAGTTTAGCGTTCAGCTTTATATTGTTGCTGCGCTAATTTTTCTCTTAAAGGTGGCGCTTGTCCCGTACTTCCTGCTTCGTATAGGCCATATGATCAAGGTGAATGAAAATCTGGGGTTGTTTATTAATTCACAACTTTCGATCATTTTGGCTTTAGCTCTTACTTACCTTGCAGGTATGTTCTCCCGGTCGGTTTTTCCCGCGCAGGTCCTGGGGGACGGGGTTGCTCTTACCGTAGCATTTTCGGTGGTCCTTCTGGGGATGGTCTTAATGATCTTTCGTATGCGCGCTTTTACCCAGATCATCGGCCTTTTAGTGATGGAGAACGGGCTGTTTCTTTTGGCTTCCTTTGTTTCCGGGGGGATGCCATTTTTTATAGAAATCGCGATATTCTTCGATGTCTTTGTCAGTGTGGTTATTTTAGGGTTATTTGTTTACCGTATCAATAAACTGTTTACTCATATCGATGTAACTAAATTGGCGCGTTTAAGAGGGTAAGGAGTTTTAATGGCAATTATTTATATGCTGTTAATACCATTATTGTTGGTTGTGCTGTCATTGGCCGTAAAAGAAATAAAGGCTCTGGGCAGGCTCAATGTTTTGGGGCACCTGTCGGTATTATTATTGGCGTTTATTTTGATCCGGCAGGTTGTTTTTACCAAGGCACCTGTTTCCCTGTTTAATTTCTTTTATTTGGATGCCTTAAGCGTATTTTTTATTTTAGTGACCGCTATGGTTAACTTTGCCGCTTCATTGTATTCGATACAATACCTCGAACACGATATTTTACGCCAGAAAATCTCCGAGAAAAAGGCGCGGGTTTATTATATCCTTTTTAATTTATTCTCTATCTCCATGTTTTTTGTGGCAATGGTTAATAATGTGGGGATGCTTTGGGCGGGAATCGAGATGACTACTTTGGTTTCGGCGTTTTTGGTGGGATTTTATAATACCAAACCATCGGTAGAGGCGGCATGGAAATACTTGATTATTTGTTCTGTGGGGATCATTCTTGCGCTTTTAGGCACAGTGATGTTCTCTTACGCGGTGGCTATGACCAGCCACGCAAAAAGTTTGAATTGGCAGGAGATGGTTTCTTTAGCCGTGAGCATGGACCCTAAGATTGTCCGCATCGCCTTTATTTTTATCCTTGTAGGTTATGGTACCAAGGCAGGGCTTGCGCCGATGCATACCTGGCTGCCGGATGCTCATAGCCAGGCGATTGCGCCGGCAAGCGCTATGTTAAGCGGGGTTTTATTGAAAACCGCGGTGTATGCCATATTAAGGTATAGTACGATTATCAATAAATGCCTTGGCAGCGATTATTTCAGCCATTTAATGATTTTCTTTGGCCTGATCTCTTTGGGGATATCAGCGGCATTCATTTTAGTACAAAGGGATATTAAGCGTCTTTTGGCATACAGCAGTATTGAGCACATCGGGATTATTTCTATCGGTTTTGGGTTAGGAGGTGCATTAGGGACATTCGGCGCTTTTTTCCATTTATTTAACCACGCCTTGGCCAAGTCTCTAATGTTCTTTGGCGCCGGCAATATCATATCTCGATATCAAAGGCATAACCTCAATGGAATACGCGGGGTAATCTCCGCCATGCCTTTTACCGGAGTGATGATGATCCTGGGGGTTTTTGCTTTAGCGGGTTTTCCGCCATTCCCGCTTTTTAGCAGTGAACTGATGATCATCATCGAGGCATTTATGAAAGGCAGTATTCTTACCGCCATATTGCTTTTAAGCTTCATTGTGGTTGTTTTTAGCGCCTTGATTTATCATTTTGGTAAAATTTTATTCGGGAAATTGCCTAACTCCATGGCGGTGATAAAAGAGCCTTTGAGCGGCAAATGCGCGTTCATTTTCTTGTTACTTCCATTATGCTGGCTGGGGATAGCGATACCCGGAGCACTGGAAGTGATGATTGAGCAGGCAATGAAAGTGTTAGCTGGTGGATAATATGGATTGTAAATCCGTTATTGCTATATTAAAAGAAAAGACAGGGATCGAGCCTTTCCATGCCGAATCAAAACATCAGGATGAGCTGTATTTAGAGGTCTCTACGCGTGATTTTGGCCCGGCTTGCCTTTGTTTTCATAAATCGCTGTGCTCGGCGGTAATGATGTTTTTTGCGCAAGATTGCCGTAAAGAGCAAAAAGGGTTTAGGCTTGATTGCGTTTTTATGTCTGGGCGTTTAGGCGGGTGGGTGTTCGTTCATACTAATATTTCAGAAGAAGATCCCGGGTTTGATTCGTTAGCAAAAGATATATATTCTGCAAGCCTTTTTGAACGCCAGATCAAAGAGATGTTTGGAATAGAGCCGGTCGGAAACCCTGATCATCGCCGGTTAAACCTGCATGATGAAGTTTGGCCGCGCGGCCAGTATCCTTTACGCAAAGATTTCGTAATGAACGCAGATCTTAAAGCCGTAGGAGAATACCGTTTTTCCCGCGTAGAAGGTGAAGGGGTTTTTGAAGTGCCGGTCGGCCCGGTACATGCCGGGATCATTGGCCCCGGGCATTTCCGGTTCAGCTCTGCCGGAGAGCCGATAATAAATCTGGAGGCCAGACTGGGATTTACCCACCGGGGGGTAGAAAAACTTTTCGAAGGCCGTTCTGCATTGGCAGAAGTAAGATTATCGGAGTTGGTTTGCGGGGATTCTTCTTTTGCTCATAGCCTGGCATTCTGCATGGCGTTAGAGAAGGTCTATGCCTGCGATATCCCTGAACGGGCCCGGCTGCTTAGAGGGATATTCCTTGAGCTGGAAAGGATGTATAACCATGCCCACGGTATTTCCGGGATTGCTCTGGATGTAGGCTTTAGTTATCCGGCGGCGTATGCCTCGATTATTAAAGAAGCATTGCTTTCATTGAATGAAAAGCTTTGCGCTAACCGGTATTTAAAAGGGATAAACACCTGTGGCGGGGTTTTACGGGATATCGCTTCCCAAGAGGCAGGGCTGTTACGGAACAGTTTAAAGATGATCGGCCGTGATTTTGTAGATTTAAAAAGGATCTTGGATTCTAACGTGTCATTTATGGACCGGGTTGATACTACGGGAGTGTTAAAAAGAAAGACCGCCGAGGATTTAGGCGTAGTTGGGCTGGCGGCCCGGGCGACAGGTATCCCGATGGATTTAAGGAAGGATTTTCCGGGGATTTATAGTCAGGTACGGTTTAAGGTTGTGACTGAAGAGGGTGGGGATGTGCTTAGCCGGTTAAGGGTAAGGATGCGCGAGTTCGAAGGGTCCATTCTCCTTATCGAACAGTTTTTAAATAAATTGATCCCGGGGGATTTGATATGTAGCCTCCCGGTAAAAAATTCTCCGGGTTTTGGCTTGGGATATGCTGAAGCCTGGCGAGGCCAGGTTTTATATTGGGTAAAAATTGATAAAGACGGTTTGATCCAGCGCTGTAAGATTGTTGACCCTTCAATGCATAATTGGCAGGGATTATGTTTTGCAGTTTTAGGGGATATCATCCCGGATTTCCCGGTCTGTAACAAAAGCTTTGATTTGTCTTATTCAGGGAATGACCTATGATCAATATTTTAAAGAGCAGATTTTTTAAGAAGATCGCCACTTGCCCAAGGGATAAATTATTATGCCGAGGGTGCATTGCCCCGGGATTAGCAAACGATCCTGCAGGAGAGAAGTTGAAAGTTTTGATCCGGCAGCGTTTTGGCAGGTCATTGTCCTTTAGGGAGGTCGATACGGGTTCTTGCGGCGCCTGTGAATCAGAGATCATTGCCTGTAATAATCCGATTTATGACCTGCAGCGTTTTGGCATAAATTTTGTTGCTTCTCCCAAGCATGCCGATGCGTTGATAGTTACTGGCCCGGTATCTAAGAATATGATCTTAGCCTTGCAAAAAACCTACGCATCGATGCCGGAACCTAAATTTGTGGTTTCCTTAGGCGATTGTGCCTTGGATGGAGGGGCTTTTAAGGATTCTTATTATACTGCCGCCGGAGTCGGTAAGATACTCCCGGTTGTTTTACATATCCCCGGATGTCCTCCCAGCCCAACGGTGATCATAAATTCACTTTTACGCTTCTTATCCACACCATAGACTTCTTATCTAAGGCTCTTACAAATAAACTGCAACGTTAATACACAGCATTATTTTATCGACTGTTGCCTAAAGTGCCAGCAGCATATTGAACTATGTTTTTGAGGGTGAAAATGGTATAATAAATTATCTTTTGGAAAGATACCAATTGTTTTATGGCTTGCCAATTTCGGATATATGAAAAAAACAATATGTTTATTTTTACTCACAGTTTTTGTTTCCGGATGTGCTACGACTCCGCATGTCAATGAACAGATATTGGTTAAACTTTACGCTAACCAGAGGAATCTGCCTAAGAAGAACCCGGTAATATTTATTCCTGGTATGATGGGGACGGTGCTCAAAGATAAAAAAACCGGCCGTACGGTATGGGGTCAGGTAGGGAACCGCCTGATCAATGCCCTGGCTTTGCCGATAGATACTATGATCTTGATCGTTAACCGTGATAGCCTTGTAGCTTCCCAGCCTTTAGGTAAATTCACGGTAATCCCAGGTTTAGTGGAAAAAGAGATCTATGACCGGATGCACCGTATGGCAATCCAGGCCGGAGGTTATGAGCCGGGTAAAAACGCTTTTTCTCTTTCTTATGATTGGCGTCGTGATCTGGTAGAAGCAGCAAAGCAGTTGGGTGAGTTGATCGAGAAAATAAAACGCCAGCAGAATAAACCTGATTTGAAGGTGGATCTGGTTTGCCATAGCGCAGGAGGATTGATCGCACGGTATTATGTAAAATATGGAGCGATAGATGTTTTGGATAAAAATCCTATACCTAAGCCTACTTATGCCGGGGCAAAGAATGTAAATAAAGTGATCATGGTAGGGTCGCCAAACGCCGGTTCTGTGGAAGCATTTCAGCGTTTACACGAAGGGCTTTCTATTCCGATGGTGGGTTTTTTAAAAGCAGAAACGGTTTTTACCATGCCTTCAATTTACCAGTCTCTTCCTTTTGACGGGCAATCGATGTTTGTAGATACCCAGGGCAAAGAGGTAAAGGTTAATATTTATGATCCGGCAAACTGGGAGAAATATAATTGGTCGGTATTCAGTTTTAAACGCCGGAGGGCCTTGTATCGTAAATTCCGGCGTAGTTACAAAAAGGGCCCCGCAGAAATGCTTTATGCAGAGCATATCAGTAAGCAACGCCGTTTTTTAAAGGCAGTGTTAAGAAGGGCAAATAGTTTTCATCAGGCCCTTTGGCAGGGGGATATCGAAGAAGAGAATAAACAGGTTAATTATATGCTGCTGGGATCGAATTGTCAGCAGACTTTAGCCCGTGCGTTATTAGAGCAGATTGACGGTGAGTGGGCGACATCTTTTAAAACCAGGGATGATGCGTTAAAAGGAATCCTTTATGATTTTGGGGACGGTAGTGTCACTAAAGACAGCCTTTTAGCCAAGGATTATAAACAAAAGAGGCATTTATCCGCATCTTCAGAGTTTTTTGTCTGTGAGAAGCATGGCGATTTGGCTTCCAGCCCAAGTTA
>CAZRVK010000013.1:0-22215 GCA_964603585.1 uncultured Planctomycetales bacterium
CGTTCCCGTAATTGCTGTTTTAATTTAACGAGTTCATCCACTAACTTGCGGAGTTTCTCCTCTTTAGCATCCATTTCCGTCTCTAATTCCGTGTATTCGTCATTGAGTTTATTAAACTCTACTTTAGAGATCCATTCGCTTTCTGCATCCTTTTTTTTCATTGCCGCTATCGTCGCAGATAACTCCTTTGCCTCTTTAAGGCTTGACTCGGTTTCTTTTTGTGATTTCTCCAGCTGAACGGTCAAATACTGAATCCGGTCGGATTTCTCCCTCTCGGATTTCTCAAGGCCCACCAGTTTTTCCTGTGTTTGCCTTAACTCCTTGGTTAAATTAACATTCTTGGCAAACGCCTCTTCTAACTCTGCCTCTTTGGCGCTGAACTTGTTCTTTATCTCTAAAGCTTCTTCTTTGGTCTTCGACAGGATCTCTTCATCCTTGGCGACCCATTCCTGGCGCTTAGCTAAATCCTCTAATAACGCGGCTTCTTTTTTCTTCTGCTCGGCAAGGTCAGCTTGTACCGCCGAATAATCCGCACGGAGTTTATCTATCTCCTTAACCAGGGCCGCGGACTCTTCCTGAAGCTTGATCACTTTTTGTTCCTTTGCCTGCATCTGCTGTTGGTTGATCGCCGCGGAGTTATCTACCGGCTTAGGCCGGGGTTTTGGAGCACTGTTTTCAGGGCTGGAAGAACTCCCGATCAATCCATAAAATGCCAAACCAACGCCGACGAAGAATATTCCAACCAGTAATATGACCATGCTCACCTCATTGTAATTTGATTAAATCATATTCCAAACTGCCTAAACCGATTTTTTGCGCATACTCTAACTGCACCATGCCGTTCCTTTCGGGATGTTCTTCTTTGAATATATCCCTGCCGCAGGCATCGATTACCATATCTAAAGCCGCCTTATCCACACTGACCGGGTCATGCGAGGCAAATATCCCGACGTCAGGTGAGATTTTTGGGTCATCTTTTGCCAGGCAATCGCATTCCTTGGTGATCTTGGTGGCAAAATTAAAGAATGCTGAACTGCCCTGTTTCGCCTTCAGGATACTGGAGGCATATTCGATCATCTTTTGCTGGATGGTATCTGCGCCGCTGTTCCAATTCACATCAATCGCCGTCTTGGGGCAAACTGCGATACAAGTAGCACAGCCGATGCATTTATCGTTAGCGATAACGGCCTTTTTATTTTCCAGGGTAATCGCATTTGTCGGGCATACTGATACACATTTTCCGCAGCCAATGCAGTCATCGGTTTTTACTAACGGTGAAACATCGCAATGCTGGGCGAGCTTTCCGATGCGCGAGGCACACCCCATGCCGATATTCTTTAACGCACCGCCAAACCCGGTCATGATATGCCCCTTAAAATGCGCGACACCAATCAAAACTTCTGATGTTAAGAATATCCTGGCGACGCGCGCGGTTTTAACCAGCGCCTGGCCAATATCTATATCGGTAAACTCATCTTTATGGTTATCATCCGGGATAAAAACATTTGCTCCGACTGCACCAAAAGTAAACCCGTGTTCATGCGCCAGGGATAGATGATCCGCGGAATTAGTCCGTCTTCCCCGGTATAAAGTATTGGTGTCCGATAAGACGGGTTCGGCGTTTTTTTGTAAAAGGCAGTCGCAGATAACGCGTAAATATTCCGGCCGGACAAAACCGGTGTTGCCCTCTTCGCCAAAATGCATCTTGATGACGGCACCAGCCCCGGGAGAAACAAAGCCCAGAATATTGCTTTTATCGATAAGAAAAAACAGTTTCTCTTTAATTAAGCCCATGGGGTCTTTATCCGAAACCGGGGCAAAATAAACCTTACTTTTCATATTTACCTCCTATTGCCTGCTTATACATCATAAATAACAACCAGGCGCCGATAACTAAACATGCCAGCATGGATAAAACTCCCGCAATCCTGATCAAAAACGCGATCAGCCAATCCAACTGTAAAAGGCCGGTTCTGCTTAATAGATAATTCCAGTCGTGGATCGGGTCCTGGTTACCCATCACCGAAACTAACGGCAGTTCCATTGACTGGGCATCGCCTAAATAACGCGCGACATTAAAAAAGTTGGTGGAAAGCCAGCCAAAACATAAAGCGATGGCAAAGAAATCTTTCTGCCGGTAAAAATTTATCATTCCGGCTACCGGGGCAAGGCATTGCAAAAGCGTTCCTCCTAAAATACCGATAAACTCTCCGAAGATGCCAAATAGCAAATGACCCAGTTCATGAATACCCAGGTTCAACGGCCCCAGCACACTTTCATAATCGGGATCCGACAAAGAGCGGAATAAAACATAAGCAAACCAAACTAAAATAGGCAGGCGCCATTGCCATTTTTGCCCCCGGCACCAGGCAAGAGATTCCTGATATAATTTATTTTCCGAAAATGACATCCTTCAAACCTTTAATAATATCCACTACCGCCTGTTTATACTGAAATTTCGGCTCTTTAAGCGTACCGAGGATCTTGATCACCCCGACCTTTCCTGCCTGGCCAAGTATCGCAGTTGTCACATCCTTAAATGTGCCGGTTAAAGGCACATCATCGGCAACCTGGACATTCAAAGTAGCATCGATGGAACTGTCAAAGCCGATCCGCGCTGATCCGGAAATATCGGCGAAGTTACCTCTTAACTTAAGGTTATCGGTAGAGACAGCTTTATCTAAAATAATGAACCCGCAGTAACCCTCACTAAAAACTATATTGGTGAAATCCTTTGTAAAAAGCAATGTCCCTAAACCTTTAAATAAATTCAACTGCCATAATTTGCCGTTAGTGATAATTAGTTGCCCTGAACCATTCAGCCGGCTAAGATCATTGGAAAAACCGTTTACCTTTACTTGTCCCTGGATGGTCCCGGCCAGGTCTCCGCCTTTGGCGGCGGTATCCAGCTTCAATTGTTCAAGTTTTATATCGCTGGCCTCGGCGTTTATCCAATAGGGCAGGTTCTCTGAATTTAAATTGATCTTGGCGTTTGCATCTAATATCCCGCCGTATAACTCGAACCGGATCTTGGTGATATCTCCGATCCCGTCTGATTGCAGATACTCAAGAACGCCGCTCGAGGCCTTTAATCCATATAGCCCAATAACAGGGCTGGCGGCATTGACCTGGATCACGGAGGATTTTATATCCTTGACCTTTCCGGAAAAACTGATATCCGCATTCACCTTGCCTGACGGGTTGATTAAGGCTAACTGGTCATTAAATTTGGGAAACGGCATTTTCTTTAAGTCTGCCATCTCTATCCCAAGAGTCCCCCGGGCATCTGCCCGGATATCAGCCGGATCAGTCAAATCAATATCCCCGGAAAACGAAAGTTCGGAGGCAAAATACTTTCCGGATAATTGAGAAACCCGGAGCAATTTGTTATTGAGGGTAAATAAAGAATGCAGGGAAATGTCTTCGGATGAAAGATCTATATCCACCTCCGGGCTCCGGAAATCAGTCAACGTACCGGAGGTTTGCCAGTTGCGGGAAAGCGTTTGAAAAACCACCCCCTGCCATTTCAAATGCCGGGAATCAAAATCAACTTTTCCTTTAATGCTGGATAACGGCTCGGGCATTTGGCCTATTTTAGCTGTTGCGCCGGTTACCTCCAAATACCCGTTTATTTGCGGTGCAGGGTTTGGTTTTATTTCAGAGGCCACGTTTAAGAGAACATTGCCCTGCCCTTCTAAATCAACGGCTAAAGACAGATTGAACTTGTCTTTTGCTAATTTCAAGGCTGAAGCTAAATCCACTGGAGCAGTAAGGGTTAGTTCAAGCACTGGATCTGTAAAATTGGTGATCTTGAATTTTGATTCAACTCGCGTATCAAGGATATTGGCATTAATTTTATCCGCTGAAATCGAAGACTCATCAAACCTTACTGTGCCGACAAGGCCCTGGATGGCATCTAAAAACTCCACTCCGTTTACGTCTAAATTAAGGATATTCGCATTGCCATAATATTTAAATTTCTTATCGACAAGGTCGTATTTCGTCCGGATCTCAAGCCCGGAATCAAGCCTGGCGGAAAGCTTATCTTTTTTGAGCGCTAAATTTTTGGCGGAAGCAAACACATCCACCCTTAAGACTTCCAGGACCATGCCAATATCGATTAAGGCATCGACTGTGCCGTCAACAACCGACAAACCAGTTTTCTGGTAATAGGCGCTGAATTGGGAAGGCATGATATGCTTAATATTGACCTTAGAGAACAGCTCCTTATCGGGTATTTTATACTCACCTGATCCGGTGATCCGCACAAAAGAGTTAAGCGACGGGACAACCGATTTGAAATTAAACCGGGCGCTGGCAGGCAGTGATAAAAAAAGCGCCAGATTTACATCCTCCATACTACAGGTAAACGCGGGAGAAAATGTATCATCCTTGAATTCAATACGGCTGGAGCTGATTATAACCTTTGAAACCACCAGATTGAACTGGCTGGTCGCAACCGAGGCTAAACGGGATTTAGGAGCCAGAATATCCGCCAGGTTAAAAGAATTGTCCGCGCGGCGGTTGAGATAAATTACCGCGGATTTGATATGCAGACTGGGGATGATCAGCTGTTTTCTAAAAAACGGCCAGAAAAGGAATGTGCAGTTAGCCTCTGCTACCTTTAAAATCGGCGCCGAACCATCCCAAATATCCAGGTCCCTTAAAACCAACCCTTTAAAAATATTTAACTGCAGTGAGCCTAATGTAGTTTTTTTCCCTGTTTCTTGCTGGATAGCGGAAATTATCAGGTCTTTTATCTTTACCGGAAGAAATACCCGGTTAAGATAGATCATCCCGGAAACAAACAGAAGTATCAGGATAAAAGAAATTGCCAGGAACTTTTTCATCATTCAGTCGAGGCTAAACAATATATTTGGATTTTTTTACCAGCGGCCGGTTTTTTATCAGCCTGGCGATATCTTCAGGAAGCCCGGGTTTTTCTAACTTATAATACATGTAATTCTTATACCCCTCTACCCCGGGCTGATCAAAGGCATTGATATTCAGGAGTTCGCCTTCGAAGGCGACCGCCATTTCAAAAAAGAACAATAACCCAGCCCAATAATATGCGTTGACTTCGGGCAAGATGACCGCGCAGTTAGGCCGCGCTTCATTTACCAACGCCCATTCAGTCGCCTCCTGGGCCAAAGCTAAAAGCCGGGAATAAGGCTTACCAGACAAGATATCGCCTTTGCCCGGGATACGGATATCGTTTTTAAACTTTTCTACCCGGATAAAAGTGATCACCTTATCATTTTCTCCTTCGATATTGTTCTGTTGAATAGAGTGCAGATCGTTCGTCCCGCGGCAGGATACCGGGGTGCGGCCAACATTAACTAAACGGCGCTTATCCTGATGCCAGCTCTCCATGCCGTCAGAACCTATCATGACCTTACGGCCGTATTTTTTACCGATACTCTCCCCTAAAAGCTGGCAATACCAGTCTGCGGTAGATTTAAGCGTCTCGGAGAACGGCATCATGATCGAGATAGGCTTGGATTTCTTGCGGTAAAGAATGGTGTGCAAGGCGGCATAAAGATACGCCGGATTCGCACTTATATCCGGATTAATACATTTAGAATACATATCCTTAAGCCCTTTCATCACCAGGCTTAAATCCACGCCGATAACTGCCAGGTGCAATAACCCCATATTAAACTCCGAGAACCTCCCCCCCACACCTTTAAGTAACGGCAGGCTGCGGAAACTTAAAGCATCTCTTGCCTGTTCGTAATCGGCTTTTTTGCGTAAAGTGCCTGATTTCGGATCAGTGATCGCAACCACCTGCCGGCCATAATTTCGGCCCACGTTCTTTTTAAGCCATGGTTCTACTACGCTAAAGGCGGCTTTTGTCTCGGTAGTCTCTCCGGATTTGGAGATAACCACAACAAATGTTTTTTTTGGCTTTAAGTTCTTCAATAAAACACTTAATGTCTCGGGGTCAAGATTATTGCCCTCAAAATATATCCTCGGGCCGCGGCCGCGCAGGTTGGGGAATTCATTATAATACGGAGCACAAAGCGCATCTTGCGCTGCCTTCAGCCCAAGATAAGACCCTCCGATACCTAAAAAAAGCACGTTCTCGTAGCCTTGTGCGATCTCTTTGCCCAAGGCCTGGATCTTCAGGATATCTTCTCGTCTTTGAAAAGGCAGGTTCGCCCATTCTAAGGAAAGATTGACCCTGCAAGCAGGAGAAGACAAAATCTTTTTTAGATGCGCCTGTGCCTGGCGCATATCTTTGGATATCCCCTTTAAATCGGCATCAGTAACACCATGTTTCTTACCTACGGCAAAACTGAACAAGTTATTAAAATCAAATTTGATCTCTTTCATATAGAATAATCCTTTCTGTATATAAGTTATATATATTTATTATTCACTAATTTTATCATATTCATTAACTTATGCAATCTAAAAACAAAAAAGGGGACGTTTCTATTTTTCGCGGAACCAAAAAGGGGGACAAAAAAGGGGACGTTTCTGTTTTTTCTCAAAATGAGGAAGGATGAAAAAACAGAAACGTCCCCTTTTTTGCGAAAAATAGAAACGTCCCCTTTTTAAGGGGTTATTGGGTGAACATTTCTATTTGAGAGATCAGGTCTAATGGGTTAAATGGCTTAGAAAGACATGCCTTCATACCGCTTTTCTGCATTAAAGGAGTGTACTCTTCTTCGTTAAAATAACCGGTCATCGCGATAACCGGAATAGAAGCAGTCTCAACATATTTCTTTAGTTCGTCGTTCACCTGAAAACCGTCCATCCCCTCCATCTTCAGGTCCACTACAATCAAATCCGGGTTCAACATGCAAGCCGTATCTAAAACCGCCGTGCTGTCCTTAAGCGCGATAGTATCATATCCGCTTAAAGTCAAGATCTCATCCAGCTCAACCAATAAATCTACATCATCATCTACGATTATGATCCGTTTGCGTCCCATAATTGCTCCAAGGTTATTTGTTAAATTAGTTGTCCGAACTTCCCTTAATTTTCTTTTTCCGGTATTGCGTTGGAGAAAACCCGGTAACCTTCTTGAAACTGCGAATAAAAGATTCTGTATTCTTATACCCGAGCTTGGCGGAGATCTGATTGACATTATATCCGCTTTCTTTCAGCATCACCTTGGCATGGTCTATCTTTAATGCCAGCCGGTACGCGTTAAACCCTATGCCAAAACGCTGCTTGAATATCCGGCTTAAATATTTCGGGCTTAGGCATACCGCATCCGAAGCATCCTTAAGACCCAGCCTTTTAAAATAGTTGCGGCAGACAAAACGCTTGACCCTCTCAAGCTTGCTAAACGATGAGGCAATATCATCAAAACCATGGCCATTCCTTCTTTTTAGCACATCATCGATGATGCTTTTAGCTGTATCTATATTAAAAGGCTTCTCGATAAAACTGTCCGCCTGGCCTCTTAAAGCTTCGATAGCGATATCTTTTGAGCTGTATCCGGTTAAAATGATCACTCCGGACCCGGGAGCAACCTTCTTGATCTCTGACATAACCTCGATCCCGTCCGCGCCAGGCAGACGCACATCCAAGATCACCAGATCCACCTCATTAGGGCGGGAAAGCAAATCTATCGCCTCATCACCGCTTGAAGCTTCAAGTATCTCATAATCATCAAAACACCCTTTAAATTCGCGGCGAAATACCGCATCATCATCCACAAGCAGGATCTTGCCTAACGTCGTTCTTCTATTCTCTAAGTTCACTGGCATTTCTTTCAATACAAGGGTAAATTAATTAAAAATGGACACTTTTAAGCTACCAATACCTTCTCCTGCTCAAAAGCTTCAAGGATACGTTTTTGCAGATAATCCCTGAATGATTGAGTGATCGGATGGGCAATATCCTTTTGATCGCTCTGTGTGCCAAAAGCTACATCCTGGACCAACGGCTGATAAACAACCGGCAGCTGCGCCCCGCATTGATTGCAGTATTTACTGCGCGATTCATTCTTAAAACCGCATTTAATACAAGGTTGTTTGATCTTACGGGAAGGCATGGCAATGAACAACCCCTTTGCCCCCTCAATCACCTTGATGTTCCTGACCACAAAGGCATTATCGAATGTCACTGTGGCATACGCCTTGAGCTTCTTATCCGGCGAATCTTTAACAAACACCCTCACCTCCGTTATTTCCATCTCTACCCCTCCTTTGTTGTAAGTTGCCGTAATGGTTTGTGCACTTACTATACAAAGTTTCACTTATTTCGTAAATTGGCAAAATCTACTTTTTTCTAACATTTTTCTACTATGGAGAATCAAGGATTTACAGTCCAATCAATCACTTTGCCCGTCGATAAAAATAGGGGATATCCTTGTTTAGGCGGGATTTGCAGACAGGGATTACAAAAAAGAAAAAGGGCCCAGCTCTAAAATACTGGGCCCTTTAATCTCGTCAAGGTTATAGTTTGACTACTTTAGTGGCTTGTTCGCCTTTGGGACCTTTTTCGATCTCAAATTCGACCTCTTGACCTTCATCTAAAGTTTTATAGCCATCTCCCTGAATTGCGCTGTGATGCACGAATACATCACTGCCGGACTCGGGGGTGATGAAGCCATAACCTTTCTGGTTTGAAAACCATTTCACTTTACCTCTTGCCATTATTTACTACCTCCTTCCTTCGTTATTTTTTAGACAGTAAATAATGGCAGAAATTAAAAAAACCGCGAGGTGTAATTCTCTACCTGGCGGCCTAAGACTTCCACTCCCTTATTTACTACTTACTCTAACTGGATAGAGTATACACCATTAAAACGATTTGTCAATATTTATTTTGACAAATCCATGGCCTCAATACTTATTTCTTATTCTTAAATATCTGCTCCAATTCCTTCCCGAGCGCCTTGAATTGCTCTATATTGCCGGTGACTTTATCAATGATCGCCTGCGGACGCTGGCGGGAAAGATTCTTAACTGCTGCGGCCAGGATTATCCCTTTAATGTCAGCCGGAGAAAGGACAGGTTGGTCCAGCTTGGTATTTATGATAAATTCAAGGTTTAAATCCCCCTGTTCATCGGTAAAGAAATCCAGGGTATTCTTGAAAATATCCATATCCGAGGGAGCCCCTTCCTTCTGCTCTTCCTGGGCATAGACCATTTTAAAAAGCTTTAAACTGGAAATTATCTTTAAATCGTTGTTCTTTGCCTTTAGGTCAGAAACAAGATCCATTTTCCCGGATATAAGCTTTTTCTCGGAGATCAAATCCCCGTAATATGGGGAAAATAAAGTAAGTTCTATCCCCTTAAGCTCTACTTGACCGTCCATATCCTTTCGGCCGAGGTCTACCCACCCGGATAAATTTATTTCGCCGGATGGAACAAGCATATCATTGGCAATAACCGAAGACCCGCGAAAACTGATCTTTAATGAAGTAGGAGGGAATATCGTTTTGGCGGCTTCAAGATCAACTTTATCTACGGTAAGCTTAAAACCCTCGGGATTTACCTTTTTATCGTTAAAAACAAACCGGCCATTTTTGACCGTTAACGCCGTGACTATGACCGGAGGGGTTTTTCCGCCCTTTGGTAAACTGGGAAGGTTTAGAGTGCCATCGATTCCTCTTTTCAGGTTAATGACCGGGTTTATAAGTTCCAGCCGGTTCAAAACCACCTTGCCGGTAAGAAAACCAAGGAGGCTTGGATAAACTTTTATCTCATCTATCGATGCTAAACCCGCCAACTCGAACTTAACCAGATTCAGCGAAAGCGGAAAATCCAATCTGACCCGGTTAAGATCAGCTTTTATATTTAAATTCTTCTCGACCTGACTGATGATCACGCCCTTTGCCGAATGACTTACTACCAGGGTCAAAATTAAAAAAGCCGCCACGAAAAACGCAATAACCCAGATCAATATCTTAACGATAGTTTTCACTTTTTACTCCTCCATCCATTTACATGCTTTATCCGTTCCCTGGGGATTATTATAAAAGAATCCCGTCATATTTCAAGCAGATAATCCTATAATTCTTCACTAAATATCCGCCTGGTCCTTGAGTCTAAAGACAGAGGAATAAACGGGGGTTTTTGGGGGTTAACCGGCAGAGTAACTTTTACAGTCGTTCCTTTACCTTCGATACTGGCGATATCCAGACGGCCATTGTGCAAATCAACCAGCTGATTGCATACAGAAAGGCCCAGGCCCAAGCCCTGTGACTTCGTGCTAAAGAAGGGTTTTGCGATCTTTTTCATGTTTTTTTCCGATATCCCAGTCCCATTATCCTGAAAAACAAACTCCAGGTATCCCGCAGGATTATAACAGCCGCTGATCCTGATCGCCCCCTGCTTGTTCTCGAAAGACTCGCAGGCATTATTCAAGATATTATTGAAAAGTTCACGCATATGCACGGAATCAGCCAAAATAACCTGGTTCTTATCACAATCAAAGTGTTTCTCTATTAAGACCTTATACCCGTCAAACCTTGCCTTTACACCGGAGGCGCATTCCGTAAGCACTGCGCAGATCTTGATCTTTTCGTACTGCGGCGGTTTGATCCGAGAATAGGTCAAAAGGTTATTAATGATCTGCCTGGACTCCAGGACTTTTGCCTCGATACTTGCGATGTTCTTAGCGATCTCCGGGGTCGGGAATTTCCGCTTGATATTATAGATAGCCGCGGTGATCGTCGCCAAAGGATTACGTAATTCATGGGCGATCGTAGCCGAGACCACTCCCAGGTCCGAAAGCCTGCGGGCACGGTCCATTTCGATCTGGTTGATCGCCAATTCCTGGCTTTTTTCAATAACCAGTTTCTCAAAATTATCCTTATCCCTTTTCAGGATCTCCTCCATTTTCTTACGTAAAGTGATATCGTGAAAGACAAGCTGTACTGCCGGTTGGCCGTTATAAATAATAAAAGCCACCGAACTTTCTATGTCAATCACCTGCCCGGAACGGGCTACGATTTGGGTCTCTAATGACGGTATCGCCTCATTACGCAGGCGTGCCGCATCTATTGCCTCCCGCAAGGCCTTACAGCACGGGGGATTGATGAATTCATAAGCGGAATTACCGATAAATTGATCAGCGCTGTCAAACCCGTAGATCTTTACGGCACTGGCATTGACAAATACGATCTTCTGGTCAACCACAACCGCGATCCCGTCAGGAGAAAGCTCGACCAGCGCGCGATAAGCTTCCCGCTGCTGCCTTAGGTCCATTTCTATCTTCTTAAGCTGGGAGATATCGACAAAAAATACCAGCGTCGCCGGTTCATGCTGATAAGTAAAAAGGGTCGCTGACATCTGTACATCAAAAACTCCTCCGTCAAGCCTCAAGAATTTTTCTTCCACCATTTTTAAAAGAATGCCGTTTTCCGTTAATAACGGCAGAGCCTTTTGAAGGCCCTGACGACAGGAGGGATGGATAAAATCACCCACGGGCTTTCCGACTATCTGCTCTGGAGTATCCGCGCCTAACAGTTTTGCTCCGGAATCGTTTATAAAAACCATCCGGCCATCCTTATAAACCCCAATGCCTGCAGAAGACAACTCTACGAGTTGGCGGTAATTCCTTTCATTCTCTAAGAGTTCCTGTTCGAGCTTATAACTCTGGGTAATATCAGTGACGACCGTCGTAACATATATTACCCGGCCATCTTCAAAAACCGGGATCTTGCGCGTTTCAGTGAATATTTCCTCCTGGCCGATCAAAGAGCGTTCCTTGGTGATCAAGGTTTTTCCAGTAGCAAAAACCTCTTCATATTCCTGCGTTACCCTGTCTTTTATTAAAAAAGGGAATACCTCGAATATCGGTTTACCGATCAAATCTTCGGTTAAACTAAACCTTTTATTCCAGGCGGCAAAAACCTTGTTGAACAATAGGATCCGCAGGTCGCGGCTGACCATATGTATGGCAACGGACATGGAATCAAACATCTGGCGGTATCTAAGCTCGGCGGCCTTTAGAAATTCTTCCTTATCCCTTAATTCATTGGTGGCATCGATGCAAAGAATGAATATACATTGTTCACGGCTGTCCCTGCTGGACATAGCAGTAGCAGAGACCATACAGCGCAATTCGTGCCCATCGTTCATACGGAATTTTACCTCACGGGCACCCCCCTTGCCTAAAGAAATATCCCTAAGGTATGTGCGTACCGCTAAAAATGAGTCCCGGTCGACAAAATCAAGATAAGCCCGGCCGATGATATCAGACGGGGTTACACCAAGCATTTCCGCCATGCGGTTATTCACAAAAAGCACTTTTTCCTCGGTATCGATTACTAAAACACCTTCACCATTCATCTTTTTGTCTTTTGTTTTGGGCGAACTTTCTTGCGGTATTGTGCAGGGGTGCATCTTGTAGCGTTCTTAAAACACCTTATAAAGGATTCCACATTTTGATACCCCATCTTATCCGAAATCTGGTTTACATTAAAACCCGATGACCTCAAAAGCTCTTTGGCTTTCTCTATTTTTATTCCCAGGCGGAACTGATTAAACCCCATTTTAGCTTCCTGTTTAAAAATACGGCTCAAGTATTTCGGGCTTAAATGTACGGCAAGCGCTGCATCCTTTAAACAGATCTTCTTATAGCAATTTTTTTCCAGGAAAAGCTTTATCTTCTCGATCTTACTGTTACGGCCAAGTCCGCCGAAAGAACCACGGAACCTCTTAGCGTCTAAAACCTTTTCAATAACTTCTTTGGTCTTATCTATATCCGGGGGTTTTTCTATGTATTCATCGGCGTGATGCCGTAATGCCTCGATAGCCGTATCCTTAGAGCTATAACCGGTCAAAATGATTATCCCGATCTCCGGGGAGGTTGTCTTAATCTCCTGCATCGCCTCGATCCCGTTCAAACCAGGCATAACCACATCTAAGATCACCAGGTCTATATCATTAGGCTTCTTTAACAGCCTTATTGCCTCCTCGCCGGAAGAAGCCTCAACCACATCATACTCTTCAAGGCAGGACTTAAGCATCCCGCGGAATTCGCTGTTATCATCGATAAGCAGTATTTTATCAGGCATAAGTTGAATAGTCTAAGAGGGACAGGCGTTATTAACTAAAGCATAAAAAAAGGCAACTTTTCTATTCAAAAAGTTGCCGTAAGAATAAGCCGTACCCCACAATTAATAACTAAAACCACACCTTGCCCCTGTCTTTATTCGACGGGAATAAGTATCTTTTTCCCTGCCTTTAATTTATTGGGGTTTTTGATCCTGTCTTTATTCAACTCGTAAATATATTTCCATCTGGAGCCGTTCCCCAGTTCTTTTTGCGCGATTTTCCAAAGGCTGTCGCCTTTTTTTATCGTATATTCTTTTTCCGTAACTTTCACTTCGCTTTCTAAGCGCTCTACCTTTTCCTCGATGAACTTGCCTTCCTCTAAAAGCTTTGCCTCGGCAGGGGCGGCGCCTTCATAAGGCAGCATGACCTCTTCTACATCCGCTACCATGAACTGGGCATTGCGGTCTTTTTGCATCCCTTCAAGGTCATCGATATGCGCTACGGCGTCAAGTTTGCCGCGGCTGATGATGCGTATCCGGGATTCGGCGACCCCTTTATCCAGCATGAATTGTTTTACCGCATCAGCCCTGGCGCGGCCTAACTTTTCATTATATTTTTCAGAACCGCGAGCATCACAGTTGCCGGTAATTAAAATGTCCGCTTCGAAATTTCGCGTAAGCGTGCGTACCGCCTCATTAAGGACAGAAGCTGCATCCGGGCGGATCGCAGACTTATTATAATCGAAGTAAATCTTAACATTCTTAATGATTTTTTTGATCAATAAAGACGGCCTCATCTCCTTAGGCTTTGGCGCAGGCAATTCTTCTTCTTTATAGTCAAAGATCACTTTATTGACATAACAATACCCGCGATTACCCCATAACGGGCTTACCGTCCCAGGGGCTTCCGGCCACCACCAATATCCGCCGCGCGCCTGATCTTTTACCGGAGCGGGTTTGGCGTCTGTAGGCCACCAGGAAAAATCCTTATCAGTTTGCGCCAAGGCTATGGGGCAAAAAATGAAAAGAACCGCTAAAAATACCGCTAAAAATACCGTGTTTTCTCTTAACATGCGCATATCATTCACCTTAGGCACATTATAGGACTACACTTTTATGAAAGCAAGAAGAATTTAGCCCGCGTAATTCAGAAATTTTTCTTCAATTTCAGCATTATTTTCTCGCTAAGCGGAACCGGTTCATTGTTGTCTTTCTTGACCTCTTGTTTAGTCTGGCGTTCAGCTCCAATAGAAAGGGTATCGGTAACCTTATATTCACCGCCAATGGTCTGGGTCAGCGTATCAGGGGCATTGCCCCCGGGCGCAGGAAGAGATTGTTCGATCTGATATTGCGCATCTATTTTAGAAGAAACATTTTTCTTGATCCCTACCCCTTGCATCAGCCCGTCATATTTGACCGATACATCCACACCCAGCTGTTTCGAAAGCCGGCCCAATGAACCGGAAAAAAGAAAATAATCCAAAGAATCCTTAACTATGTCCAGGGGGATAACACCGTCTTTAAACTCCTGGAACGACCCGCTCCATTTCGCGTTGGTCAAAAGCATGATCAAGAGTTTTTCCTGTGCTTGAGGAGGAGCCGAGGATAAAACCAGTTCCGGTTTGTCCAGATTCCCCTTTAACTTCACATCGATTTTTTCTCCTGCGACTTCGGATATGCCGTTTAAATCCATGCGCAAGTTATAAGGATCGCCGGAAAATATCAGCCGACTGGATTGGATCTTGACCGAAGCGGTACGCTGTCCGGATGCCACGCCGCCATTTAATAAAACCTCTCCGTGCAATTGGATATTGCCGGCGCCTCGCAGGTTTATCCCGAAAGAAACCGGGCAATCCAGCAAAGAAAATTCAGCATACACAAGTTTATCCAGGCGTAATTTTCCCTGTATCTCGGGAGAGAATACCTGCCCGCGAAGATATATGTCCGCATCAACTATGTCCCCGGATATTTTCTTAAGCGTTGAATTACCGCGGACAAGATCCAAAATAGGGCGTAAAGCAACCTTTTTGGAATATAAATTAAAATCCATGATTTCCCCATGCATTTTCCCATAGAACAGTATTTCCCCTGAATCAGGCAGGCGGACCTTACCATTAAAAACAGCTAAATTAAGTTTTACCGGCCAACCCAGGCTAAAATAAGCATCGATCCTTTGCGCTTCTACCGATAACCCTTGAGGGAAAAGAAGGGAATCACTAACCTTGAGGTCATAAAGGCTAAGCTGTCTGGCTAAAGACCCGTTGACCCGGGAAAAAGTAATATGCCTGGCATGGGTATACCTGGATATAGCGGCGGTTACCAATATCCGCGAACCAGAGGGAGTAAAAGCAAAATACCCCGCACCCCCTGCCAGAAACACGACCATGATAGCAATTATAATGGGTGTTTTACGCAACATACTATTGTAGTCTTGAAGTATTAATACCCTAAGTTATTGTCCGGAAAGTTCCTACACCTACAATGTTACTGGGATAGTAAAATGGAATGAACTGCCTTGGCCGTAAACCGATTCCGCCCAGGCTTTGCCTTTATGCTGTTCAATGATCTCTTTGCAGATCGCTAACCCCAAACCCGTGCCCCCCACCCGCCGCTCCTTGCCGCCCAACTGGCCGAAACTGGTGAATAGTTTTGAGAAATCCTCCGCCTGAATGCCAATCCCGGTATCGATCACCGCAACATGCACCACTCCATCCTCTTTAACCGTTGATATCGTAACCGAGCCCTCATCCGTGAATTTGATCGCGTTATTCACCAGATTTGTCAAAACCTGGATTATCCTGTCCTTGTCAAACCTTACTTTGGGGATAGTTTGGTCCGGATTTAAAATAAGGTCCAGCCCCTTGCTTCTTGCCAAAGGCAGCATCGCCCGGTGCACTTCACTGACACATTGATTAAAATCGCCTTCTTCGATATGCATCTGCATCTTATTGGCCTGAAGCTTGTTAAAATCCAGAACATCATCGATCAACCGGTTAAGCCGTTCGACGTTCCTTTGTGCGATAGTCATGAACTCTTTGTGCTCGTCACTCAATTTATTCTGCATCCACGCCTCAAGGATAATGTTCAAGCTTTCCCGGATGGCAGTAAGAGGAGTGCGCAGTTCATGCGAAACCATTGATGCAAATTGGGCCTTCATCTCCATCGTCTGATGCAGGGCTCTTTCGGCAGCCTTGCGGCTGGTCACATCACGAATGATCCCGATAGAACCTATTACCTTCGACTCCTCATCCTTTAACACGCTAAGGGAAATGATTACATCAATAATTCCTCCGTTCTTGCACACCATTTGCGTATCAAAATGATGCTGGGCGCCTTTTGCCCTTAAATTATACCCGCGGATCTTTTGCCACTCTTGCGGCGGATAAAGCTTACTTACATGAAGCATGCGCAGATCATCTGCGGTCATCCCCAGAAGGGCTTCTGCGAACTTATTCCAGGAAGTGATGCGTTCGTTCTCATCAGTTACAGTGATCGCAACCGCGGAATTCTCAACAATCGTGCGGTATTTTTCCTCTTCCACTCTTAACCTTTGTTCGGCTACTTTACGCTCTGTAATCTCATGCACCAGTTCGCGTTTCTGTTTGAGGAACCTGTTGACCGCCTTAGCGATCTCGCCAAATTCATTATCCTGCCCGTCTATACCGGCAAGAAACACGGCATTCTCTTTTTCCAGGCTCAAAGAGATCTTTTTTAACGGGGAAGTGATCCAGTAAAAGAAAGAAAAAAACAGAATTATCATTAATATCCCAGCGCAAAGAATATATAACCCCAGCAGCAAAGTGAAGGTATGCGAAAACTGCCGGGAAAAATCCATAGGAACATTAAGCCGCAATAATCTTACCGTAGAACCCTGCCAGTCCTTCAATTGGCGGTAGATCTGTAAACTGAATCTGGCAAACGCATCCTTTGTTTTTGTTAGCTCATTAGGGCTTAAGATCATCGCACTGCCGTTAAGCAAGTGCGATATTTCCTTTAAATATTCATCATCCCATAAATGGCCGGCGACAAAATAACCCTGCGGAGGCGATTTACGCTCAACGTCATCGGTAGAATGGATGGTTGCGGCATGAAGTTCCAGGAGTCCAAGCGGGGAATCAACAAAAAAATGCGCGAAATTCTTATCCTTGAATATTTTCTTCAGTTCAAGCACCGGAAAAGGCAAAGAGAACGTATCCGTGCGGCCAAAAACATCCGTAGAATAAACCAGGGACAGCTCCTTAGAAAACACCCAAACAGCGTCGGCATCGAAAGTCCGCAAGGAAGGATCGATGTTCTTATGGGCCCAATCCAGATCAGCGCTTAAAACAAACGAGACCATTTCATCCCAAAAGGTATAATCATAAACAAAACCTACCACAGGTTTATCTTTGAGTTCAAGGGCCTTATCCAGGAAATAATTCAACTGCCGGCTTCGGTCTTTTTCGAGCAAACTGAACTGCCGCTTATTGACAGACCAAACAGCCAAGAAGCCGATAAAGAAAATAATTATCAGCGCCAATAAAATAAAGGTGGCTTTTTTGTGTATCTGCATAGGTTTTTCAGGAAATGATCTTTTTCAATCCTTCGGCAAAGGTGGCTTCGGCAACCGTAGGATCAAAGAACAGGTCCGCACCGGCCTTTTCCCATTCTCCGCTGAACTCTTTAAAAGCGACAATCCCGCCTTCCTCGACCTTTTTGACCCCTTTATCAAAATAGATCACTACTTTCGGGCGTAAATTTCGTAATGAGCATACTTTCATCAAGAACTCCTTGGGCGGCTTACTGATCAAGGAAAGATGCGCGACAACGAATTTGTATTTACTTTCGGCTACCCGGATAAACATCGTTACTTCATCAGGGACAACTTCGGTTAAATACCCGATCTTTTGAAAGGCGCCGGTAACCCTCTCAAGCATGGCGGTATCTTTACCAAGGATCAAGGCCTTGCCTCTAAATAACCCGTCGATCTTAGCAAGCAGGTCATTCATCTCATAAGGCTTGGAAACGAATTCATCTGCATCCAGCGCCTCAAACGAACCGCGCATACTGCCGCGGGCAGTCACCACAATTATCGGGATATGGGATTTTGCCGCGTCGCTTTTAATTATTTTAAAGAACTGGAAACCGTCCATCACCGGCATCAATACATCCAGAATGATCAAGTCTATCGGGTCTTTTTGTAATTTTTCCAGGCCGTCCTTTCCGTTTACCGCGGTCAATACTTCATAGCCGCTCTCGGACAATCTATGTTTTAATACCGCGATCATATCCGGTTCATCATCAATAACCAGGATCTTCTTAGCCATGTTATCTCCTTTTTGAATTGCAACTTTCCCTGATAAGCGCCTTGTTTTTTAAATAACAGGAATGACAAAATCGATAAAAATAGAATCCCCTCCCTCGATCTGAAAAGTGACCTCAACCTTAGATTCTTCTCGTGACGGAAACGGGATATTATCTTCTACACTGCGGATGTAGTTGCGCGGGCTGGATAATATAAGGTCAGGATACCCCAAAGAAACCAATTTAGGTTGAAAACCTTTAACCACGGTCTTACATAATTCTCCGCACCCTTCGGAAACGATCGTTTCATCCGGAGTACCTTCTTGTCCGGCCTCTTTCGATTCGAATTTAATGCCCAAGGATGTCAATAAGGAAAGCGTGCGCTGCCGGGCAATATATAGAATAACCGTGCCGAAAGGCCGGTCTTTTTTTAGATTATCCTCATTAGTATAGAGGCCAACCACCGAGATATAACAATCCCGTTCGAATTTCTCATCAACGAATATGCGCATCTTCCCCCGCCAGGTAACAATAGACCTTTTTTTGACAGTAGCGGTCAGGCTCATTGACGCGCCAAACATCTTGGTCATCGTTTCTTTGACTGAATCGATTAAAGCAGAAATCAATGGTTGATCATCTTTAGTAGACATATGGATCAAATGCCTCCTTTTTAAGGTAACGCACTTATTGTACTTTAAATAGGCTATATCACAAGTCTTTTTTATACCCTTTAAAGCCAAGCTGCATATACCAGGTTTAAACCAGCCCTTTAAAACCGATCCGGCTATAAATCACCAGGTGATCTTGGGCCTGGATCAAAGGCCTTCGCTTCTTCCAGAAATTATCATAGATAAACGCGGTGATCTCTTCTTTTTGCGCTAAATTGTATTTATGCACATTAGGATATAACAGGATCATCCAGATGACCGACATGAATTTCAGGAAATCTTCCACTAAAAACCTCACATTATGGGTCCGGCAATAGATTTGGCACTCTTTAAAAAACGGTTTTTTCGATAACCTGGCGGCAAAACGACACAGGTCCTGGTCATTATGAGCGCCAAAGAACTTCCCGGCAAAATGATTATACAACCAGGTGGTAGTGTAAGGATCATCGCTTTGGCTTGCCATTAATACGGCATGCAAAGCTGACCTGGGAGCCAGGATCTTACGGTAGAGGTTATCAAAAATGTGTTCCCATCCGGATTCGGCGCAATAATATAAGGAGTGATGCAAAGTAACCAGATTGACCTTCTTGCCCTGCAACTTGTTCTTTAGGAAGCGTTCCGTATGGGAGAGACGGGAAAACAATTGATTGTAATCGGCCTTAATAGTCGAAACATGATCGGTGCATTGACGCTTTATCCGTTCCTGGACAATATCCAATGCCGCTTTCTCAATATCGACTAAATACAACCCTCCCCGGAATGCAGTTTCTAATATCCGAAATTGCGGCTCGTTGCTTGACCCGATAGAAAGCGCCCGCAAAAGAGTGCCTAAAGGATAAACCTTGTACAGTGTCCGGATGACTTTGGCCAGCTCTTCTCCGCTATCGACCTTATCATGGCTGTAACGCGACCATATCCTGTCCTCTTCAGACATTAAAACATCCCCGGCACGCATACCAGCCAGGATCATTTTTTTATCGGTTTTGTTCATGGCCGCTCCTTATTTATCCGGGTGCAAATGCCTATACAGGAATTTTTCCATCGCCTCATAAAAATCGAACCGGTTCTCCTCACTGCGGAAACCATGGCCTTCATTATCCTTGACCATATAAATCACCTCAATATTATGCTTTTTTAAAGCCTCGACGATCTGGTTGGATTCGTTGATATTTACCCTCGGGTCGCGCGCGCCTTGTGCCACAAAAAGAGGAGATTTGATCTTATCGGCATGATAGACAGGAGAAACCGCTTCCAGCAATGCCTTGTCTTTTTGAGGATGGCCGATCTTTTCATATAATGATTCCAGTTCCGGTTTCCAGTAAGGAGGGATCGATTCTAACAGGGTAAAGATATTGGAAACCCCGACATAGTCTATCCCGCAGGCATATAGATCCGGGGTAAATGCCAAACCTGCCAATACCGCATACCCACCATAACTGCCGCCGTAAATCGCGATACGTTCAGGATCAGCAATCCCCTCTTTGATCAGCCAATTCACTCCATCCGTAATATCATCCTGCATCTTCCTGCCCCATTGTTTAAAAGATGCCTGGTAAAACTTTTTGCCGTATCCAGTGGACCCGCGATAGTTCATCTGTAAAACCGCATACCCGCGGTTTGCCAAGAATTGTAGCTGGGCATTATACCTCCAAGTATCCCTCACCCAAGGCCCGCCATGCGGATGCACCACAACTGGAAGACCATGCGCAGGCTTATCTTTAGGCAAAGTAAGGTAACCATGAATAGTCAAACCGTCACGCGACTCGTATTTGATCGGCCTAACCTGGGCTAATTTATCTTTTTTCAGCCAAGGTAGAATATCCGCGAGTAAAATCAGTTTATCGGCGCCTTTTTCATACAGGTAATATACGCCTGCCAGGCGGTCAGAACTGGTTGAGACAATAAATTTATCCTCCATCCGGTTCATACTAACAATCGATATCTCTAAACCAGGAAACCGGCTTTCCAGGAAATCGAATATCTTAGAGAACTCCTGGTCTAAAACCTTTCTTTCCTGTTTCCATCCGGTATAATAAGCACTGATCAGGACTTTTCGCTTGCGGGAAAAAGTCAACCCGTCCACATCACCATCTGGGTATTCAAAAATCACACCCGTTTCTTTGGCAGACTCCGGGTCAAACACCACTGCCGCTATCTTGTCCCGGTTGATATTAGACAGGCAATACAGCGCTTTATTATCAAAGGTAAAAAATAACGGGTCAAATGTATCCTGTAAGGCAATTGACATGACATTCTGAAAAGGACCCGCGTCAGCGGCCCGGTAAAGCAAAGATCGGTTCAACCCGTCCGTTGCAATAGCCGCGCGGATGGCCCCGTTATGGTCTGTGATCCAGTCCAGGATATTCCCGGGATTCTCTGAAAGTAATTTTAATTTTTTTGTTATAACATTAAGTTTATAGGCATCGAAAACCTCCTTGTTCCTTTTATTCAGTCCAATGATCAGTTCTTCATCATTGTCCGGCAGGGGATCGATAATCACCGCTTTTACTCCGGCAAACGGCGTCAGGTCTTTGGTGTCTCCGCCAGAGCGCCTGGCAACAAAAAGATGGTAGTTCTCATCACCCCCGGAATCCTTTAAATAAATAAGATGATCGTTACCTTTCCAGAAATAACTGAAAATATCCCGGTCTTTCACCGAGGTGACCCTTTTGGCGCCTTTAGCCCCGATAGGTTTAACGAAAATATTCATCCGGCGTTCAAAAGGTTTGGTAAAAGAAATGTATTTTGCATTGGGAGAAACCTGGTAATTTAAAGTCGCCGGGTTACGAAAAAAATCACGTAAAGGGATCATTTTACTTCCTGGTCCGGAACAACCTGATAAGATCATGCTGACTATTGCCATAAGCCAAACTCCTGTCATTTACCCTCCGAAAAATTGTTGACCTAAAATAAAATCCCCTGCGGAGACCTGCGACGCGCCAATACCTCGATCTCTTCCCTGCTAAGCAGGTTTTTCGCCGGAATATCCAGCAATAAAGCCGCCGCTTCCAGGCAATGCGCCCAGGATTGGCGGTTTAAGAACAGCATCCCGTCTGTAGTCAAAGTACCCCCTTCGTTAATATAGCCTAAAGCACGCGTTTTATTCCCGGTGTTCAATGACTCTTGAAAAAGCCCTTCGATCCTGCCGGCGCGGGTATGGGTGATAAAAAGACGGGCCGGGACTTTTTGCGGGTAAAGCGCGGCAAGTGTTTTTTCTGACGCCGTGATTTTAGCTTCAAAACTGTTTTTCGGTCGGCTGAACCGGCGGGGTTCTAACATATAAACTACCGTATGCGG
>CAZRVK010000014.1:0-21907 GCA_964603585.1 uncultured Planctomycetales bacterium
CAAATTTTGTTGCGGAGCTAGGAATAAATCCATATAAGAAATTGTTTACAGGAATACTTGCTGCTTCCTTCAACCGCTTTTTTAAACTATCATACAACCCTTTCTTTGCATCAACCTTACTGCCAAAGAAATCAATCAAAGTAGTATGTAACCGGACAACATGCGAATTAGCCCAAAGCGCATTCTCTACATTAGCCCTCTGGGAAGGATCTCTAAGCCGCCCAGCAAATCGATTAGATAAAGCTTGTGCATGCCGAGATAAGAATCTATCGATTCGTAACGCAACTTTGTTGTTATTTTGCTGCTTTAATCTATCATACAATCCTTTCTTTGCATCAGTTTCACTACCAAAGAAGTCAACTAAAATAGTCCGTAGCCGCACAACCCGCGAATCAGCCCAAAGTGCATTCTCCACCTTAGCTCTCTGAGCCGAATCTCTAAGCCGCGCAGCAAATTTTGCTGTTAATTTGGGAATACTTCTAACAAGAAAACGAGAAGTAGTATCAACTGCGGTTAACGCCAGAAATCCTTTAATTGTATTATACAGCGTGTCTTTCGCTGCTTTTTCTGTGTCATAAACTCTTACCAAGTCAGATCTAACACTTTTTGTCAAAACGTCAAACCAAAGCGCTCCCTTAACATTATCTTCGATTGCTGGATTTACTAATTCTACTGCAAAACGAGCAGCTAAAACACAACCCTGTTCGCTAAAGAAATGATTTACTCTGGCTACGGAAATATTCTTTTTATATTTAATAAGGCTGGGGATTATTCTCCTTGGTGAATCCATGCAATCTAAAAGAAAAGTGATAAAATTATCTACTTCCCACATATAATCTTTTTGCCTGAATAAACTAAGAGTCAACATAAATTCTTTAACTAACCCCCAAACTAATCCCATCGCAATAATTCCAAGAATAATAGTAAAATATGTGCTTAATTCGGGTAGAATCCCTAAGGCAATAACCTGTTTTATAATCAGCATACCGACCAAGGCAAAAGGAGCTAATTCAATACTTGCTCTTATGATACTATACACAAATCCCATAGCAGTACGCCCAAGCTTATGCAACTTCGATTTTGCAGGATTAAAGAAGAAAGGAGCAATAACCCATGCAATTGGGGCAAAAATTATCAACGCATTAATACCTATGCTCACTGGGTCAAAAGAAGCCCAGAGAAATACAAATGACATTAACACGCCCATACGAATACCAAAATGCCAGAGTCGGTAAGTTTCAACGATTGACTTCTTATAGAGGTTACTACTCCTAGGACCAATAGTCATGATTGTTAAACCTTTAACCCCTTCATTGGTGAGTTTGTTATAATGTTGCGGGATAAAAGCAACCCAGTATAGATAAAGCAACGGGAAAAGAAAAGTAAAGATCGCAGTACCTTTTACCACGCCATATCTTTCTTTAAACCATTGAATGGCATTCATGTTAATTGCCTGGGAGAAAACAAAACTTAAGTAAATAAATAACCACGGCAAGAAGAGTTGAGCATAAATTGCAAGAGGCAATAAAGTCGCAATAAGCAAAATAGCAATATTCTGCCACATTACCGGGATTTTCTTTATGTAATGCGCCCATCCAAAAAGTGTACCCCATTTTTGTGTCCAATGTGCTTTAGTGCTCATCCAAAACTCCCATGACCGAGGTGCCAAAGTTTCATCCAGAGTACATGGCGGCCCAAACCTAGTAATAAAGCTGAATGCGCCGCTTATGTCATTATATGAATTCTGCTTTTGAAGCAACGAATCGGTGTGTTCCGTATCATAACCTGCTGCCATCTGTAGATTGGTTAAAGCACTGTCTTCAACAATTGATTGACCCTGCATTGCTGCGGTTTGCACTGCCTTATCAACATCTATGATCATCTTACCTAAACCAGGCAAAGAATCAACGCGCCCCCTAGCACGGCAAATCGGGCCATTAAAGACAAACTCAGAGATACCAAATAAGGTTGATTCTAAGGTAAAATTAGTACCAAATGCTTCATAGACAGGATGCAAGTTAGCTAGACGAGGATTAATTTGAAAACGCATTAAGTTATGCGGCAGATACATAAAGTCTTCAATATCAATCCGGTGGCCTAAATCAAGGCCGAATAACCTCTTAGTCCTTACATAAGGTAAACAATGCTGGTAATTGCCTATCTTCCAAGCGACTACAGACCTCCAAGGCTCTGCAGCAGTGCCAACACAAATCATGTACGGTTTAATGCCCTGGGCTTGCCAATCCTGAGGTCCCTCTTCTGAAACAGTTGCAGCAGGAATACCTTTCGGGCGCATAGTACGGCTATAAGTTATCCGCCAGCCGTTAGGCTCTCGAGATTCACCATTATGAAAATATTCTTCCAGTGCTTTACAATGGGGATAATCAGAAAGACTCTGATCTTCTGCTTTCTTTTGATTATAACTAAATTTTAATAAAATAGTAATATGCCCCTTTGCCCAGTTCTCCAAGGCACGATAGTATGCTTCGTTTCCTCTTCTATTACGAGGGACTATATTTCTCCTATGCGCAGCCATGGCATAAGCAAAAACCATTGCCTGCCTAATACTTTCAGTTGTTTTATACACATTACCCAATCTCCAATTAGCCCATTCCTCAATACGAGTTTCAATATCGGATACAGATAAACCACTAAGATTAGCTATTTCATTGCGCACTGTTTCAAGTCTGTTACTTGCATTCATTAATATCTGCTTGCCTTGAACTGTCAAAGAAACGTGTTGACGAGCAAATATATCCTCAAGAAATAATTCCCATTCCCAATTATGTAATCCCATTAGTTTTGACCAAAGAGTCACCACTTCACCATTCGCGTTTGCTAATGTATCAAGCTCTTTAAACCTCACTCTGAATAAATCCTGCCCAGAATTAATAATTACTGTTATATCTTCAATATTAGCCAACTCGGGCTTTTTAACAGCATAAAGATTAGCGAAGCTGATAATTCTTCTCTTTGCTTCCTCAAGTTTAGGCGATTTCGGATTCCATTGTGCAGGATCAACCGTAGGTAAAAGATTATCCAGCTCTTCTTCTGTAATTAATGGGCCCTTTGTTCCTTGACGTAAATCTTTCATAAACGCCCAAATAATAAATGCCAAAGCTTTATCAGCAGCCTGTGCAGCATTCCTACCTCTATCTGGCCTACCAAGCATGGCTTCTTTAAGCATTGCCAAGGCGTCTTTACACGTATGAGTTAATGCAACATTCTGCTCTTCTCTAATAATATCTGAAAGTGCAGCAAAATTAGCATGTGTAATAGTAAAATATGAGAGGAAGGTATTAAAGATAAGCGGGATTAACATCAAAGCCCATCCCCATCCGGGAATTCCAGAAGCACGACATATAGTTAAAAGTAAAGTCCATAAAGCACCATTAAATATAGCCCATTCGATGATTCCTATTTTCCAGAAACGTACTGCCATTTTCAACCTTGCCTGTTCCTGTGGCGAAACCTCCTTATCAAATCCTGATTTAAATATAGTAATGACAACCTTGATCAACCACAAGCCCAATCTCCATTTAGGCATAGGATAAGATACCTGCGGTATCCCGCGCGCTTCACGCTCACCAGACAAGTATGGCCGGAATTTAGCATCAACCAATTGCTGAATAAAAACAGAACGTTGAGGACCAGCCATTAGAGCTAATTGCTGACCCATAATCATATTATTCAAGTCAAACTTATCAGTTGGATTAGTGCCTTTTTGTGAACAATATTCAAATAGTTTATCCATCTCAAAATCATCAAACACATACCGGCCGGAAACAACTGGTTTCTGCCGCGAACGCATTTTCCCTAACTTACCTGCTTGAAAATCCGGAGATTCTTGATCTAGGAGTATAAATCTCCAGAATTCAACCTGTTTATCAACAAACTCCATTGTTTTTTTGCTGCTGAATTTACGGGTTTTATCAATAAGGTAACGCATAAAATATTCACGATAATTCATACCATGAATTATTCTTTCAATAAACTGTCTCTTTTTTGCATCACGGCCAGTCAACCTCAATTCAACAGGTACATGTCGAGCAATAACATTGCCATCCGTAGGAGCATCTGTAGTTGATGAACGAACTATTAATTTCCTTACTAAAAATCTGTTAAGCTGATGAACAATAAGCATGCTTAACGGCAAAAGGCTCCAGACCAATAAAATAGAACTTACAAGGATTGCCAACGCATGCCCGGCATAATTCCTGAAATAATTAATAACATTATTATGCTCATTGTTCTTATCCAGCCTTTCCAGATAACCCAATGTTCTCATTGTCCCATCACCTTCGGAAACCTGGAAATTATCCTCATTGCCTCTTACGACAAAATCTTTAACTTTTTCGCCAAGATAATACAATGCACCCTCACGCTGGCCAAGTTTATCCTGCAATTTATTTATTTCTTCTTCTGTCATAATGCTGATATACTCAAACCCCTTGGCGATCTGTTTCCCACGGACAAACTCTGCTATTGCATGTGCTGCCCCGCTGTCATTGACATCGCGGCTAAAGGCATAATAGAAACCGGGCCTATCTTTAATAAATATAACATGATTGTTGTAAAGCGGCGTTCTGCTGCCGCTTAAATGTATTTCTTCACTATCGTACCCTAACTGGATGATCGGGTCGTAATAAAGCCGGATGTTCCTATCCTTTAGCGGAATGCCTTTATGTATTTCATAGAAAATAAATCCATTAGGGGTAAATCTTCTTTCTTTTATTGACCTCCTATTATCACGGACATCATCGACACTATAGAAAAATACGATATTGCCATTTTCTGAAGTTATCTTGCTCGTATTTGACTTACTCAAGAGATCATTACCAACATAATGATCTCTGCATAAATCACCATCAAATTGATATGTAAACGATTCTTTGGCAGAACCTAAGTTTGAAGGACCCGCCTCATATACGCTGGATATACCGCGAGGATAATCTGAAAAGCTAATATACGTAAAATCATTAAGCAAAGCATCCATATCGGCTTTGTACATAATATTCTGCAATAATGCTGGGGTAATGATACGCCTGTAGGCATCCAGATAAGTCTCTAACCTCCCTTGACCTGTGCGCCCGATTAAAGATACATTCTTTAAAGCCTGCACATCCATACGGCTGATTGCTGCTTCCAGCACAGGATAATTATCTATCGGACTGTCAACCAAATCTACTCCGTTAAATAAACCCTCAAGCACAAGGAAGAAGAATTTATTATCTCTTTGTGTCAAATATCTGTTAAAGGATACAATCTGTTTATTGACAACTGCACAAGAATATTTGCCAACGCCATATTCATCATGTCCAAAAGCATAAATAGCAGCATCAAACTTCTTATTGCCTAAAGCACCTTGCCACCGTTGCATTAAAACATTTCCCTTAAAATCACGGTATGCCGAATACATCGCAGTACCCAACAACTGCGGTTCTTGCTTCTGGCCGCCGTTCATTTTTTGGTCTGCATAAAATAATACTAAACTTTCGGATTCTATAAACCACTTCCCTGAATTTAACGCGATATTCCGCAAATGGCCGCGCCCAACTAATGCTTCGTAATTATCCCCGTGGTTTAAATTGTAAACCGTCAATGAATAACCGGGTATTTCATAAACCTTCCCTAAAATCTCCGACAACTCCTTTGCATCAAAAGTATGATCCTTGACCGCTTGAACAACCGTTTGTGGTATCGTTTTCAGGAAATCATCTAAGGCGGCCTTAGAATACATGAAATGCTCTGTTCTTTCAACTGGCCATTGTGCAATTTCGGCGAGATTCCGCCATGCAAACTCATACCCGGATAAAAACTCTTTATTCTTTACTTCTAAATGATGCATATGAACTGGGAAACGGTCTGTGTTGTCCCTATTTTCGATAAAGACAATGCTTCTTTTGAAATCAATAACTAATGTTTCGTCTCCAGAAACTTTGTATGCTACAGCAATGGGCCGCAGGAGATCAGATGCAGATTCGTTATTCAGATTAAAACGTAAGCTTAATTTTTCATTAACAACAATATCTACCAAACCAAGATTGTTTATTTTAATAACCGGGTTCTCGTCATTTAAAAATGCCTGGTAAGAATGACTAACTGACTTTAAATCAGGAATGGCACCGTTGACAAATACCGGAGAGCGCATCTCAATAAAAGCCCACTCAAGATCAGCGGTAACAGGCGTCACAACATTCACTCCTGCAGATATCCTTGAAAGTTGCATTATTATATTCTCAATTTTTCTGCTCCATCCATTAGGCAAATCCTCAAATCTTACGGAAGCAGAATTTGATACATAATAATCTGGAGCAAAGGTGTTTTCATCGAGTTTTTTGGTCACATATGTATCCGCACCAAGTCTCCTGGGTATTTCGCAAAGCATGCTATTAAACCTTAGCCTGACTTCTCCTCCATATCTAAACGCGGCCTGCGGGACTGCTAAAGCACGCAATAAAGGTTGACCTAAAATATCCTCTAATCGGTCACTATCAGTCCATTTATGCTGTTCCATTATTTTCGCTTCTATCTTACGCCCGCGTTCATCTTGAAACACAATTTTCTTCCCATTCACCCTGGTCTTATACTCTCCTGTGCCTGCCAGGGTATAGCCATTGGTCCCGATCTGCTCTCCGGTTCCGGGATTGCGTAAGACAATTTCAACGTGGCGCTTTTCTGTAGTCGCAGAACCAATAATTACCTTTTCTTCTTCGCCATGGGCATTCATGAAATAAACACTGAACCATCCGGCTGATACAGACGGCTGGGTCGCAGAAACTGAAACAGCTTTTACGGTTTTTTGAGTAGCAGGGGATTGTGCAAGATAATCTTTGACCAATGCCCTTATCTCTGCGATTTCGGTATCAGTCAAAACATCGCTTGTGCGTCCTTCTAATGCACTCAACTTGGCAACTACCTGTGTACGCACGGCAATAGGAAGAACGGTGAGTTTATCTAACCTGTGTACACGGGCAAAACCATCCTCAAAACCATCGTTTATACCCAAACCTAACGGGACAAACTTCGATGCCGCTGGCGTATTAGAAGCGCTTGCCGGCTGGGTAGATGCCGGGGTGGCCGGGCCGTAAGTTACAGTTAAAACTTCATCCTGCGCTTGATTACGGAAGACTCTCGATTTACGTTCTCCGACCATACCGCCGATTGTCCAGCCAAGTAAGTTCTGCTGTTCAATCGTCCCAAAATCCTTATTTAGAGATAACAACTGTTGAATACCAGCAATCTCTGCCTCGGTCGCCTGATAGTTATTAGCCTGAATAGGCGCAAACGCAGCCCTTATTTGTTTCTGCAATTCTTCCGGAACGCCATACAGATCAAACTGCCTGATCAATCCGGTATTTCCGGCAAAATCTTCTAATCTCCCAACCTTAATTAAAGTCTGGCTATCTGCGCCTAAAGCAACTGCCAATGCCCGCTCACCCATATTATTGTAAATATAACGTATCCCTCTACCGGAAAAACTATCGCTTAAATTCCATCCCAGGGCATTATTGTAAATAATGTGGGTATTAACATTTGCCGGGGCTTTTACTTCTCTGCCTGCGGCTAAAGAAGCAGAGATTGCCTTCAGTTCTTTTTCTGCGTTTAAGCCTGCTCTTAATAGCTCCCCTCTGGTAATCAACTCTTCTACTGACTGGCCGTTAACAGGGTTGCGTAATCGAGCGACGCGGACAAACAGGCGCGCGCCTTTATTGCCGTTAACATTGGCAAAACTTTCGCCATAGATAAATATCCCGTTCTGATAATGCAGGTCAATGATCGCTTCCTCTGTAGACATCCTCACATATTCAACCGGTTCAATGATCCCTGCGATATTATCCCTGTTCTCTGCAGGGATACTGGTATCTTTCACTAAAACAAATGTCCCGGCAGGAAGGTTCTTAGGCTTAAGCTGCAGGTTTGTTCCGGGTAAGGTTGTGCCGAGAGCAATATTATCTACCGCAGAACGCAGCATCCTTACTGATTCAAAGCGTGAATCATTTACCTCTTCGATGATCGGATCGCCTTTAATATCGGCCCCGGGAACAGCGTAGATAATTGCGGCGGTATTATGCTTGGAATTCGGGAGATATTCTACCGGCAGGATATATTCCTTGCCGTCTTTTACGGCAATAACTGCGTCTATCAGGACGCCATTTTCTCTTTGTTCAGGAGTAGCAAGTACGAATGGAATATAAACAACTCCGCTAATTGGATCAAGTGTGGCTTTTCTTACTTCGTATTTATCGCTGGGCGCGGCTAATGCAGGGCCTTTTTCTTTTACTTCCGCAGGAGGCGCTCTTGAATAGGACATTACCACTTTTTCGGTCAACGGCATTTCGGATCTTTCTCCAATAACAATGCCTGCGACACCTGGCGCAGTATAAATTACTCCGTATGCATTCTCAAACTGTTTTTCCCTTTCGGCATTAGCTCTGCCTAACATTCTCACCGGCGCGGGATTTGTTTTATCACTACCTTTGTGTTCCGGATTAACCAGAGTCATTACCGGCTCACCGGTTGCCTTATCCACCAGGATATTGCCGAAATTATCCCTCACCTCTGTGCGCAGCAGGCCTAACGGCATATCCGAGATCGTCCGATAATAAATCGTGCCATGGTCAGTATCTTCGGCCGCATAATAATCAGCATAAACCTCATTCATAAAATCCAAGCCTTGTTTGCCTAATTCCAGCACTCCGACTTTTTCTCCGGTTACAGCATCGACTATATCCAACCGCTGTTTAACCCTGCCGAAACGGTCTCTTAAATAACTACCGTGAATATCGCGAAGCGCATAACCTCTGATCCTTAAACCATTACTACCGTCAACCAGCGCCTGAAGGTCTTCTGCGGTTAATTCCCTGGACGCTGCGCCTCTTATATGTTCAAAACCAAATCCGGAACTTAACACGTTCAGCCGGGTTTCAGTAACCGGTTTGCTGAAACTCATTACCAGCGGTAAACCTGATCCCTGCGGCAACACATCAGCATAAGCCGCCATTAAATAATCCCTGCCTTCATATGTCAACCAGACGAATGAAGCGCCCTTTGCACCTTCGATATCAAGACCTAATTCTGACGCAACATAAACAAAATGCTTATCGAGCTGTTTGCGCTGTTCTTCAACTTGCCCGGCGTAGTATTTATTGACATCTTCGAGGCTGGCGGGACGGACATTAAATGTACTCCTAAACGATCCTTCCTGCATTAATTCCGCCAATGTGGTGACTTCCGCCTGGCGGTCTAAAGCAACCATCTCACTGTGGATCTTATCCATAGATGATGCCAGGCCTAAAACATCGCGGGAAGTCAATGCCTCGACTAATTGTTTGTATGCCTGTACTCCAAAGAATAACGGTGCCGGAGGAATAACCTGTAATTTCTGGCCGTTTTCTTCCAAGATATACTTACCATTTAAGATCTGTGCCTTATTCCAATCCTGTCTTGTCAACCAGCGCACCCAAGTGCCGTCTTCTCTTCTTATCTCGCCAGTCATGTAGTCGGTAACCGGATTACGCATCTGTTTCATTATCTTCTCCGCCCGTACTGCGGATTCTTCAGAAAGCTGTTGATCTTCATTTCTTTGATCAGCAGTAAGCGGTGTTGCCTGGCCTTCCTGGCGGCCGGTGAATTCATTCACATCGTTACGCGCTGCGCCTTCGAAAGCCGTAGCACCTACGGTTGTCCCTTTTCGTTCAGTATCCACGCCGTATCCAGTATCTACGGCTTCGACTGTTGAAGTATAATTGCTGACGCCTTCTTTAGTAACCTTTCTCAATAAACGCAGGCTGTTTAAATATTGCGCGGCTTTACTGCGCATCTCCTGTGCCTGGGCAAGCGTCGCCGGCTGTTTGGCATAATGCTCGGAAACTAATTTTAATACCTCAACCATAAGCGCAGTTTCCCTGGTCACGACTACCCTGATCACTCTGCCATTTTCCAGGCCGCGGCGCGCCCTGGCAATCGATTCATCAGTCGTATCCAGCCCGGTTACATTGACAACCCCTGCTCTTTCGATATTCTTAATATCGACCACCCCGTTTATTCTTGCCAGGCTGGTGTTTTTGAATTCAGCGTTCTTTACCTCGGCAAGAGCAATTATCTGATCGGCTAATGCCTTGGCGCTTGCTCCGGTTAAATTCTGTAACCCCTCAACACCAAGGGTAAGAATAGCCAATTCTTGGGTCTCGGTCTCAAAACCCCGGTCAATATAAACTTCAGTCGGGTATCTCTTAGGGAAGAGCCTGTCAGCCTGCTTGCCCCAAACATTCTTAAACTTATAAGATACACGTTCCACCTCAATCCGGCTGAATCTGAACCGGTTGTTCTGTGCATCCCAAGCTTCATTTCTTAAGAACCCAGCCACCTGTGCCTGTGCCGTGCGATATGCAAAAGCCTTGCCGGCATCCGCGTATTTATCATTAGATGAATACAACTGCGCTAATCTATCGAGTAAGGCATACGCCAATAATTCAGTCTTAGTAAGATACGTGCGGGTTGTCCGATTTACCGCTCTTACGCCATCCTCGATTTTAACCTCGGTAAAAGACGGGATCGCGCCTGTTTCCTTATTCTGATCCTTCATAAACCCATTCATCCAGGCTTTAACCTTGCCGCGATGCACTACCGGAGTACCGACTATTTTTTCGACTAAAGGAATAAAGGTATTATCGCCGCTTTTTGCCGTGTAGTTAAGCATGGCAATAGCAAGCTGTATCTGGGCGTTATTATCTACTTCACTAATATTTTCTGCCATCAGCCTGATATTGTTCAGGTCTAAAACCGGCGCAAAACCTAAGAAATTCTTGCCGGCATAATCTGCCATTTCTTTTAAGTTCAATAAAACCTTCTTTGCGTTATCGAGTTTACCGTTAAAAACGTAGAAATTAATAAGGGCCGCAACATCTTCCATCATCATCTGATCGGCCCTGAACCCATTGCCATGGGAAGTAGCCACCCAGCCTTGTGCATCAGTCTGATATTCAAAGAATGCCTGGCGTAGATCAGAAGCGGCATTAGCCTGAACATCGCTCACTGTTACTGTATTCTGCCGGACATCTTCTTGGCGGTAAGGTTTCGGCTGATAATCGGAGATCACCGGGTAATAAGCCTCGTAAACTCTGCCCATGATCAAGCCTTCGTTATGCATGCCGGGAGTACCTACACACTTGGGCTGTAATACCGGCTTACCGCCGAACTTCTTACCGAACCTTAATTCGAATCCGCTTGCGCCGTGCATCTGGAATACATAGCCCGGGCGGAAGACAATATTCTCAAAACCTACTTCATCCATCGGAATACCAACAGAGAAATTAGCACTGCCGGTATTATTTCTTGTATCGATCCCGCCGCTTAACTGAAAATCAACGTTCTTTGGCCCGACAATAACCAGATCACCGCCTGCCCTTACGCCACCAGGAACTAATATAGCTGCGCGGCCGGAATATTTCATATGCCAATTGTCATTAATATCGAGCTCATCCCCGGCGCGGATACCAAAGGTAGCGTATGAAGGATCCTTGTTCATCCATTTACTCGTATCATTCTCAAAACCTACGCCTAAAGCCAGATAATGTTCCGGCTTTTCCGGATCCTGGTACATAACTTCAAGATTCGCAAAAGCAAGTTGTTCATGGGTGGAAAAACTAAATGGTATCGGCACGGAAACTAAAGGTATCGGAGTCTGCCAATAATATGCGCCCTTATCGGATGCATCAGTCCCGATCACGCCGCCTCGAAATACCAGCCACCAATCGTTCTTCAGGCGGCCGCGGATATCTCCGGTTAAGGCATAAATGGTATTGTTTTCACCAATAGCGAAGTCATAATAACCATTCAAGCCAAATGAAAAATCAGCGTTTGGAGAAACTCTTAAGGAATCGAAGAAGAGTAAACGTCCCTGCTGTTCTTTCTTATATTTTGTACCGCCGTAGCCTAACGGGAGTTTAGTGCCGGCTTCACTATAAACATCTTTCTGCGAATATTGCGATAAGAAGATATTATTGATCTTCACCCCTTCCCCCCAGCCCGGGATATCATTCTGCATATAAAAAGTGATCCATTTTGTCTGAGGCGTATTATTGGCAAGCTGTAAAGTCCCGGTGCCTACAGCGATATCCGGGTGATATGCGCGCATAAAATCGCGGCCGTATTCAAGCGGGACTTCCAAAGACACCGGCATCGGGTTTCGGCCTTCGGTAAGCGGTGAGAACCACGCCTGCGCCAGCTGAATAAGGTTGCGGACATGCATATCCAGCTGCTGTAATTTATCTCCCGGGATATCCCTGCCTCTTTCAATATCTTCAGGAGTAAAGTTGCCTTCTACAAAATCACGCAGCTCGGCGTCGGTAAAAAGGATGCTGGTAAAAGCACTGCTATATGTCTTTAAGAACAGGGTAAAGCCTTCAACGCGCTCGCGTAATTTTGTTTTTTCTTTCTCTGAGACATTCATCCTGGAAATCGCATCCAGAAGAAGTTTCTCTATTTGATCTGCCTGGCCGGGGAGGGTCGCGCCAAATGCTTCTTTGATATCTTCTGCCTGACGTACAAGCGCATTTCTTTGATCTTCAACACTGCGTTTTGCCATTACTAAATTATGATGCGCATCGCCTACACTATAAGTCAGGAATTCAAGCATTTCCTTACGGGCGTCGCGGAAACGTTCCATTAACTCTAAGGCGCTTTCATTATTATCGTTCTGCTGTTTTGCTCCCTTAAATGCGCTGATCGCGCTTAACGGCCCAAGGAACTGATTTAAAACACTCAACTTATCCTGGACTGCCTGGACTTTTTGTTTTATAAATCCAGAGGCATCAATTGCTCCAGGATTATTTGCGCCTTCGGCGTATTCAGGATGCAAATCATTGAAATTTGCGCGTGCTTCGGAAAAGGCATTGCTTGCACTGATAAACGCGTTCTGTGCATCTACTGCCTGCTGTCTGATGCCTTCTACATTCTGCACGCCGCCGCTCACCACTTCAGGAACAGTCGCTCTTCCTTGCATAGTTACGGCACTAAGCTGGATCTGCAGGCTGTCGCGATAACTAACCGCATTATTATAATCTTTGTTATAAGGAAGAACCGTATTGACATAATCCACAACCTGCTGTTCAGTAAGGCCGGGATTATTCTGACGGATGCCGTGTTCAACTGATAAACGAGCTGCTTCAACACCGCCTGTCGCGGTAGTTACCAGGTTCCCATAGAAACCTACCTGCACACTATTCAAGGCAGCCCTTGACTCAACCGGCTGATTCTCAAAATCCAGATTACCTAAATTATTGATCGCGTTAACCTGTGCGAGTGAACCGGCGGCATTTCTCTGGTTAACATCCAACACCCCTTGCCAATAATTCACTTCACCCTGCCAATGCAGGCGGTCCGGGCTCTGTGGATCATTGGGGCTTGCGGCAACAGCCGCAGTAAGCTGGGATTGGGCATAATTTAACGAGTTCTGGCTGGCATTTAACTCCAGCTGATTTACATTATTTAATGACTGCGCCCAGGCACTAAAGAATGTTACTTCGGTTGCGCTGTTGGCCAGGCCTGTTGCCTGCAGATTGCCGATAATACCAAGATTTGTGCCGGTGCCGTCGCCAAAAAGTATCACACCGTTTGCGGCAATTACCTGATCACGCCTTGCCCCGAGGGCGCGTAATTCAGATTCAACAGTTTGAATATTTGCGGCATTGGTTAACCCTTGGGGATTGGTTTCATTGTAACGGGCGCGGATCTGGTCTAAAGAAGTAGTAGCGGCAGTCAAAGAGTTATTGGCTACTTCCTGGATCTTTATCTGCGCGCTTAAATTACCGGTTGCCTGATCGATCTGGCCCTGCCAATACTGCAGGCCGCTTAAATCAGTGCCTTGAGCATTACCGCCGATCACTTGAGCGGCATTAGCCTGTGTAGCGCGTAAACCGGATACTGCCTGCAACGCTTCAGGCGCGGCATTAGAAGGCATAAAAGTGCTTCCCTGCGGCCCGATCGCCTGGGTGACCCTGGTTTGTACTGCCTGTAAATGCGCGAATGCCGCCTGTGTCCTCGGATCATTAGCTCCGATTGCCGGGTCATTCCTATATGTGTTATAAGTATTAAGGGCAGAAGATAACTCTTGATTTAAGCTCGGAAGGCTGTTTATTAACGTCTGCATTTCCTGCCCGGCATTATTAAGGCTTAAGGTTGCGCTTTGCACGCTCAAATCAGCCTGGAAGGCATCAAGGCCTAAAGCAAAAACCAGCTCTTCACCATAAAGACGTTCCTGCTCAATTTGAGTTAAATAATATTCTCTACCTAAAACATTCTTTTGAGCTTCCACTACTTTACTGGCAATACCTATACCTTGCCCAATCGCACCAGTAATTGCTGAAATCTGCGCCTGACGGTAAATCTGTTTCATTGCCTTACGAGGATTATTATGATAATCAGTGACCCAGTTAGCCGCAGTGCCGACGGTTTGGGCTCCGGTGTTCGCCAGGTTAGCTACATTTAACGCAACAGTTGCCTGATTAAGACCGACACCTTGTTTTGCTAAAGAAATAGTGGTGGTAAGCCCTGCCACACGCTGTTCAAGCATGCGCACATTCTGGGTTGCGACCGCTACCGCAGTCTGCGCCTGGGAAAGTGTTAACGGATCAGCTGAACCCTGGATTTGAGTGAGTAATTCCTGCGCTTGGGTCTGGGTAGTCCGGGCATCAGCAAGTAATCCTTGTGAATCAGTCAGCCATCCTTCAAACGTGCCGATCCCAGCGTTAGCATCATTCAAAACACCGATCGCATATCTTAAATTATCAATTGCCTGCATCAATTGGACCAACCCCATGATCATATTGATCGCCTGCCTGATCTGCTGTTCCTTAAATATACGCTCTAATTCCTGCTTTGAAGCAAGATCCTGTCTGACTTTTTCTGCTTTCACCAGGAATTCACTCATCATTTTTGTCCTTAAACTATCGGCCTGTTTGAGTGTTTTCCTATGTTTCATCACATAACTTTCCAAATCAGGGATATATCTGGCGAATATACGCTGGGTGATCGCTGTCTGGCCTGTAGTAAGGAAACGCGCTAAATCCGCATCAGTCTTGGCATTCTCGGCAAGGCTTAATAAAGCCGCGGCTAAATTCTTTGATTCAATATCGGCCTGCGCGTCATTGACAATCGCCTTTAAGGCCTCGACCATCTCTACAGGAAAAACTCCTGCGGCATAGCTGGCAGGCTGATCTTGTCTATTCAGATCCCAGGCATTATCGCGCATATAAGGACGGTTCAATTTTTCGCCTTTTAAAACCTCGCCGTTAGCGCCAAGCACAGAGGCAAAAGCCTCCAGGCGCTCTTTCATAATCGCATCCATGCCTTTACCAAAGGTAACGCGCGCCGGGATCACCACTTCGCGTGCGCCATTACGGATCACCTGGGCAAAACGTTTATCATAAGTGATCACTTCTCCGGCAGTAAACCTGATCTTATACCCGCTGCCTAAGTTGATATCGAATTCGCAGTCATCGGTAAGGGCAACCAAAGAAGCCGGAAGCTCCTCGATATCGCTGATATAATAGGTATGCTCCAGGGTATTGATCATACAGAATATCGGGGCTTTCTGCGCCAGCGGATGGACTATGGCGATCCTTTCGCCTGGTTCATAAACCGGCTTTTCATCCTTAAAATCAGGCTTGCCGATCAAATCCTTTTTCGGCTTGGCAAGAGAATATACGCTATTTTTCGTCCAGCGGGGATCCGTAGTAATATAACTGCCAGCGGGGAGGTAAATCGTATCTTCACTGTATCGGCTTTGAGAATCTACCCCTTCTATCCTTACGGCGGTTCCCGGCTCAACGCGATAAACAACACCCTCAATAATAAGGATCCGTTCTTTAGGCCCGATCTCACCATGCTTATGCTTAAAGGCCGGCCTGACATATTCAAACCCGAAAGAATCGTATTGTGAAGGGGCCAGATCACCTAAACTAATTACTCGATCATCCTGCGTTAAGTCGCCTTTATAATCACCGTCTAAATCAAATTTCTTTCCTTCTCTGACAATATACGGTTTCTTGCCTTCGTGAATGACGATCTGGGTCGAGAATGGATACACATCATCCGAAACCAACAGTCCTTTTCTCTTTGCCCCACCCTCGATTTTTTCAAAACCAAGCCCATTTAACTCATCGCCAAATGCCGCCGCAGGCATAGCCCGGGCCGCTTCTTCGGCGGTAATGGCGCGCTGATGATGATGATCAAAAACACTGATCGCTCTTCCTGTATAGGTAAGTTCGCGCATTGATCCCGGATCAGGCTGTTCATTTTTATTGAATACGGGGATAGTGTCAGTGCCCAAATCAACTTCCATCCAGGCAGAGTGGCCGCGATAAAGTTCCTGTAATTTTGAAATACTCAAGCGGCCATAAACAATCAGGTTGCCGTTATTCGGGTTAACCCAGCAGCCGCCTAAAAATGGCGTGCCATCACCATGCAATGTTGTGATCAAATCCTTATATGCCGGAACATCCCTGCGATAAATGCCCCAGGGAATATCATTTGCCGAAGCATAGATCTTTACCACCCTGCCTTTATTGGGGCTATTGGGGTCAGGCGCAATTTCGCAACCGTATGCCATAGACGCAGAATCAACCATCATCTTCAGGTCTTCAATATCCTTAAAAGAAGGGAGCGGCTGGGTCTGGCCTGGTTCAAGCCACATTTGAGCGGCTTTTAAATACCCTTCGGCTTCCGGCCAATACATATCGGATTTCATAAGAAGCGAAGAATAAGAACGGTCTAACTTCATAACGGTTTCTCTTCCTTCGCTTACTCTCACATAATAATCAAACCAATGCTCCTTGGTTTCCGGATTAGAAATGTATTCTCCGGCAAAGCAGGTAATTTCTTTTAAGTCGCCACTATTTTTCAATTCGGCTTTGAACGCGATGAATGCTGCGTTATCCATATTAGCATTCTCAATTACCCAGGCATTATTCTGGCTGTCCCATCTCTCTAATTTCTTTAAAGACGGATAATAAACATAATCAAAAGGATTGCCGGGGGTTTTAGGATTAGAAAGATAATAATGCTCCGGTAACTGCCTTATCTGCCAAGAGCCTTGGGTAAGTTGAGGATTGGCCGCAAAACGCGCTAATAATTCTTCTTTAGAGGCAATGCCTTCAAGCGGCTGCCAGGCATATGTGCCGTTATAAACCTGCCAAAGATACTGTGAATATTCCTCCTTATAATCGCGCATATAAACATGTCCGTCGGCGGTGACTTTAAAGGCATGCTCACGGCCGGGATGAGCCGGAAGGGTCGGGTCAGAGAAAAGTGTAGTGCCTGATTCTGCCGGAGTGCGTTGAGCTAATTGCCCTTCGATCGCCCCGTTATTTATCGCGGCAATAAATTCCGTTTCGTTTCTGGCAACAATATTGTCAATCCCGAATAATCCTCTCTTGGGTATGCTTACCCCATCAGCTAATCTGCCTAAATCGATCCAGGATTGAGCAGGCCTTGACATAAAATATGAAATTTTTTCTTTCGAATTAAAGAAAGCCTCGGCAAAGATCTCGGTTTGGCGGGCGCCGGGGATATAAATAGCCTGATACCTGTCCTTATTCAATTTATCTTTTATCGCGATATAAAGCTGGGTAAGGTCAAGAAAATCCGCAACAAAGAACATCTCTTTACTGTCTTTAAAATCTCTTGTCTTTGCATCGAAACCGCTGAATGGATGGAAACGGCCGAAGAGAGTCGAATGCTCTATAAATATAAGGCCGCCTTTTTTAAGGACCTCTTTGTATTTGGGCTGTTGTATTGCCTGGATCACAAAATCAATTAACGCCACATACCCTAAAGCGCCCATTTTCGCGCCTTTCGCCATACTCATCATCATCAACATTACCTGGTTCAGATAATATGCATCCCCGCCCAACTCAAGGCTGACCGGGCCGTAAAGGCTGCCGCATCCGGCAGGGCCTAAAAGATGGAAGACAATGTCAACTTCCCATTCCCAATCTTTCATCGGTTTTTCTTTTAAGTGCTGTAAGAGCGAATAACGTGAACGCAAGAGATTACGCTGCAGGACTTTGATATGGATCTCGAGTGATTTTTCTTCCAGTTCCGCTTTGCGCGCCATAAAGTCTTTGTATGTTTCCCCTCTTAATTGTCCGCTAAGTTCGCGCAACTGCCTGTTCAATGTTTCATATGCCTGGACACTAAGGATTATTTCATTCTCTATTGCTTTGATCTTATCTTGGGTCCGAATGATCGCCTCTGCTAAATTGGCACGGGCTTCTGCTTCGCTTGCTTTCTGCATTTCGATAGCTTCTCTGACGCTTTCTCTTTGCCTCTCTAAATTGGTATTGAATGTTTCCTGCGCTCTTTCTTTTTCTTTAGCCGCATCTTGAGGAGGAAGAAGCATGCCGCTGACTTCTTCGATCGCTAAACCTTCGACATTACCGGCCTTACTGCCAAAGGAAATTATTATCTTGGCATCACGATTATCAAATACAGGATTTTTATCTGCATCGTAGTTTGCATCTGAATTCCAGGTAACCTCTAACCTGTAACCGCTTGTTTGAGTGACAGCTTCACCTGTTTTAGTGATAACAACCTGTGCTTCGGTGATCTTGCCGTCTTTAAATACCTGGGCGATCACGGTTGGAGTATTAAGATCCACTATATTGTGCGAGTTTATGAGGAATCTTATAGGTATCTCAAGCGGAACAGGCATATTTGCGGCAACAACATCTTCTTCCGGAGCAGATGATGCGGTTGGCGCCGGCCTGGTCATTGCACCAGGGGCTTTTGCTTGCGGAGCTTTTAATGCAGCAAGATGCGCAGATGCTTTAATCTTTTCTTCACCTGCCGCTTTGATCTGTGCATCCAGAGCAGTAAGCCTTGCTCTTAATTGAGTCTCTTCTGGAGAAGGAGCAGTTACAACTGCTTCCCCTGCAGGCTTCGGCAAGGCGTTAGCGATCTTTTGATACCCCGCTCCTAAAGCCTGCAATGCCGGTTTAGGCTGGTAGTTTTCAAACATCGATAACCCGGATTCAGAAGGATGGATCTGCTTATTCTTCCAGAATTCAGGGAAATATTCATGAACGAACATCCCTACGACAACCTTGGGATAAGAAGCAAACTGTGCATTAGTATTACCCGCCATATACCGGCTAAGCGCTTCGGTAGCATTATTCATGAACTCGGCCTGTTCATTGGCATCTATATCCCCGTATGAAGATTCCCCGAATTCACCGATAATAACCGCCAGCCCTAATTCAGATGCCAGGCGGATACTTGAACCATATCCTCTATCGAGTTCATCTACGCTTGCTACTCTTTGTGCAGGCCTGCCTGCTGACCAATTAGGATAAAGGTTCAAGGCAATGCCGTCAAAATGCGTAATATTCCCTTTCATTAATGCGGCTTCCTGCGGAAGTAACTCTCCGTGGCCAAGGAATACCGGATGCTGACTATCTACTGATTTAAAGGCTGCGGCTAATCTATCCATAAACTGATAATATTGCCCGGCATTCAGGCGGACAGTATCCCAAGGATTATTTCCCGCCCAGCTCTTTTTGCCGGGGCCGGAGACATAATAATTGTTTTCATTCCCGATCTGCACCCCGGCTAATGCCGAGCCTAAATCATTAAAATCACGGGCAAGCTGTTTTACATTAGCTTCGATCCTGGCCAGATTTGCTTCCGTCGGATTCGCTAATAAGAAATTCGTGGTTTCGCCGGCATAGAGGCCGCCGAAATGCAATACCATGGTGCGGATCCCGTGATTTTCATAAAGCCATTTGATCAGCGCCTTTACCTGAAGCGTATCGGCAGAAGTAAGATTATTCGGAGGAAGATAAAATTTAACTGCGGTATTTCCGTTTTGGGCCAAGGCCTGGGCAACATTCTTATTTCTTAAAGCTTCGACCAACGGCATAAAATTACGATGGTATGAATTAACTTCCGTAGATCCAGCATCCTGCACTGCCCCGCCTAAGACAAAGAAGGTTTGCTCTCTGCCGGAGGCATCGGGCGCAGCAAAAACCAAACCTTGCGCTGTTTTAAGAATATGTACTGAATCGGCAATAAATTGAGGTGCTGCGTTTGGTGCGGGCGCGGATAACTTTTCTAATTTCTGTGCGAGGGATTTCTTTTCTTCCTGAAGTGCGGATACTTTTTGTTCTGCGGCGACTACGGCCTGTTCTGCCTGCGCAATGGCCTCTTCCGGAGGAGCCTGGGCACGCGCTGATTCATTCACTGACAGATCATTAGCTCCCGCCGTAAACGGAGGGATTTTTTCTTCGGTGAAATTCGGCATAAGGAAATTACCGGGATTTGCCATATCAAATGGATTAAATGAATATGCTGCTGAAGTATCTGCTGTTGCGCCTGTTTGAGTTTCTGTATCAGGAGCAGCGGGGACGTTTTCATTATCTGCGGGGGCGCTGTTTACTTCTTCTTTGTCTTTTGGTCCAGCAAAAGAGAAGACGCGATTCACCCAATCCTCTCCCATCCATTCAGTAAGCATCTTTCGGATCGCGGCATTTTCCGGAGAAACAATAAAATGGTCTTTTAACTGCCCGGCATGGAAACTATTAAACTCTCTATAATTCAACCCCTCATTGACATACTGCATGGTCTTTTCGGCAAGCGCGGCAAATGCCATTTTGAACTGTTTGTTATTATTAAAATAATCCGGTTCTTCGTGCTTAAGCGCTAACGCCAAGGCAGAAGAGAAATATAAAAAGTCCATCGCCCCATCGATCTTATCAACCGCAACAGATCTTTCACTTAAACCTAAACCTTCTTGCCACTGGCTGCCTTTTCTAATTTCCAAAGCTGCCTGCGCCCCGGTTACATACGCGCTCCATTCATCAAGAAGGTAAAGCGCATTATGCCAAGCGTTGGCATCAGCAGGGTTTGTACCATTGACCATATACATATCATAACGGCTGGAAGCAATCGTTCTTGCCCCAGCAGGCAAATAACCACGCGCACCCTCTGGCCCCATGGAAGGCTCATCAATATAAGCCCCTTGGCCATTTCCAAGATATACAAATTGATCATTACCGGATGTCTTGTTGCGCATCTCGCTATTAATATAATGCACTGTCTCATGCGCATTAGTGGTGGCTTCTTCGTTAACAACCGGCTGTTCTGCATGCTCCATCGCATCACGATAAGCCGTACTGCCAAAATCATTCCCGGACCATCTTGCAAAATGCTGGACTGTGGCCAATTCGAACATGGATGGTTCAGCGGCATTATCCGTAACTAATGTTGTTTGAAGTTCATGGGCTACAGGAGAATCATTCCTTACAGGCTTTGCCGCCAGATGAGGCGCTATAAAACCTTCAAGCGCTGATTGAGAAAGCCCGCCGATATGCTTATCCGCGAGTTGGCCGTTGCGGAAAATAACTAACCCGGGGATCGATTTAATCCCGTAACGCGCGGCTAAATCCTGTGCTTCATCGAAATTGATCTTGTACACTTTAATCCTATCACCATATTTCTGCGCCAGTTCATCTACGCGCGGCAACATTGCGCGGCACGGCATGCACCAGGAAGCCCAGAAATCCACGAATACCGGCTGCTCGGTATTTTTCAATACCAGCTTATCAAAATCAGCCGCTTCTAAATTCTCTGCCCCGGCCTCAACCGCACCCATTGCCGCAGCAGCAACCGCCATTGCCAGCGGTGCAAACCGCGGATGCACTCCTAAAGATACCTGCGGCTCTACTGAAACAGACTGTGTTGCTGCCGGCTTAGACTCTTCGATCATAGGAACAGCTGCCTGCCGGGCATTTAAAGATTCCAGGAGTTGATCCAACTGCATTCTTTCCTGCATGTCGTCAAATAATGCAGGATTATAATAAGGTATACTCGGAGCCGCCGGGGCACTGCTGCTGTAGCCATAACCATG
>CAZRVK010000015.1:0-12532 GCA_964603585.1 uncultured Planctomycetales bacterium
ACCGCAAGGACAGCGTCACCCTGGTCGGCTTCGGCACCTTCCTGCAACGCCACCGTGGCGCCCGCACCGGCAAAAACCCGCAAACCGGCGAGCCGGTGAAAATCAAGGCGAGCAACACCGTAGCGTTCAAACCGGGCAAGTCGCTCAAAGACAGCGTCAACCCGTAAGCTCGGCACCGTCTCGAAGGGAGGCGGGGAGGTATGAAAAATGGGCACGCCGACTGGGTCGGGTGCCCATTTTTGTTGGGGCAGTGCCTTCCCAAGGGGCAGCGCATCGAGATTTTTCGAGTCATGCACGCCCGTTCCGCCCGGCCTCACTATCAGGTGTGGCCTGGTATCCAGAATAGGTTTTTACCACCGGACTTAATGATTTTCTCGACCAGCTCAGTGAATGATTTTGCGATCAGCGTGCTCTCATCGGCCGACGGATAACTGTCCCAGAACGAGTCGTAGCAATACCCAAATTGCGGGCCCGGCGTCAGGTCGATTGAAATTATTTGATCTTCACATTTAACCAGCACGTACCAGTTAGCTGAGTCGAGATCTTCCAAGTCTTCGTTCATTACGACAAAGTCGGAACGTTCAAGTATTGGTGACTGAATCGTGAAGCTGTAGCGTGCCTGCGGATAGAAAACTGCACTGCTGTAATGCTGATAAAAATCGGCTAAGTCATTGGGGATGGGGCCGTTCGGCAATCCAGCGGAAGGTACTGTCGTGCAGTCAGAATTTTCTATCAGGTCAATTATTTTAGTCAGGCTCATCTTCCGCATCCCTTACACAGGTAGTTTTTCATTGCTTTGTTGTACAAGCTGCGTGAACCATTTAGGCCGTGTCTTCATGGTAAGGGGATAGATTTGTTTTTGTTAAACATATCTATTAACTAAGTCTGCCCCCTTTGTTTATTGTTTTTCACCTAGTATAAGCTGCGCACAAAAAGTCTCAGTGAGGATCTCCAAACGGGGGTGTTGATTTTTTCAAAATAAAGTTTCAGCTCGGTTGTGCTTTCTTTTACATAAAAAATGTCTGATAGTTGTTGTGTTTGTCGGCCTAGATGATCAAATAAATGAAAAGTCAATACATTGGTTTTCTGTGTTTTTGGGTTGTTTATTTTCCAAGTTATCTGGTCGTCACTTGTCTGAAATATATCAGTGGCGCTAACCGGATTTGATATTTCCCAGCCGGCCTGCTCCAAGGCTTCTTTCAATTCAACCATACGTGCCCGAGTCACTATAAACTCTCCCAGAATCCCTTTTGAGGCGTCACACCGCTACGGCTAAGGCCATGAGTGATATCCGCTTTATTCATACTGGTCCCCCCTTTCTGCCAGGTGTCGATAGAGAGTATTTGACCCTTTTTATCAGTAATGGTCACGCTATAAGCGTCCTCTCCTGTTTTCCGGACGTGGTATCGCGCATCCGGTGCTTTGCCTCCTCCTTTTAGGGCTTTTCCATGGCTGATATTTTTTATGCCGCGTTTGAGATACTGCGCAGGTGACGGATTGGAGTGGCGACGAGCATGGTCTTTTAGGCCCGAGTCATTCTTTTTGAAGGTACGCCTGCTCTTCTACGACGCCCCGTAGGATTTTAATCCTAGGGGATCGACCCAGCCTAAGGTGTTGGGCGCATATTGATAGCGGTTGATCCCTCCCGTTAGATCAATCGGATCCGGAGTAGTAATTCTCCCTACATCCGGACGGATTTTTGTGTGGGAAGATCACTCACCTTTTTTCTTTTTATCCAAATAGAATTTCAAATACTTTTTTGGTCTTTCTTTGAATGCTCGCTCCTTACCGAAAGCATAGGCGGCGTCAAAATATTGAAATGCCTTCTCTTCCTCATGAAGTTCGACGCAGACCATGCCCAAATCTATCAATGGCGCTGTATTGCGCTCCGAACTTCTGCCATCTAGTGTGATTTGAGCCCAGTATTTTGCAGTTTTGAAATCACCAGCGTCAAAATAGAAATTATAAAAAGAGCCAGCGATCCATCCAGTTAATAGTTTCCATCCCAGTCTTGGCTCTGGGAGTAATGCCCACGCTTGCTCATAGGCAGCGAGGGCTTCCAGCTTGTTGCCGGCTTCATCCAATTCGTTTCCGGTTTCCATGATGGAAGATATTCTTACTTCCAAGTCCGGATTTTCTTCTGACAGATCTTTCATCGGTAATGTTCTCACTATGGATATCGAGGCTTCTCGGCCGGCCCAATAAAGTCGCCTGGGTCCCTGTATCGATCCTTGAGGCTAGCACCCTGAGACCGGTTATAGCTGTAATGCTCCAACTCATAGTTGTTCGGGTCGCGCATCCAGCCACGTACTTCCTTGGTTTTGGCTCCATGGAAGCCGCCCGTCTGGTTCCAGTATCTGACAGCATCGGTTCGGTGCGCCATGTCGGCATCCTTGATTGGGTACCACTCGTCATCTACCCGACTTCTGAACTGCATATTTTTTCCTGCCCCTCTGATGCGATCATCAGCGCGCATACGTGCAATGACGATTTTGCCAGTTTTGCTCTTCTTGCCCGGCGTTCTACCCACTGAGTTCAAGCGGCATGAAAGACCAAGCGGGTCATTCCAACCGAAGGGGTTTCGTGCGTATACGTAGAAATTCAAGCCACCGTAGAGCCCAATCGGATCCGGCGTAATAAACCTTCCCACATCCGGATCATAAAACCTGAACGTATTAAAATGCAGCCCCGTCTCCCGGTCCAGGTACTGCCCCTGAAACCGTAGGTTCTGCTCTTCAATGAAGTACGGTTCCCGCACCTCTTCCACGGTATTGCCCCACACCCGATATGTTGCCTGCCACAGGGTGTGTCCGTCAGCCTCGGTGACCTGCTCCGGCAGGCCGTTGAGATCGTTGTGGTAATAACGAATTTTTTGCAGCGCCCCGATGCCGTCAACGCGGGCCAGGGGTTGGTAGCCTTCGTCTTCATAGAGGTAAAGGCTGGTTTGGCTGTGTTTATGCTCCTGCAATAGACGCAAGCCGTCCCACATGAATTGGGTTTCGCTTAGCGGATAACCATTGCTGCCATGTTCGGTCTTGCCGATGCGTCGGCCCAGTGGGTCGTAGGCCATCCGCACCACGCTGGCGCCTTCATTGCGCACTTCGATCAGTCGGCTTTCGGCGTCGTACGCAAAGTGTTGTACGCCACGGGCGCCGCTGCGTTTTTCGATCATTCGGCCAAAGGCATCGTAGCGGTAGCGTTTGTCCTGATAGGTCAGCAGTTTGTTGTGTACCACCAGCCCGGCCCCGGACTGTGGGCCGTCCAGCAGGTTTGCCGCCGCGTCGTAGGCGAAGGTTTCGCGCTGGCCGTGCAGGCTGTCCTGGCTTGCGATAATGCGGCCGGTGGCGTCGTAGTGCAGGAGTTGGCGATGTTGCGCGCTGGGCTGTTGGTCGAGTTTGCCGATCAGGTTGTCGGCGGGGTCGTATTCAAAGTGCTTTTGCACCGCCGCCGGCATCAACGCCGGCTGGCTGGTGTGACGGCGTTGACGGGCGCGCAGGCGGCCGCTGCGGTCATACTCGCTGCGGGTGCTGATCTGGCCTTGGGTGCGCAGCACTTCGCGGTGCAGGCGGTCGCGCTCGAAGTCGCTGATGACCTGGCCGTCGAGGTTGATCTGATGCAGATGGCCGCTGCCGTAATACAAGCGATTGAGCCAGCGGCCGTCCGGGAGTTGGGTCTGGATCAGGTTGCCGAGTTCGTCGTAGTGGTGCTGCAACTCACCGGTCGAACTGCGCTCGGCGAGCAATTGGCCAACCGCGTCATAGGCAAAGCTCAAGGCTTGGGCATTGCCCTGCAGGTCGGTGAAGGACACGTCCGTAAGCTGGTCCAATGGATCGTAGGTGTAGTCCGTGCGGCCATCGTCAGTGGTTTTGGCAATCAAGCGGCCAATGGCATCGCGCTCCAGTCGATGCACGATAGGGGCGGGTGGTGTCTCGGGGACCACGGCCAGGCCCGTGCCATAAGGCGCCGCAAGGGCGGTCACAGTGGTGACGTTGTCCAGGCGGTCGTAGCTGTAACGCTTGGCGCTGCCGTCCAGGTCTTGCTGCTCCGTCAACCGATCCCCATCATCCCAGGCAAACCGATAACGTTCTCCGTTCTCGTTGATCAGCGCTTGCAGCCGACCAAAGCTGTCATAGCTGAATTGCACCTGCCGGCCATGGGCATCGGTGCGCTGACGGACCTGGCCGCGACGGTTGTGTTGATAGCACGTGGTGTGGCCGGCCGGGTCGGTGTAAGCCGTCAGTTGGCCGCTGATATCACGCTGGTACTGCTCGCTACGTCCGTCGGGTAATTGGCTGCTGAGCAAGCGACCCAGGGCGTCATAGTGGAACTGGGTCCGTTCGCCGAGGGCGTCGGTGATGACCTGCAAAAAACCCTGCTCGTTATAGCTGAACCGCGTCGGGTAACCCGAGCAATCGGTGTGTTCGACCAGTTGCCCGAACGGGTTCCAGCGCAGTTTTTTGCTTTTGCCCGTGGCGTCGATAATCTCGACGACCTGGCCATGGGCGTCATAGCGGTAGCGGGTGACATGGCCCAGCGGGTCGATGGCGACGGTGCAGTTGCCGCGTTGATCATAGCGGTAGCGCCAACTGTTGCCGGCGGCGTCGGTTTGCACCAACGGCAGGGCCCAGTGTTCCAGCCACAACGTCGAGTCGCTGCGCCCCAGGGGGTCGGTTTCGCCGATGAGGTTGCCGGCCTCGTCGTAGCTGTATTCATATCGGCCACCCTGTGGGTCGGTGGCGTTGAGCAATTGGCGCTCGTCGTTCCATTCGAACAGCCAGGTCTGGCCGAGGTTGTCGCTGTAGTGAGTGATCTGGTGCTGGCTGTTCCAGTGGCGGATGCTGACACGCTGCAAACTGTCGGTAATACGTGTGGTGCCGGCCTGCACGTCATAGTCGAACTGGTAAGCGTCACCTTCGTTGGTCCAATGCTTGACCACGCGCCATTCCAGGCCATCAATCAAGGCCCATTCATAAAAGCAGTGCAAGCCGCTGGGCAACTGGTGTTCCACCATGCGTTGCCCGCTGTCGTAGGCAAAGCGCCGCTGCACCTGGCCGCTGGCATCGCGCACCTCGGTCAGGCTGCCGATGGCGTCGTAACCGTAGCTTGCGAGCACTTCTCGGCGTTGATCGGGGTACACGCGCTCGATGCAGGTCACGTGGGCCGGGTCGCGGATCAGTTCGACCTGCACCAGATCAAACGTGTCGCGCAGCCGCACCAGGCGTCCTGCGTCGTCATAATCAAGGTAGATGCGGTTGTCGTTGCGGTCACCCAGTTGGCTCAGGCGCAGCAGCGACGGGGTTGCGGGGGTGGGTTCAAACAAGCGGTACGTGCCGTCGTCGCTTTCAATCAACAATTGGCCGTTGCGGTTGCGCCGTACGGCAAGCCCTTCACCTGCACTGAATACTGCGCCGCCCAAGGGGATGGAACCCATGTCGATAGGCCGGCCCTGTTCATCGGTGTAGACAAGCGTTTCGCCGCCTTCGGGATGGGGTTGGATCTCGACGCACACCTCATACGGCACACTCCAGCCAGCGCCGAACAGACTGCCACGGCGTTCGTCGCGACTGTTGTAGAAGCGCTGCCAATCGAGCGGAAACAGGCCGGGCAGGACGAAATCCAGTTCCTGGTCATCGCCCAGCACCTTGGCGCCGGTAGCCGCATGCACCGGGTTCGAGGAACCCATGGCCGCGTTGGCCGCTGCGCCCATGGCGCTGCTGACGGCCATCGACGCGGCCCCGCCCACCAGCATGCAGGGCAGTTTGCTGAAAAACTTGCCCTTGCCACCTTTGAGCATCAGCAGCGCCGTGACGGCCAGCCCGACGCCTGGGGTCTTGCCGCTACGAATCTCGCGCACCACCACCGAACCGCCGCCAATGGTGACGTTGGAGGAGATCAGCCCGGAGGACACCACCTTCGCATCGCAGGTGCTGCGGTCACCGCTGCGTACGGCGGGCTGGCCGTTGATGGTCACCTTGTCCGAGCCTTCGGCCATGAATTGCGGTGGCATCGGAGGGTGCTTCATGCAAAGCACCAGGTCTTCCGGCTTGGTCTCCGTGCCTGGTGCAGGCGAAGCGACGGTGGGGCGCCACATCTGTGAGAAGAACTCGCCGGCCATGTCCAGGTAGCTGGCTTCTTCTTCCGGCGCCGGCATTTCCAACTCGGTGCCGGCCGGTGCGACATGTGAAACAACCGCCCCTGCCGCGCGGGCGGCGGGGATGTTATTGGTGAGCGTGTCGAGGGAGCCGGTGAGGATGTTGGCCTGCACCGTGGGCGGAAACAGCGCGTTGCCGATGCCCTCGCATAAATTGCTCAGGCCCTTGTCGGCCCCGCTCTTGCTCATCACAAGGCCCACGACCACGCCGACGACCGCGCCCAGGAGAAAGCAACCCAGCCCGCCCGTGACCACGGTAATCCCGGTGGCAGCTACTACCGCCGCCGTGGCCAGCGCGGTAATCGCGATGTTAGCCGCCACCTCCAGCACTCCGCCGAGAATGTCGGCCATCATCGAGGTGTGTTCCATCGCATCGCCCAGGCGGGCGGCCCATAACGCGTCAGACATGCAGGTCGCTCATCAGGAAACAGCGTCAAACGACAACGAGTTTTTAATCGTCGCCCAGTGCGCCGCTTCGGCATCGCCGAGTTTGTCGGCCTTCACATAACTCAGCGCGAGCATCTTGCGTGTGCCCGGCAACACCAGGGCGAGTTGATACTGAAACACCTTGTCGTTGCCCTTGCTGAACTGGCTGCGCAGCTCGATCCCTTCGACCTCCTGGGCGGCCCCCAGGCGCACCGGCACGCTGGGTAGGCAACGCAGGTCCTGTACTTGTTTTTCCAGGCGCTTGAGTTGGTCGTCGAAGTTGCTGTGCAAGGTTTCGCCTTCAGCCAGCAAGCTGCGGCTGACGATCAGTGAAGTCCCCAGCGCCGGGAACTTGAGGATATTGATGGTCGCGTCCTGCAACTCACTGGCGGGCAGTTGAAACTGGAATTCGTTGATGCGGTACGTCATGGCAGGCAGGTCTCGTCAGGAGCTTTTGGGCGCGGGGAACGCGGCTTTGATATTGGCGTCGATGCTGGCTTTTATGCCCTGGCCATCCGGTGTGGCGCCAGGCCCGCCGCCATTGTTGAGGTGCAGCACGCCGCCAGTGTTGAACTCGGCATCGCCACTGGCGTAGAAGCTGATCTGCACGCCGGTAAGGTTGATTTGCCCGCTGGCGTTGAGCTCCAGGATGCTTTCACCGCAGACCAGGCGCAGGTTTTCGCCGACCTCGATGACATAGCTCTGGCTGATGCTGTCGGTCTTCTTCTGGCCAACGGAAAGGATGTCTTCCTGTTTGACGATGCGCAGGCGGTTGTTGCCAATGGTCACCGTCTCGTCATGCCCAATGCTCTTGTTGCGGTCATGCCCCACCGAGTGGCTTTCATCCACTTCCACCACAATGTCCTGATTACGCTCGGCATGGATGTACAACTGCTCCAGGCCCTTCTTGTCCTCCATGCGGATTTCATTGAAGTTCGCCGGGCTGCCGCCCTTGCTGGAACGGCTTTTCATGCCGCTCTGGGTGGCGTTCTCCGGCAGGTCGTAGGGCACCGTCTGTTCGGCGTTGTACACCCGGCCGGTAATGATCGGGCGATCCGGGTCGCCTTCGAGGAAGCTGACAATCACTTCCTGGCCGATGCGCGGGATCTGCATCGAACCCCAGTTTTTCCCGGCCCAGGATTGCGACACGCGAATCCAGCAGGAGCTGTTTTCGTTGGATTGGTCGTGGCGGTCCCAATAGAAATGCACTTTCACCCGGCCATACTGGTCGGTCCAGATTTCCTCGCCCTTGGGCCCGACCACCAGCGCGGTCTGCGGGCCTTTGACGATAGGGCGATGGGTGTTGGCCTGCGGGCGAAAGCTCTGTTGCGCGTCGATGCAGGTCAGGCTGCTGTCGAACTGCGCCGACCCGCCACCGCCGCCGGACTCCAGGCGTTCCTGAGTGATGCGGTAATGCGCAATGAGGATCAGGTATTCGCGGTTCTGGTCACGCCGACTGAAGCCGGTAAGGCTGAACAGGTGGCCGGCGCCCAGGCCGCGTGCATTGCCGCTGAACTCCACTTGTTCGTGCAGGGCTTGCAGGGCTTCGATGCGGGTACGTGCGTAGTGTTCGCCGTCCTCGCTTTTGACGTAGGTGCCGGGGTAATCGTACAGCGGGTAGTCGCCGGCAGTGTGCGGGCGTGGCATGGCCGAGCGTACGTCGATGCTCGCGCTGGGGCGCTGGAAATCGTAGTCGTTGAGCTCAAGGGAGCCGGATTGAACTTGCTGCGCCAATTGCCAGTTGTGCATATGGTCGCGCTCGCGCTGCTGTTCGTCCTTGGGGTAGTAAGGCACTGAGGTGTAGCCGGGCACCGTGGCGTGGGCGCCATAGGCATCGGCCAACACCAGCACATGGCGGTCCTGTTCGTGGCGGAAGAAGTAGTAGATACCTTCCTGTTCCATCAGGCGGCTGACGAAATCGAAGCTGGTCTCGCGGTACTGCACGCAGTATTCCCACTCGCGATACGGTCGGCTCAGGGCGTCTTCAAAGTCGGAAAAGCCGAGGTCGCGGAACACCTGCTTGATGATCTGCGGGATGCTCAGGTTCTGGAAAATCCGGCAGTCCGACGTGCGGCTCAGCAGCCACAGCCACGGGCGCAGCGTCACCTGGTAGCTGGCGAACTGGCCCTGGTCGATGCTCTGGCTGCACTGCGCGACGATGCCGTGAAAGTGCCGCTCGCCGCCGTCCGCCAATTGCACGCCGACGCTCATCGGCTTGCCCAGCAACTGGTTGAGGTCGATGTTGGCGTCCAGGGAGGTCAGTTGCAGCTCATAGGCGAACAGCCGACCCAACTCTTCGCCGCCACCCATTTGATTGAGCAACAGCACGTCCGGCCCGAGGGGGCTGGTGATTTTGGCCAGGCGTGAGGTTTGGTTGAATAGCATCGGTTAACCCGTAAATTGCGTAATAGCTGAAGAAACCGGCTGCAAATGTGGGAGGGGGCTTGCCCCCGATAGCAGTGTGTCAGTTGATGCATCTGGTGACTGATTCACCGCCATCGGGGGCAAGCCCCCTCCCACATTTTTGATTATGTTTCTTCAGGTCAATCGTTGAACTGATAGTGCAATTCATTATCCCGGCTACTGATCCGCACACCCGCCAGCGCCTTGCCTTCGAGCATGCGCGTGAGGAATTCACGGCTCATGTCCGGCAGCAGGCTGTTGGTGAGGATCGTGTCGATCATGCGCCCGCCGCTTTCGGTCTCGGTGCAGCGCGAGACGATCAAATCGACCACTGCGTCGTCGTAATCGAAGGCGACTTTGTGGGTGTTCTGCACACGCTTCTTGATGCGCTCGAGTTGCAGGCGGGTGATCGCCTTGAGCATCTCGTCGCTCAGCGGGTAATACGGGATGGTCACCAGTCGGCCGAGCAGTGCGGGCGGGAAAATTTCCAGCAGCGGCTGGCGCAGGGCTTTGGCAATGTCTTCCGGCGCGGGGATGTTCGCCGGGTCTTTGCAGACCTGGGAAATCAACTCGGTGCCGGCGTTGGTGGTCAGCAGGATCAGCGTGTTCTTGAAGTCGATGACCCGGCCTTCGCCGTCTTCCATCACGCCCTTGTCGAACACCTGGAAGAAGATCTCGTGTACGTCCGGGTGGGCTTTTTCCACCTCGTCCAGCAGCACCACGCTGTAGGGTTTGCGCCGTACCGCTTCGGTCAGCACGCCGCCTTCGCCGTAGCCGATGTAGCCCGGTGGCGCGCCCTTGAGGGTCGACACGGTGTGGGCTTCCTGGAACTCGCTCATGTTGATGGTGATGACGTTCTGCTCGCCGCCGTACATGGCTTCGGCCAGGGCCAGGGCGGTTTCGGTCTTGCCCACGCCGGAGGTGCCGGCCAGCATGAACACGCCGATCGGCTTGCTCGGGTTGTCGAGGCCGGCGCGGGAGGTCTGGATGCGCTTGGCGATCATCTGCAAGGCATGGTCCTGGCCGATGATGCGTTTTTTCAGGTGCTGGTCGAGGTTGAGCACCGTCTCCAGCTCATTGCGCGCCATGCGGCCCACCGGAATGCCGGTCCAGTCGGCGACCACCGAGGCCACGGCCTGGTAATCCACGGTCGGCAGGATCAGCGGGGTTTCACCTTGCAGGGCGCTGAGGCGCTGTTGCAGGTCCACCAGTTGTGCGCGCAATTGGTCGTTGCCGCTGTCGACAACGCCCGCTTTCTCGCGCAGGGTCGCGCGGGTGGCGAGCAACTCGTCGACCAGGGCTTTCTCTTCGGCCCAGCGGTTTTCCAGGGTTGCCAGGCGCTCGCGCTCGGCAGTCAGCAAGGCTTCGCTGTTGCTCTGGCGTGTGCCAATGGCGATGCCGATGGCATGCTCGCGGGCGATGATTTGCAGTTCGGTTTCCAGCGCTTCAATGCGGCGACGGCTGTCGTCCACCTCGGCCGGCACCGCGTGCAGGCTGATGGCGACGCGGGCGCAGGCGGTGTCCAGCAGGCTCACGGATTTATCTGGCAACTGGCGTGCCGGAATATAGCGGTGGGACAGCTTCACCGAAGCTTCCAGGGCTTCATCGAGGATCTGCACCTGGTGGTGCTTTTCCATGGTCGAGGCCACGCCACGCATCATCAGCAACGCCTTGTCTTCCGACGGCTCGGCCACTTGCACCACCTGGAAGCGCCGGGTCAGCGCCGGGTCTTTCTCGATGTGCTTCTTGTACTCGGCCCAGGTCGTGGCAGCCACGGTGCGCAAGGTGCCACGGGCCAGGGCCGGCTTGAGCAGGTTGGCCGCATCACCGGTGCCGGCGGCGCCACCGGCACCGACCAGGGTGTGGGCCTCGTCGATAAACAAGATGATCGGTTTTGGCGAGGCCTGGACGTCTTCGATGACTTGGCGCAGGCGCTGTTCGAATTCGCCTTTCATGCTGGCGCCGGCTTGCAGCAGGCCCACATCGAGGCTGCGCAGCTCCACGTCCTTCAACGCCGGCGGCACGTCGCCGGCGACGATGCGCAGGGCAAAACCTTCGACCACGGCGGTCTTGCCCACCCCGGCTTCACCGGTGAGGATTGGGTTGTTCTGGCGCCGACGCATCAGGATGTCCACCAGTTGGCGGATCTCTTCGTCACGCCCCACGATCGGGTCGAGCTTGCCGCTGCGTGCCTGTTCGGTCAGGTCCACGGTAAAACGCTTGAGGGCTTCCTGTTTGCCCATGGCACTCGGCGCCATGGCACCGCTGGCCTCGCCCGGCACACTGCCGGCGTTGAAACCATCACTGGCGCTCAGGGCGTTTTCCGGCGAATCACCGACATATTCATCAAAGCGTTCGCTCAGGGCCTCGGCCTTGATCTTGTCGAATTCCGCAGACAAGCCCAGCAGCGCATGCCGCAGGCTTGGCGTCTTCAGGATTCCCAGCACCAGGTAGCCGGTGCGCACCTGGCTTTCGCCAAACATCAGGCTGCCGTACACCCAGCCGCGTTCCACGGCTTCTTCCACATGGGAGGACAGGTCGGTGATCGACGTTGAGCCACGGGGCAGGCGGTCCAGGGCTTCGGTAAGGTCACGGGCCAGGCGCGCCGGCTCGACGTTGAACTGGCGGATGATGCGATGCAGGTCCGAATCCTGCAGTTGCAGCAACTGGTGGAACCAATGGGCCAGCTCCACGTAGGGGTTACCGCGCAATTTGCAGAACACCGTGGCGGCTTCGATGGCCTTGTAGGCCACGCTGTTGAGTTTGCCGAACAGCGCGGCGCGACTGATTTCACCCATGCTCTGGATTCCTTGAGGTGGTGGCCTGATCGGCGTAATGTCGGGCCAGGATTAGGTCGTTGGCGTCCTGCCCGGGTTGGCCGAGCCAGGTGTTGAAACCCAACCGAAACTGCCCGTTGAGCTGCAACGGTGGCACTTGCGGTTGTTGGAGAATCAGGTTCAGGTCCCAGTCCAGTTCATGGCCCAGGTATTCGGCGACCCAGGCCACCAGCTCATTGAACGGCTGGCTGCCGGGCAGCATGCCCATGTAGTCGTCGAGCGTCAGGGGCCCGAGACGGATGCGGAATTTGTGCTGGCGATCCCACACATGGCTGCCCAGGCAGAAGTCCACGCCCAACTGATTGGCACTGACGCTGACCCGGCTGCGCTCGGGCAGCTCCAGCCATTGGCCGACGTACTCTTCAATTTCGACCGGCAGGCCGAAATACTCGCCGAGAATCGCCTTCAAGCCGTCCGGGTAGCGGGTTTGCGCCGAGAGGTGGCCGCTGTAGTGCAGCTTTGCCGTGTCGGGGATCAGGCCCTGGCCGAGCAGGCTGGGCATGCCGCGGCCACTGAGCGCCGCGAGGCGGGCGGACCAGTAGTCATCGTCGGGCCGATCATGGCTGACGGTCGGCCGCGCCTCGGCCCAGGCCCGATAGAACAGAGTCAGCAGGCGATGGTGGAACACATCCAGGAAACGTTTGCTGGTGCTGTCGGCGCTGTTGCGCTGGCGTTCGCGCACGTACTCGGTGATGTGCAGCGGCAGCGGGCCGTT
>CAZRVK010000016.1:0-8627 GCA_964603585.1 uncultured Planctomycetales bacterium
AAATGAAAACCGAAAAAGGGAAAAATTTTCCCCTGTTGCCACGAAATTTTTTCGCTGCCACAAATTGATTTTTAAAAATTTGTACGTATTTTGCCGGACATACTTTTTTAAAAAACGGTGCTAAGCTTCCCCTGAGGTTTGTGAATTCTTTAACGTGGGCACGGCTGCAGAGCCGTGAAAACAAACATGATCGAACTTAACCGGCGCCAGATATTCATTCTTGTCTGCTTCATCACCATAATGATGATTCTGCTCGTCGATGCGGCAAAAGGTGTCTGAGCCGGTTCGACAACGCGAGATTTTCTATTGGCCGTCTTCACGGAGGCTGATAAAAAGTATTTGAACAGCCTCAAACAAGTTTGAAACTTTAAGCTCTGGGGAGCCATCGGGGAGGCCCTGACTATGATTAAACAGCACATGCGAAAGCTTTTTGTTCTCTCGATTCTCTGTATTGCGGCACTGTCGCTTATTATCGGCTGCCGACCGTTTGGCGGCTCCGATTCTGATGACGGCGTTGGGCCGGTAATTACCGAACCGCAGATTCCCGTTTCGCTTTCGCAGGTCGAAGATGCAATTCAGGAAGCCATCAAGAAGGACCCCGAAGTTGCCTGGCAGCCTGAAATAACGACTTTTGTGCAGAATGTGCAGAAAGAAGAAATTGCCGCTCTGCTCGGCAGCAACGATTCTGCACCACCAACTCAGGATCAGATTCAGGAACTTGTGCAGACTGATTTTTTCAAGGAAGTTGAGGTTAATGAAGCTGTCGACCCCGATCAGCTTTTTTCAATGGATGCTCAGGAAGACTTTTCGAGCCGTTTTGACCCGGCATTCTCTGTCAGAAAAAGTGTGAGGGGCAGTTATTACCTGCCACCGCGCATAAATTGGGTCGACAAAGATGGAAAAAACTTTGTAACTCCGGTTAAAAGCCAGGGGCAGTATGGTACCTGCGCTGCCTTTGCCAGCACCGCAACTCTTGAGTCAAATTTAAAAATTGCTTTTGGTGATCCGACCTTCGACTTTGACCTTTCTGAAGCCTGGCTCTGGTTTTACGGAACAGGAAAATTCCCCGTGCCAAGCCGTCCAAAGCCTACTCCACCACTTCTCGGTGGCTGGCAGAACTATCTGGCATTTTTCTTCCTTCTGCCGCGTAACGGCTACATTATCAGTGAATCTGAGGCACCATACAGCCTTTTGCAGCTATTTCCTGAATTTGGCAAGATTTCTGAAAATGCCAACCGATATAATGTTAACGGCATTTTCAGCCTCAGGTCGGCAACTGCAATGAAACTGGCGCTTCAGAAAGGCCCAGTCGCTGCCATCATGAGGACCAATGCCTATATTTTCTATTATGGCCCAAACAGTGGAATTTACTCGTATATACCTATTTATGATGCCAACGGCAAAGAACTCAAGTTTCCTGATCAGCCCGATTCATCACCGGGAGCACACGCCATAACGGTAGTCGGTTATGATGACGGGCAGGGTTGCTGGATCTGCAAGAATTCATGGGGTTCTGATTGGGGAGAAAACGGTTTTTTCAGGGCCAGATATGGCAAATCAATTCTGGAAGATTCAGGTTTTTTGATTTCTGTGCCCGTAATGATAAATGAAAGAAGCCCGGGTGCCCAGCAGACAGAAGTGCCGGTGAATTCGTCGGTAGTTATAAAATTCGGCGAAAAACTGCGCGCGGAAACTGTCACCAACAAAGCATTCAAACTCGAAAGACTCCCCGATAACCAGGCAGTAAGCTTTGCGGCATCATACCACAGTGGCTCCCAGACGGTTGTTTTAAAGCCATCTGCACCCCTTGCCATGGCTTCTTCATACCGTGTAACCGCCACTACCGACGTCAGGTCATCGGATGGCGATTCTTTGCTGCAGAATGATACATGGGTTTTCTATACCGAAGGTTTCTCTGAAAAAGTAAATCCCCGGGCTGAATTCATCAGAAGGCCAGAATCAATCAGCGGTTCGAAAAAAGCGCTGTTCGAAATTGGCGGTTATAAGATCGATGCTTTCAGATATAAACTCGACAACGAAGCCTGGTCTGAAGAGTTCCCGGCCGACAGAATTGTTGAACTGCAGAATCTGTCAGATGGCCAGCATGTTGTTCGGGTGATTGGGCGTTCTGGCAGCATCTGGCAGTCAGAAAGCGAAGTCACTTCATGGCCATGGCAGATTAATTCCTCTGTTTCGATAGGATATTTCGCTTATGGCCCCGATGCTGTCACCAGTAACAGTAAGCCGGATTTCAGCTTTAAAGCTGATGACATGACGGCAGTTAAATTGAAATTGAATGATTTTGGCTGGACCAGTTGGATACCAGTTGTGAATAACGAATATCTCTTTGGATTTACCGGTGAGATCAACACTATAGGGACCCACACTCTGCTTGCTGTTGCCCGCAATTCACTGGGTGTCGAACAGCCGATTGAATCTGCGGCAAAATGGCAGTGGGTATATGACCCGGCTTTTAACAGTAATGCCGTTCTTCTCGCTCAGCCTGCGCTTGAAGGCACCTTTACCACTGCCAGGTTTGAAGTGGGTGGCGATAAAATCGTTGCCTACAAATATCTCGTCGATGCCCAGACGGCTTTTTCTGCCGAATTTCCGGTCTCGACGCCGATTCAGCTGGTTGATCTCAAGCCCGGCGACCACCTGATCAAAGTTCTCGGCAAAACTGACGGCGGCGTCTGGCAGGCCACCGACAAACCGACGACCTATGCCTGGAAGATCCTGCCGATGCCTGAACTGAAGTTCGTTCTGACGCCACCGGCTATCAACTCGGTCGACAGAATCGGATTCATCATCGACGGGCAGGGCTATACAGCCTTCAAATATCAGCTTGGCAACCAGAACTGGTCATCAGAGACCCCCCAGACCTTTTTTGAATTCAAGAATCTTACGGCTATTGGCATTACCGGCCAGCAGACTTTCAGGGTCGTCGGCAGAACTGCTGACGGCAACTGGCTCGCAGAGGCCCAGGCTGCATCTTTTACCTGGCTGCAGGATATTTCAATCCCGGTCAAAGCTGAATTCGCAGAACTGCCGGCGCAGATCACCGGCTCAACCAGCGCTGTTTTCAAAGTCACTGGCGATCGTCTCACCCACTGGGCATACGTTCTCGACGGTAGCCCCTATATAATGGCTCTGGCGAGCGAATCGGCAAATTTCAGTAACCTGACTGCAGGTTATCATACCCTCTATATCATTGGTCGAGACTGGTCTGGCAAATGGCAGGGCTGGGAAAATGCCGCGTCGTTTACCTGGCTGATCGACGTCGAGCCACCCACCGCCATGTTTGTCAATAAGCCGGTTTCTATAACCAATCAGACCGGCTTCGAACTGAAAGTGGGCGGGGCAGGTGTCGTCAGTTACCGATACCAGCTCAACGGCGGCAGCTGGAGCGAAAGCTTGCCTGTCACTCAGTCTGCCACGATCAGTAACCTGAAAAGCGGTAAGCAGATGCTCAGTATTATTGGCGCCGACGCTGCCGGCAACTGGCAGCCTGAGACTGCGGCAACCCGTGTCGAATGGTCTGTCGATCTCGAAAAACCCGCAGCGACTATTTCTACGACTGTGAGCGGTCTGACAAATGTCGCAAAAGTGGCATATACGATTGAATTCAGCAAACCGGTAACCGGTTTTGAGCTGGCAGACCTGCAGATTAACAATGGCACCGCTGCAAACCTGCAGATGCAGACCGAAAACCTTGTCTGGAAATTCGAAATTGTTACTCAGGCAAATGGCCCGGTCGAAGTGTCGCTCAAAGCTGACGCTGTTACCGACACTGCCGGAAACAGTAACGATGCCGCCGCCGGCCCAGGGTTCACGCTCGACACGACACCGCCGGGCTGCACAATGACTGCCGGCCTCAATGGCCCGACCAGCCTCGCCACCGTCAGGGTAAGAATCGAATTCGATAGAAACGTTCAAGCTTTTGTGGCTGAAAACCTCATCATAAGCAATGGCAACGCTGCCGTCGCCCGTGAAGTCACCGCCGGCCGCATCTGGGAAGTCGATATCACCCCGGCCGCAGATGGTGAAGTCAAGGTTACGCTTCCTGCCGGCAAGGTTGCCGACAGCATCGGAAACCTGAACAAGGAGGCCTCAGAGCTGGCTTTCGTGAGTGACAGAACGGTTCCAGCGGCTATCATATCTACTACTGCGCCTAACCCGACCGGCAAAAGTCCGATTCCGGTTCTGGTTAGTTTCAGTGAGTCGGTTACCGGCTTCGATGCGGGCGACCTGCAGGCTGTAAACGCTACAATTGGCAACTTCAGACAGGTAGAGGCGGGAAAAGTCTTCAGCCTCGAACTGACACCCAGGGGAACAGGACTCTGCGAAGTTTCTCTGGTGGCTGGCGCCTTTGCCGATCTGGCGGGCAATACCAATGCGGTTGCCGAAAAAATGAGCATCGTTTACGACGGAATCCGGCCAGCCGCCATAATTGCCTCGACGATCTCAGGAACGACCAATGCCCTTCAGATACCTGTAACAGTCGAGTTCAGCAAACCGGTTACCGGTTTTGAACTTGCCGATCTTCAGATCAGCAACGGTAGCGCATCTAATCTGCAGATGCTGACTGAAAACCGCATCTGGCGTTTCGAAATTGCTCCGGCATCTGAAGGCGAGCTGAGAGTCTCGCTTGCTGCTGATAAGGCATTTGACAGCGCCGGAAACGGCAATGATGCCGCCTCTGATTTCAGCATCATTCATGACAAGACTGCTCCCAAAGCGGTTATTACCGCCAGCGTTGCCGGCCCGTCAAATCTTGATCTGATACCGGTGCGTATCGAGTTTGATAAGACGGTTTCGGGTTTCAGCAACAGCAGTCTCTCGATCACTAACGGCACAGCGGAAGCCATACGTGAAATAACCGCTGGCCGTATATGGGAAGCTGACATCAGGCCGCAATCTGACGGCGAAGTTAAAGTCGATCTGCCCGGCGGCACAATCACCGACCTGGCAGGAAACGGCAACTCAGCCGCCGTCGAATTCAGCATGGTGCGCGATACTGCCGCGCCTTCGGCAGTTCTGACAACCGAAATAACCAGCCCGACAAATGTTTCGCCGATTCCGGTCAAAATTACCTTTAACGAGCCTGTAGAAGGCTTTGAGCTGGGTGATCTGAGTCTGAGTGGAGTTTCTGCCGAAAATCTGCAAACCATCGAGAATAATCGAATCTTCAGCTTTGCCATCGCGCCGCAGGGTAATGGCACATGCAGGGTGAGCCTGCCGGCCGCCAGAGTCAACGATCAGGCAGGTAACGGCAACCAGGCCGTTCCTGAACTGCAGATTGAATTCGATTCTGAAAATCCTACGGTGGCAATTTCATCTACGGTTACTGGCCCGACCAATGCTGCTCTGATACCTGTCAAAATCGAATTCAGCAAGCCGGTCAGCGGCTTCACTGCCGATGAAATAATTGTGAACAACGGCGCAGCAGCAAATTTCCGTGACACTGGAGCTGGCCAGACTTACGAAGCTGATGTCACACCTGCTGCTAATGGCCTTGTTAAAATCAATGTCGCAGCCAATGCCGCTGCTGATGTTTCCGGCAACCCAAATCTTGCCGGTAGCGAGCTCATTCTGGCAGTCGATTATGACAGACCTGTTATTGATATTTCTGCAAACATTGCCAGCCCGACAAATGCTGCACTGATACCTGTTAAAATCACCTTTAATGAGGCGGTTTCAGGGTTCTCTGCTGATGAAATTTCTGTGATAAATGGCAATATTGGCAACTTCCGTGAAGTAACGGCCGGCCATGTGTGGGAGGCTGATATAACTCCTTCCGGGTCAGGTGTGGTAAAGATAAGTATTGGGGCCGGTATTGCTTTTGATGCGGTCGGAAACTCAAATCTTGCTGCTGACGATTTCAGCATGCTTGTAGACACCATCAGGCCCTCGGTCGAAATTACCAGCGCTGCCGCAAGTCCTGTCAGCGTCAGCCCGATTCCCCTTCAGATTGAATTCAGTGAACCGGTCGTCGGATTTGATTCTGCTGACATTCAGGTAATTAACGGAGCAGTTGTAGGTTTTCAGGCGGTTGAAGCTGGCCGTGTCTGGTCGGCAGGCATCGTGCCGGTAACATCCGGTACGGTTGCTGTCTCATTACCGGAAATGGCCGCAAGTGACCTGGTCGGAAACAGCAGTCTTGCTACTGGCGTACTGCAGCTGATTTATGATAACGAAGTCCCAGTGGTGGTCAAAGTTACCTGCAGTAAGGCTGATGGCCAATATGGAGTTGGCAGTCAGATCAATATTGGCGTTGAGTTTTCTGAATCTGTCGTTGTTGCCCCTGCAGGCGCCCTGCCAGTTTTAAAACTCGAAACAGGCCCGCAGGACCGGATTGCTACTTATACAGGCGGAACCGGCAGCAAAGTTTTAAATTTTCTCTACATCGTTGGGGAGTCTGATAACAGTAGCGATCTAGATTATCAAAACAGCGAAGCTCTTGTATTAAATGGCTCCACCATCAAAGATTCTGCCGGAAACAGCGCTTCTCTTACTTTGCCGACTCCTGGAACATCAGGCTCGCTGGCATTTTTCAGATCTATTGTGATCGATACGGTTGCGCCGACTGTTGTTTTGAGCAATTTTCCACCGGCACGAACCAATCAGCGAAACTTCAGCATAACTGTTGGAGGCGAGGGTGTCGTTCTTTATCGCTGGCGCATGGATGGGTATTCATGGTCAACTGAAAGAGGTGTCAGTAGTGACATTACTTTAATTGAGTTATCGGAAGGCAATCATTACATCGAGGTAGTGGGTTGCGACCTGGCAGGAAACTGGTCTGATATACTTCCTGCCGAAACCTATGCCTGGGAGGTTGACGCCACCGGGCCTGTCGCTCCGGTAATTTTCTCATCCCACGAGATCGGTGGCTATTGTTATGGGGTTATTCCTGGTGATTTGAGTGGCTCTGGCAACCTCTCTGACAATATCAATGATACTTTGCAGCAAAATTTTGCGAGATTCAAGGTCAACATGGCTAATAATGCCGAAGGAGCCGAATTTGCCTCACTGACGATTAGACTGAGTGATTCTGCCGGCAATACCGCAATATGCCATGGTGAAATGTCGCCTGGTGGAAACGTGTGGCCTGCAGGCAACTTTGCCGATGACGCTATTAACGCCTTTGTGGACGGCGATCTGAAGATAGAAGCATGGCTTATCGATGCACTCGGCAACAATTCTTCGATAACCACCGTTAAAATTCGTGGTGGTATAAGTTGTAAGGCTCTTTCTGCATCGTTATGGACTTTGAATCCTGAAGCAGAAGTGGTTTCCGGTCAGCCCATACAGTTTGAGCTCCGGTTTACAAAGCCGGTGGCAACTGAAAGTATTACAACATACAATCTGCATAGTGTAATTGAGTGCTTGAACGGTAGGATTGGTGATGTGTGTGACTGGGTTGACAATAGAACATTCCGCACAGAATGCTTCGTGAATGATTCTGTGATGGGGAATCCGGGATCTACTGAGGGTTCTATAAAAATTACCATTCCCGATAATCTGGTATACACCCAGACCCCATCGAGCGAGCATTGTCCGCGCACAGAATTTCACATTCTGATATTTAAAAAACCGCGGATTCTGGTTAACTCCGGAAGAAGTCTGGAACTGGCGATGGCCGTGGATCAGGGCATGAACCTGTTTTTGTCCTATCCAATGTGTGTCACAAAAGTAACAAATTTTGGGCAACAGAACGGCCCTTCCGAAGCAATATATGCAGGTGCCCCGATGGAACCGGGAATCGTCGATGGAAACGGTGCAAATGCCAGATTTAATAAAGTAATCGCCATGGCGACAGATCAGTCAGGTAATCTTTACGTCGTTGATGTCGTTTATACTGAAGGTTCCGAGATAGAGGCCGCCAACAGCTATCTCAGAAAGATCGATACGAACAGTGAGGTAACGACCCTGCTGGCTCAGGACAGTACAAGTCCAATTGGAAATGCTGTGGGCATGGCTATAAACAGTGCCGGTGACATATATATTTCCACTCCGACCAGGATCTGCAGATATTCATCCGGGATTCTTCAGGTGGTGGCCGGTTCGGCCGAGCCTGGTTTCGCTGATGGAAACGGTGCTGCGGCACGTTTCAGCTACGCTCAGGGTATATGCCTTGACCCGGATGGCAATCTGATAATTGCCGATACTCTCAATCACGTGATCAGAAAAATGACGCCGGATGGTACGGTCAGTACAATCCTTGGCCAGCACGGAAATCCAGGTAGCGTGGATTCAGGCAATGGCTCGACCGCTCTGCTTGAAAAACCTTCGGGAGTCGCGTTTGATGCCTATGGCAATCTGATCGTTACAAACTTTAGAGGCATTCGCAAGGCAACTCCGGAAGGACTGGTAAAAACGATTTATGGCTTCAGTGAGCCTATTACAACGAGTGTGCCGTTAGAGCAGGAATCCTGCATTGTGTTGAGTACACCCCAGCCAGAATTGTCATTTATAATTCGTAGCTACCCCAGGGGATTCGGCTATGTTTCTCTGGTTCCTGTGCGAGATTCGTGGCAGTCGGGCTATTGACTCGAGAACTAAAACTCTTGCAAAGTGAGAGTTCCTGATAAGCCGGGCGGTTCGCGTAAGCGGGCCGCCCGTTGCTT
>CAZRVK010000017.1:0-3599 GCA_964603585.1 uncultured Planctomycetales bacterium
ATAAGAACGCATGTCATCAAGAAGTCGCTCCATCAGGTATATGCATTTCGACATAGAGTTCAATGCGCGCCCTATCTTTTCTCGGTCGTCCCATCCATCATCGAAACATGTAGTTATTGTTTCGGCTCCGGATTTTATCGGAGTAAGTATTCCGAGCATATCGTGAACGATCGATCCGTTTATTATATCGTAAAGGCGCTCGGCCATCCGGAACGCTTTTTCCGCAGCCTCTGGGCCATGCTGTTTTTCAATTTTCAGACGCATTCCGTCTATGTAGCCCAGGTTCTTTTCATACTTTTTCTGCTCCTTCTTTTTATATTCAAGTTTTCCGACTGCTTTTTTGACTGCTGTCTGAACAAATGAATTAGTATCCTTTTCAAGCGAAGGGACTAATTTCCAGAAGCGTTCTTCGGGAATATGCAGAAGATTGTGAGCAATATCGAGGCGGACTTCCCACTTGGGGTCAATCGCCAGCCTTTCGAAGAGGCTGAGAAGTTCTTCGCTTCTATCACCGGACTTTATCTTTGAGCAAAGTTGTTGTGCAAGCTTGCGCCGCTCTGGCCAATCAAGTTTTTTCAGATCGATTTCAGTAAGTTCTTTAAAATTTTGCATTGTGGATTTCCTTATATTAATATGAATAGCGTACTTTTCGCTTTTTGAACGCCTGTTCCCCGCCTTCCAGAAGCGAGACGATTTCTTCTTTGCAGTCGTCGACTCCGCCGACATTGCGCATTGAAGCGGCTCGACCATCCGATTCAAGCACAAATATGCGTTCGGCATCTCCCAGTACCGGAATATTGGGATTGTGTGTTACGAAAATCATCTGTCGGCCTCCTTTCATTTTGCAGATACTTTCGACTATCGTATTGTGGACAAAGCCATTATCGAGGTTATCTTCCGGCTGGTCTATCAAGAGTGGACTGTCGCTGTCGAGGAGCAGTATCGGAAGAATGGTGTTGCATTTCTGTCCGGTGGAAAGTGATGCGGTGGTTTTATAATTGCCGTGATCGTTAAGTTCTATCAGCGGCTGGTCAGGCAGGTCGATTGCCTCAAGTTTGTGAAGAACTTCAACTTTTCTAAGTGCTTCAAGTGCCTGTTTTGCCATGGCTTCGCTCAACTCCGCACGCTCCATAAGTTCTGCGGTATTCTTTTCTCTTATCACAGATGCGATATCAGAAGGCCAGAATGCGTGTGCGATTTTTTCCGCAGGCTTGCGATATTGCATTCGTCCATTCTTCAGACATTCTCCGATAAACTCACTATATTTTTCACGGTTTCCGTACTGATTTATCGAGACACGGACTGCCGGCATCAGTTTGCTGTTTATTCTGTCAACTATCGTTTCTCTGAGACGGAACCTTTTATCCCGGTAAGAGGAAAGTTCCGAAAGCATAAGAGTCCTTTCGTCTTTAAGATTTTTAATTTTTCTGTCCATCTCTTCCAATTCATTTTTGATTCCGAGGAGTTCATTCCGCCGCTTTTCCAGCTTTATCCTTTCAGTTGCCTTGTCCTGGTTTTCACGATGCTTTTCTATCAAGCTCCTGAACTGCATTTCCTGCTGCGTGTGCAGATGTTCAAGTCGTTCCGAATGGCCTGATAGTTTTTCAAAAGTTTCTTTTATCAGCGCAAGTTCCTGATTTATTCTCATGTCGATATCTTCTCCGCATGAAAGAAGATCATACATCGCATCTTGAATGATCTGAGCGTTGGAGCCGATGATGATATCCTTAGAGAAAATATTCTGAAGACTGTTCCGGATACAGCGCATGCCGCCGGAGATCTGCGTTTGCGCATCGCTAAGAAGTTTATGTGCCGCATCCATGCTTCTTCTTTCCCGGTCCCGCTGGCTTTTCAGCGCGTGCGCCTTGTTTATTTCTTCTGAATTCTCTCCGTTTTCAGCGGCAAACAACTTCAGCTTTTCCTCTATCGCCGGTAACGTCCCGACGGACTCATTCAGCATCCTGCGGCGTTCATATAATGGAATAAGAGTGTTTGAATTGGATGCCAGACCCGATTTTACTTTCCGTATCTGACCCTCTATTTCAGAGAGCTTTTCCGGTTCGAAATTATCTATGAGCTTCAACTGAGAAAGCGGATTGTCAGCCATGTTTTCAACTTCGTTCTGGCTGTATACGTCGATTTTGAAAAAACTGCCGCTGCCCAGACTCAGCCCGGTCGGCTGAGCGTTCGTATCCAATACAACAGGAGCTTCTCCGCAAACCCGGTTGACTGTATAGTTCAATCCGTCTTTCGTCCTGATTTTAAGCTCAATGCGCCCGCCGTTGAGGTTGGCATCGACAAGGGATTCAAGACGTTTGCCTGCGGTTGGACTTTCAGGCATTTTTCCCATTGCGTAGCGGATCAATTCCAACGCAGTTGTCTTGCCTGTCCCTCTAGCTCCGATTATACAGTTCAGCCCCTGTGAAAAATCGAATTTCACTCCGTCAAGGAAGCCGCCGATTACCGAGAGCTCGCATAGTTGGTGCGACGAACGGTCTGCACTTACCGTCATTTTTTACCTCACTTTTTAAGTTTTTGTTCAGATGACGTGTTTTATCGTCAAAGGCAGTATATATTTAAGGCAGTGTCAAAATATGACACTGCTAAACATGATGCCTGAAAAAATGGTGATTCAAAATGGGATTCAACAAAAAACAACTTCATCGGCTTACTCGGATCGTTTCCCTGCTCAAGGAAAACCGCTACCCGAACAGCGCTTCACTTGTGAAGGAATTCAGGAAAATGGAGGAACTTCATAATCTCAATATTGCCTGTTCCAAGGAAACCGTGAAGCGCGATATGAAAGCCCTTGCCGACGAGTTCAACTGTCCGCTCGGATTCGACAGAAAAAAGAATGGTTACTATTTGAAGCATCACGGATGGAACTTTTCATGTCCTGCTGTTCTTGACGAAAATGAAATGCTTGCTTCCGTACTCGGCGCGAGAATAGCCGAAGAAATCTTTCCGGAACCTCTGAGAGGCCGTATCCGTGCCGCGGTCGACTTTCAACTTTCCACCAATAATCCGGATTTTCTCGACAATGCCTTCGTTAAATCCCTGACGGTTTTTGCCGGGTTGAATGTCTCCATCAACGCAGACTTGTTCATGACATTATTCGAGTGCTGGCGCGATCACGAGGCCGCCGATATCGTTTATGAAGCTCTTGATGGAAGCAAGAGCGAAAGGCGGGTGGAGCCGCATGCCCTGGTCTTCTTCGATTCTTCATGGTATATAAAAACTTTTTGTCTCAAACGCAATCAGATCAGAACTTTTGCGCTTCACCGAATACTTTCCGCAGCCAAAGCAGGCAAGTTTTTTGACCCGGACGATAAGATTATCAATCAGATAAGCCGGGACAATTTCCTTGCCTTCGAAAGGGTCGAGAATGTCAAAATCATCTGCGATAAGTCATTGAAAAGCTTTCTGGAAACCAATCCTTTGAACACAAAGCAGACTATGAAAAAGCTTGATAACGGGAAGTTCTTGCTGAACGTTCCCAGCGTAACCGTTCCTGAACTCATACACTGGACTTTATACCAGAAAGGTAAAGCCGTAGTCGTCGAGCCACAATCTATAAGAAAAGAAATCCTGATCGCGGC
>CAZRVK010000018.1:0-3508 GCA_964603585.1 uncultured Planctomycetales bacterium
TGTAAACAGCTTCGGTGCCGGTCGCTGTATTGTCGTCTGCAGTGATTGCGTGCGACGTGTCGAGCGTGACAACGGTCTGTTTCAGTATCTGATCGAAGGTGTGTGCCTGAGCAGCATAACCGGCTTTTCTTACATCAGGGTCGGTGCTGGCGAAAGAAGGAGTGGCCACAAGCGTGACGAGAAGGAAAACAACGAGGAACTTTGCGCAAAGTTTCATTTTGAAACCCTCCGTGGTGAGATATGAGCCTCCGGCCCATTCACTTACATTATACACCTATTATCAGTTTTCTGATAGATTTTTTTACATAAACAACACTGATTTTTTGCGGCGATTTGATGCTGGTCTTTTGCGCTGCTTGCGGGGCTTAGCGCGACTTTCTTCATCTTCTGGAATTGGCAGATTGGTGCCTTGATATTGCTTCCTGATCTTTTCGAAGTCGCGATTGAATCGTTTTTGTTCAATCATCATGGCATCGCGCTTTTGATCGTCGTCGAGTGTCGCGTCTTTTTTTATGTCGCCAAGTCGCTTGTCGGTTTCGCCGTAGCGCTGCCTGGCAACCGAAAGCCATTTGTTGGCCTGCATCCATGCTTTGTCATCTTCCCTTTTTGCGGCGTTATACCGTTCAACTTCGTCGCGATTTTTTTTGAACGTGTCGAAAGCTTCAAAGTCAGTATTGCTGCCGTAAAATCGTCTGACAAACGGAACATTGCCTGGCGGAATTTCTTGACCGGTTCCGATTCTCCAGAGAACGTCAAAGCCTCTGGTTACGGTTTTGCCTGCTCCCCCGAGATAATGTTCGATCAAATATTGAATGTCGGCTGCAGAGAAATCAAGGGTTCCCGGTCTGCGGCCGTCTCCGTCGATGGCATTCAGAGCTTGAGTAATTCCGACCAGCATTTTATTCGTGTCTTTGTTAATCAACTGGCTGCGCGGCATTTCAGCGCCGAATTGTGGTTGATCTGGGCGCACTCTTTTTCCGGTCCATTTTCTGCCGAGCATAACATCTGCAGGCGCTTTAACTGCTGTCGGAATAAGCGAATATGCAATGCCGCGTTCGTCGGTGCCGGTCGGGCTGAAGGCGTTGCGCAGAGTATTCATTACGTTGCCGACTGATTCATAAGCAGTTTGCTCGCCGAACAGCATTGCCGAAATGTTGCGGCCGATTGCCGGAAACACATTAAATCCATGCGGCATGGGCAGCTTCAACGGATTTTCTTTCTGGCCCGGAAGCATAATCATATAATTCATGTCTTTTTCGCCGGCAGAAATCTTATCCCAATATTTGCGGTCATCATCCGGGTCGATGTCACTCAGAATGCGATTGATTATGTCGATCATAAAGCCGAAAGCAATGGCGCCGCTAATCAAAGCTTTGCCGGTTTTTGATGTTGCCGCTTTGGCCGTAACGGCCGCCACTCTTGCGGAGCCGCCGATTGACGCAGTGCTGAAAAGATACATCGCGTTGAGGATTTGGCCGGCAGTTCCTCTTTTCTGGAAATTAAGCGTTACATTTGCAGCAATAGAGCCGGCTTTTTCTTTGCTCATGCCCATTTTTCTCGCCTCTTTGTATGCCGAAAAACGAGTTGCAGATTCGATAACGTCGTTGGCATCCACTATCAAATCTCTTATTGCCTTCATGCCTTCTTTGGTTTGAAACCATGTTCCGCCGGCCTGCGTTTCTGCCATGCGGGCTTTCAGTTTTTCTGCTGCGTTTTCAAGCTTATAAATGTCGCGGTAGCCAATTTTACCGCCCTGGCGCATAAATTCCTTATACAAGGCGACGTCAGCGTTGTTTTCGCCAGCTTTGAATTCGTATGCGGTAATTGCCGCCCCTGGAATGCCAAGCACAACATTAGCAGCCATTTCTGACGATTCTTCGGCTGACAAAGAAACGGCGGCCGTCTGAATATCTCGAAGCAGGTTCACAAACATAAATTCTGGATTTACGGATGTATTTACCGCTCCGAGAAAACGATTAAGTGATCGCAGATACGGCCCGGGGAAATCCCCAAGCTGCAAATCGTTCTGATTTTTCAACACTGCAAGTAATGCCGGGTCTTTAATGCGCATGACCAGCCCGCCAGTTGAAGTCGGAACAAAAAGCAGCTCTTCGCGTTTTTCGTATTGATCAAGCCGGTATTTAACCTCGCCGGTGTTTTCATCGAAATAGGGCTTTTTTACTGCCCGATTTATTTCGTAGACGCCAGGCATTGGATGGTTAATGGCGAACCTTGCAAATGCGCGGCGAACTCTTGCATTTTCCCCGTAAGAGAAAGTTGCTTCGATTGCTTTTTCGGTATGTGCAAGCTGGTCAGATGATTCGCTGCGTCGTCCAAGCGCACGCCAGTCAAGTTTTGTGGAATCTTCAGTCATGCTTTTCAGAGGCGCGTAATATTCATATTTGCTGTTTAATGTGTCGCGCACTTCCGGTGCCATCAGGCCATATTTAACCTGCATATTAAGCAGGGTTTTGTTCAGATCCCAATACATTTTTCCGGCGGCAAAATATTTGTCGTATGTGCCGTCTTGTTTCATGCGTTCTATTTCGGCCCTGGCCTCTTTGGTTGTGATGCCAGAACCTGCATAGTTCGGGTTGTCAGGTTCGATAGCAGCGCGGCGACGAAATTCAGGATTGATTTCAAAAACATGGTTGTTGCGCTCTTCTGCGTGCATGATTCGCAAAAACCGGTTGAACTGTTCATAACTGATTTTGTTTTTATTGAGATAATCGACGATTGGTTCGAAAGATTCAGCTTTAAACTGTTCTGTTCTGTTGCTGATTCTATTTGCAAGCAGTTCAAGTTTTCGGTAAAAGTTTTCGCCCTCGCTGACTTCGCCAATGCCGGCATTTTTTGCCACCTGCTGCTGAAGTCTGAGCGCGGGCCCCCATCTATCAACAAGAACGTCGCCAGCTTTTACAATAAAGTTTTTGATGCGCTCTTTAAAAGCGAGTTTTGGCTTTGCCGGTGCCGTTGATATTGGCTGCGTAAAGTAATCGTCATGCTTTTTATTGCGTGCCTCTTCGGCCTTTTGACGCTTATCGGCTTCGGCTTTATACTTTGCGCTTTCGCGTTCAGCACGCTTCAGCTCTTCAAAAATCGTGCTTTTAACAGTAGCTTTGGCGTCAGCCAGTTCATTTCTGGCCCATGCTTTATTTGCTTCAGCCCAACGCCAGCCGCCGGGCACTTTTCGCTCAAGCGTTGCCACGGTCTGGCCGTTATAAACAAGGCGCAGCTGTTTTTTGTTGTCTTTTACCCATTGCAGATCTTTCGACTGAACTCCGAACGATTTTGGAACCGAACCGGCCGGGCGCTTGCCGCCTATTGCCCCGGTGCGGCCAAGAGATTTTGCAAAATTGTTGACGCTTGTCCACATATTTTTCAGCATGCCATTGATAGACTTGCCATACTTTTTAACCAAAGCTCGCGCCCAGTCAGCAAATTTTGTCGCACCGTTCAAGAAAATAGTCATAGCGTCGCCGCCAAGATTTAAGGCAGCACCGCGACG
>CAZRVK010000019.1:0-3112 GCA_964603585.1 uncultured Planctomycetales bacterium
AATAAACAGCCGTTTGGGCTTGGAATACTCGCCCAGGAACTAAAACAATCAATAGTTAATTATGAAAAGACTGTTTTTACCTTTAAGGCAGGAAGATTTTCTTTGCCGCTCGGCCGGCGGACAATGATCATGGGAATAATTAACATGACCCCCGATTCCTTCAGCCAGGACGGAATATTCGCTTCTAACCTGAAAGCCCCCGTAGAAGCCGCTCTTAGGCTCGCAGAAAGATTATCCGATGAAGGTGCCGATATTATCGATATCGGAGGAGAATCCAGCCGCCCGGGAGCAAAACCCGTTTCATTAAAGGAAGAACTCGAACGAACAATCCCTCTGATCAAGCTCCTGGCAAAAAGATCCAGGCTTCCTATTTCCATAGATACGTCTAAACCGGAAGTCGCCAGGCAGGCCTTAGATAACGGGGCATCGATAATAAACGATATCTGCGCCTTAGGCGATAAGCGGATGCGAAAGATCACAGCACAATATAAGGCCGGAGCAATAATCATGCACATGAAAGGTAATCCCCAAACCATGCAGAACAGCCCAGTATATCAATCCCTGATCGATGAGATCATCACTTACCTTGGAGAAGCGGTAAAATCTGCCCGGGATGCCGGAATTGACAATAACAGGATAATTATCGATCCTGGTATTGGTTTTGGAAAAACAACCACTGATAATTTAGAAATCCTGCGAAAGCTTAAGGAATTCAAAATCCTGGGATTACCGATATTAGTCGGCACTTCCCGGAAAGGTTTCATTGGCAAGATCACGAAGGCTGAAAACCAGGATCGCATAAACGGGACACTGGCAACCTGCGTAATTGCCGCAAAGAACGGTGCCAGTATCGTAAGGGTCCATGATGTAAAGCAGGTAAAGCAGGCGCTAAGTATAGCAGACAGCATAAACAGATGAGTTTATTCTAAGTATCACTATGATCCAGCTTGGAATCAACATAGATCACGTCGCAACCCTACGCCAGGCACGCGGAGGCAGCCAACCTGATCCGGTATTGGCCGCCTTAACTTGTGTTTCTGCCGGAGCCGATTCCATAGTCGCGCATTTACGCGAGGACAGGCGGCATATCCAGGAGAGAGACGTTATTATTTTAAAGAAAACGATTAAAATAAAATTTAACCTGGAGATGTCAATTTCCCCAGAAATAGTGGAGATCGCATGCAAACTAAAGCCCGATCAAGCCACATTAGTCCCGGAAAAACGAAAAGAGCTCACCACTGAAGGAGGCTTGGATGTAATAAATCAAGTTACTGCCATAAAGCAGACGGCAGCGAAATTACGAAAGCATGATATAGATGTCAGCCTGTTCATTGACCCGAGTAAACGCCAGATCGATGCTGCCCGAAAGTGTAACGTCAGAATTATAGAGCTGCATACCGGCCGTTACGCTGATGCAAAGAATAAACTTGAAGAAACTAAATATTTCCATCAAATTAGATCTGCCGCTGACTATGCTAAATCGCAAGGGATAAAAGTATTCGCCGGTCATGGCTTAAATTATAATAATGCCGGACTGATCGCAGGGATAAAGGCAATCGAAGAGCTGAACATCGGGCATTCAATTATCTGCCGGGCAATAACAACCGGTATCTTTCAAGCGGTAAAGGAAATGCGCTGTTTGATCGAAAAGGCACAAAGATGATTATCGGTACCGGAGTAGATATTACTGAAGTCAAGCGCCTAAAACAGGCTGTAGATAAATGGGGGGACGCTTTTCTTAATCGTATATTCACTCCTGAAGAGTTAATAAACGCCAAGAAACGCGGAAGTCTGTATCAGCACCTGGCAGGCAGGTTTGCCGCAAAAGAAGCCATATTCAAGGCACTAGGAAACAAAAACCTGACCTGGCAAGAGATAAATATCTTAAATGACCTGGATGGCAAGCCATATTGCGCAATCTCGAATAACAAGGCCAAAGGGCTGGTTGTACTGATCTCCATATCACATGTAAAAAATTATGCAGTTGCCAACGCGATTGTTACAAAGAAAGGTTAATTCACATAAAGGTGATTTTGGGCATATACTGATCATCGCCGGAAGCCCCAGATTCTCCGGAGCCGCGGCTTTAGCGGCAAAGGCGGCGATCCGGGCCGGTTCAGGACTGGTGACTTTAGGTATCCCCAAAAGCCTGAATCGGGCAATGATCAAAATTAAACCTCCGGAAGTGATGACCTTGCCTTTGGCGGAAACTCGGGCCGGAAATTTAAGCCTATCTGCATTCAAGGAGATTGAAAAGTTTATACGGCACATAGATGTTTTGGTGATTGGGCCCGGAGTATCACAGGATAGATCAACACAAAAATTACTCCGCAAGGTGGTTGCCAAAACAAATAAGCCTGCAGTAATTGATGCTGACGGATTAAATGCATTATGCGGCCACTTGGATATCTTAAAAAGCCAGAGTATCCTTACTCCGCATCCGGCCGAGATGGCAAGGCTTACAGATAAAAGTGTTAAGGAAATCGAACTTAAAAGAATAACTATTGCAAAAACCTTTACAAGATATTATAATTGTATCCTCGTATTAAAAGGGCACCATACAATCGTAGCTGCACCAGGACACCAGTGCTATATAAATTTAACTGGCAATCCAGGTATGGCAACCGCAGGCTCCGGAGATGTATTGAGCGGTATGATCGGTGCGTTCTTAGGACAAGGGTTAAAAGCTTTTGATGCGGCAAAAACCGCGGTTTATCTGCATGGCCTGGCCGGGGATATCGCCGCAGAGAAGAAAACGCAAATTTCACTGATCGCTTCAGATATCATCGAAGCGATTCCGGAAGCGATCTTAAAAAGTAATTTGTGCCGGCGTAGCTCAGTCGGTAGAGCAGCTGTTTTGTAAACAGCGGGTCGGGGGTTCGATTCCTCTCGCCGGCTTTACTTATAGGTTATACAAGCCGCATACCCCGAACCGAAAGGGGTGCGGGGAAAACATTTCCCCGCGTTTTTGGGGTAACAGTCCCGCCAACGGCGGGACGCCATAGGGGCGAAGCCCCTTTGGGGAGCGAAACAGTTTATTGACTATATCCTAAGCGACGGGTCGGGGGTTCGATTCCTCTCGCCGGCTTTACTTATAGGTTATACAAGCCGC
>CAZRVK010000020.1:0-2326 GCA_964603585.1 uncultured Planctomycetales bacterium
TGTTCCGGGACCTGCTTTCAGGCAGCAGGATGATGTGATGCCGGCTCCGCAGGTCCTTGACAGGGTGTCCCGCCTCCTCATGGCCGCCAATCTATGAGGTGGTGTGCTGTATGCTCCCCGGAAGCCTGGCGATCCTGATCCCGAGCTTCTTCATCCTTGCCCGGAGCGTGGAAGGCTTCATGCCGAGGACCTCCGCGGCGCCCTTACTCCCTTCGACCCGGCCGTCCGTGATCTTGAGGACCCTGATGATGTGACGGCGCATCATTTCGTTCATGGTCAGGACCTCGCTGCTCTCCCCTGGCCGGGGGGGGTCTGTCACTTCCGGGGTGACGAAGTCGAGGTAGGGGAAGGACAACGGCGCACCACGGCTCACGATGAGGGCCTGCTCGATGATGTTCTCGAGCTCGCGCACGTTTCCCGGCCAGTCGTATCTCTGGAGCTGCCCCATGGCATGGGGGGCGAAGCGGTACCGGTACGGGAGATTCATCTCCACGGTCAGTCGCCTGGCGAAATGCTCGGCCAGGGAGGGGATGTCGCCCTTCCTCTCCCTGAGCGGCGGGATCGCTATGGGGAAGGTGTTGAGCCGGAACCACAGGTCCTTCCTGAACTCACGGCTCTCGACCATCTGCGCGAGGTCACGGTTCGTGGCCGCGATAACGCGCACGTCGACGGTTATCGTCCTCTGTCCTCCGACGCGCCTGATGGTCATGCTCTGGAGCACCCTGAGCAGCTTGACCTGGGCCTGCCCGGACAGCTCGCTCACCTCGTCGAGGAAGATCGTCCCGCCGTCGGCCTGCTCGAACACCCCCTTCTTCACCATGTCTGCCCCGGTGAAGGCGCCTTTCTCGTGGCCGAACAGTTCGCTGTCGATGAGGGTCTCGGTGATGCCCCCGCAGTTGATGCTCACGAGCGGCCCTTCAGATCGCCTGGAGCGGCGGTGGATGGCATTGGCCATGAGCTCCTTGCCCACACCCGTCTCGCCCATGAGGAGCACGGGCGTGTCGAGCTTGGCCACCTGGTCGATGCGCAGCATCACCTCTTTCAGGCCAGCTATGTCGTGCGCCATGTTCTGCCCCAGCCTCTTCCTGATCTCGCGGTTGTCCGATGCGAGGCGCTCCCTCAGCCGTGCTATGACCAGCTGTGAGAAGATGTGGCGCACGGCGCTGTCTATGGACTCGGACAGGTTTTTCACGAGGCGGACGTGCTTCGGTCCGTAGCGGTCCTCGCCCCAGACGACCAGGGAGAGGATGGCGTACTGGTGGGGCGCTATCTCGGTCTGGTGCATGACGATGGATGCCGGCTGGTCGATGCCGACGTACGAATCGAACTGCCTGACCAGCGGGTGCTTTGTCCCGTTCGGAATGTAGAGGGTGTTTATCCGCCTGTCGATGAGGTCGCGGGCATCCCTTCTCGTGTCCTCGGAAAAGCGTATCAGCTCGTCCACGAGCACGATGCTGGAGTCCGTGGAGTGAACCCGGTACTGGAGGGTGTGCCCGGGGGCGTCGTACACGAGCATGGTGATGTAGTCGAGGGGGATCTGCTCCTGGAAAAAGGAATACAGCGCCCTGATGGAGGTCTTCAGGTCCTCGCTGCGGACAATCTTTGCAACGCAGTCGCTCAGGGACTTTGCCGGGCTCTTGGTCATGGACCCCCTCCGGAGGCAAGATATCACCCGCACTATATGGCGGAATCGTTAAAAAAGTAAAGTCCTGTCATCATATATGGCGGGTTCACAGGGCCTGGTTGCAGGTAACCTTTCGAAATATGGATGTTTCGTTCCTGGCATGCTCTGTGAAATGAACTGTCGGTATAAAAGTGCCCGGGAGACGGGCCATTCTTTCTGTGGGGAGGGGATCCATGGATCACTACAAAATGTTCATCGATAATCAGTTCGTGGAGGCATCGAGCGGGGATGTCATGGAGAGCATCGACCCGGGCACGGGCCAGGCCTTCGCCACCGTGGCCAAGGCCGGTGAAGCCGATGCCGAGAAGGCGGTCATGGCCGCCAGGAGGGCCTTTGACAAAGGTGAGTGGAGCAGGCTCAGCCCGCGGGCGCGTGCAGACATCGTCTACAACTTTGCCGACGAGATCGCCAAGCAGGCCCTGCGCCTGGCCATGGTGGAGTCGGCGGACAGCGGCCAGGCCATCAGGCTCAGCTCGCTGTGGGGCATGATGGGCCAGTCGATCCTCCGCAACCTGGCGTACCACGCCGCGCACAGGTTCGTCTGGGAGGAGGAGATCTTCTGCTCGGGCAACTTCTTCTGCCCTGGACGCGACTACATCCGCCGGGAGCCCCTCGGGGTATGCGTGGGCATCGTTGCATGGA
>CAZRVK010000021.1:0-2206 GCA_964603585.1 uncultured Planctomycetales bacterium
GCCTGGCGGCTGGCCGTGGAGGTGGGCCTGCCACTGGCCACGGGCGCGCTGCTGCTCGCTGAGCCCCTCACGGTCTTTCTCGGCGGTGAACAGTATGCGGGGGCGGGCTTTACCCTCGCCGGGCTCACCGTGGCGGCGGCCCTTTTCCTGCCCGCGCTGGTCGGACAGGCCCAGCTCCGCGCCCGGGGCATGCAGGCCCTGGCCGCCGTCCTCTTTGCCGGAGCGGCGATCCTCAAGACCGCCGGGGCATTCCTGCTTTCCCCCGCCTTCGGCGGCAACGGCCTGGTCTGGCTCAACATCACCCTCGGCGCGGCCCTGGCCGCCGTCCTTTTCGCCGTCTCCGCGCGCAGCCTTGGCGTGTCCGCCCGGCGCATGGCCCTCGGCATCCTGCCCGCCCTCGGCGCAACGACCGTTATGGCCGCCGTTGTTTTTGTCCTGCGGGAATGCCCAGTTCTGGTTTCCATCGGCGCGGGCGCTCTTGTCTACGGCGCGGCGGTGCTGCCCTTCCACCGCCATTCGTGAAAGCAGTGGCCGTGGGCAGCGCAAGGGTGCCCGTCACTCGGACCGGGTGAAGTCGAAATCGGCGCGCGCGGACTCTCCCCCCTTCAAACGGACTGTGCGTGTCCGTTGATGGAGAAGGGTTCCCCCCTCCCTCCACTTGGCGGCCTCAGCGTCTGTGATCTCCATCCAGAAGGCGCTGACGATGTACTCCCCCTCGGGCAGCCCGGGAATGCGGTAGGTGTGCTGGTCCTTCACCGGCATCGTCGCCACGGTGCCGTCATGCCGGCCAACCGGATCGTGCCAGTCCGTCACCGGCGGCGCCTTTGGTTCCCTGACCAGAATCCATCCGCCGGGCGCGTTCGCCGGCAGGCGAATCTCCCCGCCCACCTCGGCGGGTCCGTCGCTGAGATCGAAGTCATGCGTGGAAGCGGATCCCGGCCCGACATGCATCCAAGCGCTTTGCTGCCGGGTGATGACGCCGTCCTGGAGGCGGTTGCGCGCGACCAGAAGGTACTCCCCGGGCGCGACCGGACCGGAGGAAAAGGCGCCCCCAGCGCCCACAACGCAGGTCTGCCCGGCCATTTCTCCGCGAACCCGGCAGCCCACGGAGGTCTCCTCCGGACCGAGGAAGGGGGTGACCGTTCCCGAAACAGACCCTCCCCTGCCCAGTATGAAACGGTTCCGCGCCGTGGCGCCCGGATCAAGATGGAATTGAAACCGCGTTTGGGGAAGTCCCGGAGCGGCCAGCAGCACCTGCGCCTCCCCCGGTTCCAGGCCTGTTGCATGAAGCTGCCCCGGCATCACCTCCATGCTGTCCGGCCTTGCCGTCGCCCATCCCCCGTTGGGACGTACCGCCCTCAGCGCGACCACCTGAAATTCCGGGAGGGGCGCGCCCGCCTCGTCCACCACCTCCGCAACCAGCTCGGCCATGTCCTCCGGAGCAAGCACCCGAAAATCCGCCTCAATGGATTTCCCGGCCACAGCCTCGATCCAACCGTCCTGGACAGGAGTCAATGCGCCGTCTCGCCAGACAAGAATCTCATAGCACCCCGGCGGAATGCCGCAAAGGCCAAGACGGCCGCGTTCGTCGGTTCTTGGCGCGCGCCCCTCCTCGTAGGCGGCCGCAAACAGCCTGTCCTCGTCCTGACGGACAAAGGAGGGGTCCGCCCCTCCCCGCCTTGGGAGGAGGGAAAACGGCTGGTCCGCCAGGCAACGGCCCCTCGAGTCCACAAGACGGCCTGTCAATTCGGTTCCCGGCGGCCCGAGCTGCAAGTCCACGCGGCTTGCCGCGGTCTTCACGAATATCCTGCGGCAGACCCGGCCCAGGTTTCCGGAACTTGCCCGCACATGGCAGGCCCCGTCGCCGCCCAGTACAAACGACACCAGGCGGGCGAACGGGCCATGCAGGCGCATCCGGTAACGGCCGTCCGCCCCCGACTTGGTCCCCCGGGTGTCCGGAGTCTCCTGGTAGACGGTGCCCATATCGGTGTGCGCGGCCGCATGCAGAAACGTCGCCCTCACCACAGCGCCCGCCACCGGGCGCCCGTCCGCGTCCGTCACGCGTCCCGATACGGTTTCGGTTCCAAGCACCAGAGCAGACAAAACGGCACAGGCCGCAAGAGCCACGAGGACCGGCACTCTCAGATTTCGGCGCATGACACCCCACTCTCTTGGCATGGGTTCCAAGAACCGTTGTTCGCGCGTC
>CAZRVK010000022.1:0-2199 GCA_964603585.1 uncultured Planctomycetales bacterium
CGAAGAGCAGCAGCGGATTTGCCGCGGTGAAAGATGTCTTCGCTGCCATGCCCGGCGCCTTCCAGGCGGGTGCAGCCACAACGGACGTGGTGTTCCAGTACTGTATCTCCGGCGACGGCGGCGGCGACTGGTACGCGGATATCAAGGGCGGAGCCCTGACGGTGGCGGCCGGAACCCACGCGAGCCCCGGCTGCACGCTGAAGATGGCCGCCGGCGACTATCTCGATCTCATGAACGGGAAGATGAACGCCATGAAGGCCTACACCTCCGGCAAGCTGAAGATTGAAGGCGACCTGATGAAGTCGCAGCTCCTGGAGAAGCTGTTCAAATTCTGAGGCGGGATCCTTCGGGACGAACGATTCGAAAATGCGAACGCAATACACGTGAATGAAGGAGGTAAGACAATGGTCGGTATTACATCATTTGGAGCCTATATCCCCCGCCTGAGATTGGACCGGATGGCAATCTACCAGGCCATGGGCTGGTTCGCACCGGCGCTCATCAGCGTCGCCCAGGGCGAGCGCTCCATGTGCAACTATGACGAAGACAGCCTCACCATGGCGGTCGCGGCGGCGCAGGACTGCCTGATCGGCAAGGACAAGAAGAAGATCGACGCGGGTTATCTCTGCTCGACGACCCTCCCCTTCAGCGACCGGCAGAATGCGGGAATCCTGGCGACGGCGCTGAATCTGCGGAGCGACATCAATACGGCGGACTTCACGTCCTCCCAGCGGGCAGGGACCACGGGCCTCCTGACGGCCCTTGACGTCGCGAAAGCGGGCAACCGCAAGACCATCCTGGTCGCCGCTTCGGACAAGCGCCACACCAGGACGGCCGGCTTCTATGAAATGTGGTTCGGCGACGGCGCGGCGGCCCTGATGGTCGGCAGCGACGACGTCGTGGCAGAATTCAAGGGTTCCTACAGCGTCACGTACGACTTCGTGGACCATTTCCGCGGTTCCTGGTCCGAGTTCGACTACACCTGGGAAGAGCGCTGGCTCCGTGAGGAAGGCTACTCCAAGTTCATCCCCGAGGCGGTCGGCGGCCTCATGAAGAAGCTGAAGATCACCATGGACGACGTCCAGAAACTCGTCTTCCCGTGCATCTTCAAGGCCGAGCACCGGTCCATCGCGAAGAAGCTCGGCGCTTCCGGCGACAAGCTTGTCGATACGATGCACGAGGTCTGCGGGGAAACCGGCACGGCCCATGCCTTGCTGATGTTCGTCGCTGCCCTCGAGACGGCAAAACCGGGCGACGGAATCCTGTTGGCGGGCTTTGGCCAGGGATGCGACGCCATGTACTTCAAGGTGACGGAGAACATCACGAAGCTCGCCGCGAGGGCGGGCGTGAAGGGTTCGCTGGCCAAGAAGAAGACGACGGATAACTACATGAAGTTCCTCAAGTTCCGCGAGCTGATCGATCCGGAGACGGGCATTCGGGCGGAGGCGCCGGTCCAGACGGCCATGACGGCCCTGTGGCGGAACCGCAAGATGATCCTCGGCATGGTCGGCGGCAAGTGTACGGCTTGCGGGACGCCCCAGTTCCCGCCGGCGGATATCTGCGTAAACCCCGCCTGCGGCCACGTGGGGCCCATGGACGATTACGAGTTCGCAGGTGTTCCGGCGCGAATCAAGAGCTTCACCGGCGACCTGCTGGCGGTGTCGGTCGATCCGCCGGCGATCTACGGCCTGGTGCAGTTTGAGGGCGGCGGACGCTTTGTGGCCGACTTCACCGACTGCGAGCTGAACGACCTCAAGGTCGGCATGCCCGTGACGCTGTCCTTCCGCAGAAGGGTTGCCGACAAGGCGCGCGGCTTCTCCCAGTATTTCTGGAAGCCTGTGCCCCAGACCGACTGGATTCCCGAGGTCGACTTCCAGGGCCGGGTGGCCATCGTGACGGGCGCCGGCGCCGGTTTGGGACGGGCCTATGCACTGGAGCTGGGTCGCCGCGGCGCGAAGGTCGTGGTGAACGACTTTGGCGGAGCCCGGGACGGATCGGGAGCGGGTGCAGCCGGTCCTGCAGACCTGGTCGTCAATGAAATCAAAGCATTGGGCGGCGAAGCCGTCGCCAATTACGACAATGTGGCCACGCCTCAGGGCGGCGAGGGAATCGTGAAGACGGCCCTCGATGCTTTCGGCAAGGTCGACATCCTCATCAACAACGCGGGGATCCTGCGCGACAAGGGTCTTCTCAAGATGG
>CAZRVK010000023.1:0-2000 GCA_964603585.1 uncultured Planctomycetales bacterium
CATGTCCGTTTCATGTCCTAAAGATGTCCGCTCTATGTCCGCTTGCTAGTTGACTTTGGAGCAGCGATGTGCTATACTGATTGTGCTCGAAACGAGCGCGGCTTCTGGCAGAGCCGAAACAAGAGAAATCGCCGCCCACCTTTGGGGCTGGGCTTTGGTTAACGCCGTTTCTCTTGTCGGCACCGCCAGAGCCAAAGCCTAGCCCCAAGTGTGGGCGTTGTTATTCAAGGAGGACTTATGCGACTACGTTGGGTACTCTTTTGGCTCGCGGTGTTGACGGCGATCCTGTTTGCCGTCCCAGGAGGGCAGTGGTGAAACGTAGACGTATCGGCTGGGAAGACGTTGTTTTCTACATGGTTATGGCCGTGGCCATGCTCTATTTCGCGGGCCACGTGGTTGCGGCGGTGCTGCGATGATGGCCGACTGCCTGATTGAGCACGCCCGCCTTGCGTTCCTGGCCATGCGCGCCAACGGCGCCACCCCCGAGCAGGCCGCCGCTTACGCCGACGGTTTGCTCGCCGAGGCCAACCCGCTCCAGTTGCGGCGCGACTTGCTCACACAGCAGCGGGAGGAATTGACGGGGTTGGTAAAATGGGCCACCGAGCGCAAGCTGTGGGGCTGTGTGCGAGAGTATCGCCATATGATCTCCCGCATCAACGAGCAACTGGACATTATCGAGAAAATGGCCGCTGATGTAGCGGCGCAGTAAGCGAACGGCCCGCGATTGGGTAGATCGTGAGCCGTTCAGCAACAGATGGTATACACCCCGATTATACCACGAATCGGGGCCAATGCAAGGAGGGATTATTCATGGCTGATATTGTCAAAGTTCCGAGCGGTGACGTGATCGAGCGCGTGGTGATCGAGGGCGACCTGAGCCGGCTCACCCCCGCTGATCGCATTGCCTACTATCGCCGCGTTTGCGAGACCATCGGCGTCAACCCGTTCACCAAGCCGTTCGATTACATCACCTTGAATGGCAAGTTGACGTTGTACGCCAAACGCGATTGCACCGACCAGCTTCGCAAGATTCACAACCTCACCGTCAACATCGTAAGCCGCGAGCGCATGGATGATCTCTATGTCGTCACGGCGCGGGGCACACTCCCGAACGGGCGCGCCGATGAAAGCGTTGGCGCAGTGTGTCTGGCTGGTTTGCGTGGCGACGCGCTGGCCAACGCCATTATGAAGGCCGAAACCAAAGCCAAGCGCCGCGTGACCCTAAGCATCGTTGGGTTGGGCTGGCTCGATGAAACCGAGATCGAGACGATCCCCGATGCGCGTCCCGCGATGGTTGATCCCGAAACGGGTGAGATCAAGGGCGCGCAAGCGCAGCCACAGCCCGCCAACGGCGGCAACGGCGCGGCCAAATCCGCGCCCGTCGCTGCTGACCCTGGCCCCGAGGATATTGCATGGCGCGGCCAGTATCACGGCTGGCTAAGTAAGGTTGTCGAAACCAATAGCTTGCCCATGCCCCCCGACGAGTTCTATCAGTGGTGCAAGGACAACGGCCATCTGCGCGAGCACTTGCATTTGTACAAGAACATCGCGGAGGCGCAAAAGGCAACATTGGCGGCGCTATCAACCTACAAGATCGCCCAAGCCAAAGCGCAACCGGCGCAGGCGTAACCGCTCGCGGGCGGGGTTGGGGATAGCCCCGCCCAAAGCTACTTGCACAAGGAGTTTCATGTACCAGCAAATCACCATCGTGGGCAACGTCGGGCGCGACGCCGAACAGCATTATTTGCCCGACGGCAAGCCCGTCACCAGCTTCTCGGTAGCCGCCAGCGAAAAGTGGAAGGACGCCAACGGCATTCCGCAAGAGCGCACCGTTTGGTTCAGGATCACGGCCTGGCAGCAACTGGCCGAAATCTGCGGTCAGTACGTCAAAAGGGGTATGAAGGTTATGGTGGTTGGCGCGCTCACGGAACCCAAGCCCTACCAGGGGCGCGACGGCGAATGGCGGGCGGCGCTCTACGTGCGCGCCAACGTGGTACGGT
>CAZRVK010000024.1:0-1856 GCA_964603585.1 uncultured Planctomycetales bacterium
ACACCTCGTTCGATCTGAAGACCCTGCAGGAACTGTCCGCCAAGCTGCTGGAAATCCCGGAAGGCTTCGTAGTACAGCGCCAGGTTGCGAAGATCTACGAAGACCGTCAAAAAATGCAAGCCGGCGGCCTGCCGATCAACTGGGGTTATGCCGAAACCATGGCATACGCGACCCTGGCGTTCGAAGGTCACCCGATCCGCATGACTGGCCAGGACATCGGCCGTGGTACGTTCTCGCACCGTCACGCGGTATTGCACAACCAGAAAGACGCGGGCACCTACATCCCGCTGCAGCACCTGTATGAAGGCCAGCCACGTTTCGACCTGTACGATTCGTTCCTGTCTGAAGAAGCCGTGCTGGCGTTCGAATACGGTTACTCGACCACCACGCCAAACGCGCTGGTGATCTGGGAAGCCCAGTTCGGCGACTTCGCCAACGGTGCCCAGGTGGTTATCGACCAGTTCATCACCAGCGGCGAGCACAAGTGGGGCCGTCTGTGCGGTCTGACCATGTTGCTGCCACACGGTTATGAAGGTCAGGGTCCGGAGCACTCCTCGGCCCGTCTGGAGCGTTACCTGCAATTGTGCGCCGAGCACAACATCCAGGTGTGCGTGCCGACTACCCCGGCCCAGATCTACCACTTGCTGCGTCGCCAGGTGATCCGCCCGCTGCGCAAGCCGCTGGTAGTGCTGACCCCGAAATCGCTGTTGCGTCACAAATTGGCCATCTCGACCCTGGAAGATCTGGCCGATGGTTCGTTCCAGACCGTTATTCCGGAAATCGACACTCTGGACGCGGCCAAGGTCACTCGCCTGATCCTGTGCAGCGGCAAGGTCTACTACGACTTGCTGGAAAAACGCCGTGCCGAAGGCCGCGAAGACATCGCCATCGTGCGTATCGAGCAGCTTTACCCGTTCCCGGAAGATGACCTGATGGAGGCCATTGCGCCTTACACCAACCTCACCAATGTGGTGTGGTGTCAGGAAGAACCGATGAACCAGGGCGCGTGGTACAGCAGCCAGCATCACCTGCGTCGCAGCATCGGCAACCACAACAAGGCCTTGAGCCTGGAGTATGCCGGTCGTGATGCTTCTGCTGCACCTGCTTGTGGTTATGCATCGATGCACGCCGAGCAGCAGGAAAAACTGCTGCAAGATGCTTTCACTGTTTAACGCCTTCGCGCTGACTGAAACCGAATTTTAAGGACCCACAGATAATGGCTATCGAAATCAAAGCCCCGTCATTCCCGGAATCGGTTGCCGATGGCACCGTTGCCACCTGGCACAAGAAACCAGGCGAGGCCGTCAAGCGTGACGACCTGATCGTCGACATCGAGACTGACAAGGTCGTGCTGGAAGTGTTGGCCGAAGCCGACGGCGTCCTGGGTGCCATCGTTGCCGAAGAGGGCGCAACCGTCCTGTCCAACCAGGTACTGGGCTCGATCGAAGCGGGCAGCGCTGCTGCCGCTGCTCCTGCCGCCGCTGCTGCTCCGGCTGCCGCACCTGCTGCCGCCGCTCCGGCCGCTGGTGGTGAAGATCCAATCGCTGCACCGGCTGCACGTCAGTTGGCTGAAGAAAACGGCATCAACCTGGCTTCCATCAAAGGCACCGGCAAAGACGGCCGTGTGACCAAGGAAGACGTGGTTGCCGCGGTTGAAGCCAAGAAAAACGCTCCGGCTGCCGCGCCTGCCAAGGCTGCTGCCCCGGCTGCCGCTGCTCCTGTGTTCGCCGCTGGCGATCGCACCGAGAAGCGCGTACCGATGACCCGCGTTCGTGCCACCGTGGCCAAGCGCCTGGTTGAGGCACAGTCGAACATGGCGATGCTGACCACTTTCAACGAAGTCGACATGACTGAAG
>CAZRVK010000025.1:0-1738 GCA_964603585.1 uncultured Planctomycetales bacterium
AAGGAGGCCCAGGACAGGGCCAACACGGCCTGGTGGCAACAGTTCGACGACGGCGTCCTGGATGGGCTGATCAAAGAGGCCCTGAAGCAGAACAACGACCTCCGGGTCGCCACCGCCCGCGTCGACGAGTACGTGGGCCGCTACTGGGTGGGGCGCTCGGGGTTGTTCCCGCAGATCGGGGCCTACGGTTCGGCAACGAAGGACCGGGCCTCCGAGCGCGGAGCCTCCCCGATTCCGTCCACCGTGAAGAACCCGTCGGAAAATTACCAGGCGGGCTTCAGCGGCAGCTGGGAGATCGACATCTGGGGCAAGCTCAGGCGGGCCACCGAAGCATCGAAAGCCGAGCTGCTCAGCACGCAGGAGGCGCGGCAGGCGGTCATCCTGTCGCTGGTCAGCTCGACGGCCAACGGCTACATCCTCCTGAGGGACCTCGACAAGCAGCTCGAGGTGGCCAGGCGAACGGCCAATGTCCGCGAGGAGTCCTACAAGCTCTTCAAGCTGCGCTACGAGGGCGGGGTCATATCGGAGCTCGAGCTCAACCAGGTCAAGTCCGAGTACGAACAGGCCCTGGCCACGATTCCGCAGATCGAGAAGCAGATCGGCTTCCAGGAGAATGCGCTGAGCCTCCTGCTCGGTAGAAACCCGGGGCCCATCGAGCGGGGAAAGAGCATCGACGAGCTGACTCTTCCGGCCGTCCCGGCAGGGCTGCCCTCGGATCTGCTGGAGAAGCGGCCCGACGTCCGTCAGGCCGAGCAGGCCCTCGTTGCCGCCAATGCCCGCATCGGTGTAGCGAAGGCGCAGTTCTTCCCGACCATCTCCCTGACGGGCCTTTTCGGCTGGGCCAGCACGGAGCTCTCGAACCTCTTCAACGGGCCCGCCCAGGTCTGGAGCTGGGGAGGGGCGGCGGCGGCCCCCATCTTCACGGGCGGCTCCCTCCTGGGGCAGTTCTGGGCGTCGGAGGCGATCCAGCAGCAGACGCTCTTCAGCTATCAAAACACGGTCCAGAACGCCTTCCGCGAGGTGAATGACTCCCTGATCGACCAGCGCCGCACGCGAGAACAGCTGGAGGCACAGAAGAGGCAGGTCGATGCCCTGAAGGAGTACGCCCGCATCGCCCGGCTCCGTTACGACAACGGCTACACGAGCTACATCGAGGTCCTCGACGCCGAGCGGAGCCTCTTCTCCTCCGAGCTGACCTATGCCCAGACGCAGGGTACCCTCTTCGTGGCCCTGGTGAACCTATACAAGTCCATGGGGGGCGGCTGGGTGGTGGAGGCGGACCGGCTCACCTCCCCGGAGACCTTCACCGCGCGCAAGGAGGACAGGGAAGATCAGGAGAAGAAGGCGCAAAATCCCTGAGAGGATCCCGGATGAAGACCACCCACAGGCGTGTCACGCAGTTCTGGTCGGAGGAGAGGAGCCTGACGGCGTTCCTTGTCCTCCTGCTCGTCGAGATTTTCGTGATCGCGCCGATCACCCGGTCGGGCGACGCGATCACGCTGGTCAACAACGTGCTGTTCTCGCTCCTGCTCCTGGCGGGCCTGCTCACCATGACGCGCCGCAGGACGCTCCAGGCCGTGCTGACCCTGTTCGTCGCCCTGGCCGTGGCGACTCACTGGGCCCGCAACGTGTTCGGCATTCCGAATCTTGAGATTCTCACCGGACTGCTCTTTATCGGATGCATCGTCGGCTTCCTGGTGATCGTGCTGTGGCAGGTGTTCCGGGAAGGGCCGGTCAC